>JAPLQI010000108.1 GCA_026399755.1 Pseudomonadota bacterium
CGCCAGCAAATTTATATCGCAACTCATCGCACGGGGCTTAAGTCTCCCCTTGAAGCCGCGACACGAGGAATAATCAGACCGGGGTTTCGGTAAAGGGGTAGCGAGGCAGCGAGCGAGCAGCCTTTGCCGCCGGGCTGATTATCCGCAGAGAGGGGCCTTCGTGCTGGTCGGGGCGGCCTTCTTTGCTTACTTTCTTGGCCGTTCAAGAAAGTGAGTCCCCGCGGGGATCCCGCACCTAAATCAACGTGCCGAAGGCACTAAAAAGATGATCACTTCGTAACATCAGTTGCGCACGATAAAAAACCGATGTGGAATAATCCGACACCGGCTTTTCGATTTAACTCATACGGCGTAATGCGTCTGGAAAAGCCACCAGACTTATTACGCCCTACAAATTCATCACGACTTACGGCCTTACATACCTGTTAGAGCGGGTTAGCAGCACTGCCACAAAAACTTTCCAACTGACGCGTCTTCATTAATGAACGCATATGCGATTCCAGAGTCGCCAAAGTTTATGCTGAAGGGTACACCGCATGAGTCAAGTTGCAGAAGCAGCCTCCATGACTGGATTTCGTCTGGAAATTCATCGTTCTGAAGAAAGTTAGGTGTGCCACCCACTTTATTTCCGCCTAATTTATCGTTGTACTCTTGTAATTGCTCTTCGCTCATCTCAGAGCTTTGTTCTTGTGGAATGAAGTCTGGATCTTCACCGGCAATACATTGAACCCCGAGGATAACGTTTTGCGGTTGTAATCTGTCGTGACCAGCAACAGAAATATAGTTCTGGAGCGTCGGTCCGTTAGAAATGTCTTGAACTGGTACTGATACTTTTCCGTTGGGTTGAATGATTACCGCATTTTCTCCTCCGTCTGGCTCCCAAGTACCATCGACATACTCTTCATTTTCTGTCATGAATACATAGGCCATTTTTCCGCCACATCCCAAAAATATATTTTCGTCGAGAGCGATCTGGCAAATGAATCGCATTGGCGTTCCCAGCTCTTTGCTTAGAGGCCACTGAGGACCATCAATCCAAACTGGTTGCCCACCAAATTTCGTAACTGCCGCATTGATATCCAATTCGCTGGCGTGAAACGCGATACCTGCACTCTTTATCATTGGTACTCCTCAGCAAGTAGGTTAGGCATGATTTATCTGCCCAACAAATTACGGCACATAACTAAATGTTGGGCTGATAAAATACTATCCCAACCTACCGTTCGGTAGCACCTAATCTTCAATAACCTTGTCACCACATTTTTCACAAATACGATGGCGAGAGAATTCGTCCATTGATGCGATAAATGCACCCAGAAACCAACTCTTTATTGCGCCATGTAAAAACTCTTTAAACTTACTGTTTTTCTCACCTTTGAATGGATTAGTTTTTCTAACCAAAACAACGACATGGTTCGTATCAACACCACAAACAGAACAATGACGGATTTCGGAGATATGTTGCATCATTTTTTCTCAATTGAATGTTAACAAAATATAAACGCCCTGAAATGGCAAAAAAATCACCACCTTTGGCGTATAAAAATGCACTCTTTGAAACGCCTTAGCGGGCTTAGCCTGAATTATTCCATGACGTAATACTACTCCAAATTGAACGAAGACTTACACCATATCTCTACTACCAATAAGAAAAATCAGAATAAAGTTAAATCCAATTGCTTCAGCGCAAGAAAAAGCCCAGCAAATAAATTGCTGGGCTTTTTGGCGTATACAACAAAAGGATTAAACGCGTTTTAGTGCAATACCCATTGCATCGAACAACAAGCAATTCTTTTCTGGGAATACCACATGAATTGAATCGCCAAATTTAATCACATCGGATTCAGCAGGCAGTTTCATACACAGAATTTCATTGATGCCTTTCACTTGGATATACGCCAATACGATATCGCCCAAATGCTCAACCAGATCAACACGGGCAGGTACCGAATTCACTGCATCGGCGCTCGCCAATTGCATATGCTCTGGGCGAATACCAATGGTGACTTTGTCGCCTACTTTGCAAGTTGAGGCATCCACAGCAGCACGAATCTGAATGCCATCTGGCAAGCGAACGTGGGCGGAGCCCTTTTCAATTGCCACCAAGTCCGCTTCTAGCAGGTTCATCTTAGGCGAGCCTAAGAAGCCAGCCACAAACAAGTTCGATGGGTTTTCATACATTTCTAGCGGCGAGCCCACTTGCTGAATGATACCGGCGTTAAACACCACGATACGGTCGGCCAGTGTCATCGCTTCTACCTGATCATGCGTTACATAGATCATGGTGGTTTTAAGCTCTTGGTGCAGCTTAGACAGCTCAACACGCATTTGCAGGCGCAGGGAAGCATCTAAGTTAGACAAAGGCTCGTCAAACAAGAAGACTTTTGGATTACGCACAATCGAGCGGCCAATGGCCACGCGCTGACGCTGGCCGCCAGACAAAGCTTTTGGCTTGCGATCTAATAAGTGCGTCATTTGCAATACTTCGGCAGCGCCTTTTACGCGCTGATCGATTTCTGCCTTAGGCGTGCCGGCCAGTTTCAGTGCAAACGCCATATTGTCGTACACGCTCATATGCGGGTAGAGGGCGTAAGACTGGAACACCATGGCGATGCCGCGCTTGGATGCATGCAAATCATTGGCAACCACATCGCCAATTTTTAGCTCACCCTCGGTGATGTCTTCTAGGCCAGCAATCATGCGCAGCAAGGTGGATTTACCGCAGCCCGATGGGCCAACGAAAACCACAAACTCGCCATCTTTGATTTCTAGGTCTACACCCTTAATGACACAAACATCTTTGGTGTAGTTTTTCTTAATTTTACTTAGCGTAACCGAAGCCATATCTCGATTCCTTGCGAACTCTAATGTCTAAATAGGGGACCTGCTCACCAGTGCCTGTCAGGGCAAGCTTTTACTTCACAGCGCCATCCAAGCCGCCAATAAAGTAACGCTGGGTAAAGGCAAAGAAAATCAGTACAGGGATAACGGTCATCACAATCGCCGCCATCACCATGCTGTATGAGGTGGCAAATGGCCCAGTCAGGTCATTAAACACACCTACAGCCAGCGGCAATTTGTCACGAGAAGAAATTACAATCGACGGCCAAACGTAATCATTCCAAGCATTGACCAAGGAGAAAATCCCTAGGGCAGCAATCGATGGGCCAGACACCGGCACCATCACACGCCATAAGATTTGCATCTCGGTAGCGCCATCTACCCGTGCAGCATCAACCAAATCCTGAGGCACGGCTTCAAAAGCTTGCTTCATCAAGAAGATACCAAAAGCGGCCGCAAAGTTAGGCACAATCGCACCGAACTGAGTATCCAGTAAATGCAAATGCTTCAAGGTAATAAAGTTAGGAATAATCGCCACTTCGGTCGGCAACATCATCGTGGCCAAAATCGCTACAAAGATGAAGTTACGACCAGGAAAGCGTAAACGCGCCAGTGGATAACCTGCCAAAATTGAAACCACCACCACCCCAACAATGCTCCAAAAGGTCATCAAGGTAGAGTTTTTCATATAGGTCATAAACGGCATTTCTTGGAACACGCGTTCAAACCACATTAGGCTGATATCAGTCGGCAAAAATGAGCGTGGGAACAACCAAGTATTCGATGGATCCCCCGACAAACCAACCGACAGCGCCCATAAAAAAGGAAAAGTGGTAAAGGCAGCAAAAGCAAGCAAACCTGCGTACTGGCCACAAAGCCCTAAAACATTACTTAATTTTCTATTCATTGCCATGATGTCTGAATCCTCGTCTTATTTCTTTTCGCCAAGGAAGCGAAATTGAATGGCCGCAAGAATCATGCAGAAGAAGGTCACGACAAGCCCCGCCGCAGCTGCACGGCCGAAGTTGTAATTGCGGAATGCTTGGTCGTACACATAGAACAAGGCGGTATAGGTATCAGCCTGGCCCTTGGTCAGCACGATCACTTCCTGGAACACCTTCATCGCAGCAATGGTCGACATCAGCGTACACAGCAAGATGGTGGGCTTAACCATCGGCACCGTGATCTTCCAGAAGCGCTGGAATACATTGGCACCATCCAAAATAGCGGCTTCTTCAACTTCTTTTGGAATCCCTTGCAGGCCAGCGAGGTAGAGCACCATAAACCAGCCAATCCCTTTCCAAAAGGTGAAGATCATGACGCCATAAAGGGCCACATCAGGGTTCCCCAGCCAATCCACTTCACCTTCATGTCCTTGTGGGATCAGGTGCATAAGTTGCAGTGCCCAAGTCAGGATACCATCGTATTTGTATACGTTAACCCAAACCACACCGGCAATTGAAACTGCGGTAATCACAGGAATATAAAATGCCGCACGAAATAATGTCATGCCTGGCAATTTATTATTGACCAACTTAGCTACCAATAAGGCAGCAATTTGAATAACTGGCACAATTAAAAGGTAAATTAATGAATTTTTAAGCGCTTGGTGAAATAACTCTTCATGAGCAATATATTTAAAATGCTCAAAGTTATTCCAAGTCGCCACGCCATCTGAAATGCTGTAATTATTAAACGCTAAGTAAGCGTTAAACCCTACTGGCCAAAAGGTAAATATACCCATCAGAATAAGGGCCGGCGCCAAGAATAAATAGGCAATGCCTGTATAGCTGCTGGAGTTTTTCACGGCGCTACTCGACTGTAATTATAATATTCGGGAAAAAACGGAATTACCCTCGAGGATAATTCCGTTCCTTTAAGTTCACTCAAATCTAAAGTCATCATTCCCGAAGATGATTATCGAAAACCCAGCACGATCACTGAATTCCCACATCATCGGGAATGACAAAGCAATATATCAGAGTTTGCTTAATACACAGAACGGCTAATTATTTTTTTAGCTTTTCGTTCCATGCAGCAGCAGCTGTATCTAGCGCTTCTTTCACAGACTTACGGCCTTCAACTGCATTTTGGATTTCATCTTGCAGCTTCTTAGTCATTACGGTTTCATCCGGCAAAATGCCTGGAGCCAGTGTCAATGTACGTGCATTGTCCATTGATTTAGCAGCAACGGCACGAGCGCGATCCACTACATCTGCACTCTTTGCACCAGACTGGAAGTATGGATCCAGATTGGCTTTCTTAGTAGAAGGCATGGTTGATTCAGTTGCTTTAGAGAAAGCAAGCTGTTGCTCATCGTTAGTCAAGAACAGACCCAATTTAGCCGCAGCTGCAGGATCTTTTGTGCCCTTAGGAATAACGAAATCCATCATCCATGAACCCAAGTTCAGCTTACCAGCGTCAAGTGGGAATGGCGCTACTTCAGTCTTGTCGTAGATGGCTTTAGCGTCAGATTCAGTACGCTTCAGGCTTTGAGCCGCTGTGGTCATCATGGCAATCTTGCCGCTGTTATAGGCAGCGATTTCTTGCTCAAATGCCATTTTGAATACATCTTTAGGCATTACGCCTGCTTTGTACAAATCAGCAAACTTTTGTACGAAAGCGACATGCTTAGGCGAGTTAAATACAGCCTTGCCGTCAGTAATCACAGGCAGGCCAGCGTAGTAGAAGAAGCCAATCATATCGCTCATTTTAGGAGCGAAAGCAGCTTGGCCGGTTTTTGCTTTGATTTGCTTACCCATAGCAATAAATTCGTCAAAAGTTTTTGGCGCGTTCTTGATACCGGCTTTAGCAAAGATGTCTTTGTTATAAGCAATAATTTGGGTGGAGTTGTACCAAGGGAAAGCGTACATCTGTCCCTTAACTTGTACATCTTTCAAAGCGTTAGTTGAGTAAGAGGCTTTAGCAGAACCCACATACTGATCAAGAGGCAAAATATTACCTTGCAAGGCAAACTCATGTACCCAAGGCACATTAAAGTTAACCAGTGCAGGTGGATTGCCAGCAGCAATCGAAGCAATCAGCTTAGGCTGAATTTGATCCCAGTTCATATCAACCCATTTAGCCTTCAGGCCTGGATTCGCTTCATTGAACTTAGCTGTTGATTGTTCAAAATAGCTACTAAACTTTTGCAAATTCATCGTCCAGAATTCTAATTCTGTGTCTGCTGCTTGTGCATTAACAGCAGCAAATAATGCTGCGCCAACGATTAACATTTTTTTGAGCTTCATCTTGTCTTTCCTCTTGGGTTTTTCGACAAATATAGATGGAATTGATTCCACACTTTTATATTACCGCTTTAGATTAATTGTTAATCCAATTCATCTTGCGGTTTTTTTATTCTTCCAAGTAATCCTAACAGAAACGACTTGGAAGAATTTGATTCAAAACAGAATAAAATTAAATCATTATTTCTTTGCAGCAGTAAACTTCTCATTCCAGAATTTAGCTGCATCATCCAATGCCACTTTCACTGGTTTACGGCCAGTAATTGCTTCTTGAATAGCTTCATTTAATTTTTTATTCATTGCTACATCATCAGGCAAGCCCGTTACAGTCAGGGTGCGTGAAGCCTTGATATGGGTTGCAGCAACCGCCGTTCCTTTCTCTACTGGGTCGCTCGATTTAGCACCAGCTTGGAAGAAAGCATTATCCAGCGATTTATTGGTCGAAGGGAAAGTAGAAGATGCTTTAGCAAAAGCCAATTGCGATTCATCGCTAGTCAAGAACTTACCTACCTTAACCGCTGCATCAACGTTTTTAGCCCCTGTTGGTACCGACCACATAAACAGGAAACCACCTAAAGGTGTTTTGCCGCCAGCAATTGGGAAGCCCGCTACGCCAGTGCCTTCATAAACCTTAGGTGCGTCTGTTTTAGTCCGTTTGATTGCATGCGCGCCATCGGTAAACATGGCTAGTTTTTGCGCGCCATAAGCTGCAATGCGTTCTTCAAATTGCATTTTGAAAACATCTTTCGGGAAAGCACCCGCAGCATAAGCCGCTTTAAATTGCTCAATATATTTCACATGCGCTGGGCTATTAAAGACCGCCTTATTATCTTTAACAACGTCTAAGCCTTCATACAAAAACCAGCCGGAAGTATCTTCATCCAGCTTAGGTGCAAAACCACTCACGCCTGTTTTTGCTTTAATTTGCGTCGCTACTTGCAATAATTCGCTAAATGTTTTTGGCTCTTCTTTAATGCCCGCTTTAGCAAATAGATCTTTGTTATAAAACAGCACGCCAGTCACTTGATACCAAGGCATACCGTAAATTTGCTTGTCGGCCACGTAAGTTGCGTCTTGTATTGCGCCGGTGGTGTAAACGTTTTTAAAGCTAGCTACTTGCTTGGTAATCGGCTGAATCATTTTTGATTGAGCAAATTGATCCATCCAAGGCTTAGGCAGGTTCACCAAGCCAGGCACGTTGCCACTGGCTACCGCTGTAATCACTTTTTGCTGGAAAGCATCCCAACCCACATCAACCCACACCGCTTCTACTTCGTTTTGCGAAGCATTGAACTTACTGGTGAGCTCTTTCATGGTTGAGTCATACTTTGGCGAAAGGCTATTAGACCAATACTCAACTTTTACTTTTTCTGCAGCAAGAGCGCTCATGGTGCTTGCCGAAAAAACAGCAGCTGATACGGCCAAAATGAATTTCAATTTCATTACTGCATCTCCAAAGTAAATCGTTTGTGCAAAGTCGATAGGGCGTGCGCGGCAACCATAATAAAAATTTACGCTATACGTCAATCAATTTATGCAGCTAAAAAATCGCCTGTTTAAGTGCTAACAAGGGCCTACAACGCCCCTATTCCCTTGGCATAACAATGGGCACATGGTCCTGTCTTACTCGCAAAGTGGTATCAACTATTAAAAAGGCAAATGGCCAAGAAATGGCTTTAAACAAGACTTTTTAAGATTTTCTTACCAAAAAATCGCTAAAAACTGGACTTAGTGTTTTTACTTACGCGGACTCAGATTACAACAAATTAACTCAATGGTGAATAGCCCCAGTAAAGGGGAGATCGCAGGAGGAGCAGACAGGCGGAGAGAGAGGGAAATGGCCCACAAAAACAAAATGTAGGCAACAACGAAGAATCAACAATTAATACTACAAAAAATAAGCTGTAAAATATAATTTTAATATTATTTAACAAACACTTACTTATTTAGCTCCACAACAAAATCGTAGTAATCATTACGAAAATAAGAATGTGTTAGCTCAATCGCCACCCCATTTTCTAAGAAGCCAACACGCGTTAAATGCAGCATGGCATCACCTGGGGCCACGTCAACTAAATCAGAAATAGCTTGAGTTGCATTGATTGCAGCAATGTTTTGTATCGCTCGTACAACAGACAAGCGGTTCGTGCGCATATATTCATACAAGGAATCGCCCACCAAGTTGGGGTCAGGCACCAAGCTAAATGGCAGCGTGGTTTCTTCCAAAGCCATCACCACATCATTAGCCATACGCACCCGTTGTAAGCGGCTCACTCGGCTACTGGATGAGAGATTGAGCTTAAGTTGCTCTTCGCTATTGGCCACCACCACTTCGCGCTTTAGCCAGCGTGAGCCGGGCGTAAAGCCGCGCTGCTTGAGCATTTCCGATAAATTGGTCAGCTTATTTAAAGGCTGCTCAAGCTTGGGGGTGATATAAGTCCCCGCCCCGTGCCGCCTAACAATCAAGCCATCCGCCAGCAATATATCCAGTGCCTTTCTAGCCGTAACGCGGGAAACACCGAGTATTTCGCATAAATTGCGCTCGGAAGGCAAAGATTCATCCGCCAACCAAAAGCCCGCATGAATCGCAGCGGCCAGCTTATGCCCCAGCTGTAAGTAAAGTGGCGTAGCGCTATCTGCATCAGGCCGAAGAACCAGTAATTTTTGTTGCGACAGCATGCTTGCCTCTTTGTTTAGTTAGATCACTAATGTTACACAGTGCTTATCTTTTTAGTGCCTTCGGCACATTGATTTAGCTGCGGGCGTCCCGCGAATGATATGGTTTTTGTGTGGCCAAGAAACGAAGCCAAGCCAAGCCACAACACTAATAACACGAAGGCTGCGGTCCAATCCAGTCGGCGGCGGGCGGGATTAGCTGGATGCTCCTTCCCAAGCGATCCCCCGCCCCACTTATTCGGAGCTTGCGTGTATCAAGGGGGGATTTAAGCCCCATGCCACTCTGAGATACAAACCCTAGTTAGTTAGGTTTTAAAATACTTAAAACCTAACAACTTAATTCAAGCCTTGTTTTCCTCCGTGAAACGCCGTGTGTCCAGTGACCTTAGTGGTTCAAGATTTGGGTTTCACAACTCAATCCCTGAGCTAGCTTAAACCACCGCTTGGTAAATCAAAATCAAGGCACCTGCGCAGGAGTCTTTTTGCGCTCGGATCGTGCTGGCTAGGAAATCAGCCGGAATATAGGGCCGTAAGGCTTCGGACAAGCCACCACCACAGATTGCTAAAGGCAGATCAGGGTTATTCGCCCGTAAGGCCTTACCAATCACCGCTATCTCTTGACCTGCATCTTGCAAGAAAGTGCGCGCGTATTGATCGGTCGCCGCAAATTCCATCACCACAGGCGACAATGAAGCGCATTCGCCCTGCTTCATTTGCCCCATCCAGTTGAAAATCTCAGCCTTTGTCTGGCCGGTAATCGATAGTAATTTACGGCCAAAATCAGTCAGCGGGCGACGTCCATCGATCACACGTTGTACGTGATTAATCGCTTTCAGCCCCAAAAATGCGCCACTTCCTTCGTCAGAAGTTGGAAAGCCCCAGCCACCCACTTCTAAACGCTGACCATCTGGCAACCATGCTTCACCAATCGAGCCCGTTCCAATTGCAATAATGCCACCATGCTGGCCATTGGTCGCACCGAGCAGGGTGGAAAAACCATCGGTTTCAACGACGATTTTTGCAAAGCCTGGGTTCTTTTGCTTAAATTCTTTGGCCCACACTGGGTTATGCACACCCGACATACCAAGACCCACGGCGCATTGTGCAAAATCCGGCTGATCAATACCCAGTGCTGCAAAACCGGCCTTAATCGCTAGGCTAATATTCAGCCATGCTTTATCGATACCTTGCCCCAAAGCAGACGCCCCGCCATCGCTGCGTACCATCTCAACGCCATCTAAGCCTGCGATACAAATACGGGTACCTGTACCACCACCATCCACACCGATTAAATATTGAATTTTGCTCATTTGGGGTCTCTTCATCTTGTTATGGTTTGATTTTAATACCACTTAAAACAATATCTAATACCAATTCAACACCGTAAAAACCGTGAAATTCGGCTGATGATGTGCAGAAAAGCACATAGCAATTACTTATGTGCCGTACCAATCTAGCGAGACGACCAAACCATGTCAATGGGATCGGCACACGAATGGGCCATTGCTCGATTAAGCGTAAACATTTGTCCACAGCACGCAGCGCAATAAGCGATAAGCCAATCCCTCTTTCAAGATATAGCTGATTATAAAGAGGCTCCTGCTTAAAAATGGCTCTGTCTGCGTTAAATGTCGAAACATAGTTAAGTGGATATTTACGCTTTTATAGGGTGTGCAAGTCGTTTTTCTTGCGCACCGTTTTTGCCATGACGGTGCGTAACGCCTCTGGCGTTTTGCACCCTATACAACTTCGCCGAAGGGGGGCTAGGGACAAAATTCTTAGGTAAACGGCATTACAGCCCAAACCCTTGGTGCTAATTTTCAACGGTTACAAGCAGATATCGCCATATAAATCATCTGCCAAACGCTTGAATCGTTGCTAAAAAAATACCCGCTCAGGCGGGTATTGGTCTTATTTTTTCACATGCAAACCACATTCTTTATGGTCTGGATCTTCCCACCACCAGCGACCTGCTCGCACATCTTCACCCATAGAAATCGCGCGCGTACAGGGCTCGCAACCTATCGATGGGTAATGCTGATCATGCAAGGCGTTATAAGGCACATCGTTGCCGCGCAGATAGGCCCAGACTTCTTTTTCTGTCCATTCAATCAGCGGGTTAAACTTTTCTAAGCCATTGCCGCTATCAAATTCCTGATTGCCTAAATCAGTGCGTGTTGGCGATTGCTCGCGGCGGAGTCCCGTTACCCAAGCTTTTTTATCCGCTAAGGCACGCCGTAAAGGCTCTATTTTACGAATCTGGCAACAGGATTTGCGCAGCTCAATTGATTCATAAAAAGCATTAATGCCATGCTGATTTACAAAGCTTTCTGTGGCAGCGGTTTGCGGAAAAAACACCTTGATCGGGTGGCTTGGGTATTGCTCAGCCGATTTTTGCATCAGAGCATAGGTTTGCGCAGGCAAACGGCCAGTATCCAAGCTAAATATTTCAATGCCCACCTGATGTTTAGCGATTAAATCTGTAATCACCATATCTTCTGCGCCCAATGAATTGGCAAATACGGCAGGGCTAAACTCAGTGGCAATCTTGTGCAATAGCGCGATGGTGTCGGCCAGTTTCTCTTCAAAAGTCATCCGTCTTACTCCTTATTTAAAATGCAAGCAGCTTGCTGCCGATCATCATTAGCATGACCGCCAAACAGGGACGAAGGACGGCCTCAGATACGCGACCAGTCAGGTGGCTACCAAAATAGATGCCTGGCAAAGAGCCCATCAATAAATACATCAGCAGATGCCAATCGATATTACCCAGCCCCGCATGCCCCAAACCTGCAACCAGCGTTAAAGGCACGGCATGCGCAATCTCTGTACCGACTAAGCGCGATGTAGGGAGCAAAGGGTAGAGCAAAAATAATGCCACGGTGCCCAGCGCGCCTGCGCCTATCGATGTGAGCGTTACAATCACGCCCAAAAATACGCCCACCAGCACCGTAACAATATTGAGCTTGCGCGCAGGCAAATGAAACCATGATGAGGCGTGGCGATTGCCCCATTTGAGTAGCTGAGGCTTAAAAATAATGGCAACCGCAGTGAGTACGAGCGCCACACCCAGCGCCTGTTTAATCAGCGCATTGACTACACTTAAATCAGAATGCAGCTTATGCAACACCAATAAAGTGAGTAACGCAGCGGGCACACTGCCTGCTGCCAACCAGCCGGTAATCTTCCAATCGATATTGTTCTTTTTATGATGAACAAAAATACCGCTGCCCTTGGTAATGGCGGCATACAACAAATCGGTCCCTACAGCCGTAGCGGGGCAGATCCCAAACCAGAGCAAAATCGGCGTCATGAGGGAGCCGCCTCCCACACCGGTCATGCCAACAATAAACCCCACCAGCAGGCCCGCGACGATATATCCGATTTCCATAAAGCAGCCTGATACCTTGAATTAGTTTGCCAGCATAACAACTCGTTTTATAATTCCATAGACGAATATGTTAAGATTTTATACGAATCGGTTATTAGATAATTTCTGCGAAAGGATTTGCCATGAAGTTGCAACAGCTGCGCTATTTAGTGGAAGTGGCGAAACAAGGCCTCAATGTCTCTGAAGCTGCCGAAAAACTCCATACCTCTCAACCTGGCATTTCCAAGCAAATTCGCCTTCTAGAAGATGAACTAGGCGTACAAATTTTTATCCGTAACGGTAAGCGCGTGGTGGATGTCACCGCACCTGGTAAGGAAATTTTACGGATTTCTGAGCGTATGCTGATGCAGGCGCAAAATTTAAAACGCATCGGTGAAGACTTTGTGAATGTGGAAGGCGGCAGCCTCACCATCGCCACCACGCACACCCAAGCACGCTATGCCCTACCCGCCACCATCCATAATTTTATGCTGCGCTACCCAAAGGTACGCCTGTCGCTCAAACAAGGTAGCCCAACGCAGATCAGTGAAATGGTGGTTGAAGGCGCGGCCGATATCGCGATCGCCACCGAAGGGATCGATCATTACTCCGAACTGGCAATGCTTGATTGCTATAACTGGAACCGCAGCATTGTGGTGCCGGTAGGCCATCCACTCACCCAGCTAGATCGCCCCATCACCTTGGAGGACGTTGCCGCTTGGCCGCTGATTACTTACGACTTTGCCTTTGCTGGCCGTAATAAAATCAACCAAGCCTTTGAGGCACAAGGGCTAACGCCAAATGTAGTGCTCACCGCCATCGATTCAGACGTCATCAAAACCTATGTTGGCCTTGAGCTAGGCATCGGGATTCTAGCCACCATGGCCTTTGAAGCAGAGCGCGATCAACAACTAGTCGCCATCGATGCCTCGCACTTATTCGCCAACTCCACCACCCGCATCGGCATCCGCAAAGACGCCTATTTACGTGGCTATGCTTACGACTTCATCGAACTATTCGCCCCACATCTCAGCCGAAAAGTAGTCCAAGCTGCCTTGATGTGCGATAGCGAAGAGTAAAGATGTCGGAAGGGTTGCAGCCAATACGATCAACTTAATTAAAAAAATTTTCGTAGGGCGGGTGCAACCCGCCGAGCTTTGCGATGCAAATACGGAAAACGGCGGGTTGCACCCATATGCGCTAAGCAAAGTCAAAAAGATCTTTTTAGTGCCTTCGGCACGTTGATTTTAGAGCGGTTGGCCACCGCGGGGACCTTCCTTTATTGAACGGCCAAGAAACGAAGCCAAGCCGCAATCTCAAAGCACGAAGGCCCCTGCTGCGGTCCAATCGAGTCGGCGGCAGGCGGGATTGGCTCGCTGCCTCGCTCCCAAGCGATCCCCCGCCCCGCTTGTTCCTCGCTCCGGCGTGTTTCAAGGGGATTTTTAAGCCCCATGCAAAGAGCGTGGTTATTATATTTTTTCGCTGTTTGCTTATGAAAAAACAATTTGGTTAGTGCGTATAAGGTGCAACCCGCCGAGCTTTGCAATGCAAATACGAAAAACGGCGGGTTGCACCCGCCCTACGATGATTCAATGCTTGTCATTACATGGCATGCTATGGCTTATTGCTAGGTTGACAGGATTCGGTTGCTCCTGCCCTACAAATAGCACTCATATTTAAACAAACCACACAATCCCCTCATGCAACCATTCACTCCCTCTGAAAAATACGCCCTGTTATGCACACTCTCTGACCAAGAATCAGGCTCGGTGCGGCAATGGTTTTTTTTGGAGTTGGCTGTGCTAGAGGCCAAAGGGCCGCGCTCGAAACGTGCCCGCTATTGGATATTTTTGCTGGCATGGCTTGGGCCTGCCCTACTTGCCCCAAGTCTTATTCAGCGCGGCTTGCACGGTGCAGCACTTTATCTACCCGCCAGCCGCCATCGTTTTCAGCTTATCAGTCAAAGCCTGAATGATGCCCTGCTGCTAGGTGTAAGCCTGCTTGCGCTGCTTGCTGGTTTTAACCGCCTCACCGCCTCGATGCAATTTGGCCTTTGGCTCCTTGCGATCACGGGCGCAGCTTGGCAAATTTGGCGCACCCGCATTCGCCCCCCAGTTGAAATAGAAAACACCCTACCCGGAGCCGAAGCCAGCCTTGGTCTTTACGGTATTTTGATCGCCAAAGAAATAGAGCCAGCCCTCGCACAAGGCCTAATTACGGGCTTACGCCAAGATATCCATGCTCATTTAGCCGCATTACAAAGCCAGCTACCCGAGCTTGCACCTCCCTCCTCCACTCAACATGCCAAGGCCTTTAAAGCCAGCAGCTGGCTGATCCCCCTCATCCCAAGCGCTTGGCTACTCGGCATCTTGCCCAATGCTTGGGGCTGGCTGATTTACAGCCTACTCATGATTGCTCTCTCATACCTAATTAACCGCCAATGGCAAACGCCTGCACTGGTCGCACTGAGCGGTCTTTGCGTGTATGCACTGGCCAAGCTGGCGCATTGGTCGTAACCATTTAATCCACACACTTCTATATATCACTTGCATTACATCTCCATTCGGCGTCTAATTTCTCTAAAGACAGAAACAAAGGAAATAACATGAAGCTCAGCCCAACCATGGAGAAATACATCGTTCACTGGGGCGAGATGGGGACGAAATGGGGCGTAAACCGCAGCGTAGCGCAAATTCATGCGCTGCTGTTTCTGGTAAACAAACCCCTGAATGCAGAAGAGATTGTTGAAACACTAGGGGTTGCTAGATCCAATGCCAGCAATAGCCTGAAAGAATTGCAAAGCTGGGGGCTGATTAAAGTGCAGCAAGAAATGGGTGATCGGCGAGATCATTTTGTTGCCTTGCAAGACGTATGGGAAATCTTCCGTGTCATCACCGAAGAGCGCAAAAAACGTGAGCTAAACCCTACCCTCACCGTACTGCGCCAATGCGCCATTGAAGCCGAAACCGACACCGAAATCGAAGCCGCCACCCGAGTCAAAATGGATCAGGTGCTGGAATTTCTAGAAGTACTGCTACATGGCTATGACGACTTTAAAAACCTGCCCCCCAGCGTATTGCTCAAGCTATTAAAAATGGGCGGCAAAATAGGTCAACTAGCGGCGATGTTTGGTAAAGATGAAGAGAAGTGATGGGCTTGCAAATATATCAAACTCATAAGCCCTTTATTTCAAGGTTTTACTACAAAACATCAGCAAGTAAGGAGCAGCACCATGCCACGCTACGATATATTTTATGATCACGCCTGCCCAATATGCCGTTTTGAAATGCTTAGGCTTAAACAACGTGATATCCATCAGTGCTTTACCCTGATTGATATCAGCTCAGCCGATTTTGATGCCCGTAGCGCGGCGGCTAGCTTATTAGAGATGCAAACTTTATTGCATATCCGCCGGGATGATGGGCAGATTTTAGTCGGCATCGATGCCATTGCCGCGCTCTATCAAGCCATAGGCCGTGATTGGTGGACTGGGCCTTTAAAATGGCAGGCTACACGCGGTATATCAGCTTGGATTTATTCAGGTATCGCCCGCCATCGTTACCGTATCAGCGTTTGGCTGGGTTTTACTGCGAAGTGCGATAGCAAATCTTGCCGGATTTAAACATTTACCTATTTATTTCTCTCTATACAGAAACAAAGGAAATACATTGAACATCTTATTACTCGGCAATGGCCTCATTGGCTGCCACTTGAGAGATGCCCTGCTGATACGGGGGCATCAGGTGCGTTTACTCAGCCGCCGTGCTCTGGCCCATCCTGAATGTGAAGTGATACAGGGCGATTTTGCGGCGCTGCAAAACGCAGCAGACTGGCTACCACTCTTAGATGGAATCGATACCGTGATTAACACGGTAGGGATTTTTGCTGAGTCAGCTGGGCAATCTTTTACGGCTTTGCATCATGCAGCACCACAGGCGCTGTTTGCTGCCTGTGAGGCCAGCAAAATCAAAAAAGTGATTCATCTGTCTGCACTCGGTGCCGATACCGATGCGCCAACCGCCTACTGGCGCAGCAAGGGGCTGGGGGATGTGGCATTGATGCAATCAAAACTGAACTGGACCATCGTTCGCCCCTCGCTGATTTATGCGCCAGATGGAGTTAGCAGCCGCGCTTTTTGCACCTTAGCCACCCTGCCTTTGCTACCCGATTTGCAAGCCGTGGGCAAAGTGCAACCGGTGCATCTGCATGATGTTTTGGCGCTCCTGATCAAACTAGTCGAGCAGCCCGTGGCGCAACAGCAAATCATCAACGCTGTTGGCCCGCTGGCGATACCGCTTACAACATGGTGGCAGCAGCTCAGGCAGGGCATGGGTTTGGCCAGCGCGATCACTCTGCCGATTGCGGCATGCTTACAAAACCTCGCGGCTAAATCCGCCCTGCTACCGCTGTTTCAGCCCGATAGCCTAACCATGCTGCGGGCCGGTAATTGCAGTGATGCAGCCCCTTTTGCTGCAATCTTAAGCCGAGCCCCGCAAGCCGCCGCGCCGGTAAACGGCTCAGCAAGAGATGCCTTACTCGGCTGGCTGCTACCGCTACTTAAATTATCCATGGCGCTGGTTTGGCTGGGCACGGCGGCGGTGTGCTTATGGGCATGGCCACGGGCAGATAGCTACCAGCTACTTGCTGGAGTCGGCATCCCCAGCGCATGGCAACCGCTGCTTTTTTACGGATCGGTAGCGATGGATAGCTTATTCGGGATGCTGTGCTTACTAGATTTGCTAGGTGTGCAAACACGAAGCTGGCGTCTGCAATGGCTGCTGGTGTTTGCTTACAGCATCATCATTGCGATCAAGCTGCCGCAGTTTTTATGGCATCCCTTTGGCCCGCTGCTTAAAAATTTACCGATCATGGCGCTGCTGCTGATGCTGGATTTGCTTTCACCGAGTAAGCAATGTGCCGTAGAAAAACCCAAATCTTGAACCACAGAGGGCAGAGAACACTGAGTTTCACGAAGACAACCAAGGGATTAAATCGAAATGAGCAAGCAGTCAGTCTTCTCTGCAAATAAAAACACGTTTTATAAGAAACTTTAATAAGGCAAAGCAAAATGGACTACTACCTAACGTTCAAACTGCTACATATTTTGTCCGCCACGCTGATGTTTGGCACCGGCCTTGGCACTGCGTTTTATATGTTTGTGACCAATCGCAGTGGCAATGTGCAAGCCATTGCCGTGGTATCGGGCTGGGTAGTACGGGCGGACTGGTTATTTACCACGCCTGCCGTCATTTTCCAGCCCATCTCTGGATTACTGATGGCGCACTGGCTGGGCTACCCACTGACTGCAAACTGGCTATGGATTTCGATGGCGCTTTACGCACTCACCGGCGCTTGCTGGCTGCCAGTGGTATGGATTCAACTCAAAATGCGCGATATGGCGCAAATTGCTGCCAAAGAAAATAGCGAATTACCTGCCAAATACTGGCGCTATGAGCGGGTCTGGACCGCGCTTGGCTTTCCCGCTTTTATCAGCCTGATCGTGGTGTATTGGCTAATGGTGAATAAACCATTTTGATCGCAGCTTGAGGGAGTAAATCATGCAAATCATTCTGTATTTATTGGTACTACAAGGGCTGATGGGCGCTTTTGACACGATTACTGTCGAATTTCGTGCAAAGCTGCATACCAATTCGGTATTTTCACGTCCAATTACCTTTTTGATGACAAAAAAAACCCGCAAAGCGGGCTAATCGGATAGAGACCAATTAATTATTAGCGACCGCCGGTATTGAAGCAGTTAAGCCACGTTTCATCCGTAAAAAATGAACTCCATCAGATAGTTTATCCCAAACTAATGGTTCTCCGGCCTTCCATTCTGCCATTTCTCTCATCGGGTATTGATAGAGCAGACCCATTGGACACATACCAGAGCAATCATTGGCAAGAACCGCAAATGAAACCATTCCCTCTGGGATACCATTGTCCTTAACTGTAGCTAGTGAATCACCAAGCAATGAGGCCAACACCCCGACAGTCACCGTTGCTAATGCACCAGCACCCGCACCAGAGGCAGCAGATGAAAACGTGAGCAGTTCTTGATCGCCAGCAGACCCACCCTTGCCTTTAGTTTTAGTGAAAAAGTCTTGATCCCCCTTCGGAGTGATTGTGGCTTTTTTATTGCTCGCCCGAAATACTCCACCAGCCCACTTAACTTCTGTTTCACCTGAAGAAACTTTTAGCGGCTGGGCGCAACCCATTGTTATCAATGATATGGCTACAGTTAAAGCAATCGATGTTTTTTTAATCATACATTTAACCCCGCTGTATTAATTAGTTTTGCCAACTATACCCGATTACAATCGGAAGACAATTTTTTGTGTATATATTTATATATATGTCCAAACATATAGGTTGCTTCAATTTCATTAGCATATACTAATGAACCATTCACACAATAAAAATTAATTATCACATTTCGTGTAAATCAGCATACCGACTCGGGCTTTTCACATTAAATTACATTTAAAATAACATTTAAAATGACATTTAAAATGACAAAAAAAACGCGTAAACTTTATGGGCTTTTCGGGTATAAAATAATTATTTACTTGTAACAGCTGAAGCAGCAATACTGCGTTTCATTCTTAAAATTGATATACCTTCGCTAGTTTTGTCCCACATCAAAGGCTCACCAAGTTTCCAATATTGCATTTCTGTCAATGCCGGCTGCATAAATTGTCCATTTGAACACCCGAGTCCACCCCAGCAATCATTTGTAGTAACCACAATTCTAACTTTCCCCTCTGGAACGCCATTATCGTGAGGAAGTTGACTACCCAATATTCCGGCCAATACACCAGTTGCAATGACCTCAACAAACGATCCACCGGCAGCTGCGCTTCCACCAGCAAAGGTTAATGCCTCTTGAGATCTGCTAGAGCTATCAGCTTTTTTTGTTTTACTATTGACCGCCATACCGCCGGAATAGTTAATGCCCGTAGTTTTCTCAGGAATTACGCTTGAGGCACATCCAGTTACAAGAAAAGCCAGTGATAATGCTAAGATTAAAGATGTGTTCTCCATTGTTGATTCACTCAATTTAAATGATACGGTTTAGATATCACAACTATACCCGACTCCAATCCAAAGACAATTTTTTATGTCTATGTTTGTATATATTTCCACATATATAGGTTATTTTAATTTTATTAGTACATACTAATAAATCATTCACTTAATCAATATTAATGAGCAATCATGGTTCAGCCCCGTGGGCAGCCCCAGAAACCGCTGCGGCAGCTTCTGGCAAACTGGCTCTGCTGAGCAAGGCCAAAGTGCAGCGCTGCTGATTTACCCGGGTAAAGGCAGCGGCATACTGGGCAGCGATATTTTGCTGGTGGATACGCTGGACCCAGGCCAGCACGCCCATTACCGCCAAGCCAGCGCCATCATCGCCCGCTCTGGCGGCATCTTATCGCACGGCTCCACCCTGCTGCGCGAGCTAAAAATCCCCTCCGCCATCCTGCCGGACATTCCTTTGGAGTGGCTGGGGAAAAGGGTGTGTTTGAATAATGGGCAGTTGAGTTTGATTGAGTGATGCTTATGAATACAAGCATCAGAGCGATGCAATGATGATTTAGCTTACTAAAATAAACTCCTATTTTATTTATTCAATTCCGTCATTCCCGCTAAAAAATTCGGGAATGACGATTTAATCAGAGCATACTAAAAAAAATTGCTCTTTTGTTAATGCAAGATTATTTATCTGAAAAATACCCATTCAATAATTGCAGTGATATTTCCTTAGCAATGGGGCCGCCCATTTGCTTGTTACTGGCCTCAGGCTGAGTTTTATCCGTGATATTACTCACAAACAGATATTCTTTACCTGCGTTTTCCACCATACCGATATACCAGCCATCGCGCATTTTTCCGTTATTCTGGCCATTGTCATTTCTGTTTTTCCAGCCGCTGCCTGTTTTTCCGTAGTAATCTGCACCCTGATCCAATTTACCTGCATAAATAATTTTCTTTGTTTCAAGCATAGCCTTATTGCTGACAGGTAAAGACCTGTTTGCAAATCTTTGTAACAGGCTCATTTGCTCTTTTGCAGATATTTTTAAACTACTGCTTAGCCATGCATTGCTTAAGCCATTATTTTTACCAGGGTCCCCCGTAAAATCCTGATTACCGTAATTAAACTGAGCGAGGTATTTTTTTATTTTAGCAAGCCCAAGCTCGGGTGCAATTTTCTGGGAAACCCAGACTACCGAGTATTTTTCCCAGCTTGCAGGAGTTTGATCTTGGCTCCAGCCAGGTAAATCATAAGGCTTGCCATCCCATTTATAAACACTATCCTTATTCATTATTCCGGCATCAAAAGCCATTAAAGCCAAAGGGAACTTAAATGTAGAATTAGCGGGAATACGCTCGGCACAGCGCTGAGCAGGGTTATATTCAGCTACCATTTTTTTACTGCTATTATCATAAAGCATAAAACAGCCATCATATCCTTTAAATAATTTTTGATAATCTGCATCAAAGGCATGTGCAGCCCCCATTATGGATGACATTACCCCAATGACTAATAATTTATTTTTTAAAGACATATTCTATTTCCCGAAGCTGATTAATTAATGATGTGATGCATAATAAAGAATGCTGCATCATCGGGTAAATATGCTATTTTGTAACATCTGTAACATTTATAGAAAAAACTTAATCATCAACAAAGAATACTGATTGCTCCATTTTCAGTGCTACTCTATTAGCGCTTTAAAACCCTTATTCATTTTTCATTTCACCTCCACACTATGCATAGCTCAGAGCCAAGTCCACAGCCATCTGTTGTGATTGAATTGTCCCCGCCCTATACCGTACAGGGCGGGCCTGTGCGCTATCAGTCACTCTGGTTATTGCTGCGTATCATTTACGCCCAGCAAATTGAAAAACGCCCGCTCTCTGCCGCCACGATTCGGGCTTTTTTTCCGCAGGCTCAATCCATCCGCATGATTATTTCGCGCGCATTTGCTGAATTTTCCTGCCTTGGTATTGCCGTGGGCTGGGGCCATGATCAGCAAATTGATCTGGCACTACTCAAGCTTTCACAGCGCAGCCGTGGGCCTTTTTGGCTGAAGGCAGATGCCCTAGAGTATTTTGTATTTACTCGGCAAGGTGAGCGTCTTTCAGCGGATGAGCTCGGGCCTTTTTTAGGTTTGCACGCAACTGCCCTACCCCAAATGGGCATGGCAGGCGAGCGTAGCGGTGTGGATTATGTAATGCAGGATATGCGCTTCTGGCAGCATCTCACCCAAGGCATGCGTGAAGGCCACGATGGCTTTGTGCGCCCGGCAGCATTACGCCAAAGTGATCCTTTTTTGCTGGCCCAGCAATGTGCGCAGGATGATTTTCAGCAGGCACTGGCTTTGATGAAAGCCAGCCTGGCATGGCGTCGCAGTGATTTACTTGCGGAAAGCAAGCAGGCTTTAAGCCGCTTTGAACATATTATTGCCTTGGGGCAATTGGCCAGCGCCCGGCCCACTTTTGCCGCTATGGCGCAAATTGTGCACGCATGGGACCGCTACACGCTGGGCGATACCGAAGCCGCAAGGGTGCTGCTAATGCAGCTGGAGTCATCTGCCACACTTGGCCCTGTGGTGCGCTACAACCCGAGGGTGCGGTTTGAATTTCTAAATTTAAGCGCTCTACTCTATAAGTTTGACGCCATGGCCGAAGGCGGTGCGCTGCGGCAAGAATCAGCTGATGCCGCCTTGCAAGCACTCAGCTATGCACTGGAGGCCGCTTGCGAGGCCGATTCTATTGATGCCGTGCAGCATGTGGCCGCAAATATCGGCTGGTGCTTATGGCTATTTCGTCAGCTTGATTTGCTGGATCAACCCCTGCCAGCGGTACAAGCTCAGGCCATGCGCTGGCTGGGTTTATCCGAGTGGATATGTGATCGTTTTGGCGTGGGCAGCGCCTCGGCTTGGAATACAATATTTATCTTGCGCATTGCACGCGGCAATTGCCATGAGGCAAGCTCGTTGGCCGCATTTCGCGCACAACAGCCCATGACTTTAAGCGAAGCGGCCTTAGCCCTGCAGCCTTTATCCGCCCCCTTTGCACTTGGCTTTAACCATTGGTTTGCTTGGGCACAATTTACGCTGGAAGAATACGATAGTGGCCAGCTTCGCTTTCCCCCTTTGCAACTGGCTAATCTTTTATTAGAGGCAGCATGGTTTTGTGTCTTTGAGCAGGGCGCCAGCCTAACTGCCTATCAAATTGTGGAGCGCTTACGTGCCCAGCTGCTGGAATTACGCCCCAGCGAGCGGGTGTTTTTTCGCGATGCATTAAGTGCGATTCCACTACCCTAATAAGGAATCTAAATACGCTTAAAGATTACTGACATTGCTCAGATAAATCGGCAATTGCATTCATCACACTGCTAGCTGTTAATTTAAAATAAGGCCAAATCGGTAAATCTAAATAAGCTAATTGCTGCGCAGTCCAACTATTGCAAGTATTAAATACGTGATAAGCGCCCAAGGCAGCGTAAAACTCGCTGTCCCCATATAAGCCTTTGCCCAAAGCAGTAACAGATCCGCTACTTAGATCAAAACTCTTGGCCAGATTTTGGCTTAAACTTTGTAATTGCACGCTAGAAAGACAGATTTCTTTTATTTGGCTATTTTTAAAATATTGCCGAGGATCATAAGGCACTGCCACCAGATGAATAATAGACCCAGACATTCCAAGCATTGCACGTACTGCAATCCCTGCAGTGACATTTCTTTCCTGATAAAAGCCTTTATCGCCCCAACCCATTTCTAAATAGGGCACATCGCCAAAACGTTGTTTCAACTCTGGAAACTGCTTTAACACCACAGCAGGTAAGACCAGACCTGTATGCCAGCCATTATTAATAATATATATAGATGCACTATTGACGGGAACAGGCTCAACAGCATAAGTTGAATTGCTTAAAAAACAAATCAAAAAAGCGCACATTGTAATTAATTTGGATAAAACCAATTTTCTGATGCCCCAACTATTTATAAATTAAATCGGATTGTAAATTAACACATTGCCAGCCGGGATTATATTTCTACAATAAGGCTCCGGTTAACCAAGCTGAATAGCCCCATGCGTACACCCATCCTTGCCCTGCTTGCATTTAGCCCACTCGCTCAAGCGCTGACTTTAAGCAGTAGCGACTGGCAAATCGATCTAGACCCAGCCACCCTTGCCGCCACAGCCAAGCTTGGCAACGGGGCCTTACTGCCTCTTTCATTGCCAGACAAAGCCGCCGCTGTCAGCAAGCTAAAACAAGACGCCTCTCAGGCCAGCTGGCAATGGGGTGAAGGGACAAAAGTGGATGCAGCCTTAAAAGGATCGGTGCTAACGCTCAAATTTAGCCGCAGTAGCAGCGGCCAGATCAGCTGGCCACTTATCCCATCGGGCGCTAAAGGCCTGCTGCTGCCACTGTTTGAAGGCAGCTATATTCCCAGCCAAGATACGGCATGGCGTAAGGCTTTAAGCAATGAATACAAGGGCATCAACACCACCGACGGCCTTAGTCTGCCAGCGCTGGGGCTGGATTATGGCAAACAAGTGGTCTCGGTTTTATTTGCCAACCCGTTTAATAACGAGCTGAATTTTTTGCCAGATACCAAGGGCATTGCGATTAAGGCCAGCCATGATTTTACTAAGCTAGATTTTCAACGCCCCTATGAAGTACAAATCGCCCTCAATGGCAGCGATTGGCTTTCCCCCGCCAAACGCTACCGGCAGTGGGCCAAAGACAATGGCAAATTTGTGCCACTTAAAGAAAAACTAGCCGCAGCAGCAGATGGCGAAAAACTCATCGGCGCAAGCCATGTTTATGTCTGGGGCCAAAGCCCGCTTAGTACTGGTGACGTTAATGACTGGGCGAGTTTAAACGCGGCTATTCTTGCGGCAACAGAAATTAAACTCGATGCCTTGGGGCAAAAAATGCTCCTAGCTAAAGATATTAAAACCAACCGTTATGAGCAGGGTGTTTTACTTGCCAGCCTCAATAATGCACTCAAGCAGCATATTAAAGGCACGGATGCCGCCGCGTTTAAGGCTCGTAAAACATGGCTTATTCAACACCTTGGCAAGGCACTAACAGATCCACAATCATGGGGCGAAGGCGCATCCAGCAAAATGGTGGCCGCCTTAGAAAAAGCAGGCTTGCCTAGGCTTTGGATAGGCTTGCCACAATGGGAGGCTGGCTTTGCCAACCCAGAAGCCATTGCCGCCGCCCGTAAGGCGGGTTATCTGATTGGCCCTTATGATTCTTACGATACCGCCCTGCCCGATGGCAATAGCAACCCCGGCTGGAGCTCGGCCCAGCTTGGGCAGGATGCCTTTTTGCGCTGCGGCATTATGCTTAAAAATGGCAAACGCAAAACCGGCTTTCAGGGCGAAGGCGTGTATGTCAATCAGGACTGTGTTCGCCCCTTACTCGAAAAACGCGTGCCCGCCCTGCAAGCCGCCAGCCCTTATAACAGCTGGTTTTTAGACGTCGCCGCCACTGGCATGATTTTTGACGATTACGACCCCGCCAAGCCCACATCAGAAGCACAAGACGCGCAAAACCGTGAAGACGGCATGGCATGGATAGGCAAAAAGCTGGGCGTGATTGTTGGCTCAGAAGACGGCCACGCGGTAGCCAATAGCCAGGTTGCCTTTGCCCACGGCACGCAATCGCGAGGCTTTGGCTGGGGTGATGCAGATATGCGCAAAAACACCACATCGCCTTATTACCTAGGCCGTTGGTGGCCTAATAATCAGCCCGAAACCTTCTTTAAAACCGTATCGATCAAGTCCGAATACCAAGCGCTGTTTTTTAACCCAGCCACTCGCGTGCCGTTGTTTCAGGCCGCATTTCACGACAGCATCGTCACCACGCATCACTGGACGCTTGATCCGCTTAAATTTAAGCAAACCCGCAGCATCAACGAGTTGTTAGAGCAACTTTACAATGTGCCGCCCCTGCTGAACCTTAGCTTGGAAACCAATGCCAAACGTTTGCCTTACCTGAAGCAACTCGACGCCTTTTTCCGCCCCCTACATCAACGTCTGGCCTATCAGACTTTGACAAATTTCAGCTGGAAAAACTTGGACGGCAGCGTGCAGGAAACCCAATTTAGCGATGGCACCCGCTTAATTGCCAACTTTGGCAACAGAGAGTTTAAAGAAGGAACACACAGCATTACGGCGCTCAGCGCATTAGCCATCTTGCCCGATGGTAAAACGCTGACATTTCAATCACCGAAATGGCCGTAAATCCGTAGGGCGCTAATAAAGCCAAGCGTTTTTTGCTTGGCTGCATTACGCCGCATGGTGGTTTACGCACATACGGCGCAATGCGTCTGGATAAAGCCTCAGACTTGTTGCGCCCTACGGTTTACTGCATGATATTAAGTTAAGTTTTTGTCATGGAACGAATCGGTTTTTATAGGGGGTACAACGACACAGTCGGAGCGCAGAAGAACGGTACGCAAGAAAAACGACTTGCACACCCTATGAAAATCAATTTTTTTACTATGTTTTTGCCTTTAGTGATGTACATAAGCAGCTTTATCACAGAAGCCAAAATGGGAACATCACTCCGGTAGATTCTGCTTTCCCACCATCCTAAAATAATGGCGTAATCTGTCCCAATCTTGGCCGATCAGCCCATTACCACAAGGCATTGGCTGCTTTAATCTCTGTCTTGTCCAAACACATAAAGCAGAGAAAAAGACCATGTCAAACACAGCCCTTATCGTAATCGATGTACAAAAATCCTTTCTATCTCGCCCATTTTGGGTAGAAGACGATGTGCCTGAGTTTCAGCAAAATATCAGCCAACTGATCGAAGCATGCGTGGCAAAAAATGTCCCTATCGTGCGTATTTTTCATGTTTCCAGCGGCACGTTTGCGCTGGAATCCGGCTTGGTCACGCCACTCGATTGGATGCCGCCGCAGCATGATGTGGTGTTTCATAAGCATGTACATAACGCCTTTAGCGATACCGGCTTAGATTACTGGCTGCGTAAACAAAGTATCAGTAAACTGCTGATTACCGGCATACGTACCGAGCAATGCTGCGAAACCACGGCAAGGGTAGGCAGTGATATGGGCTATGAAATCGACTTCATCACTGACGCCACCCTCACCTTTGCCATGACCCACCCCGCCACTGGCCGCACCCTGAGTGCGAACGACATCAAAGAAAGAACAGAAGTAGTGCTTGCGGGGCGCTTTGCTAATCTTGTGAGTACAGCGGATTCTGTAGCGGCTTTGTCTGTAATGTAATGTGTAGGGCGCGGGTGCTTACCCGCGAGCTAGGCTGAAAAGTACGCGGGTTCCATCCCATGTGCGCTAAGCAAAGTCAAAAAGATCAGTGCCTTCGGCACGTTGATTTAGGTGCGGGCGTCCCGCTGGACCTTCCTTTCTTGTGTGGCCAAGAAACGAAGCCAAAGAAGGCCACCCCACGAAACACGAAGGCCCCTGCGCTGCGGACAATCGAGTCGGCGGCGGGCGGCCCCGCTTGTTCCTCGCTCCGGCGTGTTTCAAGGGGATTTTCAAGCCCTATGCAGAGAGCGTGATTGTTGTGTTTTTTCGTTGTTTGCTACTAAAAAATATTGCTTAGCGCACATGGTATTTCACCCACCCTAAGCCCGCTGTTTAAGAAATTACCCCAAATCTGTACCTACTTAAATCAACAAGCCCTTGCAATAATTCGCCCCCAACTCAGCCACAAGGCCCCCTTATGAAACCTAAAGACCTGCTGCTTGCCCTGTTGATTGTGCTGGTTTGGGGGGTAAATTTTGTGGTGATCAAAATTGGCCTAAGCGGTATTCCACCGCTCTTGCTGGGGGCAATGCGCTTTATGCTTGCTGCGCTACCGGTGCTATTTATCGCCCGCCCCAAAGTGCCGCTGCGGCTTTATCTGGCTTATGGATTGACGATTTCAGTTGGGCAATTTGCCTTTTTATTTTGTGCGATTCATCTGGGTATGCCCGCTGGCCTCGCCTCGGTGGTATTGCAAGCACAGGCTTTCTTTACGCTGATTTTATCGGCGCTCCTCCTTAATGAGCACTGGCATAAGGCGCAATTGGCGGGGCTGATTTTAGCCAGCTTGGGCTTGGCCTTTATAGGCTCGGCCCATGGGCAATCCATGCCGCTGCTCGGCTTTTTACTCACGCTTAGCGCCGCCTGCATGTGGGCGCTGGGCAATATCGTGACCCGTAAAGTTGCCGCAACAGGGCCGGTGAATATGTTTGGCTTTGTGGTGTGGGCAAGCCTTGTGCCACCGCTACCCTTTTTAGCGCTGTCTTTTGCCATCGAAGGCCTAGCCGCCATCCAAACCGCAATATCCCACTTAGGCTGGGGCTCGCTCGCCGCCGTGGCGTATCTCAGCTGGATCGCCACGCTCTTGGGCTACGGCTTATGGAGCCGCCTGCTTAGCCTCTACCCCGCCAATAAAGTCGCACCCTTTAGCCTACTGGTCCCCCTAATTGGCCTCATCACCGCCTACCTTGTCTTTGGTGAAACACTTAATGCACTGCAATGGGCAGGCTCTTTACTACTGATGTCGGGGCTGATGATTAATCTATTTGGAGGAAGGATTAAGGGGATGATTTTGCTGAAATTAAAACGAGCTTGAGCAAGTGTTTTATCATTTGTAGGGTGGGTGCTTACCCGCCGATTTAATCGCATTTCAAACCAAAACTGGCGGGTTCCACCCGCCCTACATAAATATTCCACGATAAATCCCACCATGAACCGCTACCCCATCTACTTTATCCTGACCCCGCAATTTTTATTGCTTGATTACGCAGGCCCTGCCGAGGCGTTTAGGATTGCGGCGGGCCTTGGCGCGCCTTTTGATTTGCATGCGGTATCCCCAACGCCCACGCTCACCAGCTCGCTCGGGCTAGAAATCGCCAACTTAGCACCCTTACCAAAAAGCATACCGGCAAATGCCTTGGTGGTTTTATGCGGCGTGGTCAAATCAGCCGAACACTACCTACTGCCCGAAGCGCAAACCGTGGTGGATTGGCTCAAATCCATCGCTAGCCCCGAGCTGCGCGTCGCCTGCGTTTGCTCCGCAGCCCAGCTGGCCGCTCGCGCTGGTTTACTCGACGGCAGACGCTGCACCACGCACCACACCTTAATCGAACGCTTGCGAGAGCAAGCACCTTTGGCCCGTGTAGAAGACGACCGAATTTTTATTGAAGATGGCCCAGTTTTTAGCAGCGCAGGCATTACCGCGGGGATAGATTTAGCGCTGTTTTTGATCGAAAAATTAGCAGGTGCACCGATTGCACAAGAAGTAGCGCGGCATATGGTGATTTATCTGCGCCGCAATGGCCAAGATGCCCAGCTCTCACCGTGGCTGGCGCACCGCAGCCATCTGCACCCCAATATTCACCGCGTGCAAGACGCTATTAGCCGCGCCCCAGAAAAACACTGGAGCGTCGCCGATCTGGCCGCCATAGCCCTCATGAGCGAGCGCAACCTTAGCCGCCTATTTCGCCAGCATGCAGGCGTGGGCATAGTGGAATACCAGCAAAGCCTACGCATCGCCCAAGCCAAAAACCTACTCGAAAACCCAAGGCATAGCTTAGAAAAGGTGGCCGAATTAGCAGGATTTAACTCAGTAAGAGATTTCCGCCGCGTATGGGCGAAGTTTGAAGCGGGTTTGCCTAGGCATGAGTCAGCTCATTAATCGGCATTAGGTTATAAGCCCACTCACTTCAAACCCATCGATATCACAATGATTAAAAATATAATAAATGCGCTGCTCGACACCCCAAGCAATACCACGGTACGCCAAAGAGCAGAGCCATTACTTAATTAATAGGTACCGCGCAATTGAAAAAACATATGTACGGGTGGCATTAATAAAAATAGAGCGATGGCTAAGCCAGTGCAATCAAAATGAGCCAATACCGCAAGCAAAGAAAATAGTATTGACATAAACGACATTGAATAAAGTGAAAAAATAGCATGATCGTACATGGCAATCCTTCTACGCCATGCAAACATTAACCATAAAAATGGCAATGAAATGGGCAGCAAAATAAATGCGAATTTATAGATGGTATTTTTTATTTTGTAGAGCGCTGAATCAGGATTATTAAGCGCGTCACGGATGGCTAAATCTAATGATGCATAACCGGTGTCAATTTTTTTATCATTATTTTTCCATCTTTGCTGCTTGTAGAGGTAGGCTCATCAGCCACATGTGTTCCCTGCGATTCAGCATCAAATTTATTCAGCTCTTTTTCTGCAATTTTAAACTGAATAATGGCTGCATTTAAATCGATTTTATCTACATTTGCATCGTGTTTTTTTAGAACAGTCTCTGCAGTAGCCACTTCCGTCTTCGTCTGCTCCAGCTCCTTGAGCAGGGTCACTCGCTCTTTAGCCCGTGAGGCGGGGTCTTTATAGAGATCCGCATCCACACCGGTTAATGAAAACACAACAAACATAAAGAAAATCATAAATAGAAACAGTGCTAAGGGCGACACATAGCGTATACGCTGGCCTTCGATATAGAGCCGAGTCAGTTTGACAGGCTTAAATAATAAAACAGGAATAGTGCGCCATCCCTTGGCATCAAAATACCAAATACGATGCAGGGCTTCTTCGATTAAATGGAGGAGTGAATGATGAATATGCGCAGATTGACCACAACTATGGCAAAACGCACCATTGATGGATGTATGGCAATTTCCACAGGCCTGGCCACCAACGGCAATGTGCTTATGCTCATCGTCTATTTTATTCGCGGGTAGCCCTGCTGCATTTAGATTGATCGCCACTATTTGCTCCCTATGTTAAGTCAAGCAAATAAGCCATAGCTTTATTAGTTACAGGCCAATCATAGTGGGCAAATAGGTAAACATAAGCGATGGTAAAAATAGCCCTTACAGAGGCTAGCAGCCTTGCCTTTCATGGCATCAGTCGGCGGCAAGGGCTATCGCCTGCCTTATTCGCTGCTTTTTCTTAAAGGGCAGGAGCTAAAGCCGATTAGTTTGTAAGCAGGACAAAAGCGAAACAGCCCTGTAGCCAAAGGAAGTATGCCGATAAAGCCCCAAGGACCGATCTGCCCCAATAGCGCTAAAACGATCAAAATCAAGCCCACTGTAATCCGTAAAATACGATCAACGCCGCCTACGTTCATGATCTTGCTCCTACTTTTGACTGAGAAATCGGATGAGTAAGTAGTTGCTAGCTGCATTTACTTTACACATTTACAATATATTTAATAATATATTGTTAGTCAACAAGATAGTAAGCTGATCCGACGAATTGCATGCTGCTACCGCAACGCAAGCCACCTGCGATACACCAATAAGGCCACATGCGCATCATCTGCCGCGTATTTGATTTGCCGCTCGTTTAAAGGCGAAGCCGCCCAGTTGGAGGTTGACACTTTTTTAGACTTTTGTAAGCGCATCCCAAAATACTGCGCCACCGCCGACTTGGCACCTAAGTCACCATGCCCTTTTTCCCGTAGCGCTCTGGATAAATCAAGCACATGCTGAGGCGTAACACCTAGCTTGGCGTGTAGGCGTTTATGATCATCGCTTAAACCAAAGCCTACTTTTAATATGTGCGGCGACTCAAGCACTGCCTTTATCGCCTCCGTGCTATGGCCCGCTGCCACAATAGGGAATAAATACACCTCATGATCGGTGGCAAGCTGAATTAAATGCGGCCCATTCGATTGCTGGCCTTTAAAGAAAATAGGCTTGGATTCGGTATCAAAACCCAGCACATCAGCCACTTGCAGCGCGGCTAAAGCGCGTTCTGCATCGAGCGAGGATTGCACTAAATGCACATGCTCTAAGGAAATACCGGGATAAGGCGGAAGAATAATGTCTGGATTCATGGGCAGTTTTAAGAATGAGTTTATAAAAACTGCATAACTTTCTAAGCAGGCATATCAAAAAAAAATAGCAATCAACTATAACTGAATGCCGTCGGCCTTAACTGATTTCTACACAATGACTGGCCAAGCAGCTGCCTGCAATCAAATAGAACTTATAAGTCACAAGGAAAAAACATGTTTGACATTGTCATTATTGGAGGAGGAGCAGCAGGATTGGGCGTAGCGCAGTCTATTTATAAGAGACAAAAAAATTTAAAAATTGCAATTGTAGAGCCCGCCTCACAGCACTTTTATCAACCAGCTTGGACACTGGTAGGCGCTGGCGAAACAGACATCAAGCAGAGCGTTAAGCCCATGCATAAAGTCATGCCACGCTTTGTAGAGTGGATTAAATCAGCGGCAAAGGTGTTTCACCCCGATAGTAATTATATTACTTTAGAAAACGCAGATATATTGCACTACCGCACTTTAATTGTTTGCCCCGGCATCTGTTTAAATTGGTCGGCTATTGAAGGCTTAGAAGAAACACTGGGCAAGAATGGAGTCACATCCAATTACCGCAGTGATTTAGCCGCCTATACATGGCAAATGGTACAACAATTAAAAAACGGCATCGCCCTCTTTACCCAGCCCGCCATGCCCATTAAATGTGCAGGTGCACCGCAAAAAGCCGTATATTTATCGTGCTTTCATTGGGAGAAACACCATGTATTAAAAAATATTAAAGTGCAGTTTCATAATGCTGGCACCACGCTATTTGGCATTGAATATTTTGTGCCTATTCTTAAGCAATATATGGATCGCTATCGGGTTGATTTAAAGTTTTCCAGCAACTTAACTAAAGTAGATGGTGAAAACCAAATAGCAACATTTAGCCATCTAGATCAGGATGGCAAAATTGTTTACACAGAAATCGCCTTTGATATGCTGCATATTGTGCCGCCGCAATCTGCTCATCCCTTTATTGCCCATAGCCCACTGGCCAATGCTGCAGGCTGGGTGGATGTAGACCCTCATACTTTGCAACATACCCACTATCCCAATGTTTTTTCACTAGGTGATGCTGCCTCTAGCCCCAATGCTAAAACGGCCGCAGCCGTACGTAAACAAGCGCCTGTTGTTGCCATCAATATTATCCGTTACTTAGCAGGATTGAATATGGTGGCTCGGTACAATGGCTATGGCGGCTGCCCACTTACTGTAGAAAATGGCAAAATTGTGCTGGCTGAATTTGCCTATAAAGGCGAGCTTGATCCCACATTTAAATTTCTTTCCCCGCATATTCCAAGAAAGTTTTATTGGTTTATTAAGCGTTATATCCTCGCCATTGTATATTGGCATGGCTTATTACGTGGCAGAGAATGGTTAATTAAAACAAAGCAATAAAAACCAATTTTTTATACCGCCATTAAATCATCAAAAAGGATCATCCATGAATAGCCCACTCTTTGCTTTAGCCACCATTATTGCCAAACCCAATCATGCGCAGCAAGTATCTGCGGCCATCCAATTAGCTCTAGCCTCATCTCGCCAAGAGGCTGGCTGCCACCGCTATGATTTATTACTAGACAATAGCAATGATCATCGCTTTGTAATTCAAGAGCAATGGCAAAATAAAGCTGCATTAAATACCCATATGCTCACCAATCACTTTAAAACTTTAGTAGAAAGCATTGCGCCACTGGCTGATATTGATGTGGCTGAATTCAGCTTATTGGCATAATATATTAGGACGGGTGAAACTCAATTCTAGCAACTTAAGATTAAAACATTGTTGGGTTTTGTGTAGGGTGTGCAAGTCGTTTTTCTTGCGCACCGTTCTTGGTGCGCAACGACTGCGTCGTTGTACACCCTATAAACACCGATTCACCCAATGCAATAAGCTTAAGTTGATAGGATTGGAGTGAAACTCGCAAATCATGCCAATAAATAGCTGGTTTTCCCCTTAGAGCAGGATGTGTCTTCTGCAATTTGCTTGTATATCCCTTCAACATGCTTGCTAAACTAGTAGCTACCCCATTCATCCTCTAACAGAAAATATATGCAATCAGATTTAGACCTGCTTAGCCTTGATAAGCAATTTTGCTTTTCTTTGTACTCAGCTTCCCTCGCAATGACAAAGGCTTACAAGCCGCTGCTCGCAAAAATTGGCCTCACTTACCCTCAGTATCTAGTGATGCTAGTGCTCTGGCAGCAAGATAATATTTTGGTGAAAGACATCGGTGAAGCGCTGTTTTTGGATTCTGGCACCTTAACTCCGCTCTTAAAACGTATGGAAAGCGCCGCTTTTATTAAGCGCCAGCGCGATATTGAAGACGAGCGCCAAGTGCGCATCACGCTCACTCCTAATGGTAAAGCACTAAAAGAAGTAGCAAAAACCATCCCCGTGCAGCTTTTATGCGCCAGTGGGCAAAGCACAGATACGCTGATGCTGCTACGCAGCCAACTGGCACAGATTCGCGATGATTTAAACGCCCCAACACAAAATTCTAGCGGGCTGTAACTCTAGCCCTGCCACCATCTAAGCCTAGCAGCGCTGATTTTTTAAAAAATTAAGTTGTGTACAATTTAATTGTGAACTATAGTTAATCCATCGCAGTAAAACATCACACCAAGGAGCATCACATGCAAATTCTTTACACAGCCAATGCAACAGCAACTGGCGGCCGTGATGGCCGCGCTACTTCTGATGATGAAAAATTGAATGTGCAATTAAGCACGCCCAAAGAGCTAGGCGGCGCAGGTGGCGAGGGGACAAATCCTGAGCAAATGTTTGCAGCTGGTTATTCAGCCTGCTTTATTGGCGCCATGAAATTTGTAGCGGCAGCAGAAAAAATTGCGCTGCCAGCAACGACTTCGGTCAATGGCTTAGTGGGAATCGGCCCAAATGGCAAAGGTGGTTTTGGCTTACAAGTTACGCTGAATGTATCTATTCCAGGTATGGATCGCAGCGCTGCTGAAGCACTTGTGCATAAAGCACACGAAGTTTGCCCTTACTCCAACGCCACCCGCGGCAATATTGAAGTAACGCTGGCTGTTCTATAAACAAGCAGAGCTGATTAGGGCCAATTATTCAAATCGTATAAAAATACTACGCCCACTCAATTAGCATTTTATGTTTCAAAACAAAGCCGCAATTGCGGCTTTGTGCCGTTTAGGCCGCATACATAATATGGATTACTTGTCATAGCGCTACCCGATCGGGATACTTTAATTAAATGTAGAATTTATTAATTTGTATTTTGGATCAATGATGAGCAAATATTCAGCAATCCAAATCAGCAAAATATCGCAGCTCACAGCAGCCTTTTGCGCTTCAAGATTTGGAACGCGTATCCTATTTTTGGCTGCGCTGCTCTCAATATCCCCCATCGCAGATGCGGGCAATATTGTGCAAATATGTGTGGGTGATTTCCCTCCCTATAACAGCCGTAGTCTTCCCAAATATGGCACTGTTATCGAGATTAGCACCGAAGCCTTTCGGCGCTCTGGCTATCAAACGAGATTTAATTTTATGCCTTGGGCCCGCATCCTCAAAGAAGGCGAATATGGGCAATGTGGGATTTTAGGCATCTGGCGTAATCCCCAACGTGATTTAATTTTTGATTATTCATCGCCGATTATTCAGCAAGAACTAGGCTTTTTTGCACGACGTGGCAACCTAAATGATCTGAGCAATATGAGGAAGCTAGAATCGCTCTCTATCGGCATGGAGCGCGGCAGCTATTTGCCCCCTATGTTAGAAAGCAAACTTTTACATTTTGATCTGGCATCCAGCTTGCACACCACTCTGCTTAAGCTTGCCAAAGAGCGGGTAGACATCGCCTATGGGAATAAAGCGGCAGGCCTTTATATGATCAACGCTGATAAAAACCTGCAAAACATAGAATGGCAAAGCCCTGGCCTAGAAATCAAAGAGACCTATCTAGCTTTCGCGAAAACCCATAAAGATAAAGAGCTGCTACTCCAATCGTTTAACCGTGGCTTAGACAGCATGAAAGCCGATGGCAGTTATAAAAAAATACTTAAGGATGCAGGTCTGTAATTTAATAAGAGTTGAGCTTGAAATAATAGAGCGATAAAACATACCGCCATCCCCGAATGAATTGATCGAGTATCCAGCTAGGCAACAGAATCCCAGGCAGAAACACGAGGGGAAGACGATTTGATAGCCTAAGCCATTGCGGGAAATTATTTCAAGCCATCTTCAAAGCGCCCAGAGATAACAAGAATATTTGCCCCAGATCAAGCAAATAGCCCCGCTTTTTTGCCAAATCCGCTACAAGCAAAGAATCCTCCCCTCCTCCTTATGCCCTCTCTCTGCTAAAATCCGTCATTAAACTTCGGCTTTAACAGGATATTCGAGCATGGCAGGTCACTCAAAGTGGGCAAATATTCAGCATCGTAAAGGTCGCCAGGACGCCAAACGCGGCCAGCTCTTTACCCGTCTGATTAAAGAAATTACCGTTGCAGCAAAAATGGGCGGCGGCGAAATTGAAACCAATCCGCGTTTACGTCTGGCCATAGATAAAGCCTACGACGCAAATATGCCTAAAGATAATGTGCAACGCGCGGTTGAGCGTGGCTCGGGCAACTTGGAAGGTGTGGATTACGTTGAATGCCGTTACGAAGGCTACGGCATCGGCGGCGCAGCGGTGATGATTGACTGCCTCACCGACAACCGTGTGCGCACCGTGGCCGAAGTGCGTCATGCCTTTGCCAAGTGCGGCGGCAATATGGGTGCAGATGGCTGCGTATCGTTCCAGTTTAAACACTGCGGCACGCTGATTTTTGCTCCAGGCACACCTGAAGACGCACTGATGGAAGTCGCGCTGGAAGCCGGTGCAGAAGACATTATCACCAATGATGATGGCTCTATCGAAGTGATTACCCCGCCTTACGAATTTATTACCGTGAAAGAAGCACTGGAAAAAGCAGGCTTTAAAGCGGAAATGGGCGAAGTGACCATGAAGCCACAGGCCGAAACCGAGATCCTCGGTGACGATGTAGCAAAAATGCAAAAACTGCTCGATATGCTAGAAAACCTCGACGACGCACAGGCTGTGTACACCACAGCGGTGATGGACGAAGAAGAGTAATGCAATAAAAGGGCGCATTGACGCCCTTTTCGCTTTCCGCATATCCAAAAAAAAGCCTGCAGAAATGCGGGCATTTTTTTTGAGCGCTATAAAGATCAGGAAGCATCTTTACGGGCGCAGTCATGCTGCAACGCTTTTCCTACCTTTCTATCTTTATTCTGCTGAGCAGCTTGCTGGCATTAGATTACGGCTGGCTGAATTTTAGCGCCGTGATTGATGATAGAAGCGGCGACTGGGTGCTAGAGAAAAACGCCAACCGCCGTGCCGCATCTGCCGATATTGTGATTATTGATATCGACCAGAAAAGCTTAGAAACCATGAATGAAGTAGCGGGCAGTTGGCCTTGGCCCCGCGCTATCCACGCCGAGCTACTAAGCGCGATTGCCGCGCATCAACCCAAAGCCATTGTGTTTGATGTGCTATTTAACGAGCCCGATACCTTTCGCGCCGATAGCGATCAGCTCTTCAGAGACACCGTTTTACAGCTACACAATATTTACCTGCCCAGCACACTGCTGGTGGATGGCATAGGCGCAAGGCTCGCCGACTTACCCGCTATTTATGGCCTACAAAAAACACAAAACGCCAAGCCAGATGCGCGTGCACCGCTGCTCTTGCCCCTTGTGCTCCCCCCCGAAACTTGGCGCGGCGGCCTGATTAATTTTAAGAAAGACCCCGATGGAATTGGCCGTCATTATTGGATTTTTGCCGAGACCCAAGGCTGGCGCATCCCCTCCATGCCTGCCCGCCTTGCAGCAGATTTCAACTGGCCACAGCCCCAGGGCAGCGATATTCGGATTAATTGGTCGCAAGCGCATAAACACATCAGCTATAGCGATCTCTATTTTGATTTCAACCGCGAAAAGCCACAGCGCCCCGCCCATGAATTAAATAACAAAATCGTCATCATCGGCACCGCCGCACCAGGCTTGCAAGATTTACGCCCCACGCCGCTTTCTGCCAACTTCCCCGGCGTCGAGATTTTAGCAACGGCCATTGATAACTTACAAAATGGCGACTGGTTGCAGACGCCTGCTCGCAGCTATTTTGCCCCGCTGGGCTTGGCCTTAATGGCCCTGCTGTTTTTCGGCTTTCATCGAAAAATCAATACCCTTTATTTAGGCGGCGCTTTGCTGCTGATTACCTTAGCTGGGTTAGGTGTTTTTTGGCTGGGCTTAAACCGCAATCAATACTGGCCGATTGCCGCCGCCACGGCCTGGGCTTGGGTCTATTACTGGCTAGCGGCGCTGTTTGCCTATCTGGCTGAAAAAGCCCAACGCGAGCAGGCGATCAATTTATTTGGCCGATTCTTGGATCAGCGTGTGGTCAAGCAGCTTGTTTCTCAGGGGGAAATCCATAGCAGCCAGCAGGCAGAATCGCGCGAGCTCACCATCTTATTTTCTGATATTCGCGGCTTTACTACGCTGTCCGAAACGCGCACGCCAGAATATATCGTCGACCTGCTCAACCGCTACTTTTCGCAACAAGTTGAGATTATTTTTCGCCACGGCGGCACGCTGGATAAATTTATTGGCGACGCCATTATGGCGTTTTGGGGCGCGCCCATGAACGATAGTGAGCACGCCAAACACGCCGTTGCCGCCGCCATCGAAATGTCGGCCGCACTGGTCAAATTCAAAACCGAGCTAACCGATTTAGGCGCTGATTTTGATATCGGCATTGGCCTGCACACCGGCCCCGCCGTGGTCGGCTTTATTGGCTCGGATGCGCGCTTGGATTACACGATTATTGGCGATTCGGTCAACCTTGCGTCACGCATCGAAGGCCTGACTAAGGGCATCTCCCGCGTCTTGGTATCTGACGCCACGCGGCTGGCCTGCAATGAACATTTTCAATTTGTACCGCACGGCAGCTTTCATGTGAAAGGCCGCGAGCAAGAAGTCGAGCTGTTTGAACCCCGTTTAAATTTGTAAGGAAAACATCATGAAAAAACGACTATGGCTGCTACTTGCCCTAAGCAGCGGCGCTTGGGCTGAGCCCGCTAGCGTGATTCGCGATTCTGATTTACGCGACAAGCCTTTTCTGGACGCCACGGTGATTGGCCAGCTCAAAAAAGACAATGTGGTGGATATCCAAATGCGCCAAGGCGCATGGATGCAGGTCAAGAGCGATAGCAAGCTGGTTGGTTGGATTAAATTACTCAATGTCAGAACAGGCAAAGCAGGCGAGAGTAGCACCAGCTTAGCCTCATTAAACCCATTTAAAACGGGCTCTTCTGGCAGCACCGTCACCACCGGCGTAAAAGGGCTATCTGCCGAGCAGCTGCAAAATGCCCAGCCCAATCCTGAAGAACTTAGCAAGCTAAAAAACTACACGGCAAGTGACTCTGATGCGCAAAAAAGCGCCACTAAAGAAAAGCTGATCGCACAAGAAGTGGCGTATATCGCCATGGAAAAAGCCCCTAGCAGCGATGACAGCAACACAAAAAACAGGAGAAACTAATCATGCGTATCCGTCTAATGATGTTGGCCTGCTTATTCCCTGCTGCGGCCTTTGCCTTTGATTTTGGCAAACTGGATATCAGTAATTTAATCGACGGCGTAAAAAACACCGCCGACGCCTTGCATAAAGCCACCCCTGCTGAAGAGCAAGAAATTGGCTCTTCAGCCGCTTCGCTCTTACTCGGCGCAGCCCCGCTCGTTGCCTCGCCAGCCTTGCAGCAATATGTAAACCAAGTTGGGATGTGGATAGTTAAGCAATCAGAGCAGCCCAATATGGTGTTCCACTTTGGCGTAATCGATAGCCCAAATATCAACGCCTTTACCACTCCCGGCGGCTATATCCTGCTGACCAAAGGCCTATTTGATACCTTTCGAAATGAGGCAGAACTAGCTGGCGTATTAGCCCACGAAATCACCCACACACTGAAACGCCACCATATGCAGGCGATTGAATCTGGCAAATGGCAAAAAGTAGGCGGAAACGTCGCCAAAGCGGGGGCCGACAATGTTAAAAACAGCACCGCTTCACAGCTGGTATCGCTCAGTAGCCGAGGCGCTTTAGAGCTATTCGTTCGCGGCTTAGACAAAGGGGATGAATTTGAAGCCGACATCGGCGGCATGGTTTTGGCCGCCAGAGCAGGCTACAACCCCTACGGCTTAGTCTCGGTATTGCAAACACTAGGCAGCATCAACCCTGCGGAGGGCACAGTGGCGCTGATGTTCAGCACCCACCCCAGCCCAAGCGACAGGCTCAACACCATTGAAAACGTCATTGGAGATAAATTAGAAAACTACGCAGGCGGAGCAGAAAGCACCAAGCGCTTTCAAACGATTAAAGCATCGTTGGGTACGGCAAAAAAATAAAGGTCACCGCGTAGGTCGGGTTAGCAGCCTTATCGCGTAACCCGACAATGGCCTCACCACCTAAGCCAACATGGCCAATCAATCCCCCCTTCCCAACACAATAACTGATGTTACACAGTGAACATCTTTTTAGTGCCTTCGGCACGTTGATTTTGGCGCGGTATCCCCGCGGGGGACTCCCTTTCTTGAACGGCCAAGAAAGGAAGCAAAACCGCAACCTCAAAGCACGAAGGCCCCTGCGCTGCGGACAATCGAGTCGGCGGCGGGCGGGATCAGCTCGTTCCTCGCTCCCTGGCCGAAACCCCGCCCCGCTTGTTCCTCGCTCCGGCGTGTTTCAAGGGGAGATTTAAGCCCTATTCCATGAGCTGCGATACGAATACTAATTACGGGGTTGTAAAATACTCAAAAACTATAAGATAACTGAACTCAAGTCTTGTTTTTCTCGATAAAACTCTGTGCTCTCTGTGGCCTCCGTATTTCATGATTTGAGGTTGCCTGCGTACCATCACACAATAAGTAAAATCCACAAGTAAGTAAAAACACGTGCTGCGCTGCGCCTCGCCGTATAATCTTGCCTACCTTCTTTGGGAAAGCCACCATGCAGCCTTACGTCACCCGCCGTGCAACCTTGTCCACACGCTTAGCTGCTGGTGTGGTTATTGTGCCAAATACGACAGAAATCATTCGTAATGCCGATACAACTTATCCATTTCGCTATGATTCCAGTTTTTATTACCTCACTGGTTTTAACGAGCCTGATGCTGTTTTTGTGCAAGTGATTAGCGAGACAAACACACAAAATATCCTGTTCTGCCGCCCTAAAGATTTAGAGCGCGAAATCTGGGATGGCCACCGCTACGGCCCTGATGAGGCCCGCGTGCAGTTTGGCTTTGATGCCGCTTATTCCATTGAAGACCTCGACACTAAAATTGTCGAAATCTTACAAAACCAGCCTCGCCTGCATACCGTCTATGGCCACAATACAGCGTGGGATAGCCGGGTTTCCGCTTGGGTCAACGGCGTGCGCGCCAAAGTGCGCAGCGGAGTAACCGCCCCAAATGAAATCGCCGATGTGCGCGGCACCATCGCCGAAATGCGTTTATTTAAAGATGAGTTTGAAATCGCCCTCTTGCGTAAAGCAGGGCTGATTAACTCGGCCGCCCACGTTCGCGCCATGCGCTTTGCCCGGCCTGGGCAAATGGAATACGAAGTAGAAGCTGAAATCCTGCACGATTATTATCGTCAGGGTAGCCGCTTCCCTGCTTACTCCAGCATTGTGGCTTCGGGTGCTAATGCCACCTGCCTGCATTACGGCGATAATAATCAGCGCATGAACGACGGCGATTTACTGCTGATCGACGCCGGTTGCGAGATTGGTGGTTATGCGTCGGACATCACCCGCACTTTCCCTGTAAATGGCAAATTCAGCGGCCCACAAAAAGACGTTTACGAAATCACCCTCGCCGCGCAATATGCCGCACTCGATGTTTGCCGCGCAGGTAAAAGCTGGAATGCGCCACATGAAGCGGCTGTACGTGTATTGGCACAGGGCATGATCGATTTGGGCTTATTAAACGGCTCGCTCGACGGCGTACTTGAATCACTCAGCTATAAGCAGTTTTATATGCACAACACCGGCCACTGGATGGGCCTGGATGTGCACGATGCAGGCGCTTATAAAATCAAAGGCGAATGGCGCAATCTGGAAGCCGGCATGGTGATGACAGTAGAGCCAGGCTTCTACATCCGCCCCGCCGCCAATGTGCCCAAGCACTTTGAAAACATTGGCGTGCGCATCGAAGACGATGTGCTGATCACCAAGAATGGCATGGAAAACCTAGACGCCAGCTGCCCGAAAACCGTGGCTGAAATTGAAGCGATTATGGCAAGGTAAGGGATGTGTTTTTTGTATGGCGGGTGAAACCTGCCATACGCCAAGCAAGATCAAAAATATCTTTTTAGTGCCTTCGGCACGTTTATTTTGGAGCGGTAGCCACCGCGGGGGCCTTCCTTTCTTGCTTCGCCAAGAAACGAAGCCAAAGAAGGCGACCCCACGAAACACGAAGGCCCCTGCGCTGCGGACAATCGAGGCGGCGGCAGGCGGGATTGGCTCGCTAACTCGCTCCCTGGCCGAAACCCCGCCCCGCTTGTTCCTCGCTCCGGCGTGTTTCAAGGGGAATTTAAAAAGCCCCATGCAGAGAGCGCAGTCATTACATTTTTTGACTATTTGCTAATAAAAACATTTTTGTTAGCGTGTATGGGGTTTCACCCACCCTGCTTATGACCTTAAACTCATCCCTTGCCTCAAATTATTACTCAGGTCGATATGCTCTTAGAAAAACTCCCCCTCCATGTAGATGTGCTGATTGTTGGCGGTGGCCCGATTGGGGCTTTGGTCGTGCAAAGGCTGGCAGCGGCGGGTGTTGATGCCCTGCTGGTTGATGCCAAACCTAAAATTGAAGCCGACCCGCGTGCGCTGGCTTTATCCTGGGCTAGCTTTGAAGCGCTGGATAAGGTGGGCTTATGGGGGGAAGAGTTGGCAGCCACGGCCATCACCCAAGTGCATATCTCGCAGCAGGGCACGATAGGCCGCACCGAACTATTAGCGAGCGAGCTAGATCTACCTGCTTTGGGCTTTGTGGTAGATTTTGACAAACTCGCCCGTCGTGCTTTTAGCACGCTCAGCGAAAGCTCGGCCAAAGTAGCGCTAGGCTATCGCGTTAGTAAAATCACTCGGCTGGCCCGCTTTGCCCAGATCAAAATCAACGGCCCCCATGGAGAGGAACAACTCACAGCACGTCTTGTGGTACTTGCCGATGGCGGCCAGCTGATTAGCCAGCTCGACGATATTATCCAGACCATCAAGCCTTACCAGCAGCACGCCATCATCGCCAAGCTCACACCCACCGAGCCGCATGGCGGTATGGCATACGAGCGCTTTGCTGACGATGCCACCTTGGCACTCCTACCCAATGGCAAGGATTTCACCCTAGTCTGGCCACAGTCCCCAGAACTTGCCAGCGAACGCCTAGCCATGAGCGATGAAGATTTTATTCGCGAAGTAAGCCAGCGTTTTTCAGGCCGCATCGCAGGCTTTAGCAGCGTGGCTTCCCGCGCCAGCTGGCCGCTGGCCTTGAAAACACTCAATTCCGTAGTCGGCCGCCGTGTGGTTTTGATCGGCAATGCCGCGCAAACACTGCACCCTGTAGCAGGCCAAGGCCTAAATTTGGGCTTACGCGATGCCACCACGCTCGCCGAGCTGATTATCTCTACCCGCCAAGATGAAATCGGCGAGCCAGAACAACTCGCCCGCTATGCCCGCCTGCGCAAAAAAGACGCTGGCCTCGTTACCCACTTTACCGACGGCCTCATCACCTACTTCGACCACCCCGGCCCCTTACTCAAACACGGCCGCAGCCTAGGCCTGATCGCCATGGACCAAATGGGCTGGCTGCGAAAAGGCTTTGCAGAGCGGATGGTGTTTGGAGCGAGGTAATGCGCTTGTGAGCATGATGTAGGACTTTGCTCACATTCACTTCCCTGATTTAAACGGTAGGGCGGGTAAAACCCTCCGATTTCGTAGCACTTCATTGTTCATGATGGCGGGTTTCACCCGCCCTACAAGTGCACACTATTTTCCGACTGCATTCCCGTAAACTCATCATCCCCCCCCAAAAACTTTCTCCCCCTCTCTGTAATATTCATTTAGCATTGTCCTTTTATTTCTCCAAGCTGATGCCATGCCTTCACTCCGCCGCTTGTTTCAATACGCTGGCCAATATCGTCGGGACGCTTTCTGGGCCAGTTTGTGCTCGGTAATCAATGTGTTTTTCGACATCCTGCCTGAGATATTGATTGGGATTGCGGTCGATGTGGTGGTGAATCGTGAGACTTCTTTTATCGCCACACTGGGGGTGACTGATAGCTTTCACCAGCTGCTTTATCTGGGTGTTATCACGGTTTTTATTTGGGGTGGCGAGTCTTTATTCCAATATTTTTATCAAATTCGCTGGCGTAATCTTGCGCAAAACTTGCAGCATGATCTGCGTTTAGACGCTTATCGCCATGTGCAAAAACTGCCACTTTCTTACTTCGAAAACAAGAGCACCGGCAAGTTAATGGCTATCTTAAATGACGATATTAATCAGCTAGAGCGCTTTTTAAATGGCGGGGCCAATAGCATTATTCAGGTGCTCTGCTCCACACTGATGTGCAGTGCGGTGTTTTTCTATATTGCACCTCAGCTAGCCCTGATTGCGCTTGCGCCTGTGCCGCTGATCTTATTTGGCGCATTCTGGTTTCAGCGTCGCATTGCCCCGCACTATGCCGCCGTGCGTGAAGCGGCCGGAGTGATCAGCGGGCGTTTAAATAATAATCTGCTGGGCATTGCCACCATCAAGGCTTTTACTGCCGAAAAATTTGAAGCCGCGCATATTTTTGACGCCAGCAATCATTACCGCCAAACCAATGCCGCAGCGATTCAACTCTCATCAGCCATCATTCCAATCATCCGCATGGCAATTTTATCCGGCTTTCTGGTGACGCTGGTTTACGGCGGCTATTTGGCGCTGCATGGCCAGATTGGCGTGGGCAGTTATTCGGTATTGGTGTTCCTAACCCAGCGCCTGCTTTGGCCACTGACAGGGCTTGCCGATATTGCCGATCTTTATCAGCGCTCGATGACGGCAATTGAGCGGGTACTTAATCTGCTCGATACCCCCGTGCATATCCATTACGAAGGCAAGCCTCTGGGCCAGATTAAAGGCGCGCTTAGCTTTGAGCACATCCACTTTGCCTATGGCGAGCAGGCGGTGCTTAAAGATATTTCCCTGCATATCGCCGCAGGGCAAACCGTGGCTTTTGTCGGCGCAACTGGATCTGGCAAAAGCACGCTACTTAAACTGCTGCTACGTTTTTACGATGCCAATAGTGGCAGCATTAAAATCGACGGTATGAAAAGTACGGACATTGCCCTGCTCGATCTGCGCCGCGCCATTGGCTATGTGGGGCAGGATGTGTTTTTAAGCGATGCCAGCATTGCACAAAATATCGCTTACGGCCAAAGCGATGTGGATATAAGCGCTGTGATCGCCGCATCTCGCGCCGCCGAAGCGCATGAATTTATCGAGCGCCTGCCCCAAGGCTACGACACCCAAATAGGCGAGCGTGGGCAAAAATTATCGGGCGGGCAGCGCCAACGCTTGGCGCTGGCAAGGGCTATTTTCAAAGATCCAAAAATCTTGGTATTGGACGAGGCCACCAGTGCGGTGGATAACGAAACCGAAGCGGCTATTCAAAGATCGCTCGATAAAATCGCCAAGGGCCGCACCACTTTGGTGGTAGCGCACCGCCTGTCTACCGTGCGTAATGCCCACTGTATTTACGTGATGGAACAGGGCGAGATTATCGAGGCAGGCACGCATGAAATCTTACTGGCTGCAAACGGCAGCTATGCCGCGCTATGGCGTTTGCAAACAGGAATGAGAGATGCAGAAGTGGCGCTGATATAGCCCGCGCTTAGAGTAAGAAAAAATCTCAGCACTCGTGCTATAAACTAAAGGGAATTGAATGCAATTTATGTAAAGGAAAAGATATGCGTTTACTTACTTTTTGCATTGTAATCACTGTATTTTCAGCCCCCCTTCTTGCTGAAACGGTACTTATTAATGCCGAAGATGATTGGGCGCCTTTTTCATCATTGCGCGCAGATAAGCGTGGGGTAGAAGGGCTATCCCCCACACTAGTCTCTGCCGCATTTAATAGCCAAGGCATTAATGTTCAATTTAATGCAGTGCCTTTTGCACGCTGCCTTCTGGAAGTCGAGCGAGGTAAAGTAGTTGCCTGTTTTGATACTTCAATTACCGAAGACAATAAAAATAAATTTATATGGCATAAAACGCCTCTATTTGAAGAGGGGCTCTCTATTTTTGCCTTAAGCGAATCAAAAGATAAAAACTTAACTGTTAAAAATTTAGAAGGAAAAACCGTCAGCCTTACCCATGGCTACTCCTACCCTAATATTTTAATGGACAATAAAAAGATCATTAAAGATGAATCCCCTTTCGACGATACCCAGCTAAAAAAAATCCTGCTCAAAAGAGTGCAATATGGCGTAATCAATACTACACCTGGTACGCTAATGATTAATGCCAATCGCAATTACAAAGGAAAAATAAAAATAGTGGGCTTGGTTGAAACCAGTGTTTTCTATTTAAATTTTTCAAAAACGCATAAAGATGGGCAACGTATGGCGGATATTTTTGAAAAAGGGATGCAAGAAATTAAATCAAACGGCATTTACAACAAGATAGAACAAGATTTTAAAATCAAACATGGCCTAATCAACACCCAGCCAAAATAATATCATGCGTAATATTTTAAACAAATTTATTCAATAAACCTTACTTCGTACAGAAAACTGATCAATAACCGGATTACCAAGTTTAAATAACAACTGTGCAAGCGGCTCTTTGCTCACCAATCTGGTGCAGCGCGAACAGGATAAAAAGTGATTGCAATCCAATCCATATGGCGGGTATATTATTACACTCATTGTATTATTATCAGCTTCTAAAAAATATAAATTCTGATAAAAAACAAACTATCTCTTATATAAAATATACATAGCGGGGCAATAGCTGTGAAAGCAAAATTAAGCGATATCATTGAAGCAATTGATTTTATGAGTGGTGACCCTAGTCAAAGCTGCGAAGGGTTTATTCATATTGAAAGTAGCAAAATTTATTTGCGGTCCGAATACTTAGACACGATCGATCTAGATGAATTACCAAGCAATCTAGATGATGCTGATCTCTATCTGCCTTTACCCACAAAACATGATTTAGGCTTAGGCAGCCAATTACCGGTTTATTTTGCCGAAGAATATGCACCCGATTTTTATAATGAAGTACAAGCGATGTTTAGGCATCAAGGTGCTTTTGGCCGCTTTAAAGATTGGGCAGATCGACATCAATTGCTAGCTGTTTGGTATCGATTTGAAAAAGAATGTGCCGAAAAAGAAATTAAAGCATGGTGCCGTGCACACAATATTCATTTTATCGATTAAGCTTTTCTGCCCCGTTAAGCAATGGCTCTTGCGCCGCAAAAGCCAGTAAATGCTCTAATAAAGCACGTACTCTGGCAGGCAGATAACGTTGTTGTGGCCACACCGCATAAATAGCGCGGGAATCGGCCTGCCATTGTGGCAACACTTCCTGCAAAGCGCCGCTCGCTAGCTCCTCGCAGCACACCGTGATTGGGCAGGATAAAATCCCCACACCTTCTTTAGCCATATGCACCGCCAAAGCCATCTCGTTCACCCTGAATCGCGCCTGGCCCTGCACGCTGCATTCTTCGCCGCTTGCCTTATGCACAAACACCCAGCGCGTCATCGGCTCGACTAGAATCAACTGATGCTGGTGTAAATCATTGGGCATAAGCGGTGCGCCATGTTGCTGCAAATAAGAGGCAGAGGCCACCGTCACCCAATGCACCTCGCCCAAACGCCGCTGATTAAAGCTTGAATCCTGCTGCTCACCCGCCCTGAGCGCCAAATCAGCACCACTGGCAATCAAGTCTTCCTGCAAATTACTCAGCTTTAACTCCAGCCTTATCTCTGGATACTTTTGCATAAAGCTCGCCCAGCAGGAGCGGAAAATACCATTGGCCAGATTAATCGGCGCCAATACGCGCACTAAGCCGCTGACACTATGCTGCGTGGTATCCAATGCCTGCGTGGCCTGCTGCAAAGCTTGCAGCAGCGGGCGGCATTGCTCGTAATACTGCTGACCTTCACTGCTTACCTGCATACGCCGCGCACTGCGGTTCAGTAAGCGGCAGCCCAGCTTTTGCTCCAGCTTTTGCAAACGCCGGGTCAGCGTGGCCGGCGGCAAATCCATTTTCTTAGCCGCAGCACTTAAGCTGCCTGCTTCCACAATACAAACAAACAGCGCCAGATCATCGAGCATGATTTCATTTTTGGAATTTAACTTTGATTTTATGATTGTATTTTCATTTAATCGCTTTTGCTATGCTCATCTTCATTCAACACACACAAGAGCTAAGCAATATGTCTGATACACAAAAATTTCGCTGGGTTTTCTCTTTTCTGATGTCGCTGCTGATGTCCGGCGTGATGAGCGGCTGGGTCACTTGGATTGTGGCCGGCCTAAATGGCCACTTTTTTGCCAGCTGGGGCCGCGCCTTTATCACCGCCTGGCCCGCCGCCTTTAGCATTGTCATGCTCTGTGCCCCCACAGTGCAGCGGCTTAGCCAGCGCATCGTTATGAGCCGCCATTTAGCAGCAGCCAATCAGCCAGGAGCTTAAAATGAGCCAGCTACGCCTGCCCTACTTTGATTTATCCGCCGAAGCACTTACGGGATTACGCAGCGTTAAAAGCTATTTAGAAAGCAGCGCCTTAAATAAAACGCTGCTGGAATGGGTATATTTGCGTGTTTCGCAAGTCAATGGCTGCTCGTTTTGCCTGAAACTGCATAGCAAAGCCTTAAGGGCCGCAGGGGAAAATGACGAGCGTTTAGATAGCCTGGCAGGCTGGCACTGCAGCCCGCTCTTTAGCGAGCAAGAACGCGTGGCATTTCAATGGGCCGAATCACTCAGCCAAATCGCCACCACCCACGCCCCCGATGCTGATTTCGAGCTTTTAAAGAAATATTTTAACGAGCAAGAAATATCAGACCTGACATTTGCCATTGCCAATATGAATGCCCTAAATAGGGTTGCGATTGCAATGCGGCAATGAGGCGGGGGTTTATCAATAAACCTAAAATCTGCAGACATGAGGGAGATTAAAAGCAGGACAGAATAATGCAGGGCAGGTTAGCCGAAGGCCTAACCCACCAATCTATCTCCAACATCACAAGGAGTAATCAGCACGGGGTGATAAAACTAAGCCGCCCAGCATGACTCGCCTGTTTCTCAAGCTTGCCAAGCAAACGACGAGGCCATATTTCTCACCCGCCCCCTAAACCACCACCACCTCAGCCCTAGGCATCGGCCTTTCCAGCTCCTGCTCTACCAGCTTTGCCATATCGGAAAGCATTTCTATTTCAAAATCTAGCAACTTACGGGGATGGGGGTCGATCAGGCAGAGCGTGCCAAGGTTCATGCCATTACTGGCTTTTAAGGACGCTCCGGCATAGAAGCGAATTTTTGGCTCGCCGGTTACGAGTGGATTATCAAAGAAGCGCTCGTCCAGCAAAGCGTCTTCAATCACAAACACCTCATCTTGCAAAATAGCGTGGCCACAAAAAGAGATATCACGCGGTGTTTCCTTGGCGTCCAGCCCACAGGCCGACTTGAACCATTGCCGGTTTGTATCAATAAGGCTGACTAGCGCAATTTGCACACGAAAAAAAGCCGCTGCGGCGCGAGTGAGATTATCAAAGCGCGCTTCAGGCGGCGTATCCAGAATCAACAGCTCACGTAGCGTTTCCACACGTAAAGCTTCATCGGGAGGGAGTGCAGGCTGCTGCATAATTATCCTGTCTAGCTTATAACAGCAAACATTGTACTATTGAAAGCTAGTAGCGGGTCAGGCTTAAGGCTGCATTAGATCGGGAAAGTGGGGTTATTCATAAGGGGGCATATGGCCATGCCCCCCCTATACGCATCACGTTAAACCAATACGATACGGTGCTTTTGTAGGGCGGGTGAAACCCGCCAGACTTTGGCATGGAATGCTACAAAATCGGCGGGTTTCACCCGCCCTACGATCATTCAATCTTAAGCTATTTAAGAATGTGCCTCTCCCCCTTTTGCGGGAAGAGGAATGATCTTAGTGACAAGCACACGCGCCATGCACATGCGGCTTAGCCGGGATGCTGGCAAAGCTTGGCAGCTTGCCATGTTCGGCTAAATGCTGACGCGCCTGGCGGGTGGCTTCTAGCATATTGGCCAAGGCTGCTTCGGTTTCTGGCCAGTTACGGGTTTTCAGGCCGCAATCCGGGTTCACCCACAGTAGCTCTACCGGCACCACTTCAGCAGCTTTAGCAATCAGGCGCAGCATGTCTTCCACCGGTGGAATACGCGGGCTGTGAATATCGTACACACCCGGGCCCACTTCATTTGGATACTTGAAGGTGCCAAAGCCGGTGAGCAATTCCATATCCGAGCGGCTGGTTTCAATGGTGATGACGTCTGCATCCATTGCGGCAATGGCGGGCAGGATATCGTTGAATTCCGAATAGCACATATGGGTGTGGATTTGCGTTTGATTGGCTACCCCTGATGCAGAGATACGAAATGCCTCGGCGGCCCAATCTAGATAAGCCGCCCAATCGCTCTTTTTAAGCGGCAAGCCTTCACGAAAAGCAGGCTCATCAATTTGGATAATGCCAATGCCTGCGGTTTCCAGATCGACCACTTCATCCCGAATCGCCAGCGCAATTTGCTGTGTAGTGACCGAGCGCGGTTGATCATCACGCACAAACGACCATTGTAAAATCGTGACTGGGCCAGTCAACATGCCTTTCATTGGCTTTTGCGTCAGGCTTTGCGCGTATTGGGTCCACTCCACCGTCATCGGCGTTGGGCGGCTTACATCGCCGAATAATACTGGCGGTTTTACGCAGCGGCTGCCGTAGCTTTGCACCCAGCCAAACTGAGTAAAGGCAAAGCCTGATAGCTGCTCACCAAAGTATTCCACCATATCATTGCGCTCGGCTTCGCCGTGTACCAGCACATCAATGCCCAAGGCTTCTTGCTTTTCTACCGCAAGGCGAATCTCGGCTTGCATCTGTTCTACATAATCGTTTTGCGTCAGCGTGCCTTTTTTAAACGCTGCACGCGCGGCACGGATTTCCTTGGTTTGCGGGAAAGAGCCGATGGTGGTGGTGGGCAGTGGCGGCAAGTTAAAGCGCAGTTTTTGCTCTGCCTGACGAGTCGAAAACACCGCGTGGCGGCGCGCATCGCCCTCGCTCAAGGCTTGAATACGCGCGCTTACCGCTGGATTATGAATCCGTGGCGATGCCGCGCGTGAGGCGACTTTTGCGGCATTCGCGCTGAGCTCCGCGCTGACATCGGCCCCATTCAGGGCGCGTTTTAACACGCTGATTTCTTGTAGTTTTTGCTTGGCAAAGGCTAACCAGCCTTTTAACTCATCATCGAGCTTGGTTTCTTGTGCCAAATCCACCGGCACATGTAAGAGAGAGCATGAAGCGCTCAGCCAGATATTGCGGCCTTGCAGTGCTTCTACCCGTGCCAAAATCGCAGCTAAATCACTCACCCAGATATTGCGGCCATCCACCACGCCCAGCGATAAAACCTTGCTGACTGGCCAGTTGCTAGCAAAAACTTCTAATTGCTGCGGCGCGCGAACCAAATCAAAATGCACACCGGCTACTGGCAAATCGCGCAGCAGGGCCGCATGGGCTGCAACTGATTCAAAATATGTGGCGAGTAAAATTTTAGGGCCGGTATAAGCAAAACTGCGGTACACCGGCTCGAATGCGGCCAGCCATTCTGCTTCTAAATCTAAGCCCAGAATCGGCTCGTCCAGCTGCAGCCATTCCACACCTAGCTTGGCTAAACGCTCCAGAATGCGCGCATAAGCGTCCACCACTTTGGGCAAGAGGCTCAGCTTATCAAAGCCCGCTGTTTTGGCTTTAGCCAAATAAAGGAAGGTGATCGGGCCGGGCAATACCGCCTTCACCGCGTGCCCAAGTGAGCGTGCTTCTTCAATTTCATAAAAGAACCAATCTACACCACCGGCAAAATCGGTGTTCTCATCCAGCTCGGGCACCAGATAGTGATAGTTAGTATCAAACCATTTGGTCATTTCTTGTGCAGGCTGCGCGGCATTGCCACGGGCCAGTTCAAAGTATTGTTTCAGGCTTAGATTTTTAGCATCAAAACCAAAACGCGCTGGCAAAGCACCCAATAGCGCCGAAGCATTCAGCATCTGGTCGTACCAAGCAAAATCACCAACCGCTACAAAATCAAGGCCAGCGTCTTTTTGCCATTGCCAGTGCTGGCGGCGCAAAGCATTACCCGTTTGCGCCAAAGCGCTTTCATCAATCTCGTCCTTCCAGAATTGCTCAACAGCAAACTTAAGCTCGCGCTGTGCACCAATGCGCGGAAAACCAAGAATATGGGCCTTTGCAGTATTAGTAATAGTCATCGCAACCTCTGTTTGTCATGAATATGATTTGTATCATGCCTGTGGAATTGATATGATTCAAATTCATTATTTTCATAACAATGATGAATTATTCTCAACAACAACGATGTCGTATAGAACGATCAAACCCAAATCTTGAACCACGGAGGAAAAGGAGGACACGGAGTGCCACAGAGAAAACCTGAGCTTTGTTAAGGAAACTTCAAGGCCGTCATTCCCGAGTGCCTTTATCAGAGATCCAGCCAAGACACTGGATTCCCGAACAAACGCACTCGGGAATGACGACGTCACGCAGTTTCCAAGGATGGGTAGAACCATTTTGCATAACAGCAATAAATAATGGCTTAAGGAAACAAGATTCTGTCTTTCTCCGTGTAACTCCGTGTTCTCTGTGCACTCCGTGGTTCAAGATTTGGGTTTTCAGTTATCAAAAAAGGCCACCATGCAATCCTTACTCGAACTTCGCCACCTTAAAACCCTGCTCGCGATTCGTGAATCAGGCAATCTGACCCGTGCGGCGGAGCATTTGCATCTGACGCAATCTGCGCTGTCGCATCAGATTCGCCTCCTAGAAGATCACTACGCACTGCCGCTTTTGCTGCGTAAATCCAGTCCGGGCAAATCCAGCCCACTAAAACTCACCACAGCGGGTGAAAAACTCGCCCAACTTGCGGCGGAGTTTTTGCCGCGTATCGATCAGGCCGAACGGGATATCGCTAAATTAAGAGAAGGCGAAGCAGGCCAGCTGCGTATTGCGGTGGAATGTCACACCTGTTTTGATTGGCTGATGCCGGCGATGGATAACTTTCGCGGCCACTGGCCAGAAGTTGAGCTGGATATTGTGTCTGGCTTTCATGCCGACCCGGTACAGCTATTGTTTGAAAATCGCGCCGATCTGGCGATTGTGTCCGAAGCGGCCAATGAAACTGGCATCAGCTATCAGCCGCTATTTAGCTACGAAATGATCGCCCTGATCGCCAAAGATCACCCCTTGGCGAGCAAGCCCTTTTTAAGCGCCGAAGATTTTGCTAATGAAACGCTGATCAGCTATCCCGTGCCGGATGACATGCTGGATTTAATCCGCAAAGTATTAAAACCTGCAGGCATCAACCCCAAGCGCCGCACCACCGAGCTGACCGCCGCCATTTTGCAACTCGTCGCCAGCCGCCGAGGCATCGCAGCCCTGCCCAGCTGGAGCGTGCAACATTACCTGGAACGCGGCTATGTGGTGGCCAAACCCATCACAGAGCAAGGCCTGACCTCCGACCTCTACGCCGCCATCACTCAGGCCCAAACCGACACCGCCTTTGTAAAAGACTTCGTCACCACAATGCGCGAAGTCAGCCGCATCAGCCTGCCGGGGGTGACGCTGCTGTAAGTTATTTAGGGGAGATACATAGAGCGCACTCGAAGCTAGCGTGCGACAGGTTTTTGTCGCTCAGCTAGAGTGCGGCGGCTTTTTGCTGCTTAGTTAGCGTGCAATGCTTGCATCACTCACCAATAATGTAGTGCGTCGTTTCGCTAAGCCCGTAACATATTGGCCGGCTCCCTAAAACCGCCCATTTCCATATCGTGTAACTGCCTATTCAGCATCATACAAAAATCATAGCTATACACCTTCTACACACTTCCACCAAGCTGTCGTCATACCGCAACAAACATTCTAAAACCCCCACAATCTTTTATTACCAATAAATATATAAGATAAGATACATCTATTAAAATACGCATAAAGAATACCCATCGTGAAAATCGCCACCTCCCTTGCTCTGCTCTTGATCAGTGGCAGCTCTTTTGCCGCGTCCTCCTCTGCTCCTGCCGGTATCGCATGGGAGCAAGGTGATGTGGCTGCTGCTTTTGCCAAAGCCAAAGCCGAGAAAAAACCGCTATTTTTATACTGGGGGGCAACATGGTGCCCGCCTTGCAATCAGATTAAAGCCACGGTGTTTAATCAGCAGCGCTTTATTGATCGCACCAAGCAATTTATTCCGGTGTATATCGATGGCGATAGCGCAGGCGCGCAAAAGCTGGCCAGCCAGTTCAAAGTGCGCGGCTACCCAAGCATGATTTTGTTTAAGCCTGATGGCTCAGAAATCACCCGCCTGCCGGGTGAAGTAGATGCGGATCGCTACCTGAGCACGCTAGAATTAGGCCTCTCTAACGCCCGCCCGGTTAAAGAAACGCTGAGCACTGCGCTGGCTGGCGAAAAGCTCAGCAGTGATGACTGGCGCTTACTGGCCGATTACTCATGGGATTCTGATCAGGCGCAGCTGGTGCCCGAAGATCAGTTGGCTGCCACGCTTAAAACCCTGGCCAAATCTGTACCGGCCACTGAAAGCTATGCTTCAACTCATTTGCAGCTGAAAGCCATTGCACAAGCAGCGGGCGATGATAAAACAACAGGCTCAGCTGAAGAGTTGGCTCTGGTGCATAAAGTACTGGCCGATAAGCAGCAAACCCGCGATAACTTTGATGTGCTCGTGAATAGCGCCACCGAAATTGTCAGTTATTTAAGTAAGGCGCAAACCATTGAGCGCAGCAAGTTAAGCGAGTCTTGGAAGAAAGCCTTGCAACAACTGGCGCTGGATAAAACCCTATCGGCTAATGATCGCTTAAGCGCACTCACCAGCCAGGTGGCGCTGGCCAAGCTGGATGCGGCCAAAGACAGCAAGCTGGCTGCGCCTATGATTAAAGAAGTGCTTGAGCGCGTGGCAGAGGCAGATAAAACCACCACCAATGGTTACGAGCGCCAATCAGTCATCAGCACTGCGGCTTACACACTTAGCGAAGCAGGCTTGCTGGATGAATCGGATGCCTTACTTAAAGCAGAACTAAAACGCTCGCACGCGCCTTACTACTTTATGCTCTCCTTAGGCTCTAACGCTAAAAAACGCGGCGATAAAACCGCGGCATTAGGCTGGTACGAAGAAGCGTATAAAAAATCCGAAGGCCCGGCCACCCGCGTGCAATGGGGCAGCAGCTATGTAAGCGCACTGGTTGATCTGGCACCGCAAAATGAAGAGCGCATAGAGCAAACGGCGCAAGGTATTCTGAAAGAAGTGGCCGTCACGCCCAATGCCTTTTACGAACGCAGCCGCCGCTCTATTGAAAAAATCATCAATAAGCTCGCCAGTTGGAATAAAGATAAGCAGCACGATGCAGCCGTTGGCCGAGTGCTGACTCAGCTTGATGGTATCTGCAGCAAGCTGCCCGCAAGCGATCCACAGCGTGGTGTTTGCCAAGATTTGCTCAAGCCTAAGGCTTAAAAAAAGGCGGGCACGATGAGTGCCCGTTTTTTTATGCGCCCCCCCCAAACTTAGCAACCTATATCAATCGCATCTGCTTAATCTACTAGGCATGGAGAAGGTTATGAGAAAGCCAACGGTAGAGGATTATGGGCGGCGGCTGATGCGGGTGGTGAATACCATCTGGCAAGATCCCACAGCGCCGTATTCGATTGAGCAACTAGCGGGCATTGCCCATTTTTCGCCGTTTCATTTTCACCGTATTTATCGTGAAATGATGGGCGAAACGGTCAACGCCACCCAGCTGCGTATGCGTTTGCTGTATGCATCGCGGCAATTAGCCCAAACGAATGAAATACCCTTAATCCGTATCGCTCAGCGTGCGGGATATCAGAGTAGTGCGGCCTTTGTGCGCTCTTTTGCTGCCGCGCACGGCTTGCCACCTGGGGCTTACAGAAGGCAAAGACTCAGCCACATCCATTCTCAAATTAATCAGGAGCTTGGTATGTATAACGTAGAATTTCGTACACTAGATGCGCCGATTCACTTAGCAGCCAGCCGTCATCATGGCTCTTATCTGAAGATTGGCGAGGCATTTGCCCATTTGCAATTATCCAAAACAGCGCTTCCCGTCGATCCAATGGAAATACGCTGGTTTGCCCAATATCATGATGATCCGCAAAGTGTGGCCGAGGCAAATTTACGCTCGGATGCCTGCGTAGAAATCAAAGCGGATGGCGATTTGCCAAGTAATCTCGCCCGAGCGCAAATACCAGCGGGGCGATATGGGGTGATTGAACATCGTGGCCCATATAGCGAGCTACAACAAGCTTATCACTGGCTATTTGGCGTATGGCTGCCACAAAGTGGCGAACAACCCGCCAATATACCAGTGATAGAGCAATACCTTAACCTGCCGCACAACACCCCCCCCAAAGATTTACGTACCGAAATTTGGGTTGCACTGGCAGGATAAAACGCAATAAGCATCCGTTTTGTAGCTTGGGTTAGCAGCTTTGCGTACGAGGTTTACCTCGCGTAGGTTGGGTTAGCGGCTTTATCGCGTAACCCAACACGCAAACCACGGGTGGTTGGTCAATACGCTAGGGTGCGTTTCTTCCGCGCAAAGCAAAACCCCCGCCTCTTTCGAGTACGGGGGTTTTGTTTACAGCTTAAGGGTGTCTGGCAATGACCTACTTTCACACAGGTAATCTGCACTATCATCGGCGCTAAGGTGTTTCACTGTCCTGTTCGGGATGGGAAGGAGTGGGACCACCTCGCTATGGTCGCCAGACTTTAACGGGTTAACTCGTTG
>JAPLQI010000027.1 GCA_026399755.1 Pseudomonadota bacterium
ACTCCTTCCCATCCCGAACAGGACAGTGAAACACCTTAGCGCCGATGATAGTGCAGATTACCTGTGTGAAAGTAGGTCATTGCCAGACACCCTTAAGTTGTAAACAGAACCCCCGTACTCGAAAGAGGCGGGGGTTTTGCTTTGGGCGGAAGAAACGCAGCCTAGCGTAATGACCAGCACCTGTGGTTTGCTGTCGGGTTACGCATAAAGCCGCTAACCCGACCTACAAAACTTATGTCATCAAGAGTTATTTAAGGCCTGCTTGTTTTGCTTTTTTCCAGTCTATGGCTTGGTCTAGTGCATCGCTCAGGCGGTCTATTTCTTGCTCCAGCAGCTGTTGGTGATCAACGACTTCTGTAGTGATTTTAATGCTTCGCTGGAGTCAAATAAGCCGTGCAGATAGCAGCCAAGTACTTGATCTGTGATCACTCCATCGTGTTGATTAGCGTATTTAATCAGTGGGATGGCGGTTGAATCTAGGATTTGGGTTTCACCATGATGGATTTCGTAGCCTGCTACGGCTTCACCATTCGCGATGAGTTGCCCGGATAAATTGCGCAGCTGCTTGTCTTGTTCTAGCGATGTGCTAATAGGCAGCCAGCCTAATCCTTTTGAGTTCCCCGCCTCGCCTTCCAGCCCGAGTGGATCGGTTATGGTTTGGCCTAGCATTTGGTAGCCGCCGCAAATGCCGATGACTTTGCCGCCAAAGCGAAGGTGTTTCTCTATTTGCTGGTCCCAACCCTGCTGGCGTAGCCATGCCAGATCGCCACGGGTGTTTTTGCTGCCGGGAATGATCAGCAGATCGGCTGCGGGCAAAGGCTGATTGGGCGTGGCGTAGCTGCAATCGATGCCAGTAATGCGGCGCAGTGGGTCAAAATCGGTGTGGTTGGAAATATGTGGCAGGGTGGCGATGATGATTTTAAAGTCGCCGCCATTGCCTGCGGTGCGGGGCACTGCATCTTCAGCTGCGATGTCCAGACCATGCAAATAGGGAACAACGGCGATGACTGGCTTGCCGGTTTCTTGCTCCAGCCAATCAATTCCGCCTTGCAACAAGCTTAAATCACCCCGAAAGCGGTTGATGATAAAACCGGTAATCCTGGCTTGCTCTGAGGATGATAGGCAGGCGAGCGTGCCAACAAAGTGAGCAAACACGCCGCCACGGTCGATATCGGCAACTAGCCAGACTGGGCAATCGGCTTCTTCAGCAAAGCCCATATTGGCGATATCGCCTGCGCGTAAATTGATTTCGGCTGGGCTGCCCGCGCCTTCAACAATCACCCATTCGTATTGCTCTTTTAAGCGCCCCCATGATTCAAATACGGCTTTTTTAGCAGTTTGCTTATAGGCGTGGTAATCCACGGCATCTAAGTTGCCTATGCTTTTGCCTTGAATAATGACTTGGGCACGGCAATCGCTGGAAGGCTTGAGTAATACAGGGTTGAAATCGGTATGTGGGGCAATGCCTGCTGCAACGGCTTGCATGGCTTGGGCTCGGCCAATTTCGCCTGCATCGCTAGTGACTGCGCTATTGAGCGCCATATTTTGTGGCTTAAACGGTGCGACTTTGATGCCTCGGCGCAAGAGAATGCGGCAGAGCGCGGCAACAATGGTGGTCTTGCCTGCGTCAGAGGTGCAGCCTTGAATCATAAGAGTGGGCATGGGTTTGCCTTTTGGGGGAGTGCGTAGAGGGTAAAAATGCTCAAAGCTTCAAACCTAAGATCTGTAGACACAGAGGCCTCAGAGATTAAAAGCAGAACACGGAGAAAACCTTGGGGGCGTTATTTCCTTCGCTCCGTTATGAATTGCTTTTCTCCGTGAAACTCCGTGTTCTCAGTGTCCTCTGTGGTTCAAGATTTGGGTTTGGGTTTATAGCTCAGCGGGGCAGAGGGATAAACCACTCTTGCCCTTCGATGCTGGCGCTGCGGATTTCGGTGCGGTAGAGCGCGCTGAGGTTTTTGCTATTCATGATTTCGGATGTCGGTCCTGCCAGCCATTGCCCATCGCCAAACATCAGCAGCACATGGCTTGCCCATTGCTGGGCGTGGTTTGGGTCGTGGCTAACCATCAGTAATGTTCTGCCCGCTTGGTTTTCTTCGCGCAGTACCGAAAGGGCCTGTTGCTGGTGGCGCAGGTCAAGCTGTGACAAGGGCTCGTCGAGCAAAATTAATGGGGCTTGTTGAGCGAGCGTCGCAGCAAGGCTCGCTCGGCGGCGCTCGCCACCTGATAGCGTGGCAAGGTCGCGGTGTTTTAGATTGCTTAGATCCAGCCTCGCTAATTGCTCATCGGCGAGGCGCAGATCTTCTTGGCTTTCCCAATCCCATGGCCCTTGATGAGGGTGGCGGCCGCTAATGACTTTTTCGATGACAGATAATGGAAAAGGGCAGTCATCCTGTTGGCTAAGCCATGCAATTTCTTTGGCCCGCTCATGACCTGCCCATTCTTTTAATGGCCGTTGATTGAGCAGGATCTTGCCTGCCGCAGGCTTGAGCCATGCCGCCAAGGTGGCGAGTAAAGTGCTTTTGCCACAGCCGTTTTCACCCAAAATAAGCCAGCTTTCGCCCTTACTAATTTCAAGATTCAGATCTTGGCAAAGCAGGCGCTCGCCTTGTTGGATGGCCAAGGAGCGAAGAGATAAATGGCTCATCGTGCGACTCCCCGGTGCTGCAACAGCCATAAAAACACCGGCACACCGGCCAGTGCGGTAATTACCCCGACGGGGAGTTGTTGCGGGGCCAGAAGAATGCGCGAAGCGATATCTGCAGCGAGTAAAACCGTGCCGCCTGTGAGGGCCACGGCAGGTAAGAGCAGGCGTTGATCGTGGCCTAAAACTAGTCGCAAGGCGTGTGGAACGATCAGGCCGATAAAGCCGATCATGCCTGCTGTGGTTACCGCGATGGCTGTTGCCGCTGCAGCCACAAAGTAGAGTAACCATTGCAATTTACGGGTATTGGCCCCGAGTGCATGGGCGGTTTGTGCGCCTTGGCTAAGCACATTCAGCTGACGTGCTAATGGCCAGACCAGTAAAAGCAGCGCCAAGAGCAGCGGTAATGCCAGTTGCCATCGTGCCCCTGCAAGATCGCCCAGCATCCAGAACACCATGCCACGCAAGAGGCCATCGGGTGCAAGGCTAAGTAATAAGCTGGAAAGTGCACCGCAGAAAGAGGCAATCGCTACCCCCGTTAAGAGTAATCGAGCCTGACTGCTGGAGCGATCTTTGCGTGCCAAAATAAATACCAGTGTGATACTGAGTAATGCCCCGCAGCCCGCGGCCAAGTTGATTGTAGCTAGGCCTGCGCCGAATAGCATCGCCAACAAAGCACCTACGCTGGCCCCGCCTGATGTGCCGAGAATATAAGGATCAGCGAGCGGGTTTCTAAGTAAAACCTGCTGCAATGCACCGGCCAGCGCCAGTAAACCGCCAACGCCAATCGCTGCCAAAGTGCGTGGCAGGCGTAGCTCGAGTACGACATCACGAGCCAGTGCGGCATCAGGCCCATTGCCCAGCAATTGCCAAGGGCGATAGCTGGTGCTACCAAAGCAGAGGCTAAGAATAACGGTAATCAATAGCAGACCACTGAGCACAAGCAGCGTAAGGGTGAGTCTGGCGGGGGTAAGCCGGGAATGCTTCATAGTTACTTTGCCTAAAAAACCAAATCTTGAATTGCTGAGAATAATCAATAAAACCCAGATCTTGAAACACGGAGGACTCAGAGGGCACGGAGTTTCACGGAGAAGAACAAAAATTATAGGTTTTAGGTCTTCTCATCAGCGCTGGATTACGCATTTTTTATGGCGATCCCATTATTAGGACTTTGCTCATAATAATTTCCTTGGTTTAAATTGTAGGGCGGGTGCAACCCGCGTATTTTTTAGCATTGCTCGCGGGTTGCACCCGCCCTACAAATACAAGCTGCTTTATTC
>JAPLQI010000099.1 GCA_026399755.1 Pseudomonadota bacterium
ATCGGCATGGGTAAAGATAAAGCTTATGTCAGCACTTGGAATTTAGAACGGATGGTGATCCGCGCCCAACAAAGCGCGGTGGCCATGGCCGAAGCGGTCGCTATTTCGCCCGATGGTGAAGTCATCGATATGGCCGATGTACTGGAAGGCAGTATGGCCAACAGTAAAAACAAACGCACCGAGTTAATCGTCCGCATGAAGGGCATGGCCGAACGGGCCCAAGAAATAGGCTACCGTGCTTACGCCATCACGCTGACTGCGCCAGGCTGTTACCACCGCTGCACCAGCGTTGGCGAAAAGCCAAATTTAAAGCTGATCCTAAATAAAAAATGGAATGGTTTTAGCCAGCAACAAACCGCCAGCTATTTGACTAAATGCTGGGCGCAATGCCGCACCCAATTTAGCAAAGCCGAAATTGACTTTATGGGGCTGCGCACTTTAGAGCCGCACAAAGACGGCACCCCGCACTGGCACTTAATCTTTTTTGTGAAGCCGCAAAACGCCAGCGAAGCCCTTAAGATCATCCGCGATAAATATCTGCAAGCCGAAGCCAACGAAAAAAACGCCCAAAAAGTCCGCGTGAAGATCGACGCAATCAAACCACGCAAAGGCCAAGATATGGTTTACGCCGCCGTGGCCTATGCCATCGCCTACATCGCTAAAAATATTGACGGCTACAAAGTGGACGGCGATACCGAGGCGGGTATGAGTGCCATCAATGGCGCACAGCGCGCCACGGTCTGGGCGCGTATTTTAGGTCGCCGTCAGTTCCAGATGTTTGGCACTGCGCCGGTCACGCCTTACCGCGAATCCCGCCGCGTGCGCAAAGACGCCGAAACCCTATTGGAAGAACTCATTGCTCAGGATAAAGAGCCAGCCGTTGTCGAAGCCGCTAAGGGATTAATCGACGGAAATCTACAGCCCTGCATTACCGAAGCCATGAAAGCAATGAGAACAGGTCGCGCCGATGTGCTGGCCCCGCTCACTGCTTTACGCGACTTACATCTTGATGGCCAGATCGTTTGCCCCACTCGTATTTTGGGCAGCGCGTGGGACGCCGCCGACAAGGGCGACTTTAGAGCCTATATGGTCGCGATGGAAAACGACCCGCTGGAACTGGTGAAGCGCGAACAAATCAACGGCTATGGCGAAGTGGTCGCCGTTATTTGCGGCGTAAAGAGCCAGCGCGGCCAAGTGCTTACCCATAAGGAAGGCTGGAAAGTGCAATGGGGGGCTAAAGGCAAAGCACGGCTAGGCAAAACTTGCCACGCCAAAAACGGCCCATTTAAGGGCGCATCGCATATTGAATACAGCCCACACGAAGTCGCAGAAATGAAACGCGCCCAGAAGCAGAAACAAGAAGCCGTGTTTTTAGGTGTGGCTTTTGCCGCTGAAGCGAAGCGTAAGCGTTGGGAGAGGGCGAAGCCTTCGACCCTAGGTCATGTGGCATTAACTGTTTCCTGCACCTTGGATCAAGCACTTAATGATAAAGGCATAAGAAGAGAAGAAGCCCCACCGGATTTTAGTGAAAGGGCCAGATTAGTTGCTCAAAAGAACGCTGCAGCCGCTTATCTAGCAGAAAAAAGTAGAAGTTAAAGCACGGCCAAGGCATCGGCTCGCTTGAAAGAAACCATTTTTAAATTAATAGGAAAGCTAACCATGATTCATCAAATTGATTACGACGAAGTCTTTCTCGAAATCAGAGAACGCTTTATGGAAGAGAGGACGCCTTCCTCAATAGTAACCATGGCTGAATTCATATGCTCTTGTTACGGGGGAGAAGAGCTTGGCTATCTATTCGATTTAAAAAAACTTAGCTCTCTTGATTCTAAAAATTTTGAAAACTGCATGCTCATTGCTCAATACCGTAAATCTGCAGAATGGTCTGATACAAAATTCTATGCGCTAGCGATGTTTGTAAAAATCTACATTTGAATTGGTTCACTGATTGCCCGCTATGTAATACGCCAATTTAAATAAATATTTTTTAGATTAAAAGAAAGGAAAACAGTAATGGAAAAGTGCTACAGCATTTCTGGTGAAGATTTCAACTTACTTTCAATGAGCGATGTTATTGACGCGCTTAGCTCTGAAGGAAATCTAACAGTCGGAGCGACCTATCATTCAGCTGATGCAGCCACCCCAACAGCTTCAAGCTTCTTCAATATCGAAAATCTCATGAACGACATGACATCTAGCGCAGAAGAAGAAGTTGGTGAGTGGGCCGACTTCTTTCCTGATGTAAGCGATGAAGAAGTTGCAGAGCTTGAACAAATAATTTCTAAATGGCTTGATGAAAAAGTGCCGGTTACATTTTTTAAGGCTAGCAACATCAAAACTCACAAAATCAAAATCGCCGACTTGCAACGTGCATAAAAATAAATAGTGAGTAATAAACATGAGCAACAAACAGAAATTTAATCAATGGATGCAGGAGACGTTTAAAGGATACAGAGTAAACCGTGAAGACTTACTCTATATCGCATGGAATTCTCAGCAAACCATTATAGATTCCCTGAAAGAGCAGCTTTCAGAGTTTCAACTACAAGAGCCAATTCGATATGAGGTAAAACATAAGGGTGATAGAGACGACTATTGGATGACATGCTCAAATAAACATGCGCAATTTATATTAAATGACACGGCTTCTTTAGGTGAATGGCAAATACGTAAGAGTTACACAATTATAAAAGGGGCAAGCTAATGAGTAATTTAATCGACCACGCTTGTGACGTATCCGAAATGCTAAGGGTAAGCGCCATAGAGCGGCATTTTGAGGCGGCAAAGCAAAACACCAACCAAACACCACAGCCCAACGGCGAGTGCCGCTGGTGCGAGGCAATAGCCGTAAACGACGCAGTATTTTGCTGCGAAGAGTGCGCCAAGGACTGGCAAGGGCATAACGCTATGAAACAAAAAGCCAAGCTCATCGCAGGCAGATAAAAGGACACTCCTATGCAAATCCTCCCAAGGCTTATTCGTAAAAGCGATGCACCTGCCTATCTAGGCATGAATAAAAACGAGTTTACAAAGACAGTCGAGCCTAATGTTGTGGCCGTTCCCATCGGCATTCAGGGTGTCGCATTTGACCGGCTCGACTTAGATGAGTGGGTCACGCATTACAAACAAGACGTTGGTTTTCAGCGTATCAATGGCCGCAGAGTACCAGCCGCCAATATTCCAAAGACTGGCCCCGTAGAAAGAAAACATAAAGAGATATCAACATGGCAAGAAAGAATATCACCGGTCTTACGCTCAGGTCAGGTGCCTGGCACATCGACAAACAAATTAAGGGGTACGGACGACTTTGCGAAAGCACTGGCACAGGCGACAGGGAAGAAGCAGAAAGCTACTTAATCCACCGGCTAGAGGCAATACGTAATGCCACGGTTTATGGCATTCGGCCAGAGCGGATCTGGCGAGAGGCCGCAACGAAATACTTGCGGGATAATTTAGAGCAGCCTTCTATTAGATTAACGGCCCTCATTTTTTCTCAACTGGATCCATTTATTGGTAATTGCCCATTAAATAAATTACACGACGGTACATTAGCCGCATTTATTGAAGCCCGTCTATTGCAGGGGGTTAGCCATCGCACCATCAATATGGCCCTAGAGAAAGTTATCCGAGTATTAAATCTAGCCTCTCGCAGTTGGCGCGATGAACACGGGATGACGTGGCTTGATTCACCCCCAATGATTGCAAAGCTAAACGAAAAAGAAACCGCCCGCGAGCCCTACCCTCTTAATTTTGATGAACAGCGATATTTGATGATTGAGCTGCCAGAGCATTTAAAAAGAATGGCATTATTTAAGGTAAATGTTGGGGTACGAGAACAAGAGGTCTGCAAATTGCGCTGGGAATGGGAAGTAAAAATCCCAGAATTAAATACCAGCGTTTTTGTTGTGCCTTGGAATTTTGGCGGAAGAGATGGCGCACGCGGTGTAAAAAATGGAGATGACCGAGTGATCATTTTAAATGAAATGGCAAAACAGGTTATAAGCAATCAGCGCGGAATTGATGAGGAATGGGTATTCCCATATGAAGGCCGGTGCCTAGCAAGAATGAATGATCACGCTTGGCGTAAAGCAAGAAACAGGGCTGCAGAGCGGATGGCAGAAGAAACTAAGCGGCCTTTCTGTGAAGGACTCGCCAATGTGAGGGTACACGACTTAAAGCACACCTTTGGCAGACGCTTACGGGCGGCTGGTGTAAGTCATGAAGACCGGCAGGTGTTGCTAGGTCATACTAATGGCAACGTCACGACACACTACTCCGCCGCTGAACTGAGCCAGTTAATAGATGCCGCAAACAAAGTGACAGAAGACCTGTCCCGCAAAACTCCCGCGCTTACCTTAATCAGAAGCACAAAAAGAAAAAAGGCCACTTAAAAAGCGGCCTTTAATCAAGTACTTAAGCTGGTCGGAATGAGAGGATTCGAACCTCCGACCCCTTGCACCCCATGCAAGTGCGCTACCGGGCTGCGCCACATTCCGAACTCAGGGCGCATTATATCTTACGGCCCCTTGCTTGACTAGTCATCCAACCAAGCAAGTAATGCTTCTAATTCATGACGCAATTCTGTCAGCATCTCCTCGAAGCGCTGATAGTTGGTTGCGAGCACCGCTGATGGTAAAGCCTTGTTCGTAAAGTAGGGAGCGGATCCGCCGAACTAGCAGCACTTCATGGTGCTGATAGTAGCGACGATTGCCGCGCCGTTTTACAGGCTTTAATTGCGTGAATTCCTGCTCCCAGTAACGCAGCACATGCGGCTTTACGCCACACAGCTCGCTGACTTCACCAATGGTGAAGTAGCGTTTTGCTGGGATAGAGGGTAGATCACTGGTCGGTATGACGAGGCTGATGCTTTGCATAGTGACTTTCGACCATTCCCTTCAGCTTTTGACTGGCGTGGAAAGTAACCACGCGCCGAGCGGAGATTGGGATTTCTTCGCCTGTTTTAGGATTACGCCCAGGACGTTGTGGCTTGTCTCTGAGCTGAAAATTGCCAAAGCCGGAGAGTTTCACCGAGTCGCCCTCAGAAAGGGACGTGCGGATTTCCTCAAAGAAGGCTTCGACCATGTCTTTGGCTTCACGCTTATTTAAACCAACCTTGTCGAATAACATATCGGCCAAGTCAGCTTTAGTAAGCGTCATCATAGTAGTGGGGGTGTACTGCATTAGCATTAGACTCTCAACGTCGCACCGTTTGCTTCGGCGGCACGGATCATGTCCGCGACGACGGCGTCGACTTCCTCATCAGTAAGAGTTTTGTGATTATCTTGCATTAACATCTTGAAAGCAAGGCTTTTTTTACCTTCTGGAACACCTTTTCCACGGTAGACATCGAACACTTCTGATGCTATGAGGAGCGGGTTTTTCAGCTTGGCGAATGCCGCTTGTAGTGTTGCCACCGTCAAGCTTTCATCTGCCAGTAAGGCAAGGTCACGACGGACAATTTGTAGCTTGGATACTGGCTTAGCTGTAAGCGCATCTACACTTACAAGCGCTTCCACGTCCAATTCAAACAAAACTGGCGCCGTGCCTAAATCGTACGATTGCACCCATTTAGGATGCAGCTCGCCAATCACTCCAACCACGATGCCATTAAGTAAAACTTCGGCAGCACGGCCAGGATGCAGGGCTGGATGATCCACACGACGAAAATCTGCTTTGCGCGGAGCAAGCAGAGCTTCAACATCGGCTTTTACATCATAAAAATCAACGTGTTGCTTAGCGACACCCCACTGCTCTGCACTGCGATGGCCCCATGCCAAGCCCGCAATTTTCTCAGGCTGAGCATCGGCTGCTGTGCCATTAAATACGCGAGCTAGCTCAAAGAGGCGCACACGTTCTTGCTTGCGCTTTTGATTACCTTGCAGGGCAGAGATCAGGCCGCCAAACAAGCTGGAGCGCATCACGCTCATCTGGCTGGCGATAGGGTTAAGCAATTTAACTGGGCTGGTGTTGCCCGCAAAATCAGCTTCCCATTTTTCTTCAACAAAGGCGTAGCTAATGGCTTCAAAATAATCGCGGGAAACCATAACTGACTTCAATACAGCCTTTTCACGACGGTCTCCCTGCTGCGGCAGCATCACTAGACGTGATGCAGACGGTGCAACAGGAATATTGTCGTAGCCAAACAGACGCGCGATTTCTTCGATCAGATCTTCTTCGATTTCGATATCAAATCGGAAAGAAGGTGGCGTTACGGTAATCACATCACCAGCGAGAGTCGTTGGCAGCGCCAAACGCGCCAGCAAAGCGAGAATTTCATCTGCAGATAGCTTAATGCCCAATACTTTAGCCACGCGTGACACACGCAGCGCTACGGCTGGGCGAGCTGGCAGCTCAGCCTGCGCCTCTGTAACTGGACCTGCTTCACCGCCGCAGATATCCAGAATCAGCTGTGTGGCACGCTCAAGCGCGTTCACCACATTGGCAAAGTCGATACCGCGCTCGAAGCGATGTGAGCTATCGGAGCTAAAACCAACACGACGTGAGCGCCCCGCAATAATGCTCGGCGCAAAGAAGGCGGATTCTAAAAAGATATTGCGTGTGCCAGCCACTACAGACGATGCTAGGCCGCCCATAATACCTGCCAGCGCTAAGGGCTGTGCCGCATCCGCAATCACCAGCATATCGGCTTCAAGCATCAGCTCTTTTTCATTCAGCAGCGTAATTTTTTCGCCCTGCTGAGCAAAGCGAGCCTGAATGCCGCCTTCCAGCTTATCTGCATCAAAGGCGTGCATAGGCTGACCGAGTTCTAACAAGACATAGTTGGTTACGTCAACAATCGCCGAGATAGAACGTAAGCCTGAGCGCTCTAAGCGTTGCTTCATCCAATCTGGCGTCACAGCCGCTTGATTTACATTTTTGATTACACGACCCGCATAACGTGGGCATGCAGCGCCCGCGTTCAGCGCTACGGCAATGACATCATCACACGTCGGTACGACGGCTTTAATTTCAAGCGGCTTAAGCACGGCATCTGTTAAAGCAGCGACTTCGCGTGCGATGCCTTTGATAGACAAGCAATCAGTACGGTTTGGTGTGAGCTTTAAAGTCAGTAAACGATCATCAAGCTGCAAGTATTCGCGAATGGGCATACCAATAGGCGCATCGCTTGGCAAAATCATCAGGCCATCTGCATCGCTTGGCATGCCTAATTCGTCACCCGAGCACAGCATCCCAAAGGATTCAACCCCACGAACCTTAGCTTTTTTGATATTAAAATCGCCAGGCAAAGCAGCCCCAACGCGGGCACAAGGCACTTTAATGCCGGGGGCTACATTCGGTGCACCGCACACGATTTGCAACGGCTCAGCCTCGCCCACATTCACGCTGCAAACATTCAGTTTGTCGGCGTTTTCATGCTTGGTAACAGACAACACCTCTGCCACAAACACTTGAGTAAACTCAGGGGCAGCAGGGTCATTTTCTTCTACTTCTAAACCGGCCATCGTCAATAAATGAGCCAGCTGTTCAGAATTTAGTGCTGGGTTTACCCAGCTACGCAACCATTGTTCAGAAAATTTCATCACTCGCACCTACAGATGCGCGGACGGTACAACATCCGCTGTAGAAAGCCAGCCAAAGCAGATCTCTTAAAGAGCTGCTTTAGCTGCGCCACTTTTCAATTTATTACTTGAACTGTTCGAGGAAGGAAATATCGTTCTCGAAGAAGAGACGTAAATCATTTACGCCGTAATACAGCATCGCGAAACGATCCAGACCAATACCAAAGGCAAAGCCGGTAAATTTTTCGCTATCGATGCCCACATTCTTCAGCACATTGGGGTGCACCATGCCGCAACCGCCCACTTCCATCCAGCCCTTAGACCACTTTACGTCGATCTCAGCCGAAGGCTCGGTAAAGGGGAAGAAAGAGGGGCGAAAGCGCACTTCCAGATCATCACGTTCAAAGAACTGACGTAGAAAGCTAACAATCACGCTTTTTAAATCGGCAAAGGAGACATCCTGATCAACCCACAGGCCTTCCATCTGATGGAACATCGGCGAATGTGTGGCGTCAGAATCAACACGGTAAACACGGCCCGGCGCGATAATTTTAATCGGCGGCTCGTGGCTTTCCATGTAACGCGCTTGAATCGGTGAAGTATGCGTGCGCAACACTTCGCCACCTTCTACATAAAAGGTGTCTTGCATGCCGCGAGCAGGATGATCTGGCGGCAGATTCAAGGCTTCAAAATTGTAAAAATCTGTTTCGATTTCGGGGCCATCGGCCACAGCGAAACCCATTGAGTGAAACAATGCTTCAATGCGCTCACGCACCTTAGTCACTGGATGCAAACCACCCGCAGCAAGGCCACGGCCCGGCAAGGTGATATCCAGTGCTTCAGCGGCCAGCTGCTTTGCCAGTTTTTCATTGGCAAGCGCTTCACGACGCGCATTCAGCGAGGCTTCAAAAGCTTGTTTAGCCTGATTAACAACTGCACCAAAAGATTTTTTTTCTTCGGGCGGCAAGGTGGCTAACTGTTTTAAGAGCGCAGAAATCTCGCCCTGTTTGCCAATAAATTGCGCCTTGGCATTTTCAAGTTCGTTCGGGTCATTGGTTGCATTTAATGCAGCCAGGCCTTTTTCCAGAATCGCTTGTACGTTATCAACCATGATCTTGCGGCAATCTCAGGCAAATTGTTTTGCTTAAGCTGACATTTCAACAAAGAAAATCAGTAAAAGCATCCCCTTGGATAAACCAAAGGAATAAAAAAGGGAGGCCAGAAGCCTCCCCCTCTTGTCGACCAGCCGATTAGGCGGCTAGTTTCGCCTTAGCGATTTCAACAAACTGGGCAAAAGCCGGTTTGTCAAAAATAGCCATATCAGCGAGAACCTTACGGTCAACTTCAATACCAGCTTTCTTCAGACCGTTCATGAAACGGCTGTAGGCCAGACCGCACTCACGGGAAGCTGCGTTAATACGCGCAATCCATAGGCGACGGAACTGACGCTTTTTCTGACGACGGTCACGGTAAGCGTATTGACCTGCCTTCATGACAGCCTGTTTGGCTACACGATAGACATTTTTACGACGACCACGATAGCCTTTGGCCAGAGCGATGATTTTCTTATGACGGGCACGAGCTGTAACACCACGTTTAACGCGAGGCATGAGTCTTTTCCTTTAGTTATGCGTAGGGCAACATTGCACGGACAGAAGGCATGTTCGACGGATCGACCATGCTTGTACCGCGCAGCTGGCGCTTAGTCTTAGTGGTTTTCTTGGTCAAGATGTGACGCTTGAAAGCGTGACTACGCTTAACGCCACCACCACCGAGAACCTTGAAGCGCTTTTTAGCGCCGCTCTTGGTCTTCATCTTAGGCATGATGAACTCCTACTACTGAGTTAGATAGGGCGACAGGCGCCATAGCGGTTGCCCGCTCTGCACTTAATACCTGCCACCACGCTTTTATTACGGCTGCTAGCTGATTTTAAACAAACAACCAGCCTTACCAGGCGCAGCCGCTAGCCCGGTCGTTTTTTACAAAGGGAAATTAAGCGGCTTTCTTTTTAGGAGCCAGCATCATGACCATTTGACGCCCTTCCAGACGTGGATACTGCTCAACCACAACCAAATCGCCCAGATCAGCTTCAACACGTTTCAGCTGAGCCATACCGATTTCTTGGTGAGCCATTTCACGACCACGGAAGCGCAAAGTAATCTTTGCTTTATCGCCATCGGCGAGGAAGCGGGTCAAATTACGCAGTTTGATCTGGTAATCGTTCTCGTCCGTACCCGGGCGGAACTTGATTTCCTTGACCTGGACCTGCTTCTGGTTCTGCTTGGCGGCGTGTTTCTTTTTCGAGTCCTGATACTTAAATTTGCCGTAATCCATAATGCGGCAAACTGGCGGCTGTGCTGTCGGTGCGATTTCCACCAGATCAACATTGGCCTCTTCGGCCAGAGCCAAAGCCTCGGAAAGGCTGACGATACCAAGCTGCTCGCCATCCACACCCTGCAAACGTAACTCACGGGCGGTGATTTCACCGTTAATCCGTGGTTCTTTATCCTGAGAAGCTATTGTGATTCTCCAAGTCATTCAAAATCAAAACCGCGCTACCGCCTACGATTAAACCTTTGGCATTTCTGATTGCAGACGCTCTACAAGCGCCTCAATCGTCAATTGACCTAGGTCTTCACCAGTACGGCTTCGCACGGCCACTAGGCCTGCCTCTTTCTCCTTATCACCAACAATTAGCTGATAAGGAAGACGTTGCAGGCTATGTTCACGAATTTTATAGGTAATCTTCTCATTTCTCAAGTCTGCTTGAACTCTAAAACCAAGAGACTTGAGTTTTTCGCACACTTCTACGGCATATTCACGCTGCGCATCTGAAATATTCAGAACCACAAGCTGAGTTGGCGCAAGCCAAACAGGGAATGCACCAGCATGATTTTCAATCAGAATACCAATAAAGCGCTCCATCGATCCCAATACCGCACGATGCAGCATCAAAGGACGATGTTTAGCATTATCAATCCCGACATACTCAGCGCCTAAACGCTCTGGTAAATTCGGGTCGATCTGTAAAGTACCACATTGCCACACACGACCCAGACAATCTTTTAAAGAAAATTCAATTTTCGGACCATAAAACGCGCCTTCACCTGGCTGATACTCAAAAGCCAAGCCCTTGGAATCCAGTGCAGCGGCCAGCGCAGCCTCGGCATGATCCCAGCTTTCTTCTGTCCCAACACGTTTTTCCGGACGAGTGGATAGCTTAACCAAAATTTCATTAAAGCCAAAATCTGCATACACTTCTTGCAGCAGATCGATAAACGAAGCCGCTTCAGCTTGAACTTGTTCTTCCGTACAGAAGATATGTGCATCATCTTGCACAAAGCCACGTACCCGCATAATGCCGTGCAAAGACCCTGAAGGCTCGTTGCGGTGACAAGAGCCAAATTCTGAGAAACGTAGTGGCAAATCGCGGTAGGAGCGCAGGCCTTGATTAAAGACTTGAATATGCCCTGGGCAATTCATTGGCTTCACGGCGTAATCGCGTTTTTCCGATTCTGTCGTAAACATCGCGTCATGGTAGTTTTCCCAGTGGCCCGATTTCTCCCACAAAGAACGATCCATCACCATCGGCGTACGAATTTCTTGATAGCCATGCTGATCAAGCTTCTTGCGCATGTATTGCTCAATTGTCTGCCAAAGCGCCCAACCCTTAGGGTGCCAGAACACCATACCTGGCGCTTCTTCTTGCATATGAAATAAATCAAGCTGCTTACCAATTTTGCGGTGATCGCGCTTTTCTGACTCTTCCAACATATGCAAGTACTGCTCAAGCTCGTCTTTCTTCGCCCAAGCTGTACCATAAATACGGGTCAGCATTTCATTCTTACTATCGCCGCGCCAGTAAGCACCGGCAACCTTCATTAGCTTAAATACTTTCAACTTGCCGGTAGATGGCACGTGAGGGCCACGGCAGAGGTCAGTAAAATCACCTTCACGGTACAAACTTAAAACCTGATCGGCAGGAATCGACTCGATGATCTCGGCCTTATAAGCCTCGCCTATCGATTTAAAATAGGCAACTGCTTCATCACGCGACTGCTCATAACGCTCAACAGGAATATCTTTCTTCGCCAACTCGACCATTTTCTTTTCGATGGCCACCAAGTCCTCTGGCGTAAACGGGCGCTTATAAGCGAAATCGTAGTAGAAACCGTTTTCGATCACAGGACCAATCGTCGCTTGTGCATCAGGAAACAGAGTTTTGACCGCGTAAGCCAGTAAGTGAGCTGCCGAGTGACGGATAATCTCTAAACCATCCGCATCTTTCTCGGTAATAATCGCCAACTTAATATCGCGATCAATAAGATAACTGGTATCTACCAACTTACCATCAACCTTACCCGCCAAAGCGGCACGAGCAAGGCCCGCGCCGATACTGGCAGCTACATCGCCCACGGTAAGCGGAGCATCGAATTGTCGTTCAGAGCCGTCTGGCAGGGTCACGATAGGCATATTTTATCCTGTGCTGCGCGTTGTAGATAAGATTGAAAAAATTACAAGTCGAAAGCCAACAGTAACAGATGCTGTAAAAAATGAACAAAAAAAAAGTGCGGCTTGCGCCACACTTTTTATAAATCAAGCCCCACGCACACATCACCCAGAATTATTCTGTTGCGGTGCTAGTTCGATTCATGGGGCTTAACTCCGTTAGATACAAGTATGATTTTATTTTCAAATCATACCTTATGAATTTTTTGGTAGGGTTGGTGAGATTCGAACTCACGACCTCTTGGATGTCGACCAAACGCTCTAACCAACTGAGCTACAACCCTATACTTACCATCTAATTCTTCGCTAGGAAGATCAGAGAGACCGCATTCTAAATGACTTTCTTACTCTGCACAAGCGCCCAACAAAAAAACATTCATCTAGTTTGCCTCTAATACGCACAGAGGAAAAGCCGAAGCTTTTTTATAACAAGTGCTCATTACCGAAGTCTTTCGCTCGTATCTAAATGCTTTTTCTAGTTGTGTACAACGATCATGCAATAACTTCATTCTAAAGAACTTTTCCTCAATAGATAAAAAGTAACTCCTTACAAACAATCGCAAAAAAATGGCTTATCTACATTACTGCTACATAACTGATACAAATAAATGATTTATGTCTTTAACATATAGACGGCTTGGCATTTTTTGTTATTATTCACGCGCCTCCTTAATATTTATGCAAGGTAGGCCGTTTTAAACGTAGCGACTCATAACAATAATCGGGCAAAAACATCTAAGTCAGCTGTTTTATGCCTGAGCCTTGAGCACACCACGTTGTTCACTCAAACCCAAGACACAGGGAGTTATATGAAGCAATCACTCAAGATGGCACTGCTTAGCGCAGCCATTGGCTTAACCTTGCCTGCAGCACAGGCATCTGTCCTTAACTTTGACGCAATGGCCCACGATATTTATAACGGAGGGGACTTGCTTAAAGATTCATCGTTCGATTTCAACGTAGTGGGCGGTGGAATGGCAGGCGCTATTACTAACTCAGCATCTTGCGACATTATTGATTGCCCTAAAGGTAATAGTAGCAACTTCTATCTTGCTAGTAATGACTCAGGGTTTACCATCTCAAACAGCGACAACCTTGGCTTTCTGCTCAGCAGTTTTGAAAGCAGCTTGGTTGCTCCAGTGGCGCAAAATATTCCTTTTTCTGTAGCTAAATTAATCGTTTCTGGCCGTGATATCAACAATGTGAGCTTTGCTGATTATTTTGATCTGCCTGGTCAAAATGCTGCAGGCAATTGGACCTTCAGCCAATTCAACTTCACTAACCCTGCTCGTATCTATAAAGAAGTTTCATTTTTCTCTTGCTTGACCACCACAAGCGGTGATTGCGTTGACATTAGCGCCAACCAATCACAATTTGCAATTGATAATATTAATGTCACAGCCGTTCCTGAGCCTGCTGAATGGCTATTAATGATGCTGGGTTTAGCCAGTATCACGATGGTGATGCGCCGTAAAAATAAAGCTCAAAATAATTCAGCAGGGATTGCATCATGATGAAACGAAGCATTATTAATTTAGCCGTAGCCGCATTGCTGACGACTGGGTTTTCTAGCGTAGCCAGCGCTGACGAAGTGCGCTTACCCTACATTATTCAACTGGCAGATAAACCTGCAGCGTCTTATACAGGCGAAGTAAACGGGCTTAAAGCGACCAAACCCATTACAGGCAAGTTACTAGATGTGGATGCCTATGATGTACAGGCGTATATCAATTATTTAGATAAAAAACAAAGCAATGTAATTGCCAGCATTGGCAATGCGCCGATCGTGCATAACTATCAAGTGGTTTTCAATGGCTTCTCGGCGATGTTGACCGATGCAGAAGTGAGAAAGCTCAAAAATAGTGCCGATGTGGTCGCTATTACGCTGGATGAGCCACGCACCCTACAAACCAATTACACCCCTAAATTTTTAGGGTTGGATAAAGCAGGCACTGGATTGTGGTCATTATTGAATGGCGCAAGCAGTGCCGGTGAAAACGTGGTCATCGGTGTAATTGATTCTGGGGTATGGCCAGAAGATCCTTCTTTTGCCGATCGAGTAAACACCAATGGTGAAGCCACGCACGATGCAACAGGCCGCCAAGTTTATGATGCACCGCCTGCATCATGGAAAGGCTCTTGCGAAAATGGCGAAGGCTTCTCTACTGCCAATTGTAATAACAAGCTGATTGGCGCAAAAAAATTCAGATCACAATACGATTCATTAATTGCCAGTGGTGCAAAAGTAGCGCACTGGAGCGACTATAATTCTCCACGTGATAACGGGGGCCATGGCTCGCATACCGCATCAACCGCCGGCGGTAATGGCAAAGTTTCAGGCGTCATTGGCGGCGCATCCATTGGATATATTTCAGGCATTGCACCGCGGGCCCGCCTTGCTACTTATAAAATTTGCTGGACTTCAAACGACCCTGTCCTCGCTGCTGGTAAAAACAACTGCTATGGCGGCGATAGCATTAAAGCCATCGAAGCAGCAGTAAGTGATGGTGTAAACGTTATTAACTACTCAATTAGTGGTGGTGAGCAGCTTAACGATCCTGTTGATCTCGCATTTTTAGCGGCAACCAATGCTGGTGTGTTTGTTGCTGCTTCAGCGGGTAATAGTGGCCCAGCGAATATGGTTGCCCATATTAGCCCTTGGCTAACTACAGTTGCGGCATCGACCCACGACCGAGTTCAAGAAAGCACTATCACCATCGGCAGCCGAGTATTAAAAGGCGGCTCGGTAAACCCAGCCCCACTCTCAGCTAATCTTATTGTGGCTAAGAATGCCGGTATTTCTAACTACGAAAGCCTTTCTGTAGCCAGCAAAGCTGCACTAGATCGTTGCTTTGGCGAAGCTGATAGCGTGCCAGCAGATGCGAAGCTTGATCCGATTAAAGTTGCGGGAAAAATTGTACTTTGCGATCGTGGTGCGACCAATTTGGTAAATAAAAGTGCGGCAGTGAAAGATGCAGGTGGCGCAGGCATGCTGCTAACTAACGTAGCTGGCGGTTCGGCAACAATTTCGGCATTTTCACATGTTATTCCAACAGTACACATCAGTGCCGCTGATGGCGTAACAGCCAAAGCCTATGCAACTACAGCAGGCAGTGCTGCACAAGCCCTGTTTAGCGCATCGGTGACCACCTCAGCGGGTAACGCGCCTGTCATGGCTGATTTTTCTTCTCGCGGGCCAAACCGTGCAGATGCCAATGTACTGAAGCCTGATCTCACTGCGCCAGGTGTAGATATTCTAGCCGCAACTGTTCCTACGGCCAGCACAGAGCAGCACGCGCAAGTTGTAGGCGGAACACCGGGTGAAGCGGCATGGGAATCCATGCAAGGCACTTCGATGTCTAGCCCTCACGTGGCTGGCCTAGCCGCGCTATTGCATCAGTTGCACCCAAAATGGTCTCCTGCCGCAATTAAATCAGCCTTAATGACCAGCGCCTATTCCACACTCAACGATGGTCAGCCGGGTTTACAAAACGGCCTACTCCCTTGGGCGCAAGGTGCGGGACACGTTAATCCTAATGCCGCAGCAGACCCCGGCTTGATCTACGATGTAACACCGCTGGAATACGACCGCTATCTATGCGGCCAAGGTCAGCTCACTCCAGCCAAGTGCAGTGTAATCGGCAGCATTCAACCTTATAACTTGAATGTTCCTTCCTTAACCACTGCCAATGTGCTCGGTAAATTCACCTTTAATCGTACCGTGACCAATGTTAGCGATCGCGCAGCCATCTACACCTCACAAGCGGCGATTCCCGGCTTTACTGCAGCGGTTTCTCCAACAACGCTGAGCTTAAACCCAGGTGAAAGCAAATCGTTTACCGTGACACTGAGCCGTACTAATGCGCCTAAAAATGTATATCAATATGGCGCATTAATCTGGTCGGATGGCACACACAGCGTACGCTCACCGATTACGGCAAAAGCGAGCTTACTTGCTGCAGTTGCACAGCTCAGCAGTGAGGCTAAAACAGGCAGCAAGGTCATCACGATTGCAACAGGCAGCGATGGTGTATTGACGCTAAGTAAAGCTGGCTTGAAAGAAGCCACGCTGACTAACGCTTCAATTACCACAGATACGGCGGCGAAAGATGGTGTAGCTGAATGCAAGGCAGGGACAAGTACTGCAGGTGTAAAAGTTCATCAATTTAATATCCCTGCCAACAATCTGGTGACCCGTTTTGGGCTTTACAATTCAGACACCACTCACGGTGCTGCTGATGACTTAGATTTACTCGTCATGAATGCCGCTGGTGTGGCAGTTGGAAGTAGCGGTACTGATGGCTCGAACGAAACGGTGCAGTTAACTAACTTAGCTGCTGGCAACTACAAAGCTTGCGTTGTGGGTTACGCCGTAAAAGGTGGAAATACCAACTACACACTGTCTAGCTGGATTCTCAATGCAGGTGATGTAGGTGGCTCATTTAAAGCCCTTGCCCCAAGCAAAATCTACGTAGGTGGTACAGCTTCTGTCGGCTTTAGCTGGAAAGATCTGCAAGCGGGTAAACGCTACCTCGCTAATGCGACTTACCTTATCGATGGCGCTGCGCAAAGTAGTACCTCGCTTTTGGTTGAAACCAACGATCCATTGCCGACAGCGACCTCTGTTACACGTGCTGTAAATGCAGGGATTTAAGTCATAGTTTTAAGTTGTTTTAGTAAACAAAACGGCGAACCAAGGTTCGCCGTTTTTTATGTTTATCAATCAGGCGATTACATCGCCTTATCATCCTTTAGCACACATTGTTTTTGCTTGCAGACCGAGCCTGGGTCGGCCAAAAATTGGCAGGTAGACAGCTCCCCCGACTGCTTAATCTGCTCGACTCGCGCATCGGTGTATTGCTTGGCCAACGCTGCAATTTTGTCCGCCTTGCCCTCGATAAGAGACCAAGGCAGATAAAATTCTGGGCCACCACAAGATTTGGCCCCCACTGCCACCGTGCGACATTGTGCATCCTGCACACAACTGGCCCCACCAATCTCCGCCCTGAGCCTGAGCAGAGGCCCTCCTCCCGCAAAGGCAGAAGAAGTAATCAGGATTAACAAACTTGCAGCAAGTATCTTCATCAACTCTACCCCTTGTATTTTTAATGGACCGAATATCGTCGCTCTGCAAACCATTAAACACAAAAAAGCCCAACAAACGTTGGGCTTTTCTTTAAATACCTGGCTTACGCCAAAAGTAGCGCCAGACAAATCCAGGCCAGGCAAATACGATAAACATCGCAAAAGTGCTAGCAAAGAAAGGCCAGTTTTGAGCATGAACCGAAGAAAGACGCCCCTCCAGAACTCGCGCAAGTGCACCTAGTGCTAAATACAATAAAACCATTTCCAAGAGCCGCCAGTGAAAACCCTTAGCTTTTTTTGCTGGAATGCAAAAAATAATACGCTCAAAGAAAAAGGGCAGATTGGCCGCAATCAGCGCCAAGCCACAGAGCAGGTACACATTATTCATTACATGGGCACAGTAAGTGATGAAGTAACGGCTTGCGAGAGCACAGACATCAGGCGATCAGGCATCAAACCCATCACCAACAACAAGATACAGTTAACAGATAACACTAACTTGGTATCGAAGCCTGCGGCAATCGGTGCAGTATCTGTGGCTTCATCAAAGTACATAATCTTCACGATACGCAGGTAATAGAACGCACCTACCAGCGAGAACATCACCGCAATCACCGCCAACCAAACATAGCCTAAATTCACTACAGCTTGTAATACAGACAATTTAGCAAAGAAGCCAACAAAGACCGGAATACCCGCCATAGAGAACATCACAAACATCATCATGCAGGCAAACCATGGGCTGCGTGCTGCTAAGCCTTTGAAGTCATCAATCTTATCGGCTTCAAAGCCTTCACGGGATAGCAACATCACCATACCGAAACCGGCTGCGGCAGTGAGGACATAAACCATGGCGTAGAAGAACGATGCGGCGTAACCAATCGGGCTAGCGACCAAGATCCCTAAGAGCAAGAAGCCCATATGCGAGATCGTGGAGTAAGCCATCATGCGTTTCATACTGGTTTGGGCAATCGCTGTCAGATTACCAATACCCATAGAGAGTACCGACAATACGATCAACATACCGCGCCAATCAAAGGCGTAGCCTTCCATGCCTTGCGCCAGCAAGCGGATTACAAATACAAAAGCTGCCAGCTTAGGAGCAGAACCAATCAGCTGAGTAACCGGTGTTGGTGCACCTTCGTAAACATCGGGCACCCACATATGGAACGGTACAGCGCCTAACTTAAAGCCAATACCTGTTACCAAGAACACTAAGCCAAAGGCAGCTAACATGCGGTTTGCTTCGCCACTGGCGATTTTTTGTGCTATCACAAAAACATCCAGCGATGCGGTCGCGCCGTAAATCATCGACATACCGTAAAGCAGCATCCCAGAAGCTAAAGCCCCAAGAATAAAGTACTTCATCGCCGCTTCAGTGGACGCCACAGAATCGCGCTGTAATGCCACCAAGGCATACAAGGACAAGGACAGCAGCTCTAGACCCATATAAAGCGTTAAGAAATTAACGCTAGAGGCCATGACCATCATGCCTGCCAAGGCAAATAAGGTCAGAGTAAAAAGTTCGCCACGGAACAAGCCGCGAACCATGCTGTATTCACGACCATAAATCAGCACCAGCGCCACACCCAAGATCATGCCGATCTTAGCGAAATCAGCGATTGGATCGCTAATAAACAGGCCATTAAATGCCAGACGCGGGAAGGGCTCATAGCCATTTACAACAAGGAAGGCGGTTATGGCCAACACAATCAGTGTGAGCACATAAGTAATATGGCGCTTGGCGTCTGACACAAACAAATCAAGCAAAAGTACCGCACAGCTGGCACACAGCAGGAAGATTTCCGGCATTGCCACCCAAGCATTAAGGCTGGTCCAGGTCATTATTCAACCCTATCTAATAAATAGTATGGTGGTCCGAAGGTATGCTCTACCTCTGGATAAAATCGGGGATTGATCGATAAATCCCCGACTATCTCTAATCAGTGCAATTTGCTTTGAGATACATGCCAGATCAAATCATTGACCGACACATGCATCACATCCACAAATGGCTTCGGATACAGACCCATGCCAAGCACAGCAACAGCTAGCACAGCAAGGATCAGGAATTCACGCGAGTTAACGTCTTTCAGATGTTCAACATGATCATTGGCGACTTCACCGAATAACACCCGTTTGTACATCCACAGGGTGTAGGCGGCACCAAAGATCAAGGTTGTAGCACCCGCAAAGGCGTACCAGAAGTTCACTTGTACCGCGCCCAGAATCACCATAAATTCACCGGCAAAACCAGAAGTACCAGGTAGACCTGAATTGGCCATTGCAAACAACATCATAAAGCTGGCGAAAATTGGCATTTTATTAGCCACACCGCCATAGTCGGCGATCTTGCGGCTATGCACTCGGTCGTACATCACACCGATACAGAAGAACATCGCGGCTGAAACAAAGCCGTGCGAGATCATTTGCAATAAAGCGCCTTCAACCGCGTACTGGTTCATTTGTGTGCCACCGGCAAACATAAAGAAGCCCAGTGTCACAAAACCCATATGTGATATCGAAGAGTAAGCTACCAGCTTTTTCATATCGGTTTGTACAAGCGCCACTAAACCGATGTAAATCACCGCCACCAAGGACAACGCCACAAACACCCATGCGTATTCACGCGAGGCATCAGGGGCAATCGGCAGAGCAAATCGCAAGAAGCCATAAGCACCCAGCTTCAGGGTAATCGCCGCCAACACCATCGAACCACCGGTAGGCGCTTCAACGTGGGCGTCCGGCAACCATGTGTGAACGGGCCACATTGGCACTTTCACAGCAAAGGCAAAGAAGAAGGCAATCAGCAGATAGGTTTGTGCTGACATATCAAGCGGCAAACGCTGGAAATCGGCAATTTCAAAACTACCGCCGGTTTTTTGATACAGGTAGATAAAGCCAACCAACGTCAACAAAGAACCGAGCAAGGTGTACAAGAAAAACTTGATCGAAGCATAAACACGGCGCGGGCCGCCCCAGATACCAATAATCAGGTACATAGGAATCAGCATGGCTTCAAAGAATACGTAGAACAAGATTGCATCCATGGCCGCAAAAGCACCATTAATCAAGCCCGACATAATCAGAAAAGCGGCCATATATTGTGCAGTACGCTTTTCAATAACCTGCCAACCCGCAAGGATAACCATCAGGGTGACAAAGCTATTTAAAATCACAAACAGCATCGAGATGCCATCAACCCCAATATGGTAGTTGATATTAAAAAAAGCGATCCAAGGCGTCATTTCTTCGAACTGCATACCGCCATGCAAAGACTCGAACTGCGTAAAGAGCGGTATGGTTACCAAGAAACTTAGCACAGCGCCAATAAGCGCCAACCAGCGCGCCGCCTTAGCGTTTTTGTCCCCGCCTGTCGCGAGTACTACAAGGCCCGCCACGATCGGCAGCCAGATCGCGAGGCTTAGAAGATTACCCGTCATAGTCAACCTACTTGTTAATTTAATTCGTAAGGGGGATTCGATCTATTCAAGACCTTCCCCCCCGATCCCCGGCTATAAGCCGGCCATCTAATTAGGCCAGCAGGCCAGCAATCCACCATGTCATCAGGCCAATTGCACCGATAATCATGGCAAAAGCGTAGTGGTAGATATAACCCGTTTGCAGCTTACGTGCCGCTGCTGAAAACAAGCCCACCAACTTGGCCGTGCCATTGACAAGCAAGCCATCAATGATAAAGGTATCGCCTACTTTCCAGAACAAAGTACCCAGCACGCGGCCACCTGCGGCAAAACCATTGATATACAGGTGATCCATGTAGTACTTCTCATCCAGCAATTTCTTGATGCCGATCGAGGTAAAGAAGCGATCGAGTGCAGCAGGAATGCTTGGCTTCACTAAATAGAAGTACCAGGACACCACCACACCCGCCAAGGCTAACCAGAATGGCAGGGTAGTCAGTGAATGAATACCCATTGCAACCGCACCATGGAACTCTTCTTTCATGACTTCCATTGCTGGATGCGCTTCATGATTTACAAAAATCACACCCTTGAAGAAGTCACCGTAAAGCATAGGATCGATCGCGAAGTAACCAATCACCAAGGATGGAATAGCCAGCATCACCAGCGGCAAGGTCACAACCCAAGGTGTTTCATGCGGTTTTTGCCCTGGAGCCAAACCATGATGATGCTCATCTGCGGCGTGATCATCGTCATGTGCATGCGCAGCATCGTGGCCGTGATCATGCGCTTTACCGAAACGCTCTTCTCCGTGGAACACAAGGAAGTACATACGGAAAGAGTAGAAAGCCGTTACAAACACCCCTGCCACAACCGCGAAGTAAGCAAAACCAGCGCCTGGCAAGTTAGAAGCGTGCACCGCTTCAATAATCGAATCTTTAGAGTAGAAGCCTGACAAGAACGGCGTACCGATCAAGGCCAAGGAACCAATCAAAGAGGTAATCCAAGTAATCGGCATGTATTTACGCAAGCCACCCATCTTTCGGATGTCTTGATCGTGATGCATACCAATAATCACCGAGCCTGCAGCAAGGAATAACAGTGCTTTAAAGAATGCGTGCGTCATTAGGTGGAATACTGCTACCGAGTAAGCCGATGCACCTAAGGCAACCGTCATATAACCTAGCTGCGATAGTGTTGAATACGCTACAACGCGCTTGATATCGTTTTGGATAATCCCAAGGAAGCCCATAAACAGCGCCGTGATCGAGCCAATCACCATCACAAAATTCAGCGCCGTATCTGATAACTCAAACAATGGCGACATACGGGCCACCATAAAGATACCAGCCGTCACCATGGTTGCCGCGTGAATCAGCGCGGAAATCGGTGTTGGGCCTTCCATCGAATCTGGCAACCAAACATGCAGCGGGAACTGAGCCGATTTACCCATCGCGCCGATAAACAGCAAGATGCAAGTCACCGACATCAAGGACCAAGTCACATTTGGGAACAAGCTGATGGTGGCGTCTTTTAGCTCAGGCGCTTTAGCAAAGACATCCACGTAATCGAGCGAGCCAAAGTAAGCCAGTACCAGACCAATCCCCAGTAGGAAACCAAAGTCCCCCACACGGTTGATCAAGAAAGCCTTCATATTGGCGAAAGTTGCCGTTGGCTTTTTGAACCAGAAACCGATCAAGAGGTAAGAAACTAAACCCACAGCTTCCCAACCGAAGAAGAGCTGAACGAAGTTATTCGCCATCACCAGCATCAACATCGAGAAGGTAAACAGCGAGATATAACTAAAGAAACGCTGATAGCCTGGGTCTTCAGACATATAACCGATGGTATAGATATGCACCATCAAGGATACAAAGGTCACCACACACATCATCATTGCGGTGAGCTTATCAACTAAAAAACCTACGTTGAAATCGACGCCATTAACAGTCAGCCAAGTGTAAACCGTACCGTTAAAGTTATCGCCACCTGAAACCAAGTGGTTAAGCGTATAGGCTGACAACAAGAAGGAAACCGCTACACCACCAATCGTCACAACGTGCGATGCACGACGCCCAATCGCCCAGCCAAACAGCCCTGCAACTAGCGCGCCAAATAGCGGCGCCAGCGGGATTAAGAGATAAATCGTTTTCATATCCATTTGTAATCTAGTCCCCTTAACCCTTCAGGCTGTCGAGATCTTCGACGTTGATCGAGCGCAGATTTCGGAATAACACAATCAAAATCGCGAGCCCAATGGCCGCTTCTGCCGCAGCTACCGTCAAGATAAAGAACACGAAAATCTGCCCTGCTGAATCGCCGAGGAACTGCGAGAAAGCAATGAAATTCATATTCACCGCAAGCAACATCAACTCAATCGCCATTAACAACACGATGAGGTTTTTGCGGTTCATAAAGATACCGAAAATACTGATGGCAAATAAACAAGCCGCCAGCACAAGATAATGCGTTAACTCAAGCATGAAATATCTTCCCCTTAGGCTGCTGGTTTATCGTCACTAGCAGGAACTTCTGCCAGCTCTTTCACTGTTGTGGCCATCTTTACGATGCGCAAACGATCACTGGCTTTCACACGAACCTGATCACCCGGATTAATATATTTGCTGCTCTTACGCTTACGCAGCGTCAGGGCAATGGCGGCAATCATACCTACCAACAAAATCACCGAAGCAAGCTGGAACGGTAAGAAGTACTGGGTGTAAATCAAACGGCCTAACTCATGCACATTGCTGTAACCCGCTGGGCGATCAACCAAGCCAGCGCTATCAATCTGACTTGCACCGTGCGTAATAACCAAGACCATTTCCACCAGCATCGTGCCTGCAACCACACCCGCAACAGGAGCGAATTTCCAGAAGCCTTTACGCAGCTCCTCAAAATTAATGTCGAGCATCATCACCACAAACAGGAACAGCACCATGACTGCTCCCACATAAATCAGCACAAGGGAAACAGCCAAGAATTCGGCCTTCATCAACATCCACAGCATGGCTGCGGTGAAGAAAGACAAAATCAGCAGCAAAGCGGCTTGTACCGGATTTTTGGTACTCACAACGCCTAGTGCAGAAGCCAGCAGCACAAAGGCGAAGAAACTAAATAGTGCGATTGTCATTGGACACCTATCAATATTTGACCTTTAACAGTCGATAAAAAACGTTGCGAACAATCCAAGGGCAAGCCAAGCAGCCCTCGGAGTTCGCAGTAGTTTGGTATCGAGCTGTTAGCGGTATTTGGCATCTTGCGCTTTGCGTTCTGCAATTTCGCTCTCGTACTTATCACCAACTGCCAGCAACATCGGCTTGGTGTAGTAGAGATCGCCCCGTTTTTCGCCGTGATATTCAAGAATATGCGTTTCCACGATGGCATCCACCGGGCACGCTTCTTCACAAAAACCACAGAAAATACATTTGGTCAGATCGATATCGTAGCGCGTGGTGCGGCGTGTGCCGTCCTCGCGCTTATCTGACTCAATCACAATCGCTTGAGCTGGGCACACTGCTTCGCAAAGCTTACAGGCGATACAACGCTCCTCACCATTGGCGTAGCGACGTTGTGCGTGCAGGCCGCGAAAACGCGGGCTGTACGGTGTTTTTTCTTCCGGGAACTGCACTGTGATCTTGGTCTGGAACATATGGCGGCCGGTAAGCATCAAGCCTTTTACCAGTTCCACGAGCAAGAACGTTTTAAAGAAATAAGCAATCTTTTCCATAATGGTTCCTGTTTATTTCCCTAGCGGCCAGATTGAGAACGGCGTTTGCATCCAAGCGCCCACGACCACAATCCAAATCAAGGTGACCGGGATGAAAATCTTCCAACCCAAGCGCATAAGCTGATCGTAACGATAGCGAGGGAAAGTAGCGCGGAACCACAAGAAGCAGAACAGCATAAAGGCTACTTTTAATACCCACCACAGCACCGATGGCGCGCCCAAAATACCCCAGCTTGCTGGGAACGGGCTTAACCAACCGCCAAGGAACATGATCGACGTCATTGCTGAAATCAAAATCATATTGGCGTATTCAGCCAAGAAGAACAGCGCAAAGCTCATGCCCGAGTATTCGACCATGTGACCCGCAACAATTTCTGATTCGCCTTCGGTTACATCAAACGGTGCACGGTTGGTTTCAGCCACACCAGAAATAAAGTACACAACGAACAAAGGCATCAAGGGGATCAGATTCCACGAAAGAATCGAGCCACCCGCCATACCTTGGCCTTGCTGATTGACGATTTCGGTCATATTTAAGCTGCCCGAAACCATCATCACGCCGACCAAGGCAAAGCCCATTGCCAACTCATAAGAAATCACCTGAGCCGCAGCGCGCATTGCACCAAGGAAGGCATATTTAGAGTTAGATGCCCAGCCCGCCAAAATTACGCCGTAAACGCCCATCGAAGTAATGGCCATCACGTAAAGCAAGCCAACATTCACATCGGATAAAACGTAGCCTGGATAAAACGGCACCACGGCCCAAGCCGCCAGTGCCGGTACCAGAACCATAATCGGCGCTAAAAAAAACAGACCGGTGCTGGCAGCAGATGGAGAAATAATTTCTTTCAGCAGCAGCTTTACACCGTCGGCAATCGGTTGCAGCAAACCAAACGGACCAACCCGATTCGGGCCGATACGAATCTGCATATAACCGATGACTTTCGCCCATCAAAGGCGCAACGATGCAAACAATCTTGATGAGGGTCCAGAGGACAAACGCAATCTCTGCGCCAAACCACCCTTGTAACATTTCCATATTGGGCGCCCTTTAAGCTTTAGAAACCGAGAGACTATCGAACATGCCAGCGAGCTGACGCGTCGCAGCATGGGCAGTAGCCACACGAATCACGTTATCAGCAAGGCCTGCGTCCAGCTCAACAAAGAGCGATGCGGATTGACCGCCCTGCTCTACTCGCGCCAGATCATTCACTGCCAAACCAAGCGCCGCCAGTGTTACAGCATTCGCTTTCAGCGCCGGAGCAGCTTGAGTCGCTTGCAAGCTTGGCGCACGACGCACCAAGGCATCCGCCTGATACATCGCCACTTCGCCCAAGCGAACCAAACCGTCCGCAGCCTGAGCTTTAACTGCCACAGCAGCCACAGCCGAGTTATTGAGGCGGGCAGCGGTGTCACCTGGCAAGGCTTCATCACGAATTTGTTCGGACGATTCGTAATCAAAGCCATTAAAGCCAAGCACATTGCCTAAGACGCGGAATACTTTCCAAGCTGGGCGAGTTTCACCAAGAGGACGAACCACACCGTTAAAGCTTTGTGGCTTGCCTTCCATATTGACGAAGGTGCCAGATGTTTCTGAGAACGGTGAAATCGGCAAGATCACATCGGCAAAATCCAGCGCGCAGCTAGAGAAGGCCGACATTACCACTACCATTTCAGCCGCTTTTACTGCCGCCAAAGCTTGTGCGCCGTTATGCGTATCAAACTCGGTTTCAGCATTTAAAAGAACATAGGCTTTTTTCGGAGTAGCAAAGACATTGCCGCCAATCGTTGCACCGATTAGTTGAGCTCCCACGGTATTAGCCGCTTCGCTCATCACACCCAGTGTTGCGCCAGTTAGCTCAGCCAATGCAGCAGCCACAGCGTGTAACTCAGCAGCACGTGGATTGTGCGTTGCGATATTGCCCAGCAATACGGCTGATTTACCGGTCAGGGTTGCAGCAATCCTTCGAGCTGCATCAGTGACTTCAACGCCAGCTAAATCGATGTTCGCAGGAGCGGCCTTGCTTGAGTCAGCCTCAACAACAGCCTTCATCACAGCCAACACGCCTTCCACCAGTTGATCTGGGCGAACGACAGATTGCGCAGCTACTTTAGTCAGCAAATCATCGCTATGCACATTCACTAAGGAAAGCTTCAAGCCTTTCTTAACCGATTGACGTAGGCGCTGTGCAAGCAAAGGCTGCTCTTGGCGTAATGATGAACCAATAACCAACACGGCTTCAGATGCAGCCAGATCAGCAATCGATTGGCCCAAATAAGTAGCGCCCACAGTATTCAGGCTGAAGTCTGCATTGCGTAAGCGCGTCTCGACGTTTTCTACGCCTAGGCCTGCCATTAATTTACGCAGCATAAACAATTCTTCAACCGTGCTGTTTGCTGTTGCCACCGCAGCAACAGATGCAGCACCGTGATCACTCACGACTTGTTTCAAGCCATTTGCTACATATTCAAGCGCTGTTTGCCAATCAGTAACTTGCCAAACGCCGCCTTGCTTAATCATTGGCTTTTGCAAACGATCCGCACCGTTTAAGGCTTCGTAAGAGAAGCGATCACGATCCGCCAGCCAGCATTCATTAATGGCTTCGTTTTCCAGCGGCAATACACGCATCACCTTGTTGTTTTTCACTTGCACAACAAGGTTGGAACCCAAGCCATCATGCGGGCTAACAGACTTACGACGGGATAACTCCCATGTACGTGCTGAGTAGCGGAACGGCTTGCTGGTCAGCGCGCCAACTGGGCAAAGATCGATCACATTGCCAGAAATTTCCGATTTAACCGCCTTGCCTACAAAGGACATGACTTCGGTAAATTCGCCGCGACCTGCCATACCCAACTCTTGGAAACCAGCGATCTCTTCGGTGAAGCGAACGCAGCGGCTGCAATGGATACAACGCGTCATATCAGTAGAAATCAGCGGGCCAAGATCTTTATTGGCAACAACGCGTTTTTCTTCTGTATAGCGAGAGCCAGATTGGCCGTAGCCTACCGCCAGATCCTGCAGCTGACATTCGCCACCTTGATCGCAAATCGGGCAATCAAGTGGGTGATTAATCAGTAAGAATTCCATCACCCCCTGCTGCGCCTTCACAGCTTGATCAGAGTGGGTCCATACTTTCATCCCGTCCGTGACGGGGGTTGCACAGGCAGGTAAAGGCTTAGGCGCTTTCTCAACCTGAACAAGGCACATACGGCAGTTTGCGGCTATAGACAGCTTTTTGTGATAGCAGAAATGCGGGATATGCACGCCAACCGAATTGGCTGCGTCCATTACCGTGCTACCACCAGGCACTGTCAGTTTCTTACCGTCGATTTCAATTTCCAGCATGCTCTACTCAATGGCTATTGAATCAAACCCAAGCCTGCAACGCAGTCTTGTGTTCGATAAGGTATTCGAATTCGCTACGGAAGTGTTTTAGCATTCCGCGCACCGGGAAAACAGCTGCGTCGCCGAGGGCACAAATAGTTCGCCCTGCGATGTTATTACCGACACTGTCTAAGAGCTCCAAGTCTTCTGGAACGCCATGACCCTGTGCGATACGATGAACAATGCGATACAGCCAGCCGGTGCCTTCACGACACGGCGTACATTGGCCACACGATTCTTCGAAGTAGAAGTAAGACAAACGCTCTAGCGCCTGCACCATATTGACCGTTTCATCCATCACGATCACCGCACCAGACCCCAACATCGAACCCGCTTTAGCGATCGAATCGTAGTCCATCGTGCATTGCATCATGATGTCAGCAGGCAAGACCGGCGAGGATGATCCACCCGGAATCACCGCTTTGAGTTTTTTGCCATCACGCATGCCGCCGCATAACTCCAGCAGCTCTGAAAACGGCATGCCCAACGGCACTTCGTAATTTCCAGGGCGATTAACATGGCCAGAAACCGAAAATAACTTGGTGCCACCGTTATTAGGTTTACCTAGCTCAAGGAATTTCTGCCCGCCTTCGCGGATAATGTAAGGTACGGAGGCAAACGTCTCCGTATTATTAATAGTCGTTGGCTTGCCGTAGAGGCCATAGCTCGCTGGGAAAGGTGGCTTAAAGCGAGGTTGGCCTTTTTTGCCTTCCAAGGATTCAAGCAGCGCCGTTTCTTCACCGCAAATATAAGCGCCGTAGCCGTGATGCGCATGCAGCTCGAAGCTAAATTCTGAACCCAGAATTTTATCGCCTAAATAGCCTGCCTTGCGTGCTTCTTCGAGTGCTTCTTCGAAACGCTCGTAAGCTTCAAACACTTCACCATGGATATAGTTGTAGCCCACGGTAATGCCCATCGCGTAAGCACCAATAATCATGCCTTCGATCAGCGCATGTGGATTAGACACAATAATGTCTAAATCTTTAAAGGTGCCCGGCTCGCCTTCATCGGTATTACAAACCAAGTATTTTTGCCCTGGAAAGCTACGTGGCATAAATGACCACTTCAAGCCGGTAGGGAAACCCGCACCGCCACGGCCACGCAGGCCGGAAGTTTTCATTTGTGCAATGATTTCATCCTGAGTGATATTTTCACTCAGGATTTTTTTGAGCGCATCATAGCCACCACGCTTAACGTATTCGTTAATGCGCCAGCAGTTAGGATCTTCAAAATTGACGTCATCAAAGATAACGCCGGTTGTGTAGACGGTCATTATTCGAGCTCCGCCAGTTTCTTATCGATCGCCTCAGGCGTCATATGACTACACATGGCGTGGTTATTCACCAGCATCACCGGTGCGTAACCACAGGCTCCCATGCACTCCCCTTCCTTCAGCGTAAACTTACCATCGGCTGTGGTTTCATTAAAACCGATGCCCAGCTTTTGCTTAATGTAATGCGCTGCAGTATAGCCGCCCGAAAGTGCACAGGGCAGATTGGTACACACGGTGATTTTGTGCTTACCGACTGGCTTTAAATCGTACATATTGTAGAAAGTAGCCACTTCCAGCGCCATCATTGGCGCAATGCCAAGATAGTTAGCTACAAATTCGATCATGTCATTACTGAGGTAGCGATGTTCGGTCTGCGCAATACGCAGTGCCCCCATCACGGCAGAGCGCTTGTGCTCTGCTGGGTATTTCGCTACTTCACGATCAATCAATGCTAGGGATTGAGTAGTTAACATCAGCGATCAATCTCCCCGAATACAACGTCTTGAGTACCGATAATGGCCACCACATCGGACAACATATGGCCACGCGCCATTTCATCTAAGGACGCTAAATGGGCAAAACCCGGTGCGCGAATTTTCATTCGGTACGGTTTATTTGCACCATCGGACACCATATAGATACCAAACTCACCCTTAGGATGCTCAATAGCGGCGTAAGCTTCGCCCTCTGGAACGTGCATCCCTTCGGTAAACAGCTTGAAGTGGTGAATCAGCTCTTCCATGTTGGCTTTCATACCGCCACGTGAAGGCGATGCCACTTTATGGTTTTCTACAATCACAGGGCCAGGGTTGGCTTTCAGCCATGCCACGCACTGCTTGATAATGCGGTTGGACTGACGCATTTCTTCAACACGAACCAGATAACGGTCATAGCAGTCGCCATTTTTACCGACAGGAATATCAAAGTCCATCGCACCGTAAACTTCATACGGCTGTTTCTTACGCAGATCCCACTCTACACCCGAGCCACGCAACATAGGGCCAGTCAGCCCCAGTGCTAGAGCGCGTTCAGGTGTGATAATACCAATACCCACGGTACGCTGTTTCCAGATGCGGTTATCTGTCAGCAGCGTTTCGTATTCATCCACATACGTCGGGAAGCGATTGGTGAAGTCTTCGATAAAATCGAGTAAAGAGCCTTCACGGTTGCCATTTAATTTTTTAATCGCAGCTGCGTTACGTACCTTAGAAGCCTGGTACTGCGGCATTTGATCCGGCAGATCACGGTAGACACCACCTGGGCGATAATAGGCCGCATGCATACGCGCACCTGACACTGCTTCGTAGCAGTCCATCAGGTCTTCACGCTCACGGAAGGCGTACAAGAAGATGGTCATCGCGCCGCAGTCAATGCCGTGCGCACCAATCCACATCAGGTGATTCAAAATACGCGTGATTTCATCAAACATCACACGGATATACTGGGCACGAAGCGGCACTTCAATGCCGGTCATTTTTTCAATCGCCATACAGTAGGCGTGCTCATTACACATCATCGACACGTAATCGAGCCTATCCATATAAGGCAGAGATTGAATATAGGTTTTTGATTCAGCTAATTTTTCAGTGCCGCGATGCAGCAGGCCGATGTGCGGGTCAGCACGCTCGACTACTTCACCGTCTAACTCAAGCACCAAGCGCAAAACACCGTGCGCGGCAGGGTGTTGCGGTCCAAAATTTAGCGTGTAGTTACGGATTTCAGCAGCCACCGTAGTTCTCCTCGCGGATGATACGCGGCGTAGTTTCTCGCGGATCGATAGTGACAGGCTGGTAGATAACACGGCCCTGCTCTGGGTCGTAACGCATTTCTACATAGCCAGAAAGCGGAAAATCCTTGCGGAAAGGATGACCAACAAAACCGTAATCGGTCAGGATGCGGCGTAAATCAGGGTGACCCTGGAACATAATCCCAAACAAGTCGAACGCTTCACGCTCAAACCAGTTAAGACCAGGCCAAACGGATACAACCGACGGCACGACAGGGAAATCATCATCTGTACAGAACACGCGTACACGTAGGCGCACATTATGCTTGTAAGATAAGAAGTGATATACCGCTGCAAAGCGGTGGCCTTCCCATACTGCGTCTTTGTAAGTGCTGTAATCCACACCACAGACATCCAGACAGGATTCAAAGTGCAATGCGGCATCATCACGCAAAGCTAAAGCCACTTCGGACCAGACCGCTGCTGGTACTTCGATAGTGACTTCATCCAGAGCACAGACCAGTTTGGCAATATTTGCGCCACCTGTCTCACCCAGAACGGCCTTCAGGCTGTCCATCAGGACGCTAAGTTTACGATCCACTGTTTACCCTCACACTCGCCAAAACACCTGAACGCGCAATCGTGTTAGTACGCTTAATCTTATTCTGCAGCTGAATAATGCCGTAAAGCAAAGCTTCAGCAGTCGGCGGACAGCCCGGTACATAGATATCAACCGGCACAATCCGATCGCAACCACGAACCACAGAGTAAGAGTAATGGTAGTAACCACCACCATTAGCACAGGAACCCATCGAGATCACCCATCGAGGCTCTGGCATCTGGTCATAGACCTTACGCAGCGCTGGCGCCATCTTATTGCAGAGCGTCCCCGCAACAATCATCAAATCTGATTGCCGTGGGCTTGGGCGAAACACGATACCGAAACGATCCAAGTCATAGCGCGCAGCGCCTGCATGCATCATTTCAACCGCACAACAGGCCAGACCAAACGTCATCGGCCACAAAGAGCCTGTGCGCGTCCAGTTGATCACGGTATCAAGTGAGGTAGTAACAAAGCCCTTGTCTGCGGACTGAATACTTGCTAAGGATTGAGCATCCATATTTATTACTCCCATTCCAATGCGCCCTTCTTCCATTCAAAGATGAAGCCCACGACCAGTACGGCCAGGAAAATCATCATTGCAAGGAAGCCGAACATGCCGAGCTCTTTGAGCACAACAGCCCATGGCACAAGGAAGGCCACTTCGAGATCAAATAAGATAAACAGGATAGCAACGAGGTAGTAGCGAACATCAAACTGCATGCGCGCATCTTCGAAAGCTTCGAAGCCACACTCGTAAGGTGAGCGTTTTTCAGGATCAGGTCGATTGGTTCCGAGAATCTTGCCCACCCCCCAGCCAAGAACCAGTGGGGCAACGCCCACCAAGAGTCCTACAGCCAGAAACATCAGGATGGGGAAATAGTTAGCGAGCATGGCACTCCCCAGATTTGAAGGTTAAGGATATTTTTATATGTTGTATTCGCCCACATTGCGCGGGCGTTTTGTATCTGGTGCCGACAGAGAGACTCGAACTCTCACAACCGAAGTCACTACCCCCTCAAGATAGCGTGTCTACCAATTTCACCATGTCGGCATTAAAAACAGATGATACATTCCAAAATATTAAAACTTACTCAGGAATTTTACTTGGCTGAGCAGGCTGCTGAACCACAGGTTTTTGTGTGCCCATTACGCCCAAATCAGATTTTTTAGCAGGGCTTGTTAGCAATACCAGAGCAAGGCAACTTGCAAAAAATATAGTCGCTGTTACCGCTGTAGTTCGGCTTAAAAAATTAGCCGCACCTGATGAGCCAAACAAACTACCTGCTGAGCCACTACCAAAAGCAGCGCCCATATCTGCGCCCTTACCGTGCTGCATGAGCACCAAAACGATGGTTGCAATTGCAGAAATCACGTTCAAAATAAGCACGAGTGATTGAATATGTTCCATTTATTTCTCATTTCAATGCGGCGCGCATTCTAGCTGGTTTTAATTACCTTGACTAGCGCGCAGCCATACAGATTTCTAAAAACTCGGACGCCGAAAGGGCTGCTCCGCCAACAAGTACACCATCCACCCCTTCAACCGCCAATACCTCTTCAGCATTGCTGCCTTTTACACTACCGCCATATAGCACACGGGTGCGAGGCTCTAGGGTCTCTTTGATAAATGCATGCATTTCAGCAATTTGCTCTGATGTAGCAATGACTCCAGTGCCTACCGCCCATGACGGCTCGTAAGCAACGGCATAAAGCCCAATTGGCAAACCACGCAAAACGGCTAATTCTGCAGCAATAATTTCTTTAGCCCTGCCACTTGCTCGCTCATCAGCGTCTTCTCCAACACAATAGACCGGAAAAAGACCTGCGTCTAAACAAGCCCTCAGTTTACAAGCAGCATTTTCACTACTTTCGCCAAAATAACGACGACGCTCAGAGTGCCCAACAATAACCAACTCGCAACCAATGTCAGCCAACATTGAAGCAGATACTGCTCCTGTGTAAGCCCCAACATGATACTCGCTGACGTCCTGAGCACCAACCTGAACCTGACTATCTTTCAGTAAACTTTTGGCAAGCATGACATAGGGATAAGGAATACATACCGCTACGTTCGAGCCCAGCTTGGCACGAGCCAGCTCAGGCAATACCGAGCGAACCTTACCGATGCTGCCATGCATCTTCCAATTACCAATCACAAGCTGTCTTGTCATACGACGTGAAGCACCCACTTCAAAAGTCCGAGATTGTATTCCCACCCCTACCCCCAGTCAAACCAAGGCACAGTTAAATTAATAAGTGGCCTTGCTTAGTTTATTGATTTTCAAGAGAAGCCCACCCAAACTGAGTGACTTGTAATATTTCAGCAACAATCAACGGATAGCATAGCGAGATAATTCTTTCACCCAAAAACAAGTTCTAGCCCTTGGAGTTTCAAGTAATGTCATTTGCACGCAAACTGATTGTTACCATCGGCCTTACAGCCGGCCTGTTCACACATGCTATCGCGGCTGACATTACAGGCGCAGGTGCGACCTTCCCGTATCCGCTCTACGCCAAGTGGGCTGAAATGTACAAAGCGAAGACGAGCACAGGGCTGAACTATCAGTCCATCGGCTCAGGTGGTGGGATTAAGCAAATTCAAGCCAAGACAGTAGATTTTGGCGCTTCCGATATGCCATTGAAGCCAGAAGAACTTAACAAACAAGGCCTGATGCAATTCCCTACCGTAATCGGTGGCGTTGTCCCTGTTGTGAATCTGGTTGGCGTAAAACCTGGTCAGTTAAAACTGAACCCACAAGTTTTAGCCGATATTTTCTTGGGTAAAATCAAGAAGTGGAATGACCCTGCGCTTGTTGCTCTGAATGCTGGCGTAGCTTTGCCAGATCAAAACATCACCGTTGTTCGTCGCTCTGACGGCTCAGGCACTACCTTTGTATTTGCCGATTACTTGTCAAAAGTATCTGCGGAATGGAAAGAAAAAGTAGGTGCAAATACATCTTTGCAATGGCCAGTCGGTGTAGGCGGCAAGGGTAACGAAGGTGTTTCCAACTACGTTCAGCGCATTAAGGGTGCGATTGGTTATGTTGAATTTGCTTACGCTAAGCAAAATAAACTATCACATACCCAATTACAAAACCGTGATGGCGCTTTTGTAGAGCCTTCCGAAGAAGCTTTTGTGGCAGCGGCAGCAGGCGCAGACTGGAAAAACGCACCTGGCATGTACTTGCTAACCACGAATTCAGGTGGCAAAACATCATGGCCTATCGCCAACCCAACCTTTATCTTGATGCACAAGAAGCAAGATAAGCCAGCTCAAGCACTCGAAGTGCTGAAATTCTTTGAGTGGGCTTACGGCAATGATGCAGACAAAGTAGCACTTGATTTAGATTACATCCCAATGCCAGACAGCGTTGTGAATATGATCAAAGCAAATTGGAAAGCACAAATAACGGATGGCACAAATCCAGTTTGGAAATAAGCCAGCCATTACTGTGACAACAGTGTTGTTACACGCCTAAACACAACAGGAGCCATGATGCTCCTGTTGTGTTGTTGTGAAGCCTCGGTGGAATGGAGATTTTAATGCCGAATCAAAATCAACGAATGAAACAGCAGCGCTTGCAAGATGCTCTGTTCGTCGGTAGCACACGTTTCTTTGCTTTTTTTGTACTTGCTTTATTAAGCGGTATTATTCTTTCATTGCTATATGGTGCAATGCCCAGCATTAAACACTTTGGCTTAAGCTTTCTTACTTCTGAAAGCTGGAATCCAGTGACAGAAGAATTCGGTGCATGGCCTTCTATTCGCGGTACTTTAATTTCCTCATTTATTGCCCTAATTATTGCTGTTCCAGTTAGCTTCGGTATTGCTATTTTCCTGACTGAATTGTCTCCAACTTGGCTACGCCGCCCTCTAGGTATTGCCATTGAATTGCTTGCCGGTGTCCCCTCCATTATTTATGGCATGTGGGGCTTATTTGTTTTTGCCCCGCTATTTGCAGATCACGTACAACCTTGGCTTAGTGAAGTCACAGCAGGCTGGCCAATTATTGGCAATCTATTTGTGGGTGCCCCCATGGGTATCGGCATGTTTACTGCCAGTTTAATTCTCTCGATTATGGTCATCCCCTATATCACTTCAGTGATGCGTGATGTATTTGAAGTTGTACCTCCCATGCTCAAAGAGTCTGCCTATGGCCTAGGAGCAACAACTTGGGAAGTCGTTTGGAATGTCGTTGTGCCCTACACTAAAAATGGGATTATCGGCGGGGTCATGCTGGGTTTAGGTCGTGCACTCGGTGAAACAATGGCCATTACTTTTGTGATTGGTAATTCACAAGCAAAAATGAGTTCGCTATTTGATCCAGCCACAACCATTTCAGCCACACTGGCCAATGAATTTACCGAAGCCAATGGCGAGCTCTATATTGCATCGCTGATTGAATTAGGTTTACTGCTGTTCTTTATTACCTTTATTGTCTTAGTACTTTCCAAATTACTATTACTGCGTTTACAGCGCAATGAGGGTGCACACTCATGAGTCATGGCATGAATATTTACAATCGCCGTCGCGCAATCAATTACTTAAGCTTAACCCTTTCCATTCTTGCCATGGCTTTTGGTTTATTTTGGTTATTTTGGATTATGTTTACTCTCTTTAAAAATGGCTTGCCTGGCTTGACTTTAGCTACATTCACCCAAACGACTCCGGCTCCTGGTAGTGCAGGTGGATTATCTAATGCTATTTTGGGCAGTTTGCAAATGTCCATGGTTGGCGTCATCATCGGCACACCTATTGGCATTTTAGCGGGTACTTATTTGGCTGAATTTGGCAATAAAGGCTGGTTAGCACCAACCACGCGCTTTATTAATGATATTTTACTTTCTGCGCCTTCGATTGTAATTGGTCTATTTATCTTTGAAATGTATGTTGCACGCGTACAGCATTTCTCTGGCTGGGCGGGCTCATTTGCCTTAGCCATTTTAGTGATTCCAGTGGTACTTAGAACCACAGAAAATATGCTGCGTCTTGTGCCAACAGCCATGCGTGAAGCGGCGTATGCGCTAGGTGCTCCACAATGGAAAATGGTGTTATTAGTGACATTACGGGCGGCCAAAGCGGGTGTTGCAACCGGTATTCTGCTCGCGATTGCACGTATTTTAGGTGAAACGGCACCGCTACTCTTTACTGCACTCAATAACCAGTTCTACTCCAATATGAACCAACCGATGTCTAACTTACCGGTGGTTATCTTCCAATTTGCGATGAGCCCATATGAAGAATGGCATCAATTAGCTTGGACGGGTGCTTTATTAATCGGCCTATTTGTACTCGGTTTAAATATTATTGCGCGCGTCATGCTGCGTGAACCGAAACAAAACTAATAAATCAATACGGAATAGCTTAATCATGATTACTAAAAACCCAGCAAAACTTGCCATTAAAAACCTTAATTTTTATTACGGCAATTTCCACGCTCTCAAAAATGTCAACTTAGATATTCAAGAAGGCAAAGTAACCGCGTTTATTGGGCCTTCGGGCTGCGGTAAGTCAACGCTGCTGCGCACATTTAACCGTATGTACGATCTTTACCCAAAGCTACGTGCCGAAGGTGAAATCATTCTGAATGGCAAGAATGTTTTAGATAGTGATGTCGATTTAAATATGCTACGTGCCAAGGTTGGCATGGTATTTCAAAAGCCAACACCATTTCCTATGTCGATTTATGACAATATTGCTTTTGGTGTAAAACTTTACGAAAATCTATCTAAATCAGAAATGGATGATCGCGTTGAATGGGCTTTGCAAAAAGCAGCCCTATGGAATGAAGCCAAAGATAAACTCAAGCAATCGGGTTTAAGCCTTTCTGGTGGTCAACAGCAGCGCCTCTGTATTGCCCGCGCTATTGCAGTTAAGCCTGAAATTTTATTACTGGATGAGCCAACATCTGCGCTCGATCCTATTTCTACAGCGCACGTTGAAGAGTTAGTTCATGAATTAAAACAGGACTACACTATTGCGATGGTAACGCATAATATGCAGCAAGCCGCTCGTGTTTCAGACATCACCGCTTATATGTATTTAGGCGAGCTGATTGAAGTGGGCGAAACAGATAGCATTTTTACTACTCCAAAAGTAAAAGCCACTGAAGATTATATTACGGGTAAATTTGGTTAATTAATTAGGCCCATACAAAGGCAAGCCTTGTGCTTGCCTTTTTTTATGCCTGCAAAGTATTTTCGTATGCATTATCTGGCATTTCAAAATAATTGAATTTTCTTAGGCCGATAAATGACGAAGTCGTTACGCACCAAGTTGCCGGTGCGCAAGAAAATCGCTAGCACAGCCTACAAAAATCACATACATTTACATTTTAGAATTCGTGATAACTTATGCCTAATTACGTAATCTATCAATAATGCAAAAAGGCAGCCTAAGCTGCCTTTTTTAAACACTCGTGAATTAGTTCTTTGGAATGATGTTATTAATTACGTAGCGAACACCTTTAACCTTCTCTGCTACATTACCCGCCTGTGCCATTTGCTCACCTTCATCAACACTGCCTTCAATGGTCACATCAGCGTCTTTGCCTTTCACTTTCAAATTAAATTTTTGCAGCACTAGATCATTATCTAAAGTGCCTTTGACGGCTGCCGCTAATGCATCACCAGTCAATGGGGCAATAGCAGGTGCATCTGCAGCACTCACGGTGCCCATAGCAAATACAAAAGCACTGGATACCAAAATCAGGCGGGCTAATTTCATAAGATCATTCTCTCAGATTGTTGTGACAACAGATTACCCTGTTGCTGGGCATTAACTAATGCCATTCTAAAAGGATTAAGTTACAGAATTGTTTAATTTGCATGACAAATCACTAAAAGAATTCACTTATATTTCAATAGACTATAAATCATTGCATGCAGGGCGAATCGATTGATCCGCCCCACTCTTTAATTACTCGGCATTAGCCTCGTCACTCACTACCTTCGCAATACGCTCTGCCCAATCGCGGGCAATTACAGCATCAATATGCTCAACCATCACACGAACGACCGGCTCGGTGCCTGAAGGGCGTAATAAAACACGCCCATCTTCACCCATCGCCGATTCTGCCTTAGTCACTTCTGCCTTAATAAGATCAGAAGCGTGGCAATCAAAGCCTTTAGCGATACGCACGTTTTTAAGTACTTGCGTCGATAAAACTAAATCATGGCAATACTGAGCCAATGTCTTGCCGCTTTCTTTTAAAGCTTGCAACACTTGCAAAGCAGAAACAATGCCGTCCCCAGTAGAGTGCTTATCCAGACAAAGTAAATGCCCCGAGCCTTCTCCACCCACTAGCCAATTATTAGCCAGCAGTTTTTCTAGCACATAGCGATCGCCCACCTTCGCTCGCTCAAAACCAATGCCACGTGCTTTTAAGCCATTTTCAACGCCTAAATTGGTCATTAAAGTACCCACCACACCGGCCCCCAAAGTACCTTTATCTTGGCGATAACAAGCCAAGGCATAGAGCAATTGATCACCATCGACAATCGTACCATCTCGATCAATCATGATCAGGCGGTCGCCATCACCATCTAGAGAAATACCAAAGTCTGCGCCTTCGGATAGCACGGCTTTACGCGCTGTTTCTGGGTGAGTAGCCCCTACTTCTTCATTAATATTGTAGCCATTGGGTGTCACGCCAATCTTAATGACTTCAGCACCCAGCTCATGAAATACATGGGGGGCAATATCGTAAGTTGCACCATGGGCGCAATCGACCACTAGCTTTAAACCACGCAGATCCAGCTCATTCGGGAAAGTCGATTTGCAAAACTCGATATAACGGCCCGCGGCATCGTCAACGCGCCAAGATTTACCAATTTTTTTGGGTGAAACACAAGGTTGCTTCTCATCAATGGCTGCTTCAATCGCCAACTCAACGTCATCAGCGAGCTTTTTACCGCCAGCACCAAAAAACTTAATTCCATTATCGTGATAAGGATTGTGCGATGCAGAAATCACGACGCCAGCAGATAAACGTAGCGCACGGGTCAAATATGCAATACCTGGAGTAGGTAGTGGGCCTGTGAGATAAACATCCACGCCAGCGGCGTTTAAACCCGCTTGTAGCGCAGCTTCCAGCATATAACCAGACACACGGGTATCTTTACCAATCAGTACAGCAGCATGATCGCCATTGCCACGCTTACTTTCAGCAGCCAGAACTTTCCCTGCGGCATAGCCCAGCTTCATCGCAAACTCGGGGGTAATTGGGTACTCACCCACTAAACCGCGCACACCATCCGTTCCAAAATACTTGCGACCCATTTTTCACCCCAATAATTGATATGTATTTTGACTCACCTTTAGCAGGAGAGTATTGCGTAACAACAAATTACTAACTGGCAATCATTGTAAGGCATGCCAAATTTTTAAAGCATCCACTGTTTCCCGCACATCATGCACACGAATCACTGCTGAGCCTGCCTGTGCGGCCATCAACGCCGCAGCGATGCTGGCGGGCATCCTATCCCCTACCCCCCGACCTGTAATCTGCCCCAGCATACTCTTTCGAGATACGCCAATAAGCAAAGGTGTTGCTAGCTGCTCTTGCATGTCTGGCAAGGCTTTAAACAAGGCGACATTGTGCTCTAGCGTTTTACCAAAACCAAAACCCGGATCGAGTAATAATCGATGATGTGAGATTCCCACAGCCAACGCCGCATCGCGTCGTGCCGCCAAATAAGCAGATACCTCCGCCACCACATCCAAGTAAGCAGGCGTGGCTTGCATATTATGCGGGTCTCCTTGCATATGCATCAGGCAAATTGCCGCGTGACTTTTGGCAACAAGCGCCAAAGCACCTTCATCTTCCAATGCTGAAATATCATTCACCAGATCGACCCCCACATCTAAAGCGGCACGCATCACTGTAGATTTACGCGTATCAATAGATAAAGGCACATTGAGGCTTTGCAAGGCTTTAATCACAGGGATCACACGGCTGATTTCTTCTTCTGCAGGAACAAAAGCCGCACCTGGCCGAGTAGATTCGCCGCCAATATCTATGATATCCGCACCATCAGCCAGTAATTTTTCAGCATGAGCGAGCGCAGCATCAATGTGGTGGTAATGCCCGCCATCCGAAAACGAATCAGGGGTGACATTTAAGATTCCCATCACTAATGGGCGATTTAAATCCAATTTAAAGCGTCCACATTGCAATTCTTTCATCTTCGTCCTCGATTTATCCATTTTTAAGACTATTTACCAATTAGTACGGGGTCAGTGTTACCTTCCCGCTGCCGGAACGCCGTCATTCTCGCGTGCCTTTGACGGGAACCCAGCAACGCGACTGGATCCCCGATAAAAATACACAAGGATGAAGGTTTGTCATCTCGGGGCGTTATTTAGAGCCTAATCCTTAATGCAAAAAAGGCGGCCCATCAGGCCGCCTATTTTATTTAAAACACTACAGTTATGCTTCTGTTGCAGGTGTAGTAATTACGGGTGTTGCAGGTGCTTCACCACTTGGGCGATCGCCACCATTCGGCGCATTAGGCTTCACAGGCAAAGCCTTTGGTGGCTTAGGTGTGCGGCCTTGCATGATGTCTTCGATTTGCTCTGCATCAATGGTTTCCCATTCCAGCAAGGCAGCAGTCATGGCTTCAACCTTATCGCGGTTATCTTCAAGCAAGCGACGGGCTAAGCCGTATTGCTCGTCAATAATGCGACGAATTTCAGCGTCTACCTGCATCATGGTCGCTTCAGACATATTCTTATGCGTCGTTACCGAGCGGCCTAAGAATACTTCGCCTTCGTTTTCGCCATACACCATCGGGCCTAAGGCATCGGTCATGCCGTAACGAGTCACCATGTCGCGCGCTAAGGAAGTAGCACGCTCAAAGTCATTCGATGCACC
>JAPLQI010000118.1 GCA_026399755.1 Pseudomonadota bacterium
AAAGAGTCGATAAATTACCAATTATGTCAGTTAAGGCGCTTAATCATATTGTAATTATAAATCAGTGAGTTGCGATTGATTAAAGATGTTGCCGCATGCCTTGAATAAAGGCAAGCGGCTTAAGTTGATAGGATTGGGTTGCACCCGCCCTACAAATAACGTTTTGTTTAAACTGATAGAATTGAAATTAATCCACTCCCTATTTTGTATATCTTAATGATTCCCCCGCAAAACAAATAGACCTCATGTGACACACACAGCGGCGGAATAAAAATGAAATCAACAAGAAAGAACCAAGAAGACATTAAGAAATCTAACACCCAAGCCCTCAATGTGGCATTCGCCCACTTCAATCAAACCACTACATTAAAATACCTATAAAAATCATACCAATAACGATTATCAATACGATTTATATGCCATTTTTATACGTAAGCGCTTATCATCCGCCCCCTCGCATGGTATGAAATATAAAAGAACACGATATGACGATTTCAAAACGGCTCATTATTCTTATTGCGCTAGCACTTACCTCTTCATTACTTATTGCAAGCATTGCATGGCAACAACTCAATACGGCCAATCAATCACTGCAAACCGTCACCGAGCAAAACATTCCGGCTATTCATACCCTCAATCAAATTAGTCTTTCATTTAAAGAGCGCCGCGTGCAGCTTTATCAACATATCATGGCCCATGACGTAGAAAGCAAAAAGAAACGCGAACCCCGTATTCAAGAATTAACGAAAGAGATTGATGACGCAGTCCAAAAATTAAAATCAAACCATTGGGCAAATAATGCAGCCGCATTAAGCAACGCGCTCGATGCTTATCATCCTGTATTCACGGAAGTGCTCAAGCTTTCGCAAGAAAATAATGAAGAAGAAGCGCAAACTTATGTGCAGCAATATGGCACCAGTGTGGGCATGCAAGTAAATGCAGAGCTTAAAAAATTAGCCGATGAAAATGCCCGCGCAATTAGTGAAGCGCGTGAACATTTTAATACTGAACAGCAAAATGCCAAGCTGGTTTTTCTAAGTATTGTGCTAATAAGTTGCCTTATTTTGCTTGGCCTCGGTGGCTATATTTATTTACAGATTCGCAAACCTTTGCAAGACACCGTGAGCACCATGCAAAGTATTGCTAAAGATTTAAATCTATCTTTGCGCATTCCACAAAGTAGCAATGATGAAATTGGCCAAATGGTTAAAACTATTAATCAAGTGCTCGCGCATATTCAGGGCTCTTTTCAGCAAATCCAACAAAATAGCAAGGATGTAAATCAAGCCGCAGCAGGGCTAGCCCAAATGGCGGAGCAACAATCGATCAATGCCGAAATCGCCAGTGAAACAGCCGCGTCTATGGCCGCCACCGTCGAAGAAGTGAGCAGCAGCATCAGCCTCATCGCAGAGCGCAGCCATGGCACGCATCGGGTCAGCCAAGCTGCGCACACGCAGGCCGAGCGAGGCATTGCTGTGATTGATAGCACGGTAGAGCAAATTTACGGCATTGCCGCCCAAGTCGACGAAGCGTCCAGAGAGCTGGGTGAACTGCAAGACAGCAATAAAGAAATCCAGAGCATGGTGCAGATCATTAAAGAAATTGCCGACCAAACCAGCTTGCTGGCACTAAATGCCGCCATCGAAGCCGCCCGTGCTGGCGAAGAAGGCCGCGGCTTTGCCGTGGTTGCCGATGAAGTGCGCAAACTCGCCGAGCGCACGGCCCGTTCTACCCAGCAGATTGTTGGCTCCGTGGAGCGCATCCATCAGGGCGCAAACCGCGCCGCAGAGCGGATGCTGGATGTGGTTGGCCGAGTCGACCAAGGCGTATCCCTCGTGGGCGATGCAGGCAATGCCATGCGAGAAATCCGCAGCGCATCGCACGCAGTTGTCGAGCAAGTCAGCGATATTTCCTTAGCCATTAACGAGCAAAGTGCAGCCAGCCACGCAATGGCCTTGCAAGTCGAGCGCACCGCCAGCATGGCTGAAGAAGCCCACGCAGCAGCTAAACACGAAGCCGATTCAGCCAAGCAATTGCGCAAGCTAGCAGACACCATGCAAAGTGAAGTTAGCCGCTATCGTTTGAGCTAAGGAGTTTTGCATTATTGCAGGGGAAAACCCTAGTCTTGAACCACGGAGGCCACAGAGAACACGGAGTTTCACTTAGAAAGGCAGGGGTTGAACCAATCCTATCAACTTAAGCGAAATGTTTTCGTAGGGAGGGTGAAACCCGCCGAGCTTTACTGAAACACGAAAAACGGCGGGTTTCACCCGCCCTACGATAATTCGATGCCCCGCCCCTATGCATCTACAATATTCACGTCAAATGCAACTGACTTGCACAAGCAGACCATAAATTGCTATTGTAAAAAAGGAAACAGCGTTGCACACAAAGGAAAAGGCAAGTGAAAGGTTTATTTGAAATGGCAGCGTGGCAGCGGGTGCTGTGTGTGCTGCCTTTATTATTACTACTCTGGGCACTCACTTATTGGGCCTTACAATCATGATGGAAGTCCACCACCTTACGCTGTGCTATCGCGACCGAGCTGCGGTGCATTCCCTCTCTGGCCGTTTTGAAACCGGCAGCCACACTGCGATTGTCGGCCCCAATGGCGCGGGAAAATCGACGCTACTTTCTGCCTTGGCAGGCATCAAAACGCCAGACGAAGGGCATATCCATGCTCACGGCAAGGTGGCGTATTTGGCGCAGCTTTCAACGCTGGATAAACAATTCCCGCTCATGGTCAGAGAATTGGCCTTGGCAGGTGCTTGGTCTAGGCGCGGCGCTTGGCGCGGTTTATCTAAGCAAGATCGTGAACAAGCCGATAGCGCTTTAGAGCAAGTCGGCTTAAGTGATTTTGCCAATGCCCCCATCAGCAATCTATCGGGCGGGCAGTTGCAAAGAGCGCGTTTTGCACGGCTGATTGTAGAAGACGCCGATGTGCTGCTGCTGGACGAGCCCTTTGCCAATGTGGATAGCAGCACAATCGATAAGCTATTAGAAGTACAACATCACTGGCATCAGATGGGTAAAACACAGATCACCGTATTGCACGATATTTCGCAAGTACGGGCGCATTACCCGCAAACGCTGCTATTGGCTCAATCGGCCATTGCATGGGGCAACACGCCAGATGTGCTGACTGAATCGCTACTGGCCGAGGCCAATCGCCGCGCTCAGCACTGGCGTAACGATGCTGCTTGGTGCGAGGTCTGCGAATAATGGCTCAATTTGAAATCATCAGCGCCTTAGGCGAATTTGCCTTTATGCGCCGCGCCCTGATCGGCAGCATGGCGTTAGCCATCGGCTGCGCACCTGTTGGCGTGTTGCTACTGCTACGGCGCATGTCCTTATTTGGGGATGCACTATCGCACGCCGTTTTGCCCGGCGCTGCGATTGGCTTTTTACTCGGCGGCCTGACGCTGCCTTGGCTGGCCGGAGGCGGCTTAATCGCAGGCCTGTTGGTTGCTCTTGCTGCCAGTGTGGTGGCTAGAAAATCGCGTTTAAATGAAGATGCTAGCTTTGCCGGATTTTATTTATTGGCACTTGCCATTGGCGTGCTGATTGTTTCTAAATGGGGCAGCAGCGTCGATCTGATTCACCTTTTATTCGGCTCGGTATTGGCGATTGATGATCCATCACTATTGATCGTCAGCTCTGTTGCCAGCATCACCCTGCTGTGGCTGGCGATTGAATACCGCGGCATTGTGCTGGAATGCGCTGACTCTGGCTTTATCGCCGCCACCAGCGGCAACGGCATGCGCTTTCATATTGGCTTTATGGTGATTGCCGTGCTCAACTTTGTGGCCGCATTTCAAGCCATGGGCACGCTCATGGCCGTGGGCCTAATGATGCTCCCCGCCGCCACCGCCCGCCTGTGGGTAGAGCGCTTGTCGATGCTATTTGCCGTGTCATGGCTCATCGCTCTCTTTGCCTGCGTTGCAGGGCTGATCGCGTCTTACCAATGGGATTTACCATCCGGCCCTGCCATTGTGCTGATTGCTGGCGCTCTGTACTGCCTATCGCTCCTCTTCGCCCCCTTCGGCTTATTTATCCGCCGCAAAGCGAGACATCATGCGGTTTAGGTGAGTGGTAAAACCCAGATCTTGAACCCGCGATGCCCCCGATTCCCCCAGAGAAATCGGACTAGGTTTGATTTTCCATAGGGTGTGCAAGTCGTTTTTCTTGCGCACCGCCTCTCGGTGCGCAACGACTTCGCCGTTGTACACCCTATAAATACAGCCCCACCCAATAAGGACTCCCCCCATGCATAAACACTTACTCGCCCTACTACTGGCTGCCAGCAGCCTTGCCCAAGCCGCTCCGCTTAAAGTCGCAGCCAGCTTTAGCGTGCTCTCTAATTTGGTGCAGGAAGTGGGCGGCCAGCGGGTGGAGGTCAGCAGCCTTGTAGGGATGGATGAAGATGCGCATATTTGGCAAGCCAAGCCTGCGGATTTAAAAAAACTCTCCACGACATCACTATTTTTTGTGAATGGATTGGGCTTTGAGGGCTGGTTAAAGCGGGTTGAGCAGGCTTCGGCCTATAAAGGGAAGGTGATTACGGTCAGCAAAAACATCAAGCCACGTGAAATGGCCGATGATCACGGGCATGAAGGCCACCAGCATGGACACACAGATCCACATGCCTGGCATGATCCGCGCGCCGTGTTGTCTATGGTCGACGAAATCAAATTGGCGTTAAGTAAGGCCGATCCAGCTGGGGCGGCAGAATACACGCAAAATGCCTTGCGCTTTAGCACGCAAATTAAGCTACTTGATCAAAAAGTCAGCGCAGCTTTTGCGGCGATTCCGGCCGCAAATCGTAAGGTAGTAACTTCGCATGATGCGCTCGGCTACTTAGGTGCGCGCTATCAGCTGCAATTGCTGCCTTTGCAAAGTATCTCTACCGAATCAGAGCCCAGCGCCCGCCAAATGGCTGCGCTGATTCGTGAAATACGCAAAAACAATATCCGCGCCGTATTTGCCGAGAATATCAGCAACCCCAAGCTGATCGAGCAAATCGCCCGCGAGACGCAAGCCAAAGTCGGCCCGCCGCTCTATACCGACGCCCTATCTAAAAACGCCCCCAGCTGGCTAGCCATGTTCAGCCACAATACGCAGGCGATTTTGGATGCTTTGAAATAAGCCCGCGATTGCAAAGCGAATAACAAGAGCCATACTCAGTATTTCGTAGGGTGTACAACGACGAAGTCGTTGCGCACCAAGAGGCGGTGCGCAAGAAAATCAACTTGCACACCCTACGAAAAATCACTTTGCTCGCTTGTTTTAACTTTATGCCTATACCCCTAACCTCCTTGCTCCCAAAACAACCACCCAGCCATGCAAAAACTCATCCTCCCGCTTAGTCTTCTCGCCTTGGCAGGCTTACTCGCATCTCTGGCTTTTAATGCCGAAGACAATCTGGTGAGCTGGTCGCTTTTAGCCAAGGTAGAAATCAAGCAGGGATTATTTGGTGAGGTAGAAACCACCTTTGATCCAGCCATTCAAACGCTGGAGCAAAAAGACATCAAGCTAGCGGGGTTTATGTTTCCCCTGCAATCGGGGGAAATGGTAAGACGTTTTATTTTGTCAGCCAAGCAGCCCACTTGTGCCACCTGCATGCCTGGCGGCGCAGAGGCCATGGTGCTAGTCAATAGCCAGCAGCCAGTCAAAGTCAGCACCGAGCGAGTACAGGTAAAGGGGCAGTTTAGAATCGCCCAAGAAATGGGCCTACTTTATAAGCTGGATAAGGCGCTGGTTAATGGTCGCTAGGCTGGGGCAATCCGCTTACGTAATAAGGCGTTTTCTAGCCATTGCCCGCGCACCTCAGTAGAGAGCGTGTGATCAATGCTAAAACCATGCGCAATAAAAAAGGGCTGGGCGCTGAGGCTAATAAAACAAAAAATCTCAGACAAATTCATCTCAAATGCCCTGTCTTCAAGATGCCTGAGTAAGTTTTTGCCTATCCCCTTGCCTAGCCAATCACCATGCACAAAAAAATGGCCCATTAAGCCATCCTTTTGCAAATCGGCATAAGCCACTAGCTGGCCCCTGTATTCCACCACGCGCGGCATAAGTCCCTCTAGAATCTGCCCCCAATAAACAGGATCAAAAGTTTGGGGCGCCCATGCATCCAACTGCACGGCACTGTAATCGTTCTGTCAGGATTGATGAATACTGGTGTAATACACATTATGTAATTCAACGGCGTCTTCGGGGCGATAGCGACGAATATGCAAATAAGACATGGCTTCCTCCAAGCTAAATTCAGTATATGCAAACCCCAGTACCCCTGCACACAGCCGAAAGAAGAAAACGCAGCGCACGCGTCACCACAAAGAAATAATAGATATATAAATCAAATTTAATATTCTAAATAGGAATACAAAGAACTGCTACGCTTACCGCATACCTTTCGAATAAAGGGCGTATATGCAAGCGTATATCGTGGGTGCCGATCACCTTGGCCATATTCCAAAATTACTTGCCTTGTATGGTATTACGATAGGCGAGCATATTACCGGCAGAAATCCATCGCATCAGCGCAAGCCTAGCTGTTTAAAAGACATGGACATTATGATTTTATTTACCGATTTTTTAGGTCATAACGTCATGAAAAACTACCGCGCCGCAGCCGCTGCCAATCGGATGCATATCGTGGCCTGCGGCAGATCACAAACGGCGCTACAACAATCCTTACAAAACTGCCCAGCGCTTAGTCAGATTATTCTGCCTGCCTATGCATAAAAAAGCCCTCAGTGAGTTGCTGAGGGCTTTTGATGGCAGACTTACGTTTACTCCAAATCGGCGTAGCTTTGAATCACGCGTGAAACAAGGCCGTATTCAATCGCTTCTTCAGGATTCATCCAGAAATCCCGCTCAATATCATTGAGCACTTTTTCCAAGCTTTGGCCGGTTTCTTTAGCGATCACCGCCGCAATTCGTTCCCGCATGCGAATGATTTCTTTAACTTGAATTTCCACATCGGAAGCCGACCCCCCCATACCGCCGCTGGGTTGGTGGATCAAAAAGCGCGTGTTTGGCAGGCACACCCTTCGCTCTTTTGGAACAGCGAAAGATGCTCAATATGTATAAAATTTTTCCTTACAATCTCCTCAAAACTCCCCGCATTACCCCCGCCTAAAAATCACCGCCTTGTTTAAATAATCACGAAAAATCGCAATAAATCCATCCAAAATCAGCGTAAATCTAAATAACCAAGCCATAGACCGGCCTCGGGGCAAGGCTGGCCGGTGCGGCAAAGTGTGCCAAGGGAAACACGGTCTGGCGTGGTGGCTGCAATGGGGGCAGGTGCAACTTCAGCTTTTTTAAGCAGGGCCAGTGGCATGCCCGATGCAGGATCTAGCCCCTTTGCTTCAGCTAGTTTGGCGATCAGTTCATCGCTTGGTTTTTCAGGGGCGACTTTAGCCTGGTATTCCTTCAGCCATTGAAATGTGCCGTCCCACTTGGGTAATTTGGCCGGTGGCAATGGCACGATTTGATCGAGCTCGGGGACTTTGGGCTTTGCAAATGAATAAGCGCTCAACATCGCACCGATAGCTTTGTAACGTTTTGATCTTTCATCGTCTTTTTCAAGTGCTAAATAAGTGTGGTCATCTGCAGCGGGGGGGGCTTTAAACGCCTCCTCTAAGGCCAATGCTGAGATTTCATGTCCCGCAGTGACCCCTACCTGAAAGGCTTTTACAGACTCAGGATAACTTTTCAAAAACTTCATATCTATACCTAAGTCCGTCGCCGCCTCTCCATGCCCCTGTTCAGCAGCACACTGATGCATTTGACGAGCTACATCCGGTGCGATATCAATTGGTGCCAGTTTGTCCCCAACATAATATTGCGCATCAGGGTTACCTAAATCAGCAGCTTTGCGGAAATAGCGCAAAGCCAGCTCAGGGTCTTTTTTAATCCCTGCACTGCCGTTTTTGATATAAACACCCATCAAAAAATAGCCTGCGGGGATATTGGCTTTGATCAACTCCTCTGCCCAATCGGCCATTTCGGTGGAGCTGCCGTGTAAATAGCGGCGCATCATGCCATTTTGTAAATTAATACTGGCTTTATAATGGCCATTCGCCGTGGCAATTCGATAAAGGCGTTCAATTTCTGCAAACACAGCTTCATCTTGTTTTTGGGTATTGTATTTTTCTAAAAATCGGGCGTATTTAAATAAGATATCTGCCTCGGCAGGCAAGGCGGGTAAATGGTCTTTTTCGTAAGCACACGTAAAGGCCAGCTTGGCTTTGATATTATCCAGACTATCCAATTTTCTTTCCTTAAAATCATTGCCGCAGGCAGTGAGTGCAAGGGTGGAAAATAAGATAAAGCCATAAATACGTGCAGGTATTTTATGGATTGCGATATTCTGAAATACCTCATGCATCGGTATATTTTTCCAATTGCCAATCCATCGCTAGCTCTATTTTTTCAGAGCCTTTTAGCCATTGGGCCAGCCTATTGCTGCGGGTAATTGATGCAGTAATAGTAGGCATGGGCTGGCCTTTGCTTAGCAGATGGCTATATTTCTGCCCTTCAAAATAACCAAGCCATAGACCGGCCTCGGGGCAAGGCTGGCCGGTGCGGCAAAGCGTGCCAAGGGAGACCCGCTCTGGCGTGGTGGCTGCAATGGGGGCGGGGACAGGGGCAACTTCCGCTTTTTTAAGCAGGGCCAGTGGCATGCCCGATGCAGGATCTAGCCCCTTTGCTTTAGCTAGTTTGGCGATCAGTTCCTCGCTTGGTTTTTCAGGGGCGACTTTAGCCTGGTATTCCTTCAGCCACTGAAATGTGCCGTCCCACTTGGGTAGTTTAGCCGGTGGTAAAGGCACAATTTGATCGAGTTCGGGGACTTTGGGCTTTGCAAAGTCATAAGCGGTCAACATATCGCCAATGGCTTTATAGCGCTTTGCGCGCTCATCGTCTTTTTCAAGGGCCAAATAGTATAGCGGGTCATCAGAGGGAGGAGCTTTAAATGCATTCTCTAAATTTAATGCAGATATATCATTCCCTGCTAACACGCCTAGCTGAAAAGCATTCAGTGATTGGGGATAGCTCCCATTTAACTGAAAATCCATACCTAAGTCTGTTGCCGCCTTCCCGTGCCCCTGTTCCGCAGCGCACTGATGCATTTGACGGGCGACATCTGGTGCAATATCAATAGGGGCCAATTTGTCCCCAACATAATATTGCGCATCTGGGTTACCTAAATCAGCAGCTTTGCGGAAATAGCGTAAAGCCAGCTCAGGGTCTTTTTTAATCCCTGCACTGCCATTTTTGATATAAACACCCATCAAAAAATAGCCCGCAGGAATATTGGCTTTGATCAACTCCTCCGCCCAATCGGCCATTTCGGTGGAGCTGCCGTGTAAATAGCGACGCATCATGCCATTTTGTAAATTAATACTGGCTTTATAATGGCCATTGGCGGTTGCAATTCGATAAAGGCGTTCTATTTCTGCAAACACAGCTTCATCTTGTTTTTGGGTATTATATTTCTCTAAAAAGCGGGCGTAATTAAATAAGATATCGGCCTCGGCAGGCAAGGCCGGTAAATGGTCTTTTTCGTATGCGCACGTAAAGGCCAGCTTGGCTTTGATATTATCCAGATTATCCAATTTTCTTTCCTTAAAATCATTGCCGCAGGCGGTAAGCGCAAAAGTACAAATCAAGAGTAAGCGGGGCAGCATATTTAATCCTGATCGCTGAGTGTTGGGTCGTCACGATAAAACTCGACTAAAGAAGCGATTGGAGGGTATTTATTGTATTGAGCTTTTTTATTTTTACTAATAATTTCTACCCACTGTTTAAAAGCCTTCACCGGATCATCCTGCGCGCCCATTCCCTTGGTATGCAGCGCCCATAAATCACGGCGCATTTTCTGGGTGACGCTCCCTTTTTCATGGGCGATATTTAATTCGCTATCGACTTCCATGCTGCGCACATTGATATTGGCTGAGCCGTGGGTGGTAAAGACATCATTAATGATCATTAGCTTGCTGTGGATATAAACGGGTGTCCATAAATCAGTGGGAAGTTCTACGTTTTCCTTGCTACCCATAGCATAGACATATTGTGTTTTGCTGAGAGTGACCGCCGAATCCGGCGCGACCAGCGTACACACCACTACCTTAAGCCCCGTTCTTGATTCGGGGTGGACGCTGTAATCAGGGTCTTTTAACTCTGCTTGTTTTTTTTCTAGCTCGGCGGTTGTTTGTTTGGCCTCTGCTAGCTCTTGATTAGCCTGCTGGCGTTCGGCATCGAGTGCTTTTTGGGCTTTTTTGCCCAGGCTGCTGTTTGGGTTAAGGCCTACATTCGTTCTGCTGGCGTTGTTGTTTTTAATTTGCGCAAGATGTTGCTGAGTTCTGGCCTGCTGCAGTGCTTTTTCAGTATCGTTCAGCCTCATTTGCTTAGTCACGCCGGGGATATTCTCTGCTTTGCCTAGGCTATCCATCATTTTATAGGTATTGACCGTGCCAGGCCCCACGCCCTCGTCACTAGAATTGGTTACAACAAATAGATGAACAGGTGGGTATTTGCCCGCATCAGCGCCGTGCTCTTCTTTTTTCTTAGCCAAATTGGCCGCAACGTCTTTGATTTTTTCCGCTAGTTTAGTCCAGCGAAAATATTGATTTTCTAGATAAATAAAGCCAAGTGAATTGTTCGCGGCTTGCAGATACAACTTTTCAATATCACGGATTGGCTTTTTACTCTGTGATTGTGTGCGTAATATTTGCGCCATTAGCAGTGTGCCAGTGCCATCTGGCCGTGGGCATAGCTTTGCGCCAGCCTCTTTGGCCTTACGCAAACTCATTAAATCTTCACCCGTTTCTTTTTGCCAGGCTGTTGCAAAGTTATGGTGTAAATGTTCCAAAATCGGGCCATTCACTTTTGATGAAATATCTTGGCGGGGTTTGCTGCCATTGGCCCCCAAGTTACCTTTAAAACGCTGAATACTATGCGCGTTAGTATCCCAGTATTCGTCAAGCATATTGTGGCCCATCACAAAGCCACTGGCTGATTCAGGCAGCTCATAATCAACGAGCACCATTTTTTGATGGTGGGTGACCGATGCGGCATAAACACCTTGGGTGCCTTTACTGATTTCTTTCTCGCTGAGATTGATTTTTGCTCGGTAATAAATCTCTGCACGCTCTGATGTATCAAACCCGCGACCAATAAAGCGTAGTGGAATGCCTAATCTGGGGCTAAGTGGCTGGCACCAGTTTTCTTGTGCAACTTTCCAAGGCTTAGCGCCATCGCCATACTGGCTATACCACTTTTTATCATAAGCATACTGATCATTACTGGCCGTTTGCCCTGCACGGTCTTTAAAACCTATTGTTCCGTAACCTGGCAAGTTTGATTCCCCACCTGCGCCAGTAACATTGATTCCTGCTGGGGCCATTGCCCAGCCCAATACCCTTACCTTAATACCTTCTTTGGCTTTTATGACTAACAGCTCACCAATTGATGGCTCTTTTCCATTGCGGATAAAATACATCGATGGCTGAAATCCCCAGCAAATGATATCAACCGTTTTTTTAGCTTTCGCAATCGCCAGATGGACTTCACGAAAAGTATCTTCACCATTAATCAAAGGCTGATAGCAGGTAGGAACAGGGTGATATTCTGTTTTTTCTACAAACCACTTTAGGGTGGTTGTGGCACTGTTCGTTACTTTAGTGCAGATGGGTACGACGGTGTATTTACTCATAAAGCCTTACCTTTGGCATTAAAAAGACCCTTTACGGCATCTAAGTAAGATTGGCGATGATCTGTATGCTGGTCGGGCTGATTGATTTCAGCGTTACTTTCTGGTTGGTGATGTTGTAAACCTTGATTGGCAAGGTTGGCCTGCTCAGCATGACGATACTCGCTTGGCACCGGTATTTGGTAAGTCTCGCCATTGGCGAAAACCAGCTTGTAATGTTGAGTCACAATTTCGTGATCAACTAATAGCTGCCCCGTTGAATCCATCACATCTTTTTTTACCTCTGCCCCATCTGCAAACAAGGTATAAGGCATCCCAGCCATGCTGGCATCGGTTGTGCCTGGTGTTTGCTGCAAGTTTAATTTTATTTTTTGTTTCGGCATTCCTTGGGGAAAAGCTGGATGTTGGGCGGTCATTTTAGCGGGGCCGCTTACATCATGATTCGCACCTTTTACCGTTACCGTCCCAGGGCAATGAATATCAATATTTCCCCCTTTTATGCGGATGTAGCCACCGCCTGCCGTCATCAGGATTTCGTCTTTGGCAACAATATGGATGCTTTCTTTGCAGGAGGTTACTTTTAAATCTTTATCACCGGTGATTTCAATATCGTCGCTTTGCGCCTGCAGCTGAATCTTGCCTTTGGCTGCGATCAGTTTTAAAGCGACTTTGTCTTTTACCCCAGCTACAAACAGGCTGATGTTCTGGCGGACGTTGTGAATCCAGCGGCGGCCGGAGGTTTGGTTGGTGTCGCGCTGGGCGATTTGATCTAAGTTTGTGCCTGCCGAGATAGTTTGGCTTTGTGGGCTGGTGATGGCCACGCCATCTTCCCCATGTAGCAGGATGATTTTTTGTTGGCCTGCCTGACTTTGAGATTTGCTCTTACCGTCTTTATCGGTGTTGCTGCCCGCTTCAAGGCTTTTGCTGGCGTGTACGTGGTGATAAAGATGGCCGGTACTGGTTTTGCCGCCCGAACTATTATCAGCCTCAACGGTTCTACCCTCGTCGCCGGTTTCAATGGTGTCCGCAAGCTGATTGGTTGCGGTTTCGCCTAGGCTTTGTGCCAGTGCTAAAGCTGATTCAAGCTGGCTTTGCGCGGGGCTACGGTCGAGTTGTTTGCCCGATGCACCACTCTTAGCTTCGGTACTAATCAGCAGGCCATTGGCGCGGATTGCGCCCTGATTATCCGTACGCAGCTCAAAGCCTTCACCGCGTGGCTCGCCTTTGCCATCCGTACGCGGGTGGATTAAGTAGCCTAGGT
>JAPLQI010000139.1 GCA_026399755.1 Pseudomonadota bacterium
GTTTAGAAACGTCTTCCAGCGTTTTACGCAGGCGCTCAGTTAACAGCTGCTCCAGCGCCCACGGATCCGTGATCGCGGCCAGATCAGACGAAATTTGTTTGGGTACACCCAGCAAGGTATCGCGCAAAAGACGGCCATAGCGGTGGGCCGCATCGAGCACCGCCTGCCGGTCCACCGTCTGCGCGCAGACACGCTCGTATTCCACCTTGGCCAGTTTGGCCAGATAGCCTTCACGGCTGGCCTTGGCTTCCTGGTAGTCAGTAAACATCAGCTCGCCCGCTAACGGCGCCGCCGCAACTTTGACCGGCGGTACCGGTCTGTCGGCATGGACTTCGTCATACACATCGCGCTGGATCCGCGTCTGCTCATGCCGCTGCCGCACGCCCTCTTTTGCGGGGTCGATGGTTTTACCGATGCGCTCAAGGGTAGCGGCGTAATCGACTTTTTTACCATCAGGGGAAAGAATTAAACGGCCTGTTTTTAATAGCTTGGTCACATAGCTGGGCGACCAGCCTTGCGAATCCGCAAAGGCCTTCTTGCTCAGATATGGGTCCATGCTTTCACCACTTATTTTAGGATTTCACTCGATTTCACCTGAGGTGAAATTTCACTAACTTCACCCGACAGCCACTAAGAAGAAGCTGCGAGTCTTAGGCCCCGTACTGCCTCGGAAAGTGCCAGGGTCCCCGGCGGAGAATTGGGGAGCAATTGAGCAAGCGATATCACGTCGATCAAACAAAAAAGAATATTGAGATTGGCCGCCGTCTGCATAGTTAATGCAAAGCAAATAACAAAAGCGCTTTTACATTACAATCCATGAAATTATTAAACGGACTTAATGCAATGAAAAAATTGCTTCTTGCTGCTCTATTAACAACTCTCTTTACTGCTCCTGCCCATGCTGGGTTTGATGAAGGCATGGCCGCATATCAAAAAAACAACTTTCCACTGGCACTCAAAGAATTTACGCCACTGGCCGAACAGGGTCATGCAAAAGCACAAATTTCCTTAGCTTTAATGTATAGCCGCGGCCAAGGCGTACCTAAAGATGAGTCTATCGCCGCAGATTGGTTGCGCAAAGCAGCAGAGCAAGGCGATTCCACAGCACAGCTTCTACTAGGGATGAAGTACACAACTGGCAATGGGGTAATAAGAGATGCTACACAAGGAACAAAGTGGTATCTCAAGGCCGCAGAGCAAGGTGTAGCTAATGCTCAACTACAATTAGCCTTTATTTACTTCGACTTAGGCACACCACAAGACGATACCCAAGCCGCAAATTGGTTCCACAAGGCAGCAGAACAAGGCAACCCTACGGCACAATCAATGCTGGGCTTAATATATGGGCAAGGACGAGGTGTAACGGAAAATACAGTCATTGCTTATGCACTATTAAATCTTAACGCAGCCAATATCGATTCAAGAGATACACGCCTAAGAAACCTTATTGAAGAAAATATGACACCTAAGCAAATAGAAGCAGCTAAATTGCTGACGACCGAACTGGCCAAGCCCAATAACCTGAACAAGGCCATTGAGGCATACCTGAAAAATCCTGCATAAACACATCCCTAAGCGCTCTTCATTGAGCGCCCTTTCCTTCCCCTGTTCATGATCTTCAAACGACGGGCAACAAAAAACCCCACGCTTTCGCTATGGGGTTTTGTTTTGGCGCAGGAAACTACGCTATGGAATGCAGTCTAGTTTTGGCGGGTTTTTCTGTCAACCGTTTATTTGACATTGGATGAAAGTCACATGGCTCGCTTTGCTGTTCCAGCAAGGGCAGTAACTGAGACTCCAGCCCCGCCAGCTCTTTGCTGAGCGCCCTATCCAGGCGAATACACCCAGCTATGAAACGGTCACCAATCGTGCGTCGTGGAATATCATATTTCTGGCCAATCGCTTCATCACTCAGCTCAAAACCTTCATGCACCCACGCCTTCATCACTTCAACCCTGAACCCAAGCGGCCATCGGCCAGGTAAAAGATCGGTGGCGGCCAGTGCCATCAGAAAGGTTTGCCCACCCGTAAAGTAGCCATAAACAAGGTTGCGATCTTTTGCCGGCAACCTGCCCACCTTGGCAAGAACCATTGCAGCCTGATAACGCTGATCTTCCATGCTCATCACGCCAAAGCCCGCGCCGGTTTGCTCGCCATACGCTGAAATTTTAATACTTGCCGAACACTCAATTTGAAACGCCCAAGCCAGTAAAGCTTTAATATTTTTGAATTGCATTATTGTCCCCAATGATTCCCCGAGGCTCTTAGCCCGATCATGTCAGGCTTTATTTTTGGTACTGCGTACTTAAGCGACGATCATTTGCGCTCTTAATGCGGCCATGGCTTCATCCCTGGCAAAGCGGGTGGCCCGCTGAAAGATCTTTACCGGCTCAGCTGCCGGAATCCCCGGGCAATGGGCTGCTTCCAGCCGCCGGGCATAAACCTCAATCCAGCGCACCTTGGTTTTGCTTCGGTAAAAGGCAGAGCGCAGCGTGGTAAAGCCAAAATCAAATGCCGCCCAATATAATTCCGGGCTGCTCCAGCTGGCCATCAATGGATTCGGTGATTGCGCATTACGCTTGGCCTCTTCAAAAGCGATCGCATAATCTGTTTCAGGTCTGCACATTGCCGCCAGCTCCCCCAAGCTGGGCGGTAATGATTCGGCCTTCAATTGGCCACGCAAACGATCCAAAGCCAGCCGCATCCATTGCCACTTGATGCCCTCGGCGTACAAATAGGCGGCGGCTTCATCTTGCCAGGCGATCACGGCAGCCTCATCCGAAAACAAAGCCTGCCATCTGGCGCCATACATGGCTGCCAAGCGCTGGCGTAATACGATCACCGGTACAAAACCATCAGCCCCTGCTGGGCGATTCCATGCGTTTTTGCTCATCTCATTCCCCTAAGCCCAATTTCCGGCCCAAGCCTAATTCTCTGGCCCGCAGGATTAAGCTGTTTGGCACTTCTTCGTGCAGCCCGCGTAAAGCAAGGACCGCTGAAGTGATTTGCACCATGCCTGCCTGCTTGGCCGTTTCGGCAATCTGATGCGGCCATGATTTGGCATTGCGTAAGCCGCTGATCGCTAATTTAAGCTGAGCCGCTTTCTCATTAGCCTGTGCCTTAGTCATCATCCGTTTGGCAGGCGGTGGCAATAACACTTGGGTGCTAGCATCGGGAATGGTGCGGTTACAATCCCGCTCTGCATCCATCCAAGCCGCCACCCATTTGGCTTTTAAGCGCCAAGGCTCCTGGATCAGCAAATCATTGCCGATACGCTGTGCCGCCCAAAAGGTGCGGTTATCAGGCCAGCTTTCTTCCAGATATTGGCGACGGCGGCTCATCTGGGTAATTGCCAGCTGCATCCGCACTTCTATGTCGATCTCAACGGTTTGGCGGCACGCCACCTGAAACTTATCCAAATCTGGTGCTCCGTATAAAAACTTGGCGGCCATGCCGCGAGCAATCTCTTCCCCTGAAAATCCCGCCAGCTCTTCGGCCCAGACTGTTTTGGCGTTCTCAATGCCGGTATCGCGCTCTTCGGTATTGCCATCCATCAGCGTGACTTCAAAGCTTTCGCCAGAGCGGAATTTATCTACAAACTGGTTGCCAAAGCGCCCGTGCATCTTTCTAAAAATCTTCTCGACCCAAGCCAGTGGCAAGGCGTGGCTTTCAGTTAATCGTTGTGTATTCAGCGTTGACTGTACGTTCATGTCGGCCCTCCTCAAATGATCCAAAGATGGAGCGCACCGCTGGTGCGCGCCCTTTATGCCCTGATTGTTTTGCTGACGGTTTTAAGCGTTGCTGCCGCATGATTGCCGCCAGATACAGCGGGCTGGTCGGCATACCGACAATGGCTTTGGCCTGAAATAAGGCCTGATTAAACTCTGCCTGACTGGCTTGTTCGGCCAGCCAAGTCTGGTACTGCACCATCGCCTTGGGGCTTTTTGCACTGGTCGCTGAAAAACCGGCCTTCATGGTGATGACCCGCCATTGCCAGATCTCGCTGGGTACTTCTGGGATAGCCACAGCAATTTTGCTGGCACGCTCTGAATCATCATTCACACTGGGCTCATCCAATACTGTTTGAGATCGCTGTGATGATGAAAAGAACTTAGAGGTTTTGGTTTTATGTACTGGTGAACTATTGATTATGTGCCGCTCCTCCCCGCCTATGCTCTGCCCTTCCTCCGCCTCAAACCCTTGCTGTGTATGACTTTGCTCTGTCGGCGCTGCTCCTGCCATGCTCCTCCGCTCCTCTACAGGGCGAATGAAGCCGTTTGCGCTATACACGAGGAAAATTTTAAGGCATCGATAGTGTTCGCCATGCTGTGAGTCGCGCTGAATTAGCCCCACGCGGGTCAGCTTATCCAGCAACTCGCGCACTTGGCGGGTGCTGTAATTCAAAGCTTTGGCGTGTGATCCGGCAGGCGGTAAATAGCCCATCCGTATGGCTAAGCCACCTAAGGAAACCTTACTCACCTCGCCGGTTTCAAAATTGGCCAGTGGCTTTAAATACATTAGGAACAAACGCTGACAATCCGGGCTTAGCCCTTCCAACAGCTCCAGCTCAGTTTGCAGATAGGTATAAAACGCTTCCCTCATACAGCCTCTCTGTGTGCCGTACTGCGAATCACGTTGATCATGGTTTGTAATTGATCCAATGCCGCATCGAGCTCTGGCAGCTCGCGGTGCTCCACCTTCCAATCCTCAAACACACCGGCCAGCGTCATCCCCGCCCGTGAGGTTTCAGTCATAAACTGTGCCAGCACTTTATTTGCCAGTTGCTGCGGCCCATCAGCATGCAGCTGCCCACCCACCGAAACGGGGACAGCGACATAACCGGCCAGCGCAGCAATCTGCTGTACCAGCGCCCCACATTTGGATTCCTCAACCAGGGAGAACAGGTGATTCGCCAGATACTGCTGAGAATGCAGATTAGGATTAGCGCAATTGGCCACCGATGAAGTAGCGCGATCAATGATCTCGCTAAACCGGCGCACCCCCACTCGGGTCGTCGCCAGTTGCACCGCCTCATTCAATGCTCGATAGCGGTCGTTTAATAATTCAGGAGTCATGTTTTAACCTTTAAGTAACTTGGCCAGCTTTCTCTTATCGAAAGAGAAAGAATCCAGTTACATTACTCATTGGGGAGGCGCAGACGCGCCGGTATAAAAAAGCCGATGGGGATCGGCAAAACCATCCAATGGGGATTGGGTGGCAGAGTAAATTGGGAATTCATTCAGGTAATTGGCTAGCAATCTCTTGCTTACGCTTAACAATAACCAAGTCATGCCAGGCTTTAGGCTGGAGATATGCAATCCGGCCTAATGCTGAAAATGGCAACTCATCCGGCCACTGGCTTACAGCAGGCTGCTTTACGTGCAGAGCAATGGCTGTTTGCCCAGTGCCGCCAAAATATTTAAGTAGAGTTTGCTTTTCCATTCGTCAACTATAAACACACTTATAGTCAATGTAAAGCACACCTATACAGCTAATTGATAAGCTTGCTTATATGAACCTACTCAGTGATCGCATAAAATTAGCTTTAGATGAATCAGAACTTGATCAGTCTGCTTTGTCGCGAATGGTGGGTGTTTCAACCGTAGCAGTGAACGGTTGGTGTACTGGCGCGACTAAATCAATCAAAGGCGAAAACCTACTCAAAGCCTCACGCGCCTTGGGCGTTAGCCCCATGTGGCTGGCCACGGGCGCAGGTAATATGCGCCCCGGAAACGTACCCGTCCCAGAGCCTGAATACCCGCGTACACCAAGCGAAAAGGAATATGCACTTATCCCCCAATACAGCACTAAAGGCTGTTGCGGGAATGGATATATGAACGAACATGTAGAGGTGAAAGGCGGACTGGCCTTTAAGCGTGACTGGCTGGCCCGCATGGGGCTGGACGAGAGCAACGCATGCGTCATTACAGCCAGCGGCGACAGCATGAGCCCGACTATCCAAGATAGCGATGTCATGCTTTTAGATACAAGCATTAAGCCACTTCGAACAGGTGAAATGTACGCCATTCTGATGGATGAAGAAGTTATCGTAAAACGGCTGGCCAAAGAGTTTGGAATTACACTCCTGCGCAGCGACAACCCGAATAAATCAACCTACCCCGACATCAGCGTGCCGCCTGGGCTTCAATTAGAAATCATAGGCCGCGTAGCATGGCGCGGTGGCAGCTTCTAAGAATATAGCCCCCAACAACCACAAACCCGCTTATGCGGGTTTTTTCTTACCCAAAATCCAGACAGCACAAAAACTAAGCATACTTATTTATTATGCTTGACTCAAGCTATAACCACACTTATAGTTATTACAAGTGAGCTTAATAAGCAAACCGAAAAAATCAACTTTTTACCAAGGGAATGGGCAATGCAAGAAATCAGACTGAATTACGCAACACTCAGTGAGTCACTTGATGAATTAAGCACATTAAAAGCAGCAGGCTGGACCATGCGCTTTAGCAGCAACGGGTCGGAGATTATTGCCAGAAAGATGCTACAGCCGTGCCCGAACTGAGCCCACAAACCGAGACTCTTATGCCAACAGATCAGCAGTGGAAAATCTGCTACTACACGGCAACAGAATCACCCAAGCACATCGTCACCCTAATCATCAGCGCATCAGGCCCGGCAGAAGCATTAGCAGCAGGCAACCAATCTATGCGCGACCACCATCAGCTCAATCCCGCTGCTTTAGCTGCAACGATTGAACCCGACACATAAATCAAGTGGCTTTAATCTAACAAAGCCCCCTCAACGAGCAGGCAAAATAAATGAACACCACCTTCTTACTTATGGCTCAATATTCACAACCGACAGTGCAGTTGAAAGAAATTGCCGAAGAATACCTTGGCCTAACGCCAAGCGAAGCACAGCGTGAAGCGAATATGAACCGGTTACCGATCCCGACCTTCCGGCTAAGAGATAGCCAAAAAGCCCCACTGATGATTCATATCCAAGATTTGGCCACACATATCGATACCACACTTGCTGCCGCACGTACTCAATGGAACAAAAGCCAAATCTAAAGTTTTAAGAACAACAGGCAAATAATGAAGACATGCAATAGGAGCAGTTTAATCAAGGCACCAGATATGTTTTTCAAAAATTCAAGCACGAATGATGGAGGGCACTCCAGGTGCAAAGTATGCAGATCGGCCAAGTACTGAGAAAAAAACAAGGTAAAAGTGACCAAGAAGAATCTTAAGTATCAAAAGAATGCAGTGAGCACACTCAATGATTCCTATGTAAAGAGATTGCTAAAAATCAAAGAAATTGACATTCCCCAAGAATTAATAAAATTAAAGCGCACCCAATTATTAATTAAATGGGAATTAAGGCAATGAATATAACCGAAATTCGTAATGGTATGATTCTAGTTTATCAAGCACTTAGAAATGGCTCCATAAAAAAACGGAGGCCGCTGCCCTAGCAAACGTGGCAGGCAAGATGATTGCTAATGCGAAGCTTCAGCTCGAATATTCAGCGACGCGCGGAGATTAGTTTGACGCTTAGCCAGACGCAACGCGAAACGAATTCATTAAAACTTATATAAAAAAATAATTATTACTAGAATAAAAAATAAAAATAAAAATAAAAATAAAAAAAACCGCCTAACCATAGGCGGTTTTTTTATTTGTACCTCGCTAATATTTCATTAAGCCTTAACGAAATATTGACCTTATCATTTTCACGACAAGAAACAGACTCTTGAGTAGAACTCTTTTTTTTCCCAAAAGAAGCGTAAATAATATTATCTACAGCGCCTTCCTTACCAAAATCAAGCTCAAGCTGCTTTGGTAGCAGGGAGTGAATCGTCTTTTCCATTAGTAATTTCCTCGCCCCCACCATCATCCGGAGAAGGATTAAATCGTTCAGCAACTGAAGCTTCAAGTAAATAGATAGATTCAAAAATTTTGGCTATCTTAGGTGATGCATCCACCTTCCTATTAGGGTGATACGAACCAACTGAATCCTTTCGCTTATCTTTAATAGCAAAAAAAGCCAAGTATCTTGATGGAGCAACCCCTTCATATGCTAAAAGTTTTAACTTCCCTATTGCCCCCTCATCCTCTGTAATTGAATCAGAATGCAGAGTCACAGCTCTACTTTTAGGATAAGGCTCAATAAAATAAACTTCTTTTATCCCCGAAGCGACAATGTGCCTCGCGCAAGAGTGGCAAGGGTACGTCGTGCAGTATAACACAGAATCAACCAAATGTCCAGACTTGCTCCTACCTGCATTCAATATAGCATGCATTTCCGCGTGTACAGCACGTGAATACTCAATTAAATCTCCAATTGCAGAATCAAATAATATTTTGGATACCCCATCACGATTACCTGAAGTAACAATACCTTGATGAATCAATTCATCAATTACACTACTTACAAGATGATTTTTATTTTTATCATTACGGCAGTATTTTCCATCATTAAAACAACGCTTATCTAAAGGCCCAGATTTATACGTCCCTCCACCAAATTTAGGTACATCGTTCCAACCAGTTGAAATAATCAAACCATCATCATTTACTATGGCAGCCCCAACTTGCCTAGATAAGCAAGCCGAATTTCTTGCTGCAGAAGCAGCTTCAAACATTGCAGATTCATGAATATCAGGAGTAATCACTTCCGTATCAAATATTAACTTCAAGTATCTTTCAATCTTTAAATCAACTTGAGCAGGGCCTTCAAGTCTAATAAAATAATCTGCGGAATGAAATACTTTACCCACTTCTTGTCCAAACCCACCAGCTTCAGCATGATCAACTTTTATCAAATCCTCAGCATCACGAAGTAATTTTTTATCATCACCAGTAAGATTTCTAATTCTTACCTCATTAGAGGAAAAAACCCCCAGCAAGTAAAATGACTCACCGTATATCTCCTTAAAAAGGCGATGTTCAGCTGAATTTTTTATACTGTTAATAATTGTACAGACACGCCTTGAAGCGTACTTACCATCTGGAAAGTATTCAAGACGTTCCAAAAAAGTCTGCTCAATAGCTTTTTCAGCAATATATGCAGCACGACCATTTTCACGTCTTATTTCATTACCTTTATTAATTAAATCTTTTTTTACCTCGATAGCACAAGAACCAACGCCTTCACCTTTCATTTCTTTTATAATGGAGCTTAATCTTATTTTTTTTACTTCATAGTTGTATTGCCCCAATTTTTCTTCTAACGCATTCACGATACAATCTAGATCAACTCCAATTGGCGCACACAAACCAATAACAATTTCATCGGTATAAAATTGATCGATCGTTATTTTACTCGAATCACTTTTTATTTTTTTCATTGCCATATAATTAAATCCAACCAAATAAAATAATAAAACTTATCGCCAAATATAAATTTAATTATCAATTTTAAAAAATTTTTTATTATTTAATACTACAAAAAAAACTTACAGAATGTAAGTTACATCACGAATAAACTTACAAATACTTTCTTATTCTGCAATATTATCATGGTATACCGGTATTTATACAAAAGCACCGAGAAAAATAACTTCCATGCAGATTTTGGTATAGGGAGCCTTAGGTCTACAGGTATTCAACAACGAGAGGTTTCTCAATAAATCACACCGTCATTCATAAGAAAGACTATTGAAGCACACCTGTACTGGATCAAGTGAGCGGCTTGATTTCCCCCTATTAGCTTGATCCCAATCCTTGGGTCAATAATACTTAGATAACATCTTAAATAAAGAAATTAGCCACATAGAAAACCTGCTGCGGCTGGTTTTATTGGAGTTTCATCGCCGATCCGATTTCTGCCCCACAGGCAACACCTCTGCCGGTCTAGCCTCCACAACAGCCCCGCCGATCACCTGCACGGCTGCTGACGCAGAGGATGACAACACTTCATACTTACCATGCAATGATTCAGGCCGCAGGTTGGTATAGCGGCGCAAGCTTCCCCAAGATTTATGGCCAGAGACCATGGCTACTTCCTGGATTTGATAGCCAGCCTCAAACAACCGGCTGATACCCTCATGCCGCAAGTCGTGGAATCTCAGATCCTCGATGGCCAGCGCCTTGCACATACGAATAAATGCTGCGCCAACGGAGCGGGGGTTATAAGGAAAGATGCGGGGGTCTGTCTTGGGCTGACGCTGCACAATATCCCAAGCATCACCTAGCAGCGGGATTTCCTGATCATTGATTTCTTTCTTGGATGGATCTTTACGCTGCCGGACTAATAAAGTGCGCTTAGCTTCATTTACATCCATCCATAAAGCATTGCAGATTTCTTCCTGCCGCATACATGTACTGATAGCAAAACGAATAATATCCGCCATTGGTGGCGTTCTGCCATGCTGAAAAGCTTTCGGCTTATATACCAACAACTCAGCCAGCTCATTCGCTACAACTCTACGCTCACGATAATCGCTTTTCCCGATCAACTTAAGAGCATGCAATGTAGGGTATGCATCATCAACCGCTTTTTTAGTGATATGCAGCCCCCAGAGTGGCTTAGCAACGCCCAATGCCGACCCCAGATAAATAACATCCTGGGCAATTGTAGAAGGGCCAGCGCCCTCTCCCAGTCGCAGCTTGCAATGGGCAATCACATCTGCGGCGGTTAAATCACCAATCAATTTTTTAGCGATAGGTTTTTTGATTAGGTTTTCCATGACATAACGCTTGGTCCTGCCAAACTTCTGCACTTCCCCAACTTCATCAATATAACGACGCAATAAATCACCAACGAGCAGCTTGGCAATTTTACGCCGTTCCACTGCTCCATCACCCTTTAATACCTGCTCTAACTTTGCTGCCCAATCCTTTGCCAGCTTTTCTTTCGAGAATGTTTTGGCCTCAGAGTGAACTATCTGACCGTCGCGTTTGACCCGAACCTGTGCGCGATAGGACAATGAGCCATCAGCTGCCTTTCTTTGAGTAATTGTTGCCATTTTTTCCTATGTGCTACACGAATGCTACAGCGGTGCTACATGGGTTTAAAACTTGGTGCTACAAGCACCATCACGTAGCAAAATTGTAGCACCGGTAGCACAAAAACGGCACAAAACAGCCAAAAATGCACAATAATTAATCAATAAACAAATAAGTAGAAACAATGAACACGCAAGAAAATCAACAAGTTATAGACATCAAACCTAGCCGCCGTTATTCCATTGCACCCATGCTCGACTGGACGGATAGACATTATCGTTATTTCTCCCGACTGCTAACCAAGCACACTTGGCTGTACACCGAGATGGTGACCACTGGGGCGATTATTCATGGGGATAAGCAGCGCCATCTTAATTTTGATGAGATTGAAAACCCGATTGCTTTGCAGTTGGGTGGCTCTGACCCGATCGCTTTGGCGACTTGCGCCAAGCTGGGCGAGGGCTGGGGCTATGACGAGATTAATCTGAATGTGGGTTGCCCTTCTGAGCGGGTGCAAAATGGGGCGTTTGGCGCTTGCCTGATGGCGGAGCCGCGTTTGGTGGCGGATTGTGTAAAGGCCATGAAAGATGTGGTGGATATTGATGTCACCATTAAGCATCGCATCGGTATTGATAATGAAGAAAGCTACGACTTTGTACGCGATTTTGTCGGTACGGTAGCGAACGAAGGTTGTAATACTTTTATTGTGCATGCGCGTAATGCGATTTTAAAAGGCTTGTCGCCTAAAGAAAACCGCGAGATTCCGCCGCTTAAATATCATTATGCTTATCAGCTAAAACAAGATTTCCCGCATTTAGAGATTATTGTAAATGGCGGTATTACGACGCATGAGCAGGCAGCGGAGCATTTAAAGCATCTGGATGGCGTGATGGTGGGGCGCGAGGCTTACCATAACCCTTGGATACTGACGCAGGTGGACGAGTTATTTTACGGCGGCGCAGCGCATACAGCTTCCCGCGTGCAAGTGATGCATGCGATGCGACGCTTTATTGAAGCAGAAATGGCGCAGGGCTTGCCGATACGCTTAATGACCCGACATATTCTGGGCTTATTCCAACATCAGCCGGGAGCCAGAACCTGGCGACGGATGTTGTCTGACTCCAAATTGCTTAAAGACGCTGACTTCCAGCTGATTGAAAACGCCCTACGTGAAGTAACAAAAGGCCATCCTTAAATGAAGCGACTCGCCCTTTTACTGACTTTGATGATCCCGCCCGCATTAGCCACCGAAGTGACGCTGCTGGCGGCGATGGGCAATAAGGGCATTTTGCTGATTGATGGGCAAAAAAAGACGTTGGCGGTTGGTCAGCAAGTGGGCGAGGTCAAGTTACTAGCAGTTAGCAGCGAGCAAGCGACGGTCATGATAGGCACACGCCAACGTCAGTTATTATTAGGGCAAGGTTATATCGCCAGTAGTAAGGCTGAAAGTGATAGTGCGGGCAGCCTTACGCTAAGCCCGGATGCGCAAGGCCATTATTTTGCCGATATTGCCGTGCGTGGCATCAGCCAGCGCGGCATTATTGATACCGGCGCCAGCTTTTTATCTATGCCGCGTAATCTGGCCAGCAATATGGGCGTGGATTATAAACAGGGCGAGGAAAGCCGCACGCAAACGGCCAATGGCACGATTAAATCTTGGCAGGTGACGATTGCGCAAATTCGCATCGGCTCATTACTACTTAATAATGTGCAAGCCAGCGTGCGCGATCAGGACAATGGGCCTTTATTAATAGGCAATAGTGTTTTGAATCGCTTTCAAATGAAGCGCGAGCAAGAGCTGCTCATCTTACAAAAGAAGAATTACCAATGACGAAACGCATCGTTTTAGCCAGTAATAACGCTGGTAAGGTGAAAGAATTTAACCGCCTATTTGCCGCACTGGATATCGAAATTGTTCCGCAGGGCGAGCTGGGCGTGGCCGAGTGCGAAGAGCCGCACCACACTTTTATTGAAAACGCCTTGGAAAAAGCCCGCCACGCCAGCCGGATTACCGGCCTGCCTGCGCTGGCCGATGATTCTGGCCTTTGCGTGCATGCACTGGGCGGAGCGCCGGGTGTGTACTCGGCCCGCTTTGCGGGTGAGCCAAAATCGGATGCACGCAATAATCAAAAATTGCTCGAGAGCCTTGCTGGGCAAGCGGATCGCAGCGCTTATTACTATGCCGCGCTGGTCTTGGTTCGCCATGCGGATGACCCGCAACCGCTGATTAGCGACGGTATTTGCTGCGGTGAAATCCTTGAAACTAGCCGAGGTGAGGGAGGTTTTGGCTATGATCCGCTGTTTTTGCTGCCGCAGTTTGGAAAAACCGCCGCTGAAATCAGTGCGGATGAAAAAAGCCAGATCTCGCACCGCGGCAAAGCCTTACGTGAATTGATCGCTAAATTGCAGGAAACAGGCTTATGAGCGCGGCTGTAAATCAAGGCGAAACCCGCTGGGCCACATGGCTTAGAGACGATGAATCGGTGGTGTCTTGCACCGAAAAAGTGAAAGTCATGAATGAGAATTTGGACGAGCTAAAACAAATGGCGCAGGATTTACTAGAAGACGGGCTACTGATGGAAGTATCAGAAGCCCAGATCAAAGCCGTGCTACATAGGCTGGTGGATGAGCTGCATAACCCTTATCAGAAATAATAATTTGAAACCCAAAGTTCTGTAGACACAGAGAACGGGAAGAACACAGAGCACATTGAGAAAAGCTGCCTTGCCTATTCACGTAGGGCGGGTGCAACCCGCGTATTTTTTAGCATTGCTCGCGGGTTTCACCCGCCCTACAGATGATGCAATACCTAAAGTTTTTCTCTGTGTGCTCTGTGTTCTCATTTATCTCTGTGCCTACAGACCTTTTGCCCGACCTTTTGCTTTAAAAGCCCGCAATACCCATAAAGAAGTGAACACCATGCAATCGATTTCCATGCCCATCGGCAAAGCTAACTGGGCGCTTTCTGCCTTACCGCCTTTGGCGCTGTATATTCACTTTCCTTGGTGCATTAAAAAATGCCCCTACTGTGATTTCAACTCGCACGTGCAAAAAGGTGCGCTGCCGGAGCAGCAGTATATTGCCGCCCTGCTGGCCGATTTAGAATCCTGTTTGCCGCTGATGTGGGGCCGGCCGATTACCAGTATTTTTATGGGCGGCGGCACGCCGAGTTTGTTTTCTGCTGAGGCGATTAATCAATTGCTGGAAGGGATTCGGGCCAGAGTGCGTTTGCACCCCGATGCCGAGATCACGCTGGAAGCCAATCCGGGTACATTCGAGAGCGAAAAATTTGCCGGCTACCGCGCCGCAGGCATTACGCGCTTATCGATTGGGATTCAGAGCTTTAATGCCGAGCACCTTAAAGCGCTAGGCCGTGTGCATGATGACAAGGAGGCGCATCGTGCCATCGAGATTGCCCATCAGCATTTTGATAATTTTAATCTCGATATTATGTATGCGCTGCCTAAGCAAACGCTGGCCGAGGCGCTGCTAGATGTTCGCACCGCCATTGCTTGTAAATCCACACATCTTTCGGCCTATCACCTGACTTTAGAGCCTAATACCCTGTTCCATCGCTACCCACCTGCCTTACCGGATGAGGATTGCAGCGCCGATATGTCGGATGCGATTGAAGCAGAGCTGGCCGCAGCGGGCTTTGAGCATTACGAAACCAGCGCCTTTGCCCAGCCTAAGCGTCAGGCTAAGCACAATTTAAATTACTGGCAGTTTGGCGATTACCTAGGAATTGGCGCGGGTGCGCATGCCAAGATCAGCTTCCCAGATAAAATTATTCGGCAGATGCGCTATAAGCAGCCGACCGAATATTTGCAAAAAATGGCTTCTGGTTCGGCCATCCAAACAGAAGAGCAAATTACTTTAGAGCAGCTGCCGTTTGAATTTATGCTCAATGCCCTGCGCCTGACTGGCGGCTTTGATTTAAGCCTGTTTGAAGAGCGCACCGGCTTGCCGCTGACTAAAGCGATTCACCAGATTGAAAAAGCCGTTGCAGATGGATTATTAGAGCGCCAGCTGAATCATATTCAGCCCACCTTACGCGGGCAGCGGTTTTTAAATACGCTGCTAGAGCGGTTTTTGCCTTAAACAAACCTCATATAGAGTGGGTCAATTTTTATACCCGCCACACGCATCACTAAAGCTAATGGCATGCACGGCCTTTTTTGTAGGGCGGGTGAAACCCGCCGAGCATTGCTGAAACACGAAAAACGGCGGGTTGCACCCGCCCTACGATGATTCAATGCTTGTTAATTGTGTAGCAACGGCATGATATATCGCTAAGTTGATAGGATTGGGGTAAAACCCGCCAAACTTTGGATGAAATACTGCGGAAAACGGTGGGTTTCACCCGCCCTACAATGATTCAATGCTTGCAACCGTGTAGTAGTAAGCACGATAAAGCGGTGCCCACTCTACAAATGTTTTTTCCTTATTAAAAGCACGGCCATTTGTTGTAAGTTTTGCCATCACCAGCCCCCTGTCTTTATCCGCAGGGGGCTTTTTATTGGCCATTCACTACTGACCAGCGGTAAAGCCAACCATTCAGCCTCAAAAATCCCCCGCTACTCGCATGCTTTAGCTAAATCATTAAATGCTGATTAATATCCCATATGAATGAGTACCAGCACAGCGCTATTCAAGCCCGCTCATTGGGACAGCCATCGAGGATGCTATGAACCATCAAAAGGGATTTTCCTTAACAGTGGCGATTATTGGGATATTGGCCTCGATCGCCGTGCCTCAATATTCAGACTACGTAACTCGCAGCCGCTTAGTTGAAGCACAGAGCAAGCTTAGCGATACCCGTGTGCGCTTAGAGCAATTCTTTGTAAACAACCGTACTTATGTGGGCTTCACCTGTACTCAAGCAGCAGTTGGCAATGAAAACTTTGGTATTAGCTGCCCCACCCAAACGGCCACGACCTTCGTTATTTCGGCAACGGGCACCAATAAAATGGTTGGGTTTGGCTTTACCTTGGATGATCTTAATCAAAGAACATCTGCCATTACCGGCGCCAATGCCTCAACGGGCTGGTCTAACCCAACAACCAATAATTGTTGGGTCAGCAAAAAACCGAATATTTGTTAGGCCACGACAAATGAGCTCATCCCAAACAATACACAGGGGTTTTAGCCTTGTTGAAGTCATGATCGTGCTGGTGATCTTTGGCGTGCTGGTGGCTATCGCCATGCCAGGGTTTCAAGGCTGGGTGCGTAGCGCAAAATTACGCAGCTTTGCCGAGTCTTTTCAAACGGCGATTCAAACCGCCAGAGCCGAGGCGATTAATCGTAATGCTTATGTGGAGTTGGTTTTAACCAATAGTGACGTCGGGGCTGATGCTAGCAGAAATGCCAATGCGGTGACGGCCACAACAACCGGCACCGCATGGCTGATTCGCGAATGCTCAAGCTGCGCCAATATCAGCACAGCGGGCCTTGGCCCTTATCCCTTTATCCAAGGCAAAGTCTTAGCAGAGGGTGGTAGTAATAATCCACCTCAGCTTAATGCCAGCGCGTCGTTAATCCGTTTTGATGGCTTGGGCCGAGCCAATGCTGCTTTTAATTTAATTGTCGCCGATACCGCTGCCGCAGCAACACCTGCCAGCTGCAGCTTGGCAGGCACTGGCCCAATCACTGATCCAGCCAGAGTATGTGTGGTGTTAGATCGAGGAGGAGGCGCAAGAATGTGCTTGCCCGATGCTCCAGCCACTAACCCCAGTTCTTGCGCGAGGAGCTAAAGGCCATGCAATTTTTTATGAAAGCGTGTTTTAGCCCCACAACACACAAGCCTGTTGTGGCTTGTAAGCAAGGTGGCTCGATGCTGCTGGAGGCGATGTTAGGCATCACCATTTTCTCATTTGGTGTCTTATCTATTTTGGCCTTGCAAGGCAATGCCATGCGCCATGTTTCTAGCACCTCCGCGCGTACCTCGGCCATGCAACTGATTCAGCGTGTGGATGGCTTAATGCGCGTCAACCCACGCACCGCCAATCTTGATAGCTTTCAGATGACGACTTGCACCTCGGCATCGGCCACTTCCGACGCGGGAAGATGGTCCAGAGCCGTCGCCGCTCAGCTACCTGGCGCAATATGCAATGTAGTCATTGATGCAGATACAGCCGCTGGCCGCAGCATTCGCTGCTTTCGTCGTGCCGTCGTCACCATTACTTGGCCTGTTCGCAATGGCGAAGTTACCGGCGTCAGCGGCACAACAAACAATACGGCGACCAATGTGGCGGATATCCAAACGGTGTGGAGCGATACCCCTAATGGCATGCTGTGCAACACCTAAAACGTAGGATGGGTGAAACCCGCCAGAATTGACGATACATGGATTAAACAACGGCGGGTTTCACCCGCCCTACTCATGAAATTATTAGCGTGTAACAGAGGTACAAGGCTATGCGCCACTCTAGCGGTTTTGGAATTATAGAACTCATGGTTTCCGTGGTACTTGCCTTGGTTTCGATGGTTTCTATTTATCAAATTTTTGGGGTGAATGAAACCTATCGGCGTAGCAGCATGGGCGGCTCAGGCGCGCAAATTAATGGCGGTATTGCCGTGATGCAAATGCAAAAAGATGCAGAACGCTCAGGTATGGGGATTGGGGATGTGGGCGCACTCAATTGCAATGTGATTTCAAGAGTCGCCAACCTGACTAACTTCCCCTTGATTCCGGTACTGATCCAAAGCACAGGTAACTCGGACAGGCTAACCTTTCTCTACGGCAGCAGCATTATTGGAGGGGGGCAAGTGGCCCAACTCGCTGATATTGAACATCTCAATGCCGATACCCAATTTGCCAATGTCTCGGGAGCGCAAAGCATGGCCACCAATGATCTGGTGATCGCTTGGCAACCGCCCACCCCCACTATCCCGCAAATTTCCTGCCCACTATTTCAAGTGACCTGTACCAATACCACACCCTGCGCGGGGGCCCCAGCCAATACCGATGGCTTTGCCATTGGCAATGCAGCCAATACATGGAACTCCGCCACGGTCGGTGCCCCCTTCCCTGCCGAGCTAAGTAAAATCACGCGCCTGTATAATTTTGGCCGACTCACACGGCGTACTTATTGCGTGTACCTAACAGGCAATAGCAATGGCTGTGTCGGCTCTGGCACGCAAATCCACGGCTCACTGCTGAGCCAAGACGCACTAGATGCCACGGCAGCGGCAGATGGCACTTGGCAAGTGGTAGCTGAAAACGTCATTCAAATGAAGGCTGAATATGGCTTAGACACCAATGCAGATGGCGATGGTATCCCTAACAATGTAAACACATGGCAAAAAGCCGCGCCTGCACAATGGGCGCAGGTATTAGCCGTTCGCTTTGCCGTTTTGGTGCGTGCTAGCAATCCACAAAAGCCCAACCGAGCGGGCACCTGTGTGAATGAAAGCAGCAGTAACTATACCGCCGCCACGCCCAATGATGCATTTACCAATACCACGGCAAGCTACTACCTTTCTTGGGGCGATCCGACTTCTGATCCACTCATCCAGCCCACCAATGCCGATTGGCAGTGCTATCGCTATAGCGTGCATGAAACCGTGGTGCCACTACGCAATCAGATTTTATTAAATCAGCCTATCGCTGGCTTTTGAGGAGGACGATAGCATGCGCACGCCACATCCCTCTGCCGCCAGCCAACACGGCTTGGTGCTATTTATTGCGCTGATTGTGCTGGTCATCATGACCTTGGCAGGCATTGCCATGGTGCGATCCATCACCACCAGCACCCAAGTTGCCAATAATTTGTCCCTGCGCCAAGGCACCACCGCAGCGGCCGATGTGGCGCTTGAAACCGCTCGCCAATGGCTAATTAATATATCAAGAGCAACGCCTGCCACACTGAATGCCGATTCCGCAGACAATGGTTACAGTGCGACCAATACCGCCAACCCCATTGACACCACAGATAGTACGCAATGGCGTGCCGGTAGTGGCTGGGTTTGGGTTGCTAATAGCTGCACACCCAAGCCCTGCACACCCGCCCCTATGCCTCAGGCGACCAGCGCCGCCACCGTTGCCAATGCCAATGGCTTTAGCACCGCCTATTTAATTCAGCGCAGTTGCAATAATAATGCCGCCCCATCGCCAGTGATTGATACCGCGGCCGCCATAGGAAACCCCTGCAATTTAGTTCAAAACGACCCAAGTAAACCAAGAACAAGTACCACACTAAATGTGAATTACCTGATTACCGTAAGAATTCAAGGGCCTAAAAATACGGTTAGTTTTTATCAAGCTTCTATTTATTAGGGGTTTAAATCTCCAGAAACACGACCAATCCTGAAAAGACAAATTCAGTTAAATAACAACTCCCTCATATCGCTATTTGGGATGGGTGATTTGCAAGTTGAAGTAATAAATAGCAAGCCAATGTTTTTACTAAGCGGCTTTGTATTAAAGGCGCTTTCATTAAGGACCAAGCATCATGAAACTCAATCTTCTCGCCCTAGGATGTATTGGCCTTAGCGTCAGCACCTTCGCAGCACAAACTGCCGATAAACCTTTATCTACCCTGACAACAGGGGATGTAAAACCCAATATTATGTTTACGATTGATGATTCTGGGTCGATGGCATGGACACATATGCCAGACAGTGTAGGTGGATTAAATACCGATGCCACCCATCCTGATCTATTGAGCAAGGTAGGGTACCGAGCGGCCTTATGTAATGGCGTTTATTACAACCCAAATACCACCTATTTACCGCCTAAAAATGCCAATGGCACCAGCATGCCCAATGCCAGCTTCACAGCGGCTTGGTACAACGGTTTTAGCTCGGCCTCTACTACAACTCATAATCTCTCTAATGCTTTTTTTGCCTATGACAACACCACCAGCTATGGCCGTGGCACCGCCACATCTGTTCAAGCCTTTTATTGGGATTTAAAGTCAACTAGCACCTTCAATAGCACCATGTGTACGGAGGCTCCCGGTGGCTCAATGGACTCCAACTCTGCCGCCAGCACTAGTAATTGGACCAAAAAATTCGTCCCCGATACGACACAATCAGCAGCCATCCAAACGGCCCAAAAAACCAATTTTGCCAACTGGTTTAGCTACTATCGCACTCGTCTCTTAACCATGAAATCAAGTGCAGGACTTGCCTTTGCAGATATAGATAGCCGCTATCGCGTTGGTTTTTCAAGGATTGGCCGACTCAAAGCCGCTGATTATGGCAGTACAAAATTTTTAAATATTAGTGATTACGACGGCACTCAAAAAAGTAATTGGTATGGGCTTCTTTATGGCACCGTAACGGGTCCCGATGGCACCCCACTCAAAAAAGCACTCGATGCCATTGGGCAAATCTACTCTGGCGTGCTTCCTTCTGGCGTAGTGGACCCCATTCAATATACCTGCCAACAAAACTTTGAAATTCTAACCACCGATGGCTATTGGAATGCAGGTAGTGGTGATGCTGTTTCGGTAGGCAACCAAGATGTCGGCGCGGGTGTGCCCAGACCGATGTTGGATGGTGCAAATCAATCCAACAATTTGGCCGATGTGGCCATGAAATACTTTAAAACCGATTTGCGAACTAGTATGGCCAATAATGCGCCTGGTATTCCTGCCTTTGATGGTGGGGCGGAAGGGCGGCAAATGATGCGTACCTATACCCTAGGGATGGGAATGGACGGCACGCTCAAATATGTAGACGACTATGAAACAAATGGCACCGCTAGCATCAATGATTTTGTCGGGCTAAAAAATGGCACAAAAAACTGGCCCGTGATTGTAGGGGACACTCTGAACACCATCGACGATTTATGGCACGCAGGCGTCAATGGCGGCGGTAAATTCTTTAGCGCCAAAGACCCTAATGCTGTTGCCGCCAGCTTACAAAGTGCACTGAACGATATCAGCGCCCGATTAGGCTCGGTGGGTGCTCCTGATGTATCTAATGCCTTTATGACCGCTGCTGATAATAAGGTTTACAACAGCAGCTATAAAACCCGTGACTGGACAGGGGATGTGACGGCCAGAAGTGTGGATGTAAGCAGTTCAACCTTCACCACTACAGAGCTCTGGTCTAGCCAAGCTTTGCTGGCCGCACGCAATTTAAGCACTAGCCCTCGTGCTATTTATACCTGTACTGGTAGCTGCACCAGCTTCACGACTTTTGATGCCACTACCTATGCAAGTAATGCAGACATTACCGCAGGCGTGAATAGCTTAAAAACAGCCAACTCCTTAAATGCCGCACAGATAGCCGCCATTAATGGCACCAAACTGGTTAATTATCTACGCGGCGATCAAAGCAACGAGCCTACGACGGCAACGCCTGATTTGGCGCTTACCACGGCGTTATTTCGCCAACGCACCAAGATCCTTGGCGCGATTATTCATGGTGGCGTAACTTATGTTAAAAAATCTGAAAAAGCCTATGCCGACGCAGGCTATGCCGCATTCTCAAGAACAAATTTAAGCCGCCGCGCCATGCTTTATTCCCCTGCCAACGATGGCATGCTGCATGCCTTTGATGCCACCACAGGGCAAGAAATCTGGGCATTTATCCCCCCCAGCCTACTACCCAGCATGTGGAAACAAGCAGATAGAAATTACGATAGTAATTTCCAATATTTTGTAGATGGATCCCCGACCATTGCAGATATCAGCAGCGGCAGCAGTTGGAAAACTATTTTAATTGGCGGCTTACGCGGTGGGGGGGGTGAGTATTACGCCATCGATATTACCAACCCATCCGCCACCATCCCCGCAGCGCCTTTATGGAGCTTTAAAGACAGCCGACTTGGCAAAACCTATGGCTTTCCAGTAGTTGGCAAAATTAGCGGGCAGTGGAAGGTATTGCTCAGCGCGGGCTACGACAATAGTGATAATAAAGGCTATGTGTTTGTACTGAATGCGCATACCGGCGCACTCGAAAAAACCTTCACCACCAGCTGCGCCGCCACCGATGGTAGCTGTGGGATTTCCAAAATTGGCGCATTGCTTACCGAGCCTGAAGTGGACGACACCATCAAAATGGCTTATGCAGGTGATTTGGCCGGTAATTTATGGCGCTTTGATGTGAACGGTGCCGGCGGCGCAGCCGTCTTGGTCGCCACCACAGGCATCAGTACATTGCGCCAACCTATTAGCTCCGCGCCCTTAATTAAAGAAATGCCTGAATATAAAAATGCAGGAGGGGTAGCGGCCCATTATGTGAACTTTGGCACGGGCCGTTTTTTAAACCAAAACGATATGAGCAATGCCGAGAGCCAAACTATTTATGGCCTGATTGTCGACCCTAGCCTCAGCGGCATCGACTCTAGCTTTAGTAATTTGCTCAGCTCCGGTTCTTTAATTTCGCTGGTCATTGATAAAACCTGCGATAAAACCATTAAAGAGAATGTAGGGGGAGTGGTGACTTCTTTGGCCAATATGACGAATAGCGACTTATCCAGTAACTGCCCCGCAGCTGTGGGGGGGAACGGCATAGATCAATTTAACAATACCGATGGGAACTTCGACACCATTACCTTAAAAAGAGCCGCCAATAGCGCCTTAAGCACAGATTTAACTACCTGCAAAAACAGCACCAAAGGCTGGCGAGCCAATTTACCCATCAGCAAGGAGCGTATTCCTAATGACCCGTTTCCTTTTGATGCCTACGGTGTCTTCACCTCCATTGTGCCAGGTGCCGATTCTTGCACCCCAGGCGGGGTGAGCCGTGAATACAAAATGCCCTTAAAACTTAGTAAAGACTGGTTATGCGCTAATCCATCGACCAATACTTATATCGTGGTCGGCAGCAACGGCAGCGGCACCTTATCAGACGATCCATCGCGCCGAGTCTCCATCACCACCTCTAAATTAGACAGTATTAAAGTCAATGCAGATGGCACAGGCTCTGCCGATGCGGCAAGGCTGGACCTTAAAGTTAAAGGCAAACGCTCTTCTTGGAGTGAGATACTGCGCTAATCAACACACCGGCCCATGCAATGTGGGCCGGTTCATCTAGCTAGCACTCACCCACTGCCTATAGCGAGGCAAGGCATCGTTTGATGACAAAACGATGCGCTCAGCTGGCTTTACAAAATAAATAAATACACCAGCCGTACCGTGGTGTTTTAGCAACAAACATTAGAACTTGATGATATTGATCAACACTAGAATCATTAAGCACAACACACGCCTACGATATTTCCCCCGATTTACAAGCAAAACAATCAAATAATTGTTTAAATTTGCCATTTCAAAGCCAAAACTACCGTTTGTCTGAAAAAAACGACCGTAGATAAAATTCTATAGGCATTTTAACGTACTAGAGAAATACCTCGTAAGCAAGCATCATTCCACCCAATACAGTAGGAGGAATAATGCGAGTTTCAGCGGGTTTTACCCTTATCGAAGTGATGATCACGGTGGCAATTATCGGCATCTTGGCGTCGATTGCCGTGCCAAGTTATACGGAATACGTCACCCGTAGTCGGCTGGTTGAGCCACAAAGTAAGCTGAGCGAAACACGCGTTCAGCTTGAACAGTTTTTTATGAATAACCGCACTTATGTGGGCTTTCCCTGCGATAAAAAAGCAACAAATTCAGAAAATTTTGATATTAGCTGCGGTACAACCCTCGCACAAAACGCCTACACGATTACAGCGTCAGGCAGAAATGGCGGCAGAATGGTCGGCTTTAGTCTCACCTTAGATGACCAAGGGATTAAGCAAACCACAGCCGCTCCAAAAGGCTGGACCTTCACCAAAGCTGATAACTGCTGGATCAGCAAAAAGTCCGGCTGCTAATCATGGACTTACGCTTTTCTCACCCCAGCCAACAAGGCTTCACCCTGATCGAGCTGATGATCACGCTGCTGATTTTTGGCATATTATTATCTTTAGCAGGGCCACCATTTCAAGCGTGGGTGCGGGGCACTCAGCTTAGAACCTACGCCGAGTCATTCCAAAGCGCGGTACAACTCGCCCGCGCCGAGGCGATTAAACGCAATGCCTATGTAGAACTTATTATTACAAATGACGCCATTAGCCCAGCCAATGCGGCTAACGTGACTGAAAATACAAAAGGTACAGCGTGGCTAATCCGCGCTTGCCCTGATTGCGTCAATCTCACAAGCGCCCCCACAAGCGATACACCCAGCTACCCCTTTATCGAAGGGAAAACCGTGGCTGAAGGCAATTCATCGCGATTTAAATTACTAGCTAATCAATCCCTGCTGCGCTTTGATGGGCTGGGGCGAGCGGATAAAACGCTTAGCCTAATTGTGAGTGCCAATGATTCCAAAGTTACTGATTGCAGCCCCAAAACCGTAGACAAAGGCAGCGTCGTACAAAGCCCAGCCAGAGTTTGCTTACTGGTGGATGAGGGCGGCAATACACGGCTCTGCCTACCTGACGCTCCTAAAGAAAACCCATCCAGCTGCTTGAGGTAATCCATGGCTCATTTTTATTCCCAACGTGGATCGATGCTGCTTGAGTGTTTAGTGGGCATCAGTATTTTTTCCTTTGGCGTGCTTGCGCTTTCTGCGCTGCAAGGCAATGCCATGCGCCACGCCAGCAGCAGCTCCAGCCGCACCACCGCCACACAGTTAATGCAGCGTTTAGATGGCGAGATGCGCAGCAATGTAGGCAATTTAGATGATTTTAAAATGAGTAAAGCTAAATGTGCAGAGGCCGTAGCCAATGCAGATGCTGCAGAAAAATGGGCAGGCGCAGTTGCAGAAAGCCTAGGCAAGGTGGACGCTACATGCTCGGTCGAAATTCAAGGTAATAACGCGACCACACCCTGCTCCCGCCGCGCCATCGTCACCATCAGTTGGCCTACGGCTAGAGGCGCCAAAAGCGGAGTCGCCACAGGCGCAAATCAAGGGCTAAACGAAGCCGTCAATATTTCTGATATTCAAACCATCTTAGAAGTAAACAAAGACCCACTCGATCAAAGGGCTTTACGTTGTGAATTATAGAATGCGCCCCTCTTCTGGCTTTGGCCTGATCGAAATCATGGTCTCGATTGTGATTTCGCTACTGGCCTCACTCGCCATTTATCAAACCTTCAGCACCAGCGAAGGCTTTCGCCGTGCGACTTTAGGCAATGGCAATGCACAAAGCAGCGGCGGCATTGCCATTATGCAAATCCAAAAAGACTTAGAACGCGCTGGCTATGGCATAGGCTCTAAACGCGCGCTGAACTGCAATGTGGTTTCTAAAAATGCCAATTACACGGGGTTTGGGCTAGTCCCCGTTTTGATCACCAGCGTAAAAAATGGCTCAGACCAAATCACCATCCTGTATAGCGACTCGACAGCAGGCGGTATGCCCGCCCTATTTGGGGATGGCACAACGCATACCAATGGCGATAATCAATTCGCTAATATCCTACTGGCAGGGGAGTTTATAACTGGCGATTTAGTCGTGGCTTGGCCCGACCCGGGCAAAGGCGTGCAGACCGATTGCCCCTTATTTAAAGTAACTTGCACCAATGCAAATTGTACCGACACAGGCACAACTCCAGCTGATGGCTCGCCCCCATCGACGAAAGATTTTGTGCTACGCCATGACAGCGCAACCGCCCCTCTTTGGAATAGCAACGTCGTCAATCAACCCTTCCCAGCTCAACTGCCGATTAACACCACACAGCTATTTGATTTTGGATCGATGGTGCGCCGCACTTATTGCGTATTTTTAGCTGGTGATACCACTAACCCATGCACCAATGCAGCAGACAAAATTGACGGCAGTCTGCTCAGTATGGACAGGCCTAAAGATAGCGCAATCAAGGCGAACAGCTGGAAAGCCACCAGCGAAAACGTCATCCAACTCAAGGCCCAATACGGCCTCGATACCACGGGTGGTGGCGACAATCTGTCGAGTAATGTCAATAGCTGGACCGGTACCACCCCCGCCAATCTACAACAGTGGCAACAACTAATCGCCATTCGCTATGCCGTCTTAGTGCGCAGCAATTATCCAGAAAAACCCAAGCGAGATGGCTCATGCGATGCCACGGCAAGTGACGCCAAATTTACATGGTCAGGCGGTGAGTTCAATGACCCTATCGATGCCCAACCTAGCGGCACCAGCTGGCAGTGCTACCGCTATACCGTGCACGAAACCGTGGTGCCACTTAGAAACCAGCTGCGTTTAAATCAACCCGATTTACTCAGCTAATCCTTAGGGCTTGGCTCATATTAACGCCCTTTATGCTTATTGTAGGGCGGGTAAAACCCGCGAGCGATGCTGAAAAATACGCGGGTTGCACCCGCCCTACAAATGCAAACAGCTCTATTTTTATATGTTTTTTCGAGCCCTATTCTTACCCTTAATGAACGAGTGCAAATGTCGCTTAATACCCACGCCCCTTCTCGGCAAAAAGGTTTGGTGCTGATGATTTCCCTGATCGTACTAGTGGTGATGACCTTAGCCGCCATTGCCTTAGTCCGATCGATGATTACCAGCAACCAGATCGCCAATAACCTAGCCCTAAGACAAGGCACCACGGCGGCCGCCGATCTGGCGCTGGAAAAAGCGCGGATTTGGCTGGTGAATCAATCACTCGCAGCCCCTAACGATCTCAATGCCGACTCTGCTGACAATGGCTATAGAGCAAGCAATACCCCCCCTAATGGCGTTGATGTTAATCGATGGCCTATCAACGGTAATAAATGGCAAGACGGCGTGGCATGGGTATGGGCCAATCCTAATGCAGGCAATTGGCCGATCGCCAATACCGAAGCAGGAGAAGCGAATACAAATGGCTATAAAGCCGCCTATTTTATTCAACGCAGCTGCGCCGCCGTCGGCGCAAAAACCCCTAATCAAAGCGGCTGCGATATCCAAAAGATGTCTCCTGGCAAACAAGAAGCCAAATCTGAATATCAAATGATTTACAAAATAACGGTTCGAATTGAAGGCCCTAAAGACACCGTGAGTTTTTATCAAAGCACAATGTATTAAAGCGATAGAGGTAAACAATGAAAATAATTGCACTCAGTATTCTGAGTATTAGCCTAAATAGCTTTGCAGCCCAAACTGCAGATAAGCCTTTATCAACTTTAAGCACTGGCGATGTAAAACCCAATGTGATGTTTATTATTGATGACTCTGGCTCTATGGCTTGGAGCCATATGCCAGATGATGTGGTCAATTGGCCCACTCCTGCGGGCCGCGTCGATTGGCGCAATACTGTGGGATACCGCAGCTCACTGTGTAATGGCGTGTATTACAACCCCGAGACCAACTACCTCCCCCCCAAGAATCCCAATGGAACAGATAGACCAAACTCTAGCTTTAATGCCGCTTGGTATGATGGATTTAGCGCAGGCAGCACCTCAACCCACGATCTTTCAAAAGAATTTTTTGCTTATGACAGAAGGACTGGCTACGTATCACCAGGAAATTGGAAGCCCGATGTTGGCACCCCGGGGGAACAAGGGGCCACCAAAGTGCAGGCCTTTTATTGGGCATTAAAGTCAGGCATCGCCTTTGATAAGAACAACCCTGGGCCCCAATGCAGTGAATACCCCAGAGGCAGTATCGATTCAAACGCTGCCGCCAGCACCAATAGCTGGACAAAAGTATTGATCCCCGATGCCACCCAAACAGCAGCAGTACAAGCCATGCAAAAAACCAATTTCGCCAATTGGTTTAGCTATTACCGAACCCGCATTTTAATGATGAAATCGAGCGCGGGTGCCGCCTTTAATAGTATTGGGGATCGTTATCGCGTTGGATTTTCTAGTATTAATAATTTACACAGTAATAACTACACTAGCCAAAAATTTTTAAAGATTGATAACTACGCAAGCACACAAAAAGCAGCTTGGTACGCCATGCTCTATAGCACGACCCCTGGTGGGGGCACACCTTTAAAAACCGCACTCAATGCCGTGGGGAGAATCTATTCAGGCCAGGAATCTAAGGCAGGGGACCCTATGCAATACACCTGCCAACAAAATTTCACGATTCTAACTACGGATGGATATTGGAATGCGGGTAACAATGCAGGTATTGGAAAACAGGATAACGCCAGCAATATCCCCTATCCGATGAAGGATGACACCAATAAAAGCGAAACGCTGGCTGACGTGGCCATGTATTACTTTAAACGCGACATTCGCCCCACAATGAACAATAACGTTCCAGGGATTGATGCCTTTGCCGACGGGCCCAAAGGCCGGCAACTGATGCGCACCTATACCTTGGGCCTCGGCATGGACGGACAACTAAAAAGAAGTGAGGCCCAAAGTAGTGGGCGACACCCAAACCACCATCGACGATCTATGGCATGCCGCAGTCAATGGGGGCGGAGACTATTTCAACGCAAACGATCCCAATGCCGTGGCTGTAGGGCTATCTAAGGCGCTCATTGATATCGAATCAAAAACGGCATCGGTCGGCTCGGCCGATGTTTCCAGCTCTTTTATGAGCCCAGACAGCCGCTCTATTTATTTCAGTTCGTTTGAAACCATCAGCTGGATCGGTGATGTAAAAACACGCAAGTTAAACCTGGAAACCAACGAACTGGAAGCCGTCACCTGGTCTGCCAGCAAAAAACTCATCGAGAGAGGAAAATTAGGGCATAAAGACCGAAAAATTTATACCTGCCCAGAAACAAGCTGCAACAGCCGAACCCTCTTCGATCAAGACAATAGCGCAGTGCTGAGCAGAATGTCTGCGGGTGTTAACGCGCTAAAAACCAGCAATGGCACAATGAGTAGCGAGCAAATCGCCCAAAATACGGCAGCAGCACTCATTGATTACTTACGCGGGGATCAGAGTAATGAAATCCAGCCCGATGCCAAAAATCCTAAATCCTTGTACCGCGCTCGCAAAGGCTTGCTAGGCGCGGTGATTCATGGCGGTGTGAGCTATGTAAAAAAACCAAGCAAAGCCTATAGCGATACGGGCTACCCCGCATTTTTGCAGCGCCAAAGCAATAGAATTGCGATGACATATGCTCCCGCCAATGATGGCATGCTGCATGCGTTTAATGCAGAAACAGGGGCGGAAGAATGGGCCTTTGTCCCGCCAAGCATCGTTTCTCGACTCTGGCAACAAGCAGAGCGTGCATTTACCAATGACTTTAAATATTTTGTCGACGGCGCGCCGACCATTGCTGATATTCAAGTAGGAAACACTTGGAAAACCATTTTAGTCGCCGGCTTACGCGGCGGTGGCGGTGAATACTATGCACTGGATATTACCGACCCGCTTAACCCCAAGCCGCTCTGGAGTTTTGCGAATAGTAAGCTGGGAAAAACCTATGGTTTTCCAGTAGTGGGCAAAGTAAATGGTACTTGGAAAGTACTATTAAGCAGCGGCTATGACAACGCGGACAATAAAGGCTATCTGTTTGCCCTGAATGCCAACACGGGTGACTTAGACAACACCTTTAGCAGCAGCTGCAGTAATAATGAAGGCTTATGTGCCCTCTCCAAAATTGGCGTGCTATTTGAAAACGAGAATGTAGATGACAGCATTATCATGGCCTATGCTGGCGACTTGTCCGGCAATTTATGGCGCTTCAATCCCAAAGATGGCAGTAGTGCCTTAGTCGCAAAAACAGGGACGGCGCTGCTACCGCAAGCAATCACCACCGCCCCTGTTATTAAAATAGCGCAACAAAAATCCAGCACAAATATGCCATTGCACTTCATCACCTTCGGCACGGGGCGCTATTTAAAACAAGCCGATATCACGAGCAGTGATCAACATACCTTTTATGGCTTATTGGTTGATCCTAGCGCCAGCGTTATCGACCCAGCTTTTACAACCTTACACAGCTCAATGGCCATTGCAGAGCTTACTTTTGAACACAATAGCGACGGTGACAGCATAAAACATGCACAAAATAGTGGCACCACCGAAACGATCAATGATTGTAAAAAAAGAATAAAAGGCTGGCGGACCAATATGATCATTGACAAAGAGCGCCTTGCCAATGATCCAAGCCAACTAGGAGAACGCGCCACATTTATCACCTCTATCCCTGGCGGCAATGCCTGTGAAGCGGGTGGTTTCAGTAGAAAATATAGTTTCCCCATGGAAATCAGCAGCAACTTGATTTGCTCCAGTGATATAGATATTTACGTAGGAGATGGAAAGGATGGCAGCATACTGGATGACCCATCGAAAAACACCTCCGTTATGACCCCCGGTGGAACGGGTGGAACGGGTGAAACAGGGGGAGTGGGCCACCTTGAACCGGATGGAGCTATTAAATTCAGCGAATACCCATGGAAATTTAAAGGCCGCCGCTCAGGCTGGACTGAAATCGTTAATTAAACGATGAGCGTATTGCACCGAATGGGGCTGAGTTCGCAGCCACTTCGCCCCATTCGGCGCAAAATATCTTTAAGCTGCATACCTGCCACTTAACAAGGCTTCAACGCCCTGCCTCATTCCAAATATTAAATTCAACTGCCTCTACTTAAATTATTATTCCAACCCTTTGTCAGTATTCAGTGCAATTACAAAATGCGCTCCGCACAAAACGATCTGATCAAACACCACACAAGAGTTAAATCAGTAATCCTAGGCCAATCGGCACAGAGGGAGCGGCATTAGCCACACATTTTTTACATACAGCGCCTACGCGGCTATGCCATGGCTAGAAAAAACAATATGTCTCCTTATTTTGCCTAAATGGATAGGATTGCTTAAATAAAAATTTGGAAGTGAAACTCTACTAAACATCTTTATTTCTTACACGCTGGCTATTTATTTGCCCCTAAATGGGCAAAAACCATGTCCTAGCGGCGAATGCAACTCGAAGGCAAGCCAATAAAATCGCGGGTAAGCCCCCACCTGCAATAGCTATACGCTGTTTACACTAGAGACATAATCAGGATAAAAATGTTACCCGCAACAATTAAATCGCACACTATAAATATAATTTGTAGTGAAGATTGCTATATTGCAATCAATATCGTTTAATCTGCCTATATTGATTTAAAAGTTTCAATCTATTGGGCAAAACAGCCCTTAAAAAAAGTAAAGGAGTATGTAGTGGAACGAATCAACTTCACCGACAAAGCCGCGCGAAAAGTCGCTGGCGGTTTACTGCTGCTAGCAACGATTATGTTGACAGCGTGTAATGGTGCATCTGGGGATGGAACGGCATCAACAGGTACGGGCACAGGGCAAGGCGGCACCAATGCCAGCGGGCCAGT
>JAPLQI010000092.1 GCA_026399755.1 Pseudomonadota bacterium
ACTAAAACTGGCACTGAATGAGCTATGCAAAGCAGTGATTTACTTCGACCCTCATGCAAAAAAAGATCGCCCCAAACACCCTAAGCCGCATGATTTTACAGCCTATAAATCAGGGGTTTGAGCTTAAGTTGATAGGATTGACTTTTCACCCCCTCGGAGGCTTTGCATGAAATTTGATACGCTTGCTCTACACGCTGGTTATGAAATTGATCCCACCACAAAGTCGATGGCGGTGCCTATTTACCAAACCACCAGTTATGCTTTTGACGACACGCAGCATGGTGCGGATCTATTTGATTTAAAGGTTAAAGGCAATATCTATACACGGATCATGAACCCGACTTCCGATGTATTAGAGCAACGTATTGCAGCGCTAGAAGGCGGCGTTGGCGCGCTGGCGCTGGCTTCAGGCTTGGCTGCCATTACTTACGCCATCATGACCATTGCCGAGGCGGGCGACAATATTATTGCCACCTCTGCGCTCTATGGCGGCACTTACAATTTACTCGCCCATACCTTGCCGCAATATGGCATTAGCGTGCAATTTGTTGACGCCAATGATCCGCAAGCTGCCGCTGCACTGATTAATGATCGCACCAAGGCTATTTTTTGCGAATCGATTGGTAATCCGCTGGGTAATGTAGTCGATTTCGCCGCTTTTGCCGCGGTGGCCCATGCGGGCGGCGTGCCGTTGATTGTAGATAACACCGTGCCCACGCCTTATATCACCCGCCCTTTTGAGCATGGTGCAGATATTGTGGTGCACTCCCTCACCAAATATATCGGCGGCCACGGCAATAGCATCGGCGGCATGATTGTGGATAGCGGCAAATTCCCTTGGGCAGATCACAAGCAACGCTTCAATCGCCTAAATGAGCCAGAAGTCAGCTATCACGGCGTGATTTACACCGAAGCCTTTGGCCCCGCCGCCTTTATCGGCCGCGCCCGCACCGTGCCACTGCGCAATATGGGCGCGGCAATTTCCCCCTTTAATAGCTTTTTGATTCTGCAAGGCTTAGAAACACTGGCGCTGCGCATGGACAGACATGTGGAAAACGCCCTTAAAGTGGCGCAATACCTGCAAGGCCATAGCAAGGTGCAGTGGGTTAATTACGCAGGCTTACCCGATCACCCATCACACGCTCTGGTGCAAAAATACTTTGGCGGTAAGGCATCAGGGCTGCTGACATTTGGAGTAAAAGGTGGAGCCGCTGCTGGTGCGCGCTTCCAAGATGCGCTGAAACTGATTACCCGCTTAGTTAATATTGGCGACGCCAAATCACTGGCTTGCCACCCTGCTAGCACCACCCACCGCCAGCTGACACCAGATGAATTAGCCAAAGCTGGGGTAAGCGAAGATATGGTGAGGTTGTCGATTGGGATTGAACATATCGACGATATTTTGGATGACTTGGAGCAGGCGCTGGGGTCGGTTTAATAAGCTAAGCAATTCGTCTCAGGCGCCTAAAAGGGCGGGTAAAACCCCATACGCGCTAACCGAAATGGTTTTGTATCAGCACGCAATGAAAAAACGTACTGGTCACTCTCTTTGCATGGGGCTTAAAAGTCCCCTTGAAGCACGCCGAAGCGAGGAACAAGCGGGGCGGGGTTTCGGAAAAGGGGTAGCGGGCTTGCTCCCGAGCAGCCTTTTTCGCCGAGACGATTATCCGCAGTGAGGGGCCTTCGTGCTTTTGGGGTTGCGGCTTGGCTTCGTTTCTTGGCCGTTCAAGAAAGGAAGGCCCCCGCGGTGGCCAACCGCTCCAAAATCAACGTGCCGAAGGCACTAAAAAGGTCTTTTTGACTTTGCTTAGCGCGCATGGAGTGCAACCCGCGTACTTTTTCGATATAGCTCGCGGGTTGCACCCGCCCTACGAATGATGTGCGGCTTGCAAATAACACGGCAAATACCTGCTCGATACGCAAAGGGATAAGCCACAAGCTCCACACTTAAAAATCCTGCTTATAAGACAGCGAAACCATTTTCTTTTGCCATGAAAATAGCGGCAATCTGTCGTTTTGTTCCTGATACTGATATTCCAAACGCCATCTCCCCTGCCATGGGCTCAGCCACTGATAGGCAAAAGAAGCTTGGCTTTGCAGGCTTTGCCTCGCTTGGTTGTATTCCAGCAGCGGGCTATAGCCATCTTGATCTTGGGCGATTCGGGCGCGCAGCTGCAGCTCTAAACTATGCGGCCCTAAGGGATAAATCAGCCTGCTGCTCAACTCGCCACTGTATTGATTGCCACCGGGGCGCAGGGGGGACAGTTCAAAGCCAAGTTGAGCGCGATTATCCAACCATAAATCTCGCCACTGGCTAATATACTGGCCTCGCCATTCGCTATGCAGGCTTTGATAACGCGGGGTGATATCAACAAATTGCGCACGTAAACGCAGCAAAGATTCAAGGCGGCCAAGCGATGGCAGGCCACGGTATTCAAGCAAGACACTGCTCTGATAAGGCTCGCTCTCCAACCAAAATTGCTGCACACCCACACCCCAATCACTACGAGCTTGCGGCTGCCAAAAACCACCAAACCAGCGCATGCTCTGGCTGCTTTGTGGCCAGCTTTGTACCGCTCCCGCATGAATCGCCCATTGCTGCCCGCCTGGCGGAGTCGCCATCGCCTGTACTTCTAGCCCAGCCAACCAGCCTGATCGCGGCAAGCTACTTTGATCGACTTCCAGATTAAAAATCCCATCGGGTAAGGTGACTTCCAGCCAACGCTTGGAGCTACCCTGATCCAGATTACTATCGCTCGCCACCCAGCTTTGCAACTGCCCCTGCCACTGTGTTTTTTCAATACAGCCTTGTTCTGTTTTTTGCCGAATCAGATCACTGATGGCTTGTGGCAGAACCGGCAAGGCGCGCAATTGCTGCTGCAAAGCCGCCGCCCTCGTGAAGTCTTCAAGCTGGCAATAGGCCAGCATTAAATCAACTTTAGCGCCTTGGTGGTTTGGGTTGAACTGTAGCACTTCTTCTAATAACCAACTCGCCTCTTGCCACTGCTGTTGTGCAATACCGTCGATAGCCTGCTGGTACAACTCATCCCCAATCTGGGCGTGGGCCACAGGCTGGTAAGCGACTTGCAGAAAAGCCATAAAGACGAAAGAGAAGAAGCGCATTCATTGATTGTATATGCTCAGAATCACAAATCTAGAAATTTACTAGCTTATTTTTTCTGTAATATTAGAGAATAATGTAAGAATAAATAAACTAAGGCAGGCGATAAACTTGCTCAATTCCTCTTCTACCTTTAAGTGATACGGTGCCATAGAGCTGTAATGGCGAGTACGCAAGTTGGCGCTCTGTGCTCTCCCCCACCAAAATCTTTTCATTATGCAGGCTGGCTAAGTTTTGCAAGCGAGCGCTTACATTTACCGCATCACCAATAGCGGTATAGGTACTACGAAACGGCGTGCCCATATCACCCACCACCACCAAGCCGGTTTGAATGCCGATATGCACTTTAATTTGCTTGTCTATGGCGGCAGTCTGGTTATGCTTATCCACTGCCTGCTGCATGGCAATCGCGGCATTAACCGCTCTATTGGCATGATCACTTTGCGCTACAGGCGCGCCCCAAAATGCAAACAAGGCATCCCCCATATATTTATCCAAAGTACCTTGCTGATCTAATACCGCCTGAGTAAGTAGCATCAAAGCATGGCGCGTGTAATGTGCCAGCTCCTCGGGGGGCAGTCTTTCGGCAATGCCGGTGTAGCCTTGTAAATCGGCAAAGAGGCTGGTGATTTCTGCACGGTGAGGCAACATGATGGCTTGGCTATTATGGCCAATCAGCTGATCAATAATTGCCGGTGGCACATATTGATGAAAGGCCAAATACAACTGCCGCCGCCCGAGCTGGGCATACCACCACTCCAAACCGCCTTCTAAAATCAATAGCACCACTCCGCCCAACAGAGGCGCCAGCGAATTGGCTCCCACTTCCAGAGTGGTATGGCTTAACCACAGCAACCAAGCCATCAGCAGCAAGAATCCCCAAGCAAGGCGCAAAGCATTATTGCGCCTATGCAGCAAAATGACCCCCAGTAATAAAGCTGCCCACACCGCCATAATGGTCGAAAAACCAATCGCCACCACCGGCCGATTTTGCTCTAGCTGATCGATCGCTTTAGACAACCATTGTGCATGCAGCAACATGCCAGGCGTGCGCCCGCCAAGGATGGTAGCGACATAATCGCCAAGCCCCAAGGCGCTTGATCCCACAATCACCAACCGATTACGCAGCAGCGCTACATCGGCTTTGCCCGCCAAGATATCGCTGGCGGGAATGGCGATATAGGCTTCGGTTTTACGTAAAAATGGAATCGCAGCCATTCCAGCTTGATCGATCATCTGTTGGCCTGATAGCCCTTCTAGCCATTCAATTTTGCCCCTACTCGCCTGCAAAGGCCCCTGCTGCCCTAGCCAGCAACGCAATAAAACCGGCGCAAATGCGGGATAAAGTTTAGCTTGGTACTGCACCAACATACTCTGATGCCGCACCACCCCATCTGGGTCTGCCGTAATCGCGATATGCCCCACACAGGGTGCTTGGGCCGCCAGCTTAGGATGATTGGCTAAGAAGCCAAAAGCGGGGGTTGAAGGAATGGAGGCCCAAGGTATTGCAGCGCTAAGCTGCCCCACCTGCATACTTTGGCTGCGATCAAAACCAAAGGTTTGCGCTAAAGTCAGCTGCCTTGACGCCGCTAATTGGGCAATTTGCTGATCGCCTAATAAATCGCCACTTTCTGGGAAAATCATATCCAAGCCGATATGCGCCACTTGGTAATGCTGATTTAATTGCTGCAGTAATTGAGCCATTTGCTGCCTAGACCAAGGCCAGCGCCCATATTGAGCGAGCGATCTTTCATCAATATCCACCAACACAATCCGCAGCTCTTGATTGGCAGTTAATCTTTGCTTCATTAATTGGTCATGCAGGCGATCTAAAAGATCAAAAGGAAAAGGGTAAGCATTGCCACGCGGCATGGCTACCCAAATAACGAGCAGAGTGCTGAGCAAAAAAAATAAAATTCGCCCCAGCCAAATCAAATGAAGTTTTTGCCAAATCGATTTGAAATTTATCATGTCATTGGAAATGAAGCTTCATCAAGGAGAAAAACCTAGAGGGGAGACAATAACCCTATCAACTTAAAATCAAAAATATTCAAAGTCAGGATTTGTATAGGATGTGTAAGTAGTACCTATTGCGTACCGCTCTTGCACAATTACAAGCATTAAACCATCGCAGGGAGGGGAACCCACGTATTTTTCAACACTGCTCGCGGGCTTCTCCCCCCTAGGACAAACATTTACTTAAATTGATAAGATAGGAAAGTTAGAGGCATTCAGCCTTATTATTTTTATCTAGCAGAAATTACATATTTTTATTGAATTCCCCATAAAATCACTCAGAGATTATGACTTAACCGGCTCTGTTAACGCTGACGTAGCCAATAAGTACCGCCACTTAAAATCTCATTCGCACCCGGCGATAAATAATAGGTATAGCCAGCCTCACCTGCATCTTTACCAGAAACAACACCGCGTAATTGAGCTTCACTCACAGCTCCATTCATAAAAAAACCATTCGCCTCGACGGCCCCTTTTACATTAATAGGAATATCTCTGCCCGCTGCATTTAATAATAGATGGGTATTAAAGCTCTGCGCTGAAAAATTGATCTGTAAAGAAGATTCTTTTGCCACCGTAGCACTAATTGCATTATTAAATGTATTCACCAAAATGCCATCATGTTTGACCATTGCAAAATTAACCGTTCCCAATTCGGGGCCATAACGCACGCTGGTATTATCCCTAGACATCACATAATAAATCCCTGCATTCACGACCTCCTGTCCAGGCTTATAGATATCAGTAAAATTGGCTGTAGCAGGTAAATTAGCCAGCTCCTGCCAGCGCCCCCAATGAATAGAAGGGGTGAGTACAACAACAGGCTTAGGCGGTTCAATTACAGGCGGCGACACTGGTATTGTCGGAACAACCACCACTACCGGCGGTAATGGTGCAGGGCTTGGTGAGGGAGTAGGCATAGGCGGTGGCGTAACGCTAGTAGCAGGCTCTAGCGGTTTAGAAACCACGACCACGGGCTTTGCCGCCACAGATCCATCAAGCACATTATAATTATTGGCAACACCGCGGGTATTACTCAAATCCCCTGCATTCATTTGTGTTTGTTCCGCCCCTAATGCCATTACTTTAGGAGCGTCTTTGGGGGCTTCTTTCCCAGCCTCCTTACCCGCCTCTTTAGGTACTTCTTTGGCTATTTCTTTTTGTAATTCTTTTTGCAAAGCAGGTGACGAATCTTTTTGAATTGCGGCCTTCTGCCCACGCATCACCTCCAGCATGTGCGCTGTTGACGCGAATAGTTCCCTCGAGTTAATCCCCTGACAAGGGCCACCCTGCTCCACACTACAGGCGGCAGAAAAAGGCTCCATCACCACACCGCCTTTTTTAACCGCAACTTGCGTGGCATGCTCATCAGCAAAAACCACAAAATCAGTACCACGTAAACCAATTGCGGCAACCGGCGTATTTAAACGATATTTATCTTTTTCTTTTTGTACATCTTGCCCCGTCACAGACCGCATCAAGCCAGACTTTAATTGCAACTTAAATTGGCTAAGTGATCCCTGTTTGCCCTGATGATATTTCTCAATCAATAAAACACTATTCGGCCGCACCGCAATAAAACCTTGATCGTAGGTACGTAAATACACACTAGTTTGCTCAGAAGTCTGCAGCTCATCCCCTTCTTGCAAGGTGTCGCCCTTAGCTAAAGGCCGCTGCTGAGCATCTCGCAGCAATATAGGCTGTCCGATAATTGCAATAACTGTCCCGATATTTACTGAATCTTGTGCTAAAACACCTTGCGGTGCAGACAATATGCCAGCTAAAACAAAAACAAATTGATCTAATCGCTTCAGCATTGCGCCCCTCCTTACCCCAGTTCACATCGGGAAATGCTTATGACACGCCACCCTATTTACTCTTTAGATTTTTTTTCTGGGCTACCTGATGCCACCCTAAAATCGATTGCGTGCGACTCTCACCTTAGGACAGCAGTACGCAACCAGCAAGTAATTACCAAGGGTTCATTAGGCGATGAGCTATTCTTCTTGATCAAAGGGCGATTGCAGGTCATTGATGTCACTGAAGATGGCAGAGAGCTCTGCATTCACATCATTAACGAAGGCGAGTACTTTGGCGAACTGGCCGTGATTGATGGCGGATCACGCTCTACCAGTGTGGTCTCTATTGGCGATGCCGAGTTGATGGTCATGAGCCGTCATACTGCGCTGCAACTTATCTATTCGCACCCGATTCTAGCCGAGCGATTAATGAAAAAACTCGCCTATCTAGTGCGCTTATCCTCACAAAACCGCGCCATGCTAAGTATCCAAAATCCATATCAGCGCATTTGTACCGTGCTAACCAGCTTAATACGCACATTGCCAGGCAACTTAATCATTATCGAGCTTCCCCCCCAACAATCACTCGCCGGAATGACCAATTGCAGCCGCGAAACCGTTTCCAGAGCAATTGGGCAACTTCTCAATACAGGCATCGCAGAAAAAGACAGAAAAACCCTAATCGTACGTAAACCCGAGCGCCTACAACACATCGTGCAAGGCAAAATCACCATCGAATAAGTACGATAAAGCCTAGGCAACATATCCAAGTAGCAGCGCCTCGGCGGATTGAATAAGCGGCATCTCCACATTGTCATTGCATAAAAATGTCTTATAAAACAATCGCTCATACGCGATTTAATGATTTAACTATGCCTCAAAAAAAACATCATCAAAATACGAACAAAAATACAACACCCGCACAAAAAAAATCCTCACGAAATTTTCTTGTAATTATTAAATTCAATTACTAATATAAAAACAGCCGAAAAATATCGGCCAAATAAGATAACAGGGGCAAGCCAAACTACCCGCATGATCAGCTCAGCATTAGCCATCTAGAAGCTGCAAGCCACCTCTCGGTTAACAAATCATTAAACATAGCAAACTTAATAAAAATACAACCTTATAAGAGCTATATTTATGAATATCATTCACCTTGGAAAATTCTACCCGCCTGAATACGGTGGAATAGAAACGGTAACCTTTGATTTAGTTGAAGGTCTCAACCGGCAAGGTGTCAATGCAGACGTGCTTTGTAGTAACAAGGGAAAACAGACCAAAATAGATACACCCAATACTCGCTATACGGTGATCAGGGCGGGAACATTAGCCGTTGTTAATTCAACCTCTATTTCACTAAAACTCATCACAGAGCTGCAAAAATGTATACATCAATATGATGCGGTGCATATTCATCTACCCAATCCAATGGCCAATTTGGCGATCTGGCTAATCCGGCCAAAATGTAAGATTTATCTTCATTGGCATAGTGATATCGTCAAACAAAAACACATGCTGAAACTCTACTCGCCATGGCTTAAATGGCTAATTAACCGAGCGGACGGCATTGTCGCCACCTCCTTGCAATATGCAAACTCATCCAAATGGCTTGCTAACAATATGGGAAAAGTTTCCATCATCCCCATTGGCGTTGCAGATAAAAGCCAGCAAGCCTCACCAGAGCTGGTTAATAAAATTAGATTAGAACATAAAGATAAAAAAATAATTTTATCAATCGGCAGATCAGCCATTTACAAAGGAATTAGCTATTTAATTGAAGCATGCAAGTACACACGCGATGATGTAGTGGTCTTAATTGGTGGGCCAGGTGTAGAAAGCTTTCAACCCTTAATCCATAAATTAGGGTTGGAATATAAAGTTAAGCTTCTGGGCGCCATTGCCGATCAGCAATTGGCCTCGTATTACGCCGCTTGCGATATTTTTTGCTTGCCTTCTATTTATCGATCAGAAGCCTATGGCATTGTCCAAGTTGAAGCGATGAGCTTTGCTAAGCCCATTATCTCTTGTGATATTTCTGGCTCCGGTGTTTCTTGGGTTAATGAGCATGAAAAATCAGGATTACTAGTTCCTCCCTCTAATCCACAGGCATTAGCAGACGCGATTAATCGATTAAGCCAAGATAATGGGCTCAGAAACAAAATGGCCATTTATGCACGCAAACGATTTGAACAAGAGCTAACGGCCGAAAAAATGGTAAGTAAAACCATAAAAATGTATAAAGAAAGCATATTTTCTATTGCTAAAATAAGCCTTGAATCCTTTAATTTAGAACAGGGCATTATAAAAAATGAACCTACTCCAATTATTCGAGCGATACCCGAAAAAGAACAAGCCAATTAATATCTTTATCCTCTATAGCAAGGCGATGAAAATATAGAGCTTTAATAATATATGTCTCAATAAAATCAACATAAAGATAAAATATGGACAAGATGAATATCTTATTTTCAGCCCAAGGCATGATCCCTCCACTCACAGGGATTGGAAGATATGCCACTAGCCTTTCTAGGGCAATGCAAGCTTATGAATCAGATATCGATCTTGACTACTATCAATTTGGCCGTGTGAGCAAGAAAACCAATAATGAATTTCTACTTTCTAAAATAAGAAATATGGTTAATCGCTTTCCAGTACTAAAATCTTATCTTAGGAAAAAATATCATGCTAATCGAGGCGTGCATACCATCAAAGCTAAAAATTATATTTACCATGAACCAAACTATATTCCTACCGTATTGCAATACCCCTACTTAGTTACGGTGCATGATCTATCTCATATTATTAACCCCGAGTGGCACCCTATAGAAAGAGTGCGTTTTTTAAATGAGCACTTGCCCATTACACTAGAAAAAGCAGACGCTATTTTTGTAGTTTCTAAATCAGTAAAAAAAGAACTGATCCGCTGGATGCCAGAAGTCAGTAATAAACTGCATATTACTTATAACGGCGTGGACCATACAAAATTCTCGCCCGAATCATATAACCGCAGCATTTTAGAAAAATACAATTTACCCAGTAAAGAATACTTTCTTTTCCTAGGAACAATAGAGCCTAGAAAAAAAATTGAAGACTTGCTCATTGCCTATCAAATGCTGATACAAAATAAAAAAACAACGCTACCACTTATCATTATTGGCGGTGTAGGTTGGAAATGTGATGATATTTTAGACCGAATAAAACAAAGCAAGAATGTTCGTTGGCTGCAATATGTAACAGAGAAAGATTTACCTGCGCTATTAGCAGGGGCACGCTGTATGGTTTATCCATCGGCTTATGAAGGATTTGGTTTACCCGTATTGGAAGCCATGACCGTAGGCACGCCAGTGATTACCACATCAGGCGGGGCCATTCAGGAAATTGGCGGTTCAGCCCCTTTCTATTTTAATCGCGGAGATATAGAAGGCTTAGCAGAACATATGACTAATCTAGCCCTATCTCCAGAATGCGCCTGTGATCACATTACAGAAGGTTTAATTCGATCGAGTTATTTCACTTGGGATCGATGTGCCACTAGAACGCTAAATACTTATAGGGATGTATGGGCGAATCACTATTAAACGGCTTGCTAATTGCACTGACTATTAGCTTAATCATTGCAGGATCATTTTATGATCTGCAAAAGTACTCACCTATACAAAATGATAAAGCCATTCACTTTTTAGCTTACTTTACACTCAGCCTATTAATTTCTCCTTACTTTAGCCAAATAAAAATATTCATTACGCTATTTATAATGGGGGCAAGCATAGAAATCATTCAGCCACTCGCCGGCAGAAAATGCTGTATTTATGATCAAATTGCCAATACCTCTGGGATTATCTCTTCAATCGCCTTAGTTTATATATGGAGAATTCTTTTTGGAAATCATTAAAAGAATTTTTGCCAGCCGTTGGCTTTTGCATGCAATGGTAACGCGAGAAATTAAATCAAGATACAGCGGCTCTTTACTAGGTATATTTTGGTTATTCTTCGCTCCTGTTTTAATGATATTAACCTATAGTCTCGTTTTCGCTGATTTAATGAAATCAAGACTACCTGGGGTTAATAGCCATTATGCTTATACCATGTATCTAACCAGTGGCATGCTAGTGTGGCAATACTTTTCTGAAGTAATAAGCAGAGGTAAATTATTTCTAGTAGAAAATGCGGGATTGCTTAGAAAAAACAATATATCAAAGATCATCCCATTGATGTCGGTTGTTGTCATTGCGCTAGTTAATAGTTTTGTTTTGGCTGGTTTCTACTTTGCATTTCTTTTTTTACTTAATCTATTTACCTTTCAAATTTTCGTTATTTATATATTACAAATATTAGTGATGACCCTATTTTCATTTAGTATTGCAGGTTTACTTGCACTTGCCCATGCCTATGTGAGAGATGTTGGCCAATTTATAGATGCCTTTATGCAAATTTTATTTTGGGCCACGCCTATCGTCTATGCGCCGCAAATCCTACCCGCGTGGGCTGCCAATTATATTTATTTAAATCCAGTCTACTGGGTATCACAGCTAGGGCAACAAGCAGTATTAGATTGGCCTATTGCATGGGATTGGCTGCTTTATTCTGCAATGCTATCCACCTTTTTATTTGTGATGTTTTATTTGTTTTATTCAAAAAATATTCAAATCATCATGGATGATCTATAACCATGGCCCTTATTTCCGTTGATAATCTATCTAAATGTTTTAGTATTTACCCATCTCGCCGACACAAATTGGCCTCTTTATTTGGTGTAGATTCAAGTCAACATTGCATAAAAAAATGGGCACTAAAGCAAATATCATTTACGATTGAAGCAGGTGAATCTGTCGCCATTGTCGGTAGAAATGGCTCAGGAAAAAGTACACTACTCAAGCTAATTTGCCAAACACTGCGCCCAACAACAGGACAAATCACAGTAAATGGCCGAATTGGCGCTCTTCTAGAATTAGGCATAGGTTTTCATGAGGAATTGAGCGGCAGAGAAAACGTCTATATCTCTGGCCAGCTACTTGGGATGTCCAAGCAAGAAATTGATCAAAGAATAGAAGATATTATTGATTTTTCTGAGCTGAGAGAATATATCGATGTGCAATTAAAAAAATATTCAAGCGGTATGCAAATGCGCTTAGCATTTAGCGTAGCTACCGCATTAAGACCAGAAATATTAATTGTGGATGAAGCGCTTTCAGTAGGGGATGCCTATTTTCAACATAAATGTTTTGATAGAATTAAAACCTTCCAAGCGCTTGGCACCTCTCTACTGTTTGTTTCACATGATCCACTGGCCGTAAAAACGCTATGCGATCGAGCTATTTTAATTGATAAAGGAATGATGCTGGCAGATGATAAACCAGCAGCAATTTTAGATTACTACAATGCTCTTATTGCTAATGCAGAAAATAATAAAATTAGCATCGACGAAGGCGTTCGTTCCGGCACCGGTGAAGCTAAATTAATCGCCGTTGATATTTTAAGTGAGAATGAGATCGCGCAAGTTGTGCTTTCTGGTAGCCAAGTTAAGCTAAGAATAACTTACCAAGTACTACAAAAAATTGAAGACTTGACTATTGGTTTTCTAATTAAAGACAGGGTAGGAAATGAAGTGTTTGGTTCTAACACTTTTTTAATGGAAAAATCGCCACCTTTTTTACAAGGAGGCCAATATCAAGTAGTATTTAAGTTGCCCGATTTTAGATTAGCGGCGGGTAGTTATAATATAAGTGTTGCATTACATTCATCCTATCATCATCTATCAAACAATTATGATTGGTGGGATCATGCAGCCACAATTACTGTGATTACTGAGCAAGTATTTGCGGGTGTAGTTCGACTTGATGCTCAATATTGTGAGTTAATATGAAAACATTAGACGATATTATTAGCTGCGTTCAATCTTATGCACTTAAGCAAGATACTCAAGCGGTGGCCTATAAGATAGAGCCGCCTATTACTCAATATCAGCTACTATGGCTTCCTCAATCATTTAGAGAATTAATCTCTATTCGTAATCCACATTTATTTATATTCTTTTCCTATCAAGCGATTCTAGGCCGCGCTCCAGATCAAGAAAGCGCACAGGGCTATCACGAGCTTATCGCATCTGGCCGATTAAGCATGCGTAAATTTGCCTTGCAGATGCTATCAAGTACAGAATCAGCACATGCTAAATCATTTATTAAAATAAATAAAATAGATCGCTATTTAATTGCACTAGAGAATAAGATACTCTCATTCTGGAGTGGCCGTCGCGGTGCGGGTGTAATAGGTCGGCTGCATGATTTACTTATTAAATTAGGGCAATATAATTCTTTCCATATTCAGCACAGCGCTATTTTAGCGAAGCAAAGTTACGACATCGATGCCAAACAAGAAAAGATTATTTCGAATATAAATGAAAAGCAAAACCATCTAAGCCAGCAATTAGCCATTACAAGTAATGATATCAGATCACACACCATACAAGTATTGGATCAGCATAAACACGAGCTAAATCACCATTTGAATATGCAAGTAACTTCCCTAGACAAAACCATAGCAAAAAATACAGAGTTACTTAATGATCAGTTATCCAATAATATATTGTTAGTTAATAGCCATCACGTTAAAAGTACTGCACTGATTCAAGATGCGCTCAATAAAAATGAAGAAAAAATTGCCATCATGGCTAATGCGAACAGTCTAAATAGCCAAGCTGTACTTTATTTAAATGAACGCATTCTTAAGCATATAGAAAATTTGACCCATATAGATCAAATTGAATCAGCCCCCATCGGCCATGCCCTTGCGTCTGACCCTGCCGTTGATGCTTACTATTTAGCATTTGAAGAAAAATTTCGCGGCCCAGAGCATGAAATACGAACCAAGTTAGATAAATACACCCCTTATGTAGAATCCTTTCTAGAAAGTAGCCAAGCGCCCTTACTCGATATTGGCATGGGCCGTGGCGAGTGGTTAAGCTTAATTAGCAATAAAGGCTTAAAAGCACAGGGCGTAGACCAAAGCGAAGAAATGATCCACCATTGCCGCAAAATAGGTCTGAGTGTTATCCATGCCGATGCGCTTGATTATTTAAAAACTCTAGCAGATGAATCAATAGGTGCAATCAGCTCATTCCACGTTGTTGAGCATCTTCCATTTGATATTCTATATAACATGCTAAAGCAAGCATATCGGGTACTCATGCCCGGCGGGATATTGATTCTAGAAACACCCAATCCAGAAAATATATTAGTAGGCAGTCATACTTTTTATCATGACTTTAGCCACCATAACCCAGTTACCCCCACTAGCCTGCAATTCCTTGCTGAATATCACGGTTTTAAAGATTGCGAGATTTTAAGATTAAACCCCTACCCAGAATCAGCAAAAGTGCCTGGCAATGATTTATTAACCGAGCGCGTAAATGGGCATCTTTGTGGGCCGCAAGATTATGCACTTATCGCAAAACGATAAATCCACTTTAATGGATTACCTTTCTTAGGGCGGGTGAAACCCGCGGAGTTATCATCCTTTAGGGGGAATTAATGCGCATCATGCTAGCCGCAAATATCACCCCATTTTTGCATGGCGGGGCTGATTACCATATACAGGGCACCGCGGATGCATTAACTGCAGCTGGCTGCCAAGTAGAAATCTTGCGCCTGCCATTTACATTCTCCCCTGATCAATCAATTCTAGACTTAATGCAATGGTGTAAAACGCTGGATTTAAATCAACCCAATGGCTATCGAATAGACCGCCTAATCAGCTTACAATTCCCCTGCTATGGTATTGGGCACAATAAACATACCGCATGGATTATGCACCAGCATAGAGCCGTTTATGAGCTATACGACCATCATCAATCCCCACCAGCTGAATTAAAAAATGCGATTGAGCAATTTGATCAACAATCATTAAAACTTTGCCATCAACGCTTTGCAAACTCTAAACGAGTCGCTGAACGCCTATATCAATACAATGATTTAAGCGCCACGGCTTTATATCACCCCCCGCCCGCTTATCAATCATTTCATTGCGCAGAAAACCTAGGCTATATCTTTTGCCCTAGCCGAATAGAAACGCTAAAGCGGCAAGATTTATTAATCAGAGCACTGGCACTCACCCCCAGTTCTTTACCTATCGTAATTGCAGGCACTGGGGGCCAATCTGATGCTCTGATTCGCTTAATTAACCAGCTAGGCTTAAATGAAAGAGTACGAATGCTAGGCGCTATTAGCGAAGCCGAGAAAATAGCCTATTACGCCCACTGCACGGCCGTTTTCTTTGCTCCCTTTGATGAAGACTATGGCTATATCACCCATGAAGCCATGCTCTCTGGTAAGCCCGTCATCAGCTGCACCGATTCTGGTGGGCCATTAGAGTTTATTGAGAACAACCATACCGGCTGGATTATCCCCCCCAATCCTCAGGCCATAGCAGAGGTATTAAACTGGATTGCAGAACACCCAAATCAGACAATAGAAATGGGCAAAGCCGCAAAAGCCGTATGGCCTAAATTGGGTATTAGCTGGAAGAACGTAGTTAGCCAATTATTGGAGAATTAATTGAAAGTCGCTATTGTTGCCCCAAGCGGAGTGCCCTTTGTATGGGGCGGTGCCGAAAACATCTGGAAAGGCCTTTGGCTGGCTTTAAATCAGCAAGCGAGTGTTACTGCGGAGCTAATTAAACTCCCCAGCCCAGAGCATGATTTCTGGGCCATTATTCAAAGCTACCAAAACTTTGCTGATCTCGATTTAAATCACTTTGATTTAGTCATCAGCACTAAGTATCCAGCTTGGATGATTTCACACCCTCGGCATGTTTTATTTATGCAGCATACTTTAAGAGGCTTATATGATAGCTACCCAAGCCATTTATCAAAAAGTACTAGCCACTTAGCACAAAAGATACCTGAACTTTCACGCATATTAAACACGCCCAAGCCAAATAGAGCTCATCTATCTGAATGCTTTAATGAATTGCAGCGCATTAAAGCACTGCACATACTAGACCAACAGGATACTGCCCTACCCAGCCCGCTATTACGAGCTATTGTGCATTTTTTTGATGCCGTCGCCCTAGCCCCTGGGCAAATCATGCGCTATACCGCCATTGCCCATGAAGTAGCCAATCGCGAAGAATACTTTCCTAAAAATATTAAGCCCGAAGTGCTCTACCACCCCAGCTCACTCCCCCAAGCAGGCATCATTGCAGATACGCAACTCGCCCCAATTTTTACCGCCAGCCGGCTCGATACACCTAAAAGAATTGATTTACTCATTAAAGCCTATTGCAAATCAGGGGTGAAAACACCTTTAAGAATTGCTGGTACTGGCCCACAAAACGCAGCACTGCAAAAACTAATCCCCCAAAATTCAGGAATTACTCTACTTGGCCATATCTCCGAGCAACAATTAGCCCAAGAATACGCTAATGCACTATTCGTACCCTTTATCCCCGAACATGAAGACTTTGGCTTAATCACCTATGAAGCCATGATTGCGGGCAAAGCCGTATTAAGCTGCACCGATAGCGGAGGAGTTACTGAGTTAGTTAAAGATATGGAAAATGGCCTATTAGTAAAACCAGAATGCGATGACATTGCCAGAGCAATAAAAAAACTCTGCTCAGACCCAAAGCTTTGCTCTCAGCTAGGCCAACACGCCTACAACACAGTTAAAGAAATATCCTGGCCCGTATTAGCAAAAGAGTTATTAAATCTACACAAGCAATACCAGCCCAAAATTATGGTGCTAAATACTTTTCCTATCTACCCTGTCGTGAGCGGTGGGCAAGCACGGCTATATCACCTGTATTCACAGCTATCTATGCTAGGCTATTCAATAGAAATCCTTAATTTAGATTTTAATACCAGCACCGTTAAAAGCAGACATTTAAACGAGAACTTTATTGAAGTACTCATTCCCATAGGGGAAGAATTCAAAAAAAAATTAAATATTGAAGAAAAACGCCTAAATATATCCTGTGTAGATTGGCTAGCAGCCCAACACCCAGAGCTATTACCAGAATGGCAAGCCGAGATTAAACGCCGCGCCCCGTGGGCCAGCTTAGTTATCTGCAGCCACCCCTATGCCTATCCAGTAATGACGCAAGCCGGAGTCAAAGAATGGCTATATGAAGCGCACAATGTGGAGGCGGATCTTAAAGCGCAGATTTATCAGCAACACCCACAAGAAGCGCTGCAAATCAAAGAATTAGAATCCCAATGCGCCCAGGGTGCACAGCATATTATTTGCTGCAGCAGTGAAGATAGCCTGCGCATGCAAGCCCTATATCAAATTCCTGATAATCAATTTAGCGTGATTGCCAATGGTGCAGACATCCAAAATATTAAATACCTAGACCAAGCAGGCCGTAAAGCAATACGCGTACAAATGGGGCTAGAACCCACAAATAATATATCGCTATTTATGGGTAGCAACCACGGCCCTAATATAGAAGCCGCAGAACAAATCCTTAGCGCAGCAGAGCAAGATATATCTCTACAATATATTATTTTAGGCAGCGTAGCCGATGCATTTAAGCAAAGAAAAACACCCAACAATGTACGTTTCCTAGGCGTAGTCAGCCAAGCAGAAAAACAACTCTGGCTAAAAATCGCCTTCATCGCACTCAACCCAATGCTAAATGGCTCTGGATCTAATTTAAAATTAATCGAATATGCTGCAGCAGGTCTGCCGATTATTAGTACTGAATTTGGGGTGAGGGGGACAAAGTTAATGGCGGGGGTGCATTATCTAAATACAAAAAACTTGGCAAACACAATTGCAAATACACTCAAAACACCCGACTTGCAATTAGATACAATGACAAACAAGGCGATGAAGTATATAAAAAGCGAGCTATCTTGGCAGGGCTTAGCAGAAGAATACCAAAAAACAATTAAGCATGGCTTATCTAAAATAAAAAGCAAAGGGGAAAGCATCTTACTTGCCCCCTCATTACCTGAATCAAGCTCAGCTAGTTATCTTTGCTAATCACCATCCACTGTGGGATTTTGAAATTAACAATCATTTTATATAGCAAGATATAACTAGCAATAAACAATAAAACAAAACCTAATAAAACATAGGGGCGTTCCCAAAATATTACAGCAGGAATAACCGCAAAAGATGATAAAGCCCATAAATAAGGAGCAGTCAGCGCATTACGCTGTACTTTATACAGAGCAACATCTTCACCTAATTGCAAACGCACCACCCGCCTATAAATAAGCGTATGCAAATGAATACCATCAGGCAGCCCTGGAGAAACACCCTTTACAAACTTGCGACGATAAATAGTAAATAGCGTTTCAAATACTGGGTAAATACATAGCAAAAATGGAAACCATATAGAAACGTTAGGATGCCTTGCCATTAACAATACAGATAATTCTGCCACCATAAATCCAACAAAATACGCCCCACCATCACCTAAGAATATTAACCCTCTGGGGTAATTCCAAAGCAAAAACCCCATACAGGCACCAATCATGCCCATATTAGCAATCACCAAGAACCAATCTCCTAAGGCAAAAGAAACATAGGCCAAACCAGCAAAAATCATCATTGCCACAACGGCAGATAAACCATTAAAACCATCAATAATATTAAATGCATTAGCCACACCCGCCACTGCAAACATAGTAAAAAACAATGAAACAACCGTAAATTGCATTAACAAATCAATATAGGGCACATCCAAACGAACAATTCCCGCATCTAATAAAAAATATCCTAATAACGCCGCCAGCATGGTTAAACCCAGCCGCATCAAAACGCCTACTTTTTTAGTTAAATCCTCAATTAACCCACCTAGAAAAGCAGGCAAACTAGCCACAATCAGCATGGCAAACTGCGTAAACCAATGCGTCTCTTTAACCGCCCCAGCCAATAAAACCGCCAGCATCCCCATCATGATAGAAAGCCCACCAATCCGCGGTACCGAATGAGAATGAAACTTCTGCACCCCACCCAAATCATGATCACCAGAGATGTGGTTATGCAAATGATCAAAACGGATCACGAGCATGGTGACGATGACTGAGGTAAGGAATGCGAGAATGAGATAAAGCATAGGTAGGCCTAATTGATATAAAAATGCTTAGTAAAAACAAAATATCATATTACAAAGAAACAATTCCATATTTCGACAAGGTATTTATATACTGATCGATAATTTTCTTTTCATCAAAGCAATCAATAACAAACTCCCGCCCCTTGCTACCCATTGCTAAGCGTTCATCAGCACTCATTTGAATCACTTTTTCAATACAGTCTGCTAACTTGTCCACGTTTTTTACTGGGCACAAAAAACCAGTTTCCGCATCAATTACTACATCACGACAACCAACATTATCTGTAGTAATAATAGGCTTCCCCATTGAGGCCGCCTCTAATAAAGTGCGAGGTACACCTTCACGATAAAAGGAGGGTAAAACAATACAATCAGCATCAGCAATTATTGGACGAACATCTGCTGTTGTTCCTAAATACTCAATATGCCCTGCTTTTTCCCAGCGTTGTATTTGCTCTAGGCTAATAACACTTGGGTTTTCAACCCCAGTGGCACCCAGCAATTGAAATACTGCATTAGGATATTTTAATTTAATTATTTCTGCAGCAGCAGCAAATTCACCTACACCTTTATCCCATAACATTCGTGCGATAAGTAAAAAGTGAATTTTTCCATCATCCAAAGTCTTGTTCTTAGGACTGAAAAAATTGGTATCTACACCTTCACTATGTAAAAGCACCGCACGCTTAGCACTTACTAAGTTATGCTTAATAAAAACTTGACGATCATCTTCATTTAAAAACCAAATTTCTTTTGGACTAGAAAATGAAAATTTATATAATAATTTTGCAATCTTTGAGACTAAATTATCTTTAATAAAGGTATATCCAAGCCCAGTTGTAACTGCAATGGAAGGTAAAGATAAAATTCTTGCAGCAATAGAGCCATAGATATTGGGCTTAATCGTATAATGAAAAATAAAATCAGGGTTTATTTTTTTATAATTTCTAAGCATCCTGAAAATTAAAACCATATCCTCAATAGGATTGATTCCTTTTGCGGACATCGGCAAATCATAGACCTCGCACCCCATTTTCTCCAGCCGCATAGAAGCATCATCTTGAGGAGCAAGAATGCATATTCTATATCCTTTTGAAATCAAACTGCTAATTAATCCAAATCTAAAATTATAAATAGACCATGCAGTATTTGCTACAAATAATATTTTCATCTATTCAAAACCCGGCCATTTATATGGAACCCAATAACTCTGCGCATAAAAAGAAAAATTCAACCAAACAAACAATATGATGCCATAGTATACTATGGTGCTTATTAATAAAGCACCTCTCATTCCCCCCTTCACCATAAATGGTAACCGTGAAAAAAGCATCAATTGTAGTGGTGCAACATATAGAGCCAATCTATCAGTCGCGGTAGATGCTACCTGCAACAACAGTACACATAAGCATGCAGCTATTGATAACCACTTTGAAATTTGATAATTATCCGGCCATGTTTTATACCATTTATTCCTAAACATAAAGAAAAGTATTGCAGGAATTAAATTCATCGTAATTCTAATAGCAGCACCATCAGACTGCATTTGTTCTTCAATATATTGAGTCCATTGAGCAGAAAATGTTTCATAAACAAGAGCAACTCCAATTGGCAAAATCAAAACCAAAGAAAGTAATATCCGAAAATTTCCCTTTCTATCAGAACATAAGGCATACAATGGTAAAATTGCGACCGCTGACTTATGGAATAATGCACCAAGTAAAATAAAAAATATAAATGTGTATGACTTCTTTTCTTGTAACCTGTTTAATGCAAGAAAAACAAACCCCAATGCTGCACCTTGCCTAGTATATCCCATCGCAACAACAATCAGTAAATATGGTATCGCAATAGAAAATGCGAGCCAAGGTAAAGGTTGCTTTTTACTAAATTGAATTAAACCATATACAAAAATAGCCCCACACACTAAGTTAACACCAACAATATCATAACCTAACTTTATAGATAACCAGTTTATTGCCATGTATCCTGGATCACTAACCGATAGAGCTTCTGTAAAAGCAACATCTCTTGCTGCATCCAAAATAGGCAAATAATTACCCCAATCTGCTCCAACCTCCCAACGCAAACCAATAGCAAATGAAAACCCTAACCAAGCAACTATATATGCTAAATACTTAACATTTCTTGATCCTTTTAAAGGAAGCAACACCAATATAACTGGATATAAATATAATAACCAATAAAGAATCATTTCAAATATTCCAAGTAGATACCAAGCCACCTTGAAGTAATTGCATCAATAGAAAAATTTTTTATTATTCGTTCTCTTGATGATTTTTCAATGAATTCCTTCTCAGCGCAATCCAACGCTAATGCTGCTATGATTCCTGCAGCAAGATCTTGTGAAGATTGAGGAGGAACAAGAAACCTTGAGTCTCCCAGAACTTCACTTACCCCACCACAATCTGTTGCTACAACAAGTCTCTCGCATGACATTGCTTCAGCAACAACTAAGCCGAAGCCTTCCCACTCAGATGAAAGAACAAAAAGGTCAGATGCTGACATAAGTTCAGCCACATCCCTTCTTTCACCAACAAATGAAATATGAGAGCTCAATCCCAGCTCAACAGATAATTCCTGTAGCACAGACTTTAGCTCCCCTGAACCCACTATAATCAACTTAAATTTGATGTCTGACTTTTTTACAATACAAATTGACTTCAATAAATTAGGATAATCTTTCTCTACTGCCAGCCTACCAACAGCTAATAGTAATTTACAATTTTCATCAATATCAAATTCTTTTCTAACTCTATCCCTTATTTCTTGAAAAAAATGGAACTTTTCCGTATTAACTCCATTACATACACTAATCATTCTCCCTTCTGGTACAGACTTATTTTTCACAAATGCCCTAACTGCTTCATCACTCACATTAGTTGATAAATCAGTAAGAAAATCCGTGATTCTATATAAAAACTGCCGAGCCTTCCCTCCCTCATTTGTACTATGAGCAGTATTTATTAAGCACTTAATTTCTATGACTGAACGTAAAATACGAGTAAAAATATTAGCATGCACCATATGACTATGAACAACATCAGGCTGATACACTTTAATTAATTCCCTTGCCTGAAAAAAACCTTTAATCAAGCCATAAATACTCTTTTTCATCCCCAACAATTCAACTTGTATATTCTTCTCACTTGGCAATATGACTGCTTTACCTGTTAAAGCTACAATAATGACTTGATACCCTCTAGAAGAAAATGAATCAGCTAAAGCACAAACCTGCGTTTCGGCCCCTCCCATAGTTAAACCAGTGATAAAAAACATAATCTTCATACGACTACCTTAATTTTATTTGAACATGTCGGAGTATACTAAAACTTTTCCCTTTCATTACTTAATGCCAATTTTACTTATCAGAACATGTACTTTATTTTTTATTAAAAAAGAAAATCTCCTTTCAAACATAGTATGAACAAAGAGAGAAACGAAGAAAATCAAGAACATTGTTATATAAATAAGAGCATATCCAGCAGAACCATTAAAGAAACCATTAAAAATCATAAAACCAATTCTTTCATGCAAAAGATACAATGGATATGTAGTTCCACCTAAAATAGATACACATAAAAAATATTTTCTATCTATAAATTTAGAAAAATACTCAGTTAGAGAGATAAGCAAATAAAACAATGAAACTAGAGCATATACTGTACTTATATTCAAGTTCAAAACTGCGATCAAATTATAATCAACGTCAGTAATATATTTATAGATCGCGTACAATGATAAAATATAGCTAAAAATTAAGGAAGACATAAGTGCAACAAAAAACACTTTCCGACCATTATAATTTGTATTATTCAGCATACATAATAGTGCGCCTGAAATAAAAAAAGGCGAATAATTTGGCATAAAAACAATATTTAACAACCTTATATTTATATTAAAAAAATCCATAACATGTAATATCAGACATACAAAAATCCAAAACACCATAAAAGCAAAGATATGACGTTGAGGATTAAATAAAAAAACCAATGAAATCAATATATAAAAACGTAACTCAACAGCAAGCGTCCAATAGGTACCATCAATTGCACCTCCTACACTACCCAAAAAAATTATATTTAGAAAATATTGCAATAAACCTACTGACTCATTAAATACAAGCGCTAAAATCACTGTTATCGAACAACAAATTAAAAATGTAGGATATAAACGGACAGCTCTAGATACAGCGAAATTTATTATATTTTTCGAGTTCAATACACTTATAGATATAACATAGCCACTTATCATAAAAAACAAATAAACACCAAGAAACCCATAACGCGCAGAAGGCACTAATAAAGCACTACTATCCACCCCACCTTTTAATGATAAAAAGTAAAAATAAAAGTAGTGATAAAAAACGACCATAGAGGCGGCTATAAATCTTAGTGCATCTAAAAAATGTAATCTATTCAATTTATCTTTTAACACAATTAATCCATATGTAAATTTATATCTACCGATTATTTATGTACAGTCCTAAACTTCAATAGCCCCCCCTACTGCAGTTAGATTTATAAGCGTATTTTTAATAAAAATAACTATTTTCTCTATGCAAACATAATTTTCAAAAAAAGCAATATATAGACATAACTAGCAGTAGTGGTTACTACTTGCATTTTTATTTTTTATAATTCACATTAAAATTACAATTACTTTCGAATCCTCCTGTTCAAAATAAAAAATAATTATTAATCCTAGTAACAAACCACACTAAATTTTTAATTTACGCCGAACATACTGCAAAGACCCCGGCCTTATAATTAAAGAAATATATAAAAATAACACTGAAACTTTGTTTCTTTTATTTTTAAATATCTTTGAAACAAATAGCATCATCAAAGGCCAGCTCAATATTCTAAATTTTGTTATCGCCTGATGCCAAGAAAGACTGGGGCAAATCACTAATTTATTTATCAAATACATTTCAAATATAAAATTATCATTAATCAATCTAGTTACACTATTACTAACCGAGTCAGATATACGATAATATACAGTATCCTTATCAAGGAAATGAATTTTATAGCCCTGCTTTGTAATTTTAAACCATAAGGGGTAATCTTCCATTAAAGGAAACCTTTCATCAGCAAAACCAATCTCTTCAAGTAATAATTTATTTATAAATGCAGAAGGTGCACCATGTACGCTTTGGCTCTGTAAAAACTTAAATTGATCTGCTGAATTTAAATTAAAAAAAGGCAAAGAGTATGCGTCCGGCATTTTTCCTATAAGCTGCGCATTTCCTTCAGTATTAACTTTAAATAATTGCATACTTGAAAATACCAGTTTTGCATTTGGATGCTCGCAAACATACTGATAATTATCACTTAAACAATCTACAAATAATACATCATCCCCAGCAATAGTTTTTATCCATTTTGACGTAGCTGCTTTCCATACACTATTACAGTTCTTTGCTATGCCGCCGTTTATTACATTTTCTATTAAATGTATTTTTTTAAATTTATGTCCATACTCATTTAACCAAGCACTCACAACTTTGATCGTATCATCAAGCGACGAATCATCACTTATAATTAACTCTATACTCTCAGCTCCGTAAGACTGAGATGCGATACTATTAAGGGTTTCAACAATTGTTAATGCGGAGTTATATGTAACAACTGCAACTGTAATAACTACTTTATTATTTAACACCATCGCTAAGCTACCCAGAAGTATAAATGACACTAACTAATAAAAATTTACATCTAAAAAAAAATCAAAGTTTAATGAACATCTTAATTAAACAAACTGCTCTTACTAAAATTACAGCTATACACTTCACATACAATTTTAATGAAAGCTTACTTTTTAATAAAACAGTTAAACTAATACAACTTGATAAAACTCCAAGTGAAGATATCCATAATATTTTATTATCAAGAGCACCATTCCATTTAATATAACGTATAAAAACTCCAGAAAAAACAGACAACAAATTATTCTGTGATTTTAAAAAAACAAAGTCATCATTAAATTTTTCTTTTATAAACTTATCTAGTGCAATGCCTGTATAAATTACCTTATAATAATTTTTATTAATTCGTCTAGTAGTCGAAAATACATTATTAACATAATAGTATTTTCCTTCACACACATCAATGAGCTGGGCATAATACATACAAAACCTTGAAATCAACTCATCATCATTTATATTGTCATTATTTTCATGCAAAGCATATGCCTTAAGAAACATGTTTTTTTTTGCTAAAAATAAGCCATGTAACCCCCAGCCATCAATGCATGAAGAAAATGCATCCAAACCTTTAATTGGCCATGTTTCAACATTAAAATAAAAATCACTTTCTGTTTTTTCTCCAATAAAGCGCAATTCAAAGCAGACTATATCAACCTCATCTGTAATTTTATTTACTGCCAATTCCAATGCATTTATTGAAAAATAGTCATCCGCATCAAGAGCACAAATCAACGCTCCTGTCGCCGCATTTTTTATTCCATTTTCTCTTGCAGCGGAAGCTCCACTATTTTTTTGTTTCAATAGCTTTATACTAAACCTGCTTGCAGAGTGTGCCGTGATGATATTTTCAACAATACCTATAGTATTATCTGTAGAGCCATCATCCACAATAATCCATTCAAAATTGGCGTGTGTTTGCTGACATAATGACCGATAACAATTTTTAATGTTTTTTTCTTCATTAAATACAGGAGTAATCACTGATATTTTAACCATGATATGCTCCATCAAGTACGTTCATTTTCTTGCTATGAAAAAAATAAAACTTAATCATAAATAGTAAGTAGATAATATAGCAAATTATATATGCGTAATTTGCTCCTACCGCCCCTAGTTTAGGTACAGTTAAAAATGCAATGACAACAAAAATTAAATTCCAAGAAATTTCTGCTATTGCATTCAGTTTAAAGTAACCTTTTGCCAATAAAATTGTAGCAGGCACAAATGCGGCAACTCGTAAAACGTCCCCAATTAAACGTGTGAGAAACAACTCACCCGCGCCTGAAAAATCTTTAGTAAATAGTAATTTTATTATTAATTCCCTAGAGATATAGATACTAACGGCTGCAACTATCATTAATGGCATCAAAAAATATAGCACATTTTTTGTTTCTTTATTTAGTTCTAATGAGCTGTGTATTGAAGCCACTTTGGGAAAATAATACATCCCTACCCCAATCGTTAATATTGAAACATATGCATCAGAAACTCTGATTACGGCTTGCCAAAGACCTGCAGCATCAATAGAAGCATTTTCAGTAATTAAATTCCTAACAATAATCATTGCGGTTGGACCTGTTAGTGCCCCAATAATTCCCATAAGCATATATCCAACCATTGCTTTTCTTTTTGATGAATCCGCCTTAGCAAACCAATGACGTAATTTAAACCAAGGTTCTTTATAAACCTTGAGTAATACGACAACGGCAGAAATTCCATTATTTACAGCAACTGCAAATAGGCCACCAGATAGTCCGTAAAGATACAAACAAGCAATTGAAAAAAATGTTGTGCATATAACACCAATCATGCCGCATGCAATATTTTTTCCATTATCACCCAAGCCATTTAAAACTGACATCAAAATGGTGCTTATTGCATTCAGAGGCAAGGCTAAGCCCGTAACGATGATCACCCAATAAAATAATTCATTACCAAAGAGCCAATTAGCAATTTCGTGAGAAAATAGTACTGTAATTAATAAAGAAAAAACTAAATTTAATATCAATAAAGAAGTTGAAGCGACCCACCATGGCTGGCATGCCTCAATGCCCTGCTCTTTATTATCAGCGGTATATCTGACTACCCCTTGACCTATTTGATTAGCGATTAAACCATTAAGGCCAGCTACAAAATTTTGCAACTGCCCAAGCTGGGCCATACCTGCAGGGCCTGCATAAATGGCTACACATTTTGAAATAATAAAACCAGCCAACATTCTTAGGAGGGTTAATAGCCCCCCTAAGAGCGCTACATTAAATAATTTCATATTTTAAAACTATTCACAATATTAACTACCTGTGTTACTTCCTCATCAGTCATTACTGGTGAAATTGGGATTGATAACACTGATTGATGCAAGTGTTCAGTTACAGGGAATGAAAGTTGATTCCATTCAGGGTAAGCTTTCTGCTGGTGAGGCGGAATTGGATAATGAATTAAACTTTGAACCCCATGTTGCTCTAACCAGCCTTGCAATTCTGAGCGAACGTCGCATTGCACTACAAAAAGATGCCAGACATGTGCTTCATGGAGCTCAACATGCGGTAACACAATAAATGGGTTATTAATTTCTGCTAAATATCGACTAGCAATTTTTTGACGATGCTGTGTCTCCGCATCTAAATATGGCAATTTTACTTGCAACATAGCCGCTTGCATTTCATCTAGGCGGCTATTTAGTCCTTGATAAATATTTTCATATTTTTTATGCGAGCCATAATTTCTTAAAGCACAAATAACCTGAGCTAATTCATCATTGTTTGTTGTGATTGCACCCGCATCACCCAATGCACCAAAATTTTTTCCGGGATAAAAACTAAATCCGGCAGCATCTCCCCAACTCCCCGCTTTTTTACCTGCCACACTCGCCCCATGCGACTGAGCACAATCTTCAAGCACAAGTAAACCAGACTCTTGCGCTATGGACATAATATCTGCCATTGGCGCTAATTGCCCATATAGATGAACAGGTAATATTGCTTTGGTCTTATTTGTAATTGCCGCTTTTATACCATCAGCTGTTAAATTAAACGTAAGATGACTAGGCTCCACCAATACAGGTACTAAGCCATTAGCGCTAATTGCAAGGATAGACGCAATATAGGTATTAGCCTGAACAATGATTTCATCCCCAGTTTTTAACTTACCCAGCTCCTTCCACGCTCTGAGCACTAAAATTAGTGCATCTAATCCATTAGCAACGCCAATTGCGTATCTCGTGCCACAGTAATTTGCAAATGAAGATTCGAATGCTTTTAATTCAGCGCCCATAATGTACCAACCAGAATCTAATGTGCGAGTAAATGCCTCGATCAGACCTGTACGGTGCGCTTGGTTTATTGCTTTTAAATCTAAAAAAGGAATATTCTTATTCATTACTCAAGCCCTCTTACAAATCGTGCAGGCACTCCGGCCACAAGTGTTTTTTCTTTCACATCTTTTGTGACCACTGAACCCGCAGCAATTGTAGCCCCTGCTCCAATTTTAATTGCTGGCAATAGAGATGCCCCAACGCCAATTACTACATTGTCTTCAATTGTTGGGCCAACAACGTGCGTCGAATATCCATCTCTAACCACATTATCATTTGTTGTTCCTACATGAAGGCTGATAAAAACATCATTACCTACTACTGCATTTCCGGTTATATGACTGCAATCCATAATTTTTGTGCGATCACCAATTTTTGTATTGTAATTAACTGTTACATAACGACTTAAAATACAATAGCTTCCAACCGAACATTTTTCACGAATAGATGCTCCATCCCCCAATAATGTATTATTTCCAATAACTACATCATAAAAAACAACTGAATTAGGCCCAATAGAGCACTCATCACCAATAGTGACATGCCGTTCAAACTCTGGCTGGCGTGCAAGAGCTCCAGCGCCTTTAGGCTCTTTACCAATAAATGCGCCAGGAAACACTTCTACCGCATATCCCAATACCACCCCATCTGCAATAACCGTATGTGGATGAATTACGCAATTATCACCAATTATGCATTCCCCAATAACAGCAAATGGCATTACAATCACATTGTTGCCTAACTTTGCATTTTCAGAAACAATAGAAGAAGGGTGTATCATTATTTATTACTCTCATTTTTATTTATAAATTCTTCATGGCTTCGAATATAATCTGACTCATCGTAATAATCATCAGCCAATACCATTAACACGCAATCTTCACTAAAATCATACATTTCGTGCCAAATCATAGGATCAATGATTAAGCCCTGTGCAGGATTATCTAATATCAACTCTATTTTTTCTTTACCGTCATCAAGATGAAAACGACAGCTGCCTATCATTACAATAGCAACTTGCTTTAACTTTTTGTGCGCATGATATCCTCTACGAACACCTTCTTTTGTACCAAAAAGATAATAAACACGTTTAATTGGAAAAGGAATATTTTTTTCTTCTTCCAAAGCAACTAAGGAGCCACGCTCATCACCATGTTTTTGTAATTGTATTAATTTTAATTGCATTTTATTCTCTCAACTAAATTTTTCTGCATTTGCAAATGGCAACCCACACTCATCTTTTTCGGAAACAATTGGATGATAAGATAGCGGCCATTGAATATTTAAATCCTTATCATCCCAAATAATTGTACGCTCACCTTCTGGATACCAAAAATCGGTCGATTTATAATGTAAATCTGCGGTTGGGGATAACACATAAAAACCATGGGCAAAGCCCTCAGGTATCCATAATTGCTCATGATTTTCTGATGACAATATTCTTCCGGTCCATTGACCAAAAGTTGCAGAACCTGTTCTTAAGTCTACAGCCACATCAAAAACTTCACCTTGAGTCACTCGAACCAGTTTGCCCTGTGGTTTTCCAATTTGATAATGCAAGCCACGCAAGACACGATGCATGGAATGGGAGTGATTATCCTGCACAAAATTAACAGATCTACCCAATTGATCTTCAAATTTTTGCTGATTAAAACTCTCCAGAAAATAGCCCCGGCTGTCATAATAAATATTAGGTAAAATGACTTTTACATCAGGAATAGTGGTATCGACTATTTTCATAATGTCTTCCTTTTTATTTAAAACCACAAAAATTCAAAAACATTTATAAAACCGTCGATGGTTAACCGTTCTTTTCACTCAATATTTTAAGCAAATACTGCCCATAGGCATTTTTCTTTAAGGGCTGGGATAGTTTCTCTATTTGTGTGGCATCAATCCAACCAGAGCGGTATGCTATTTCTTCAGGGCAGCAGACTTTTAAGCCTTGGCGCGACTCAATAGTTTGGATGAACTGGCTGGCCTCCAGCATCGACTCATGTGTTCCTGTATCTAGCCAGGCGTACCCACGGCCCATGGTTTGTACGTCTAGCTCGCCCATGGCTAGGTAAGCGGCATTTACGTCAGTTATTTCTAACTCGCCACGAGGAGATGGCTTAATTGCCTTAGCAATTTCTATTACGCGGTTGTCGTAGAAATAGAGGCCTGTTACGGCGTAGTTTGATTTCGGCTGCACTGGTTTTTCTTCTAAGCTGACGGCCTTGCCTTGTTCGTCGAATTCCACCACGCCATAGCGCTCAGGATCGGTAACGCGGTAGGCAAATACGCTGGCACCGCTGGTTTTGGCCGATGCTGCTTGCAGTAATCCAGCAAAATCGTGGCCGTAATAGATGTTGTCACCCAGCACTAGGGCGCAATTGTCCTTGCCAATAAATTCTTCGCCAATGATAAACGCTTGGGCAAGGCCGTCTGGGCTGGCTTGCACGGCGTATTGCAGCTGGATGCCCCACTGGCTACCGTCTCCCAGCAATTGTTCAAAGCGCGGGGTATCTTGTGGGGTGGAGATGATTAATATGTCTTTAATGCCCGCCAACAGCAAGGTGCAGAGCGGGTAGTAAATCATCGGCTTATCGTAAATAGGTAGTAGCTGTTTACTAACAGCCAACGTAGCTGGGTAGAGGCGTGTGCCGCTGCCACCGGCGAGGATAATGCCTTTGCGAGTTGATGTGCTTGTATTAGAAGTTGTCATGTTTTTCTCGTTTACGGTTATCTGGCGGGTTTCACCCGCCCTACAAATTCATATTGCTTATCAGGTGGTCCCTGCATTTTCAGGAGGATCTCGTGCAGCAAATCGCTGAGTAGCTCATAGCGCTCAAGCGGATCAATCCCCGGTAGCAACGCAATAGCCACATCTCAATCAATTTGTGCATGCTCTAGCCCTTTAACACGGCTACCTACCAATACAGCAAAAGCAATCTTCGGGCTAAGCGCCAAGCAATCACACAAGCGCTGCAGTGACATTATTTTTTGCTCAGCAAGGTCATCACTTGCATCACGCCGTCTTGCCAGTCTGGCAGGCAAAGACCAAATGCCGCTTGTAGCTTTTCTGTGCTTAGCTGTGAATTTGCTGGCCTTGGTGCGGGTAAGGGGTAAGCGCTGGTTGGGATGGGGAGAATTTGTGTAGCTTTAACTGGAACGTCAGCCGCTTTTGCTCGCTCAACCACGCTCTCTGCATAGCCATGCCACGTTGTACTTCCAGCGGCAACTAGATGATAAGTACCATATAAGACAGGGAGTGGGGAGTCGGGAGTTAGGGATTGCTCCGAGGCTAAAATTTGCCGAATCGCATGAGCGGTCACATCGGCCAATAAGCTTGCCGCAGTCGGCGCGCCGTGTTGGTCGACGATGATTTTTAGCTCTTCCCGTTCACCTGCCAAACGCAAGATAGTTTTTAAAAAGTTGCCACCGTGTGCACCAAATACCCAGCTGGTTCTGAATATCAGATGTCGAGGATTTGCGGCAGCAATCGCCAGCTCACCGGCTAGCTTGGTTTTGCCATATACAGACTGCGGGTTCGGCGTGTCGGTTTCGCTATACCAACCGCCTTTTGTGCCATCAAACACATAATCGGTGGAGTAATGCACCAATAGCGCACCTATCTTCGCCGCTTCCTCTGCAAAGATTTGCGGGGCGATTGTATTGATTGCGTGTGCTAGCTCTGGCTCGCTTTCAGCCTTATCCACCGCAGTATGCGCTGCAGGGTTCACAATCACATGCGGCTGTACTCTGGCAACCAGTGCACGTATCGCCTCTGGATTGCTCAAATCACAGTCTTCCCGATCAACCGCAATCACAGAGCCAAGCACGGCTAGGCTGCGTTGCAGCTCGAAACCGAGTTGGCCGTTTTTGCCCGAGTTGGCCGTTTTTGCCGGTAAGCAAAATGCGGGGAGTGGGGAGTAGGGAGTAGGGAGTCAAGGCCATGTCCGTTACGCTTAATGTCATTGAGGTTTATGCTTGAAATTTTTGTTCATATCGTTGTCATCACTCATCATCGTGTACCTTTTGAGCAATTTTTCTATGTAAACCACTCAATAATTTTCCAACTTTATCTACTTGCCCAAATAAACAACAATCCACTTGCACATAAGCAAGCATTGCCGAAATTTCGACTTGCGTATCAAGCTCACTTAAAGAACCACGGGCAATATTGAGAAAGCGCAGATATTCTCTGGATGTTCCACGCGCCACACCTTCGGCAATATTTGAAGGGATAGAGACGGATGCCCGCCGCATCTGACTACTCAAGCCATAGACCTCTTCACGAGGAAATTGAGCCGTCGTTTGATACACCATCTTCACCAACAACATCGACTGCTGCCATGTTTCCAGTGATTTATGCGGTTTATCCACTTTATTACTCCAAAGAGGTTGGGAGTTGGGAGTTGGGAGTTGGGAGTTGGGAGTTGGGAGTTGGGAGTTGGGAGTTGGGAGTTGGGAGTTTATAGATTTTTCGCCAAAGCAAAACATCTCCACAAGCCCTCTCTCAATCATATCCTACTCCCCACTCACTAATCCCTACTCCCCGCCCTTACGCATACTGCTGCTCAATCCAGTTTTGATAAGCACCAGATGTCACATTTTGCACCCAATCTTGATGCTCTAAATACCAATCAACGGTTTTAGCAATACCTGTTTCAAAGGTTTCCGCAGGCTTCCAGCCTAGCTCTCGCTCTAGCTTACTCGCATCAATGGCATAGCGCTTATCGTGGCCAGGGCGGTCTGTTACGTAAGTGATTTGCTCAGCGTAAGCCTTGCCGTCGCCACGAGGCTGGCGCTCGTCAAGAATCTGGCAGATGGTGTGGACTACATCTAAATTCGGCTTTTCATTCCAGCCGCCTACATTGTAAGTTTCACCCACTACGCCGGCTTCCAACACGCGGCGAATGGCGCTGCAATGATCTTTTACATACAGCCAGTCGCGAATCTGCTGGCCATCGCCATAAATCGGCAAGGCTTTACCAGCGAGGGCATTCAAAATCACCAGCGGGATCAACTTTTCAGGGAAATGATAGGGGCCGTAATTATTGGAGCAATTGGTGGTCAATACCGGCAGACCATAGGTATGGTGCCAGGCGCGAACCAAATGATCGGATGCCGCTTTAGATGCGGAATACGGGCTATTTGGCTCGTAAGTCTTGGTTTCGGTAAAGGCAGGGTCATCAACCGCTAAAGAGCCATAGACTTCATCAGTTGACACATGCAAAAAGCGAAATGCCGCTTTGGCATCCGCTGCTAAATCAGTCCAGTAGCCACGCACGGCTTCTAGCAAATTAAATGTGCCAACTACATTGGTCTGAATAAATTCACCGGGCCCGCTAATTGATCGATCCACATGTGATTCGGCGGCAAAATTAAGCACGGCACGGGGCTGATATTTGGTCAGCAATGCGCTAATGGCCGCTTTATCGCCAATATCTGCGCGCACAAAAATATGCCGTGCATCGTTTTTTAATGAGGCTAAGGTATCTAGATTGCCCGCGTAAGTGAGCTTATCTACATTGATAATGGCTTCATCTGATTGCGCCAACCAATCTAAAACAAAATTACCACCAATAAAAC
>JAPLQI010000126.1 GCA_026399755.1 Pseudomonadota bacterium
ATACATTGAAATATTTTACAACCGAATTCGCCGCCATTCACGTCTGAACGACGAGGCACCGGCGGTATTTGCTAAGCAGTTTGAGCTGGAAAATAAAGAATAAACCCAAAGCGTGGTGTCCGTGATTGACGCAGCCCTCACCCTTCTCGAAGACTTACAAGGATTACTCACCGGCGTCTTATTGATGGCGCTGGCAATCCAATTGTTTAAACAAGCAGGGCTACTCACAGGTGGCGCAACGGGCATAGCATTTTTGCTGCACTATATGGCGCACTGGTCGTATGGCACCGTGCTATTTCTCATTAATCTTCCTATCTATATTTTTTCTTACCGCATGCTGGGTAAAGAGTTCACCCTTAAAACCTTTGCCTGCGTAGGCACACTCGCCCTACTCTGCGGCTGGCTACCCAACTGGATAAATTTCGGGGATGTAAACCCTATTTTTGCGGGGCTAATGGGCGGCTTACTGGCGGGGGTTGGTATTTTGATGCTAATTCGGCACAAAGCCAGCTTAGGCGGCGTCACCGTATTGGCACTTTATTTACAAAAACGCTTTGGCTGGCGAACAGGCTATATACAATTGGCCGTAGATTTATTGATCTTGTGTGTGGGTTTTGGCGTGGTGGACAACAAGCAGTTATTAATTTCTGTATTAGGCGCATTTGCTTTAAATCTAGCGATTGCAATTAATCATAGGCCAGATCGATATATCGGCATGTAATTAGAAAATAATAAAGGCCATTATTTAATGGCCTTTATTATTTTAAATGCATGACTAAACTTTAGCTTGCCTACGGCGATTCGCCAATAAAGCGACTAAGCCGAGCCCCATTAATGCATAGGTTTCCGGCTCAGGCACGGGAGCGGCAACCATATTGGTTCCTTGAATCCCCATCAAATCAAAGCCTGGTGAACCTCCTGCATTGCCATGACTTTGAATCATCACCTGCCCCACACCGCTACTTAAAGCGGCAATGCTCGCAAAACTCACTGTGCCGGTCTGATACCCCAACCCAACACCTCCACCTTCCATGACATCCCCAATTAAAGTCCAACTAGCCGAGCTATTTAGCCGCCCAAAAACGCTAGCAACTTCATTAGCACCATTAGCCACACTGAAAACATTGATAGCAGTCTTTGCAACTAGACCCATATTAAAGCCATAGACCGCTGTGTAATTAGTACTCAGGGAGGCCCATTCACCCGCAGTAGGAGCACCCGTTACTAAAGCAGGGTCAACGACACCAAGCGTCCATGAAGTAGAATTGCCACTAACATTGCCATATGCAATTGAATTAGCACCCGATGCATCTTTAAAACTAATAAATTGATCAACATACGCGTCAACAGCATGTGCAGTACCAAATAGGTTGGCCAATATCACGATTGCAGCCGTATTTTTTTTGATATTCATATCGATTCCTTAGAATTTGAGACAACTAGAAATTAGCTTTAAAAAGTGGCTACAAACTAAGATATTGCATTTATTTAAAATGGCGATAAACAGATTGATTAATAAAGCCTAAATACTTAAAAGCTAAAATTAATCTTTTTGTCTAGCCCGCATTTTTACCTATAAGGATATATTTTTTCAATCCGCGTTTTTCCTTGTTCTTTTCTCTCTGGTATTAGTCAATATATAAAGAATATGAAGAGGGCTATTTTCGTTTTTAAATGACAGGCAAGGTAGTACTGACAAGCCGTTAGCTGGCCTATTATTTAACTATTTTCAGATGACTTCCTTTCAAAATCAGGGGGTTAGAAAGGACTTAGTCAAAAAAATGAAAGAGTGATTGGTATTAGGTAAAAATACCGATGAGTGATCTACATCACAAAAAAATCATTCCATGATGCACTTATTTAGCTGGCAGTGACTTCCGCCAAAAGATAAAGAAGATGAGCGATCTAAACCAAGCGCCGATACGCTTCAGACAGTTCTAATTTACTTAACGAAACTTAGATAGAAGCTGTCGATATCGGGAACCCAATGTTTCCAAAAGTTTCCCGACGATGCTTGTCAAAGTATCTGAGCACAATAATGAATCAGAGCCTATAGAGCGGCTAGTTTCTGCGCCAAGGCAAGTAAAGCCGCAGGGCGATTAGAACAACAACTTAGTCGGCCCGCAGCCTGAGGCGCCAAATCTAAATCATAAGGTAAGCGCCCCGCGATCAGCCACAGCTTGTCTTGGGGCAAAGCGGCGATTATCGCCTGCTGCTCAGTAAATAAGGTCGTGTTATAAGACACAAAAATGATTTGCTCGGCATGAGCAGCTTGGCTAAGCACCGCATCCAGCTCGGCGGCATCAGGCTGCAAAGCAATCCACAGCTCATTCACGCTATAGCCTAGTTCGCTTAATGGTTGAGCCAGCGAGTTACGTGCTTCTGGAGTTTTGCCAAGAGCAACCTCATCGATTTCGGAGTGAGTACGCACTTCGACGCTAATTAACAAGACTGGCTTATTTTTATCTAATGACTGGGTACGTCCCGTAATTGCAGCTTGATGAACACGTGCTGATAATTGCAATGCTTCGGGGGCCAATAAAGACGGCACAAGATTTGCCCATGCCGACATCTGATAGCGCTGCTTTAAAGCCAAAATACGCAGCACAGATTCATCAATACGCTGGATCGAAATATCGCCTGCTTTCACTGCCTGCAAAACGGCTGCCAAAGCGGCGGCTTGCAAGGCAGGAGTATGCGAAATCAGCACAATATCTGCGCCGGCTTGAATCGATAATACTGCGCCAGCCACGGTGCCCACCCCTTTGCCAATCGCATCCATTTCTAGGCAATCGGTAATCACCACGCCCTGATAGGCCAGCTCATTTCTTAATAAGCCAGTGAGAGTGGCGTGTGAAATAGTTGCAGGCTTGGCTTCATCTGACTCAATAGCCGGGAAAACAATGTGTGCGGTCATTAAGGCATCCAACCCAGCGCCAAAAGCTGCGCTAAATGGAGCTAGCTCAACGGCATCTAATCGTGCTCTATCATGAGCCACCACCGGCATCCCATGATGAGAATCAACCGCCGTGTCACCATGCCCCGGAAAATGCTTACCCGTTGCCGCCATGCCCGCAGCCTGCATACCACGCAAAGCGGCCAAACCAAATTGCTTGACCTCGCTCACTGTCTCACCATAAGCACGCACACCAATCACCGGGTTTTGCGGGTTATTATTAATATCCAACACTGGTGCAAAGTTGATATTAATCCCCAGCGATTTCAACTCGGCATTCCCCACCTTAGTAAGTGCTTCGCAATCTGCCTCACTACCGGTGCTTTTAAATGCCATAGCCGAAGGCAGAGGCGTAACGCCATGCTCAATCCGCATCACCATGCCACCTTCCTGATCAGTACCAATCAAAAGCGGCACAGCACTTTGCTCTGCGTTAATTTCTTGTAAGCGCAAGTTCAGGGCAGCAAGTTGGGAAGGAGTTTCAACATTACGCCGAAACAAAATAACGCCACCTATCTGATGCAATCTAAGCATCTCTTCAATATGCGAATTAGGCACAAGACCATCAAATCCCACCATAAACAACTGGGCTACTTTCTGGCTAAGGGTAAGCGTTTGTAAGAGTTCAGAGGCGTGCATGGGCGATACTCCAAGGAGGGATAAGATGAGACTCCGCCATTATAATGCGGTGGGTTTCACCCGCCATACGCGCTGTGTAATGTTGACAAGATGAGCAAAGTTAACGCGAATGGCAGCAAGCCCATTAAACATGGCTGCATTGGCTATTTAAAATGATGAATCCAATAATCCGAGCATTCATTTTTAGCGCTGTGCATAAACCAGCCATTTTTTTGATAAGCCGCCATCGCCACATGATTATCCAGCCCAACCGCAAGCACTACCGCCAAGCAATTGGCCATCTTCAGCTGTTCAATTGCAAACTGATTCAACACCTTGAAGTAAGCTTTACCGCGATATTCAGGAGCAAGGTAAAACAAATGTACATAGCCCGTTTGCTCAAGGTGAGAATACGTTTTAAATTCTATTTGCCCAATAATCTGTTCATCTGAATAAGCATGAAAATAACCCCATTGCGGATCATCTATTCTGGATAGGATTTTATTTCGGTAATCCGCAGCATCCACACCAACAAATTCAGTAAAGCCATCCAAGGTATGAAAGCTGCAAAAATAGGCATCTTTTCTAAATTGCAGGCAAAGATCAAAATCACGCTGCAAATCGATTTTTTTGAACTCCAGCATTATTTCCTTTTAAGCATAAAAAAACCGAGCCATGCAGCTCGGTTTTTTATATGGCAAATGTTTAAGTCAGTCGTTTCAATACTTCAACCTTGCCCAGTAAAGCCAACACTGCATCCACCGAAGGCGTATGTGTGGTGCCGCAGACTTTGGCGCGTAACGGCATGCCGACTTGCCCCATTTTCACGCCTTGCGATTTGCAAAACTCTTTAATAAAGGCAGAGATACTTGCGGTATCCCACACTTCTAATGCAGCCGCTTCGCTCGCAAAAGCGCTCAGGCGAGCAAGATCGTCGCTCGTCAGATGTTTGTCCACAATCTCAGCCGAGGGGGTCAGTGGCCGATATAAGTATTCTGCCTCGGTAGCCAACTCGACGATAGTTTGCACACGATCTTTGAGCAGAGCAACAACATCAACCAAGGCAGGGCCTTGGCTCAGGTCAATACCCTTTTCATCCAAGAAGCGCTTTGCCAGACCGGCAAGGCGTGCGGTATCTGCGGCCTTGATATGCTGTGCATTCAGCCACAGCAGCTTTTCTTTATCAAAGCGGCTTGGGCTGGCTGATACGTCTTTCAGATCAAACCATTCTACAAATTGCGCCATGGTGAAGCATTCATCATCACCGTGGCCCCAGCCTAGACGGGCAAGGTAATTAAGCAAAGCTTCTGGTAAATAACCAGCACTATCGTAATCCACCACACTGACCGCATCGCGACGCTTGGATAGTTTCTGGCCTTGATCGTTATGGATCATCGGCAGATGGGCAAATTGCGGCAAGGGTGCGCCGAGCGCGTTAAAGATATGAATCTGACGTGGCGTATTGTTAACGTGATCATCACCGCGAATCACTTGGGTAATGCCCATATCCCAGTCATCCACCACGACGCAGAAGTTATACGTTGGTGTGCCATCAGGGCGAGCAATGATGAGATCATCCAGCTCGATATTGCCAATTTCGATACGGCCTTTAACCAGATCATCCCAAGCTACCACGCCATCAAGCGGCGTTCTGAAGCGCAATACTGGCTGCACGCCAACAGGCGGCTCAGGCAAAACCTTGCCTTCCTCCGGTCTCCAACGTCTATCGTACTTAGCTTTCAGGCCCAAAGCTTCTTGCGTCGCACGCATGACATCAAGCTCTTCTTTGGACATATAGCAGGGATAAGCATCGCCACTGGCTAATAGCTGTTTGACCGCTTCACGGTAGCGATCCATACGCTGCATTTGGTAAAACGGGCCTTCATCGTAATCGATGCCTACCCAATGCATACCATCCAGAATCGCTTTAACTGATTCTGGCGTTGAGCGTTCTAAATCGGTGTCTTCAATGCGCAGCACAAATGCGCCGCCATTTTTGCGTGCGTGCGCCCAAGAAAACAGCGCGGTGCGCACACCACCAATATGTAACAGGCCCGTAGGACTAGGGGCAAAACGAGTACGTACAGTCATAGAAAAGCTACCGAGAATAGAGCGTGGAAGGCGATATTGTAGCGGATTAGAAGCATCGGCGGGTTGTACCCGCCCTACAGGCTTCGCTCTCAAAAAAAAGCAGTACTTATTAGGGGAGGTGAAACTCGCGTGTTTTTACGCAAACCTGCAAAAAAACACATCAAGCATCAAAACGCGGCTTGTACCCGCCCTACAAATACCAGCCTAAAGCGCAGCAGTACGCACTTGCTTTGCAGCCAACACGCGGTTATTGATATTCAGCTGTAGATTATTTGGATTTTGCACCACAATATTTTCGCTTAATACCGGCATTGTGCTTTGCACAGGGCTCTCGAAGCGAACCAAAATATCGTAGTAAGTGCGCAAACGTTCGACAAAAATAACGGGTTCGCCACCGCGAGCATAGCCGTATTTAGCCGATTTAAAGTATTGCGGATTACGCAAAAGTGGCAGCGTAGTTTTCACGTCCACCCAGCTATCTGGGTTTTTGCCTAGCTTAACCGCCAATGCGCGGGCATCAAGCAGATGGCCCAAACCAACGTTATAGGCGGCTAAAGCCAGCCAAGTACGATCGGGTTCAGTAATATTCTCAGCCAAGCTGTCTTTCATGGTCTGGATATAACGCGCGCCGCCCTGAATACTTTGGTAGGGGTCGAGACGATTCACACCCAAGCGCTCTGCCGTATCGTTGGTGAGCATCATCATGCCACGTACGCCCGACATCGAAACCGCTTCTGGGTCCCACATCGATTCCTGATAAGACAATGCGGCAACGAGGCGCCAATCCAAGCCCGTTTTTGTTTCGGCCTCTTTGAACCATTTTTTATAGCGTGGCAAAGTGGCTTTGCGCTTATCCAAAAACGCCATGGCGTCCATTTGCCCCAAGCGATTCACGTGGCCGTAATATCGGTCAAGTAAGCTGCGCATCTCACCGCTTTGGGCCATTTTGCTGAAAAAGCCTTCAAACCGTGTAAATAGCTCGCTATCTCCTTCAGGTGCAGCCCATGCAAGCTGTTGCACCGACCCCATATCACGGGAAATAGCCACTTTGGGGAAGTAATTTTGAGCAACGTCTGCAGCATGCGAATCAACCATAGCGTAGCTAAGCTGGCCATTGGCAACGCGCTCGATCAAGTCTTCGCTATCGCCATCTTCAACCACTTGCCAGCTCAGATTCGGTTTATTGACCTTGAGCTTATTCAGCGCCATCACATATTGCGGCAGAGTGCTGATACTAGCCTCGCCTGCGCTCAACTCAGCTAAGACACTGGCAGCGCTTTTGTTGCTAGGGTAAATCAGCACCGGTTCAATGCTTTGGTAGGCTGGACCGAATGCGAGTCCTTCGCTTGCAAAGCCTTTTTGCACCCCCACCGCAAAGTGAGCTTCATTCCCTTTCAACCTCGAGAGTAACTCGGCATAGCTGCTAGTCACGATGAAACGTACTTTCAGCCCATTTGCTAATGCAAAGCGAGTAACGAGGTCGTACTCCAAGCCTGCGTAATTGCCTTCAGCATCGACATAGAGTGTGGTCGGACCGTTTTGTACCAGTACGACGAGTTCTTGTGATTCTGCCCAAGGAAGAACCCGGTTGGAAGATTGTTCCGGCATATCGCCGCAACCCGTTAGGACAACTGTTGCTAGAGCCATGAGCCAATGTTTCATGCGCATCCCGTTTGTTGATACCGGCCGCATTCTGCACTATTTTTCGCTAAAAGCACAAACACAGCTTTGCCTTAGGTAAAATTTGCGCTAGAATTCGTCTCCTCTTTGGAGAGGTGGCAGAGTGGTTGAATGTACCTGACTCGAAATCAGGCGTACTCGCGAGAGTATCGGGGGTTCGAATCCCCCTCTCTCCTCCAGATCAGCAAAAACGGCAGGCCTTCGGGCTTGCCGTTTTTGCGTTGAAGGAGCGCCAATATAAGGCCAAGCTCCAATTCCACGCTGTGACAAATTACCCTTTCGTCATATCCGGCAGAGCAACAATCGCAAATTTTTCCTTTTGGCGCAACTGCTTAAGGGCTGCTGAGAGTAGCGCTTGTGCGGTGTGTGGCTCAAAATGCCGATCGCATAATTCGGATACTGGCAATAATCCCACCAGACTATTTGTTAGCCAAATAGCATCCGCTTTTTTGATCTCGTCCAGCGTCCAGACTCGTTTTTCCACCCCAAAACCATGCTGCAATGCAGCATCAAAAACCACCTCACACATCACTCCACTCACCCCACTTTGCTCGAGTTTTGGGGTGCTTAAAATATTGTCGCTTAAAACCAACACATTACTCATCACGCCTTCGATGACATAGCCATCTCTATCCAACATCAGCCCTTCAAACACACTTGGATCGCTCCATTCCCGCCGTGCTAAAACATTTTCTAAACGATTCAAATGCTTAACCCCAGCCAATGCAGGTTGCCAGCTCGCCCGCGTGTTGCAAACACGCACTTTGGCACCCTCTTGATGCAATTTTTCTGGGTAAGCAGGCAAGGAGGTAGCCTGCACAATTCGATTAGGCTGCAACTGATCGGGCACAACATAGCCACGAGCCGTTTCACCTCGAGTGATGATGATCTTCAGTGCAGCGTCAACCGGTGTAAGTCGGCGCAAGTCTTCCAGCAAGATCTCCTCGCTTGGACAAACGATTCCCAAGGCCGTGCAGTCTTGTTGTAAGCGTGTGTAATGTCTGCCCCAAAACTCAATTGCTCCACCTGTGCAACGCATGGTGCGAAACACCCCGTCACCAAATTGCAACGCCCGATCAGCCATACTAATGAGGTCTTGGGGCTGGCCATTCAGTAATCTCATTTGCACACTCCCAAATAAATGCAGGGAGAGCAAAATGATGCCCTCCCTGTTAATTGCTTATGCATAATGCCCAACATCCGCCTATCCTTGCACACCCAAGGCACGCAGTAAGCCACGTGCTTTATGCCGAGTTTCTTGCAACTCACGCTCTGGATCTGAATCAATCACAATGCCAGCGCCTGCTCTAAAATAGAGATGATCTTGCCTTTGCAAAAAGGTACGAATCAGGATATTAAGATCCATAGATCCATCTAGGTTGATATAACCCAAACTACCGGTGTAAGCATATCGAGGCCTATCTTCCAGTTCCCTGATAATTTGCATACAGCGAACCTTAGGGCAACCTGTAATGGTCCCACCAGGAAAGAGTGCCCTGAGGATATCCGCCGGTGTTTGCCCCGCACTGAGCTGCCCACGTACATTGGATTCAATATGATGAACAAAAGCATAGGTTGCCACAGCCATCAGCTCGTCCACTTGCACCGTTCCTGGCCGACAAATACGGCCCAGATCATTACGCTCTAAATCAACCAGCATAATGTGCTCGGCACGCTCTTTAGGTGTGGCTAATAAGCGCTCTTTCAGCTCGGCATCTTCAATAGGGTCCAGCGATCTAGGGTGAGTACCAGCAATCGGCCGTGTTTCAACCAGATCACCCTTCACTTTAACTAAGCGCTCTGGTGAGGAGCTGACCACGGCACCATACTTGCCTAAATCAAGCAGGGTAGAAAACGGCGCAGGATTACGCACGCGCAAGCTGGCAAATAGCTCAGCGGGGCTTAAAGGCTGTGCAAGTTGCACATCCCAAGCACGGGATAAATTCACCTGAAAAACATCGCCTTCTCTTATATATATAAGCGCTCGCTCAGCGCCTTGTAAAAAGGCGGCGGAATCGTCCTCGGTAATCGACGCAATATGCGGTAGAGCTGGATTAAATTCAGGCGTATTGGCGACTCGCTCGGCCAACATTTCTAGCTCTTCCAACGTTTCGGCCACCAGCCAAGCTAGGCCAGAAGGACGCTCGAGTAAAACAGCTGCAGGAATACGCAGCAGCGCCGCAACAGGAAAATCAGCTTCGGGGCGATGTGCAACATGCGGCTCAAAGGTAGAAAGCAGCTCATAGCCTGCGTAAGTGAACCAGCCGCCAGCAAAAGGCGCGTCAAGAGGTAGCTCTTCTGGGCGGAGCAGCTTGGCATCCAGTGGCAAGCTACGCAAATCGCTCACAAAGGCATCGCCCTCATCTGCAGCATAAACACGCACTTCACGTGGCAAGGCAAATAAGATATCCCACCCTGCGTGCCCTCCCCCTGTTTCGGCAAGGGCAGGAAATCGAATGGGATCGCTGGCATGCAGCGCTAATAAATCAGGCGTTTGGGAAAGAGATAAACAAAACATGGATGAGATTCTAGCAGCGCAGAAGCGAAAAATTCCTTATACCCTAAGCCCGAAGTTAACGATATAAGAACACGGCATCCCTTTCATATTTTCACCAAAATATAATAGCGGTCGGCATAGAATTCAATTAGGCTCGGTTTTCGCCAATTATAAAAATATCGAGGGCAAAAAATGCGTGGCGCTGCCATTTTACTCACGGCAATCTTCATGGCAACCGCAAGAGCGGAGCCGACTGCAATAGCGGCTCTGGATGTGGATCGCTACCTTGGGCGGTGGTACGAAATTGCTAGCTTCCCAATGTTTTTTCAGCGCATGTGCGTTTCAGATACCACTGCGGACTACAGCAAGCAGGGAGAAGACAAAATTGGGGTACTCAACCGCTGTCGTAAGCAAGATGGTAGCTTTGCTGAGGCCGATGGCCACGCCAGCGTGGTGCCGCATAGCGGTAATGCAAAACTTAGAGTCAGCTTCTTTTGGCCGTTTGCTGCAGATTACTGGGTATTTGGGCTTGGAGAGGATTATCAATGGGCTTTAGTGGGGAACCCTAACCATAAATATCTCTGGCTACTCTCACGCAGCCAGACCATCAACCATCAAGATCTCAATACCGCGCTGGAGATTGCCAAAGAGCAGGGCTTTGATATCAGCAAGCTCAACTACACTTTACAGCGAATGGATTGATGAGGGCAGATGCATTCCTCAAATGCACTGATTGCTTTGACAAGGAATTGTCCAGATAAAATAGACAGATTGCTCCTCATCCGCCCTAATTTACTATTTATATATAGTACTTATTTTCAAACGCAAAAAAGGCTACCGAAGTAGCCTTTTTTCTTGCTCGTTTCCGTGCTTAAACTTTGCGGAAAACCAGCGTGCCATTTGTGCCGCCAAAACCAAAGGAGTTAGAGATTGCAACGCCAATCTTCATGTCTCTCGCGGTATTCGCCACATAATCCAGATCACAACCGCCTGCGATATCTTGCTCGAAGATATTGATGGTAGGTGGGGATACTTGATGATGCAGAGCCAAGATGGAGTAAATCGCTTCCACACCACCCGCGCCGCCCAATAAATGGCCAGTCATGGATTTAGTAGAATTCACCGCTAGCTTCTTAGCATGATCACCAAAAGCAATTTTCAGCGCATTGGTTTCATTCGAGTCACCCAGTGGCGTCGATGTGCCGTGAGCATTCACGTAATCCACTTCATCAGGATTAATACCCGCATCTTTCAAGGCATTTGTCACGCCGCGTGCTGGGCCTTCTGCCGTTGGTGAGGTGATATGGTAAGCATCTGAGCTCATACCAAAACCAATCAACTCGGCATAAATGGTTGCGCCACGCTTTTTAGCATGTTCGTACTCTTCCAGTACCAACACACCCGCGCCTTCGCCCATCACAAAACCATCACGTCCCGTATCCCAAGGGCGGGATGCTGTGGCTGGATCGTCATTACGGGTCGATAGCGCTTTCATTGCGGCAAAGCCGCCCATGCCAAGGCGGGAAATCGCGCCTTCTGCACCGCCAGCGACCATCACATCGGCATCACCATACTGGATGATACGTGCAGCATCACCGATGCTATGCGCACCAGTCGTACATGCAGAAACGATGCCATAACTTGGGCCTTGATAGCCTTTCAAAATAGTTACATGGCCTGCAACCAGATTAATTAAACAACCTGGAATAAAAAATGGCCCAATTTTGCGCGGGCCGCCTTCAAGCAAGGCAGCGCTGGTCTGCTCGATAGACCAAAGGCCACCGATACCAGAACCAATATTCACACCAACGCGGGTTTTATCCAAATCGGCAATATCATCGAGGCCTGCATCTTTAATAGCTTGCAAGGCAGCAGCGATACCATAATGGATAAATACATCCATACGACGTGCGTCTTTTGCCGAGATGTACTCGGTAATATCGAAACCTTTGACCTCACCAGCAATGGTGCAGGCCAGATCACTGGCGTCGAAACGGGTAATTTGGGTGATGCCAGACTGACCAGCGAGCAAATTTGCCCAACCAGTAGCCACATCATTGCCTACCGGTGAGACGTGTCCCAGGCCGGTGACAACTACTCTGCGTTTAGACACGGGGCAGTCTCCGTGAGATGACCATATAGGCCAGATGGAACAAGACCTCCACAATCAACGTTTACACGCTCATCGCAGAGGCCTCGAGAAAAACGAATTACTTGCTCAGGTGGCCGCTGACATAGTCAATGGCTTGCTGAACTGTAGTAATCTTTTCGGCTTCTTCGTCAGGAATTTCGCACTCGAATTCTTCTTCCAGTGCCATGACGAGTTCAACGGTATCGAGAGAATCGGCACCGAGGTCGTTTACAAACGATGAATCAATCTTAACGTCTGTTTCTGGCACGCCAAGTTGCTCGGCAACGATCTTCTTAACGCGCTGTTCGATGTTTTCCATGAATTTAAGTCCCAAGCCTTGTCTGCTGATTGCTGAAAAAAACGTCGACATTCTACCAAAAAAACAGTCACAGCAAACGTTTGTCGAGTGACTTCGGTCAAATGCACAACCAAAAAACCATACGGAAGCACAGAAAAGTTCTGCGATCTGCATGGATACTGCCTTAATTCATATACATTCCACCGTTTACATGCAGGGTGTTACCTGTAATGTAAGCGGCTTTATCCGATGCCAAAAACCCCACCGCATCGGCAATATCTTGCGGATTACCTAAACGCCCTAAGGCAATTTGCTCAACTAGTTTAGCCTTTTGTTCATCAGGCAGCGACTTTGTCATGTCGGTATCGATAAAACCAGGAGCGACTGCATTCACAGTCACACCACGAGAACCGATCTCACGCGCCAGCGATTTAGTAAAGCCAAACAAAGCAGCCTTAGCCGCAGAGTAGTTGGTTTGCCCAGGATTACCTGTTGCACCCACCACCGAAGCAATATTAATAATCCGTCCCCAACGCGCTTTCATCATGCCACGCATCACGGCTTTTGATAGCTTATACACCGGACGCAGATTGGTTGCCATCACAGCATCCCATTCTTCGTCCTTCATACGCATCAGGAGGTTATCACGGGTAATCCCCGCATTATTGACGAGAATGGTCACTGGGCCAAATTGTTGGGTAATAGAGTCAATAATCTCTTCACAAGCACTCTCTTCCGTCACTTGCAAACGTAAGCCGCAGCCTGCATGACCCGCTTCTTTTAAGTAAGCTGTAATCGCTTCTGCACCCGCATCGGTGGTGGCAGTGCCGATCACCAGCGCGCCTGCACGAGCCAGTTCAAGCGCAATCGCTTGTCCAATTCCTCGTGATGCACCGGTTACCAGTGCCACTTTACCTTCAAAACTCATGCAAAATCTCCAGATTATTCTACTCGCGCCTTACAGCATCGCTTGTAATGTTTGCAGTGCCGCAGCATCGACCAAAGCCACTTGCTGTGCTTCTGTTGCAATTCGCTTATTTAGCCCAGCCAAGACTTTACCTGGGCCACACTCAGCAATAATGGTAATACCATCATTAGCCATCTTGGCAATGGTTTCTACCCAACGTACTGGCTCATAAAGCTGACGAACCAACGCGTCTTTAATTTGTGCTGCATCGCTATATGCGGCCACATCTGCATTATGCAAGACAGGAATCACCGGCGTATTAATGACGATTGTATCTAATTTTTGTTTCAACTTATCGCTTGCAGGACACATTAAAGCGCAATGCGAGGGAACAGACACTGGTAATAACATCGCCCGCTTAGCGCCACGTGCCTTACATGCCTCACAAGCGCGCTCTACAGCCGCCTTGCTGCCTGCAATCACCACCTGCCCTGGCGAGTTAAAATTAACCGCCGCCACCACGTCACCCTGAGCCGCTTCTTCACAAGCGGCAATGATTTCCGCATCTGCCAAACCTAGGATCGCCGCCATCGCACCGGTCCCCACTGGCACGGCTTCTTGCATCGCCTCAGCACGCAAACGTACCAATTGCAGCGCATCGCCAAAAGACAAAGCTTCGGCGGCAACCAAGGCACTGTACTCACCCAAGCTATGACCAGCCAAGACGGTTGGCTGGGCTCCACCCTGTGCTTGCCAAGCGCGCCATACGGCCACACCTGCAGTCAACATCAGGGGCTGAGTGTTAACGGTGGCATTGAGTAGCTCGCTCGGGCCATCAGCAACCATTTGCCATAAATCTTGCCCTAAGATGGCCGAAGCTTCGTCAAACGTCGCTTTCACTACCGCCAAATCGGCCCAGCCATTCATCATGCCTATCGATTGTGAGCCTTGGCCCGGAAACACAAATGCTAATGCCATTTTTTTCTCCTACACGCTGCTGAAATGCATGACTTCAGCCAAATTCAAACAGTTATTTTAATGCCAGATAGGCAAACGGCGCATTGCTGCGCCGTTAAGAATTAAAACTGGACTAACACCGAGCCCCAGGCAAAACCACCGCCAATTCCTTCCATTAACACTTTATGGCCGGCTTTAATTCGACCATCTCGCACCGCAACGTCCAACGCTAGCGGAATCGATGCAGCGGAAGTATTGCCATGCTCGGCCACCGTCACCACCACTTTATCCATACTTAAGCCAAGATGCTTTGCGGTAGATTCAATAATACGGATATTCGCTTGATGCGGAACCAACCAATCAATTTCAGATTGTTCAATACCAGCCGCTTCAAGCGTCTCTACGGCAATATCTGCCAAGGCTCTAACCGCAAATTTAAAGACGGCATTGCCTTCCATATACAGCCAAGGGCTGCCCGTTAAAACACCATATTTTACTTTTGCATCTGCTTTTAAAATATGGCGATAACGGCCATCAGCACGTAAATGCGTGGCCAAAATACCCGTTTCTGTAGATGGCTTTAGCACGACCGCGCCCGCACCATCGCCAAACAAAATACATGTACCACGATCATCCCAATTCACGAGGTGTGACAGCGTTTCAGCCCCCACTACCACCGCACACTTAGATGCACCGGTTTTTACAAATTTTTCAGCAGTGCTCAGTGCATAAATAAAGCCAGCACACACCGCCTGCACATCAAACGCCGGAAAGCCATGCACGCCCAATTTATCTTGCAAGATGCAGGCTGTCGAAGGAAAAATTTGATCGCCAGTCGTGGTTGCCACAATCAATAAATCAATTTCTTCTTTGCTAACACCGGCAGCAGCAATCGCCGCCTCAATGGCTTTCAGAGCCATATCGGAGGTCATCTCGCCTTCGGCGGCAATATGGCGCTCACGAATACCCGTACGCGAAAAAATCCACTCATCGCTTGTTTCAACGCGCTCGGCAATTTCTTGATTAGAAACGATACGAGACGGTAAATAAGAACCTGTACCAACAATGCGAGCGTACATACATAACCCCTTATTCGGTGACAGTCTCTTGAGCTGCCAATTCTGCGAGCTGATCTTGAACTTGTTCAGTGATACGCTGAATCACGCCTGAGCGTGCCTCATCCATCGCCTGTCTCAGCGCCCAATAAAAAGCCACTTTATCTGCACCACCATGGCTCTTTACCACGATGCCTTTTAAGCCCAGCAAGGATGCACCGTTGTAGCGGCGCGGATCCACTCTAGCTTTAAAACGCGCCAGCACCGGCCACGCCAAGAGCGCAATAATGCGCGTCCACCAGCTGCGGGTAAATTCTTGTTTTAAGAATTCGGCCAACATCTTCGCCAAACCTTCCGAAGCTTTTAGCGCCACATTGCCGGTAAAACCATCGCAGGTCACAACATCAACCGAGCCACGATAGATATCATTACCTTCAACATTGCCATAAAAATTAAGGCGTGAAGCTTTCAGCAACTCGGAAGCTTCTTTGACGATTTCATTACCTTTTTGATCTTCCGAACCAATATTGAGCAAGCCAACAGTTGGGTTCTCAATATGGCGAGTTGCGGCCACAAGGGACGAGCCCATAATGGCAAATTGCAGAAGATTATGCGGCGTACATACCGCATTTGCGCCCAAATCCAGCACACAAGTCTCGTTGCGGCTAGATGGCATCATCTTTGCGATCGCAGGCCGATCAATGCCCGGAATGGTTTTAAGCACAAAACGAGCAGTCGCCATCAGCGCGCCGGTATTGCCTGCTGAAACGCAAGCATTGGCCTCGCCTGATTTAACCAAATTAATCGCCACGCGCATCGAAGAATCTTTTTTATTCTTCATCGCGGACTGAGGCGATTCATCCATGGTGACCACTTCACTGGCGGCGTGAACACGCAAGCGAGGTCCTACCGTGGCATGGCAAGCTTTTAATTCAACGGCAAGAACGTCAGGCAAACCAACCAGCACGACGTTTACATTGGGAAATTCTTTTAGGAAGCGAAGCACTGCAGGCACAGTAACGTGCGTGCCATGATCGCCACCCATTGCATCAACGGCAACGGTGATATCCATCGGGGGCTAAAAGTCCTATAAGGAGCAGGAGAGCGTGCTTCGTAGCTAATCAAGCCAGCAAGGAAAAACGCTTCAATCACGGCTCCAATGAGGCACAGACTGGGGAATCCAGAACGGCGAACGGCGCAAGGGTTGCCCGCTTGCGCCGCATATTACAACCCTGAGGTTGTAAAAGGGATTACTCGCCCTTAGCTTTGATAACGCGACGACCGCGGTAAAAGCCATTAGGGGAGATGTGGTGACGCAAATGTGCTTCACCAGTCGTAGCTTCAACTGCCAGCGCCGGAGCGGTCAGGAAGTCGTGTGCACGACGCATGCCACGCTTGGACGGGGACTTTTTATTCTGTTGAACAGCCATGATTGTAGCTCCTTGAAAAAGTTTATTCCGCTTCCCTGGTTTTCAACTGAGCCAGGACAGCAAACGGATTCGGTTTTGAATCTTTTAAAACAATGCGATCTGCACCACAGTCTTCGTGTCGGGACGCGAAGGGCAAGGCAAGCAGAATTTCATCTTCTATCAACGCAATAACGTCAAGCTCGGGATCGATAACGATACCTTCGAGATCTTCATCAGCGTTTTCCGCATCATCAAGATGGGCCTCGTCTGGAAACTGTACGAGAGTGCTACCCACATTAACAAAAAAGGGCATGGGCTTTAAGCAACGTTGGCAAACGAGTTGAACTTCGCCTTCCACATCAACAAACAACCACGGCCGCTCTAACTTATCAATGCCGCTAGACAACTTCCAGACCATGCTGCCCTCAGTACTAGCAAGCAGATCATGTAAGCGGCCTAACTCGGACAGCGGCGTCAATCCTTCAATCTTTTCGCCTTCAAGCGCGAATTGACCGCTGTGAATAACAGTCATAAGGGAACCAGAACGAATACAAGAAACCGCGCATGATACAATCTCTTAACTAACCCTGTCAAAGTCATTTACGTAAGAGTCTAACAAATCCATGCACTTACCTCGTTTAGTCCTCGCTTCTACCTCGCCCTATCGCAAAGAATTGCTAGAGCGGCTCGGTATCTCTTTTGAAACTGCTGCGCCAAATTTAGATGAAAGCGCCCTGCCCGGCGAAACAGCAGGCGACACCAGCTTGCGTCTCGCCATAGCTAAAGCCCGCGTACTGGCTGATCAATACCCAGACAGCCTGATTATTGGCTCAGACCAAGTCGCCCTTTTAAACGGTGAGCAGCTAGGAAAACCCGGCACTCATGAGCGCGCCGTTCATCAGTTAAGTAAAATGCGCGGCCACACACTGGCATTTCATACTGCACTTTGCCTTTACAACACGGCAACGGGCCAAGAGCAGCATTGTGTAGATATTACCCGTGTCACGATGCGTGATTACACCGATGCCGAGATCGAATCCTACTTGCAGCGCGAAAAGCCCTATAACTGCGCTGGCAGCGCCAAAACCGAAGGCCTTGGTATTGTGATGATTGCTGCCATCGAGGGCAAAGATCCTGCAGCCATTATTGGCTTGCCGCTAATTGAATTAATTACCATGTTAAAAAATGAAGGATTTCCACTGCTATGAGCGGCACCCTGTATTTGATTCCTGTCCCGCTGGGTACAGACACACTAGCCAGCGTGATTCCGGCGGACGTACTCGCCACGGCGCAGCGTTTAACGCACTTTATTGTTGAAGCACCTAAAACCGCACGCGCTTTCTTAAAAGAATTTGGCACGCCGCACGAGCTGCGCAGCCTGTGGATGGAAGAGCTAAACGAGCACACCAAGGAAGACGCACTCAGCGCCCTGTTAAAGCCGCTGCTGGATGGCCACGATGTAGGCCTGATGAGCGAAGCGGGCTGCCCCGGCGTAGCTGACCCAGGCGCAAACTTGATTCGTTTAGCGCACCGTAAAGGCATTAAAGTAGCGCCACTAGTCGGCCCATCGTCGATCTTGCTCGCCCTGATGGGAGCAGGCGCGAATGGTCAGAAGTTTCGCTTCAACGGCTATATCCCCTCGCAGGACCCAGCTCGTCTAGAAGCAATTCGCCAGCTAGAAAACGACTCGTACCGCAACAAACAAGCCGAACTGATGATAGAAACGCCTTACCGCAACGGCGCTTTATTTGATGCGCTTTTACTTGGCTTAAAAGGCAGCACCCAGCTGACCGTGGCTTGTGATCTAACCACGTCTAATGAGTTGATGCTGAGCAAGACCGTGGCAGACTGGAAGAGCGGCACTAAGCCCGACCTACACAAACGCCCAACGGTGTTTGTGATTTACGCGGCTTAAAAAGCGGAAAAACCTAAGGTCTGTAGACACAGAGACAAATGAGAACACAAAGAACACAGAGAAAATCAAAGTTAAATCTTTAGTTTTCTCTGTGTTCTGCTTTTAATCTCCCCGTTCTCTGTGTCTACAGATCTTTTTGACTTTCAGCACTGACACCCAGCTTCTGCAATTTATGCCCCTGCTTTTTGAATTCTTTCTGAATCAGCTTAAATACATCAAGTTCAAACTTTCGAGGCTTGGCTACTAGAGTGGCTAGCTCGTCGATATGATTGATCGCGCCTAGATAGCACCATTGATCGAACACCTGTAGCACGGGCGCCCATTCTGGGCCTTCTGCTAGCGCAACTGCGCCCTTGTAGGGCCATAGCGGGAAGCGATAGCGCTCCATCGCAGCAGAAAAACGGGCATTGTGGGTGATATCTCGGCCTACGCAGGCACCACGGCAGCGGCTTTCTAAAAATGCCGAGCAGGGCGCAAGCGATTTAGGCTTGGGTTCTAGCCCCAAAATCTGCCGACACAGGCCATGGCCGTCGATCATTTTATTCAGCACATTGGCGGCTTCGCGGCGCGAGCGGAAAGGGCCAAATACCGGCTCACTTCCTACCTCTGCCCACGGTGTCCAATAGGGCTGCAGTACGTCGTCTTTAGAAACCAAACGCCAAGCACCTAGCTCTTTAATCCGCCGCTGTGGTGGGTTGTAGCTTGGCTCTAACTGGGAAACAAGGCTGGTTTCCAGCAATAGCGCACCTAACTCTCCCGCTGTTTCATGCCAAGCAAGCCGTTGAGTCCGCTTAGCCAGTTGCACTTCCTTAGGATTGCCATCGCTAAAATGAGCCAACACGCGTTTGCGAATATTGTGATTTTTGCCGATATAAAGCGCCACATCATCCGAGCCGTAAAAAATATACACGCCGGAAGACTCAGGCAATTCATCAATTTGGGCTGGGTCGAGCGCAGGAGGCAAGGCAGGCTGACGTAATAATTCGGCAATCGCTTGATGCAGCACCTCAAAGCCGTGATCTTTCAGCGCCACATCCAAAAACTGCTGCAAAAGCTCGGCATCGGTGAGCGCACGATGGCGACCACCGGAGAAAGTCAGCCCATAGCGTGCAATCAGAGCATCTAAGCTGTGCTTATGTTCGCTAGGATAAAGCTTGCGAGACAGCTTCACGGTACACAGCACCTGCGCCTGTAAACGCATATCGAGGCGTTTAAATTCTTGCTTTAAAAATCCGTAATCAAAGCGCGCGTTATGCGCAACAAACACTCGCCCTTGCAATAGCTCGAGCACTTGCTCTGCCACATCGGCAAAGGGTGGCGCGTCGCTTACCATTTCATTGCTAATGCCGGTCAACTCCTGAATAAACTCAGGGATTTCTTTTCCGGGGTTCACCAACTGCGACCAGCTACGGCTGCCTTGCTCGTCGATCTGCACAATGCCCACTTCGGTAATACGATCCGAATTCGGATTCGCTCCGGTGGTTTCTAAATCAACCAGAACGAGAGGATAGGAAAAATAGGGATTGTTCATTGACGGGGTAATCCAAACAAGCAGGCACGTACAGAAGATAAAATGCTCAAGTCTGTAGACACAAAGAGCAGGGAGAACACAGAGCACACTGAGAAAAACTGATCTGTATCCATAGCGGCGGACCTCTGCCTCTTCAGTTTTTTTCCCCGTCCTCTGTGTGCTCTGTGCCTACAGAATTTTTAGACTTAATCAGGCTTTTACAAACCTAAAACACTGATGAATTTTGCGGTTGCGGAAGTCTTCTGGGACGGATTGCGCTGAGATATCGGTGCACAGTGGTTTAAGCCAATCGTCCAAAACAAAGGTGCGTAGATTATTAGAGAAATACAACACGCCACCTGGCTTTAAGAGGCCTAAAACGCTTTCTAAGATCCACGAATGATCGCGCTGAATATCCAAAATACCATTCATTTTTTTGGAATTAGAGAACGAAGGTGGATCTAAGACGATTAAATCGTAGCGAGTTGATTCGCCCAAAGCTTCAGACAAAAACTCAAACACATCGGCACGCACGCGTTGATGGCGGGATGGATCCATGCCATTCAGGGCAAAATTGCGCTCAGCCCATTCTAGATAAGTATTCGACATATCCACGGTAGTGGTATGGCTGGCGCCACCGGCTGCGGCATACACACTGAACGAGCCTGTGTAGCTAAATAGATTTAAGAAGCGCTTGCCTTTGGCTTCTTCCATCACGCGCTGACGGGTATTGCGGTGATCCAGAAACAAGCCAGTATCTAGATAAGCGCCTAAATTCACCCAGAATTTATTGCCGCCTTCTTGCACCACAAAGTCTTCAGACAACTCGCCTTCCAGCTTTTCATACTGCTGTAGGCCTTTTTGCCGCTGGCGTAATTTCAGCACCACGGCAGATTCGTCAATCTCCAGCACCTCGGCGCAAGCATTGCGAATCGCTTCTAGCCAAGCAGCATGGTCTTCATCGCTTTCCATCCAGCCGGTGGCCACTTCTTGCAAGTGCACACGGCCTTCATAGAAATCAACGATCACAGGAAATTCGGGTACATCTCTATCGTATACACGGTAGCAAGTAATGCCCTGCCGGCGGGCCCATTTGCCCCAATGTTTAACGTTTTTGGCAAAGCGGTTACGAAAGCTAGCGATATCAGCCATTTTTATAAAATCTTGAGCACATAAAAGCAGAAGTGTAACAGGCGGGGGGATATGGCGCACTGCGCTCTAACACGCGGAGCTTCAAGCGCGCCCTCAGCACTAAGCGCTCTTGGTTTCAGAGATATCCAAGCTCAAGCTTGAGGTACGACTAGCCCTCAGCGCAAGAAAGCGATTAAATACCGGCTCGGGTACATATTGCCGCACCACACCTTGCCAGCCTGCGGGGCCAACGAGACCTTTCACCATGGTCGAGCTCACTTCGGCGATTTCTCGCGGCGGCATCAAAAATACAGTGTCGATATGTGGAGCTAAATCGGCGTTAACGTAACGCATTTTGCGCTCAAACTCATAATCGGCCGCTTCACGAATCCCGCGCAAAATAAAGTTAGCGCCTTGCTCTCGGGCATAATTCACGAGAAATGAGTTTTCAAAAGATTCCACACGCAAGGAAGGAAGATGCGCGGTGGTTTCTCTCAGCATGGCTAAGCGTTCAGCCAAGCTAAAGGTGTAAGACTTATCTGGATTATCACCAATCGCAACGATCATTTCATCGAACATGCCTACGCCATGCTCAATCATCCATAAATGACCATTGGTAACCGGATCAAAGCTACCTGCATATACCCCTCTACGCATGGGTATCCTTCCTATTTAAAAGGTTGTGCCAAGATTAACCGGCAAATAAGCTCCCCGCCGTGGGGGCAAAAAAAACGGCGCGCTCTAAGCACCCATTAGGTTGCCAAAGTATCACGCCGTTTGACTTACACCTGCGCTATTGCGCATTCACAGTTTAAATTAAGCCTGTGGTGTGTCGATTTTAATAATTTGTAGCGTATTTGCACCCAAACCTGCTTGCGAGCCCCAAGTCATGGCGAAACAATCACCCACGGCAACACGCTTATCACGCACCAAAGCCATTTTTACATGCGCAATCTGTGCATCACGCTCACTACCTACTGATTCTGGCATCAAAGTAGGCTGAACATGACGATACAACGCAAGTTTACGGTAAGTAGATACGTTTTGTGTGACGGCCATAATAGGTACTGCACTGATATAGCGTGAAAGCCATAGCACCGAAGTCCCTGAATCTGTCAGCGCCACAATCGCTTTCATCGGCAAATGGCTGGCCGCATACACGGCAGCCATTGAAATCGCTTGGTCGATACGCTCTACAACTGCATCGCTAATAAATTCATTATCGCTTTGCATATCTGCGTGTTTTTCTACTTCTTGGCAAACGCGCAGCATCGCTTCAACCGCCTCAACTGGGTATTTACCCGCAGCAGATTCGGCCGACAACATGACCGCATCTGTACCATCGAGAACCGCATTGGCCACATCAGACACTTCAGCACGCGTTGGCACTGGGCTAGTGATCATCGACTCCATCATTTGCGTCGCCGTAATCGACAATTTACGCATCTGACGCGCCATTTTGATCATGCGCTTTTGCAAGGCAGGCACAGCAGCATCGCCCACTTCAACGGCCAAATCACCACGCGCCACCATAATACCGTCAGACGCTTCGAGGATTTCTACCAGATTGGTGATAGCTTCAGTGCGCTCGATCTTAGCGATCAAACCTGCATGGCTGCCTTCTGCCAGCAATAGAGTGCGCGCCAAATGCATATCGCTGCCACTCTTAGGGAAAGACACCGCAACATAATCAGCCTTCAATGCTGCTGCAGTTTTAATGTCTGCCATATCTTTTTCGGTCAGCGCAGGAGCAGTTAAGCCGCCGCCTTGACGATTGATACCCTTATTATTAGATAAGGTACCGCCGACCAAAACTTTGGTTAATACTTTAACGCCCGTTACCGAGATGACTTCTAGCTTAATCTTGCCGTCATCCAGCAATAAAATATCGCTAGGCACCACGTCATTTGGCAATTCTTTGTAATCTAGGCCAACATAATCCTGATTACCCAGCTCACATGCCGCATCCAGAATAAATGCTGCGCCTTTTTCTAGCTCAATTTTGCCGTTTTCAAACTTACCCACACGAATCTTTGGGCCTTGCAAATCAGCCAGTACCGCAACAGATTGCCCAAGGCGATCTGCGATAGAACGTACTAAATTAGCTCGATCTGTATGGTCTTGTGCGGTGCCGTGGGAGAAGTTCAGCCTAACCATATTCACCCCAGCGACGATCAGCTGTTCAAGAACCTTTGGGTCGTTGGAAGCTGGGCCGAGGGTTGCAACAATCTTTGTGCCTCTAATCATTAGGTCTTACTCCTGAATAAGGGGGAATCTTCAAATCAGAAAATATCTTCGATAATTTCTTTCTGATTTCTTGGTTTTGTTCGCGATCATACCTACAAAATGCTTACTTTGTGCAAGCATACATTTTCGTCTTAGCCTATTGCGATTATCCCATCCACATGAACGCGGACTAAACCCGCAGGCATTGATCAATGTAGGGCGAGTAAAACTCGCCAGCAATCGGTATAAAAACACAACAAATAGCGGGCTAGCCCGCAAAGCGCAAATACCTAGCGCCTGTGCCACGCACAATACGCCGTCCAGATAAAAGTTCTTAGATGTAAATCAGTAAGTATGTAGTCGGGGGAAGTAAAGCATTGAAATGCCGTAGCGCGATGCTAAATCGAGTGCAGACTCCATACCAAGTTCCGCAAAAGCATAAAACAGGATGATTGCAATATGTGGAGGGGAAAGGGGGAATACTCGGCGTATACGCACAGATCATCGGCATGATCCGCGATCTACGATTATCGAATAGGGCAGACTCACCGGCCCTATTTATTAAATTAACTAATCTTACGCAGCACCTCTTTTTTTAGTGCCTTCGGCACGTTGATTTAGGTGCGGGCGTCCCGCTGGACCTTCCTTTCTTGTGTGGCCAAGAAACGAAGCCAAGCCACAACCTCAAAAACACGAAGGCCCCTGCTGCGGTTCAATCGAGTCGGCGGCGGGCGGGATTGGCTCGCTGCCTCGCTCCCAAGCGATCCCCCGACCCGCTTGTTCCTCGCTCCGGCGTGTTTCAAGGGGAGATTTAAGCCCCGTGCCACTAACAGTGATACAACTCCTCATTGCTGGATTTTTAAATACTTAAAACCTAAGAAAATAACTTAACTCAAGCCTTGTTTTTCTCCGTGTTCTCTGCCGCCTCTGTGTTTCAAGATTTGGGTTTGGCTCCGTCACATCAGTCACTTACCAATCCTCGCCATCAGTTCAGCGTTTTTGGCTTTTCGCTCTTCCTTCGTCATGGCGGGTTTGGGCTTATCTCCTGCCAAGCGGCCGCTGATAATCACATCTTCGGGCGGTAATTCTTTTAAAAAGCGGCTTGGCTCAGTAATTTGCCATTCACCCGCACGGCGGCGCTTGCCGCAATAGCTGATGGTGAGCGTGCGCTGGGCGCGGGTAATGCCCACATACATCAGCCGCCGTTCTTCTTCCACCATATTGCTTTCAATCGAATTCTGATGCGGCAGGATGTTTTCTTCACAGCCGATCAAAAACACATGCGGATATTCCAGCCCTTTGGATGCATGCAGAGTGGACAACTTAACCGCATCGACTTCCTCTTCATCACGCCCTTCTAGCATGGTGATCAGCGCGATGGTTTGCACGATATCGATCAGGCTTTTATCGTCTTCCTCGCCTTTTTTGGTAATCCAGGCCACTAAATCTTGGACGTTTTTCCACTTAGCCTCGGCGGGACGCGGCTCGTCGTTTTCATACAGCCATGTTTCAAAATCAATCGCCAGCAGCAATTCATTGAGTAAAGGCCCAGCTGGCTCTTTATCTGCACGGTCTTGCATGCGATTTATAAAATCACAAAACAGCCGCAGCGGCTCGTACTGGGCGGCTTGCACCTGATGAATAAAGCCTTCTTCATACACGGCAGCAAAAAAAGAAACATTGCGGGTGGCGGCGTAGCCACCGAGTTTTTCCAGCGTTACATTGCCCACGCCGCGCTTAGGCGTAGTGACAGAGCGAATAAACGCCGGATCGTCGTCTTGATTAGCGATCAACCGCAAATACGCCAGCACGTCTTTGATCTCGGCCTTATCGTAAAAAGATTGCCCGCCCGAAATCACGTAGGGAATGCGACGTCCCCACATCTGCTGCTCGATAATCCGTGCCTGATGGTTGCCGCGATACAAAATGGCGTAGTTGGAATACTTGCCATTGTTTAAAAAACGACTCGACTCCAGATGATCCAACACCATGGCCGCTTCTTCTTCCTCGGTTTTGGTTTCGATCACCATAATCGGATCACCAACGCCTAGATCAGACCAAAGCTTTTTCTCGAATAATTTAGGGTTATTGCCAATCACCGCATTGGCACAGCGCAAAATACGCGCCATCGAACGATAGTTTTGCTCGAGCTTAATCACCTGCAGCTTGGGAAAATCCTCTTGCAAGAGGCGCAAATTATCCACATTGGCACCACGCCAAGCATAGATAGACTGGTCATCATCCCCCACCGCCGTAAACAAACCAGTCACGCCAGCTAGCAACTTAACTAATTGATACTGGGTGGTATTGGTGTCTTGATATTCATCGACCAACAAATAGCGCAGGCGGTTTTGCCATTTTTCCAGCACTTCGGGATGGGCTTCAAATAAATCCACCGGCAGGCGAATCAAGTCATCAAAATCCAAAGCCTGATAGGCAAATAAGGTGTCTTGATAAGAGCGGTACAGCTTAGCCAGCTGCAACTCGCCCTCAGATTGCGCCATCGCCAAGGCCTTGTCCGGCGAGATGCGATCGTTTTTCAGCATGGAAATCTGGCTCATGCTGGTTCGAATTAGCTGCTTATCGGTGGTAACGAGTTGCTCGCTAATAATCTTGGCAGCGTCTGCCGAATCTAAGATAGAAAACTGCGGCTTATAGCCTAAATGACGCGCTTCTTCGCGCAACATTTTTAGCCCCAAGGAGTGAAAAGTAGAAACGGTCAGCCCCTTGAGCATTTCTTTTGGCAGCAGCGCCCCCACCCGCTCCTGCATCTCGCGCGCGGCCTTATTAGTAAAGGTAATCGCCGCGATATTCTTGGCATTCATGCCTGCCTTCTCAATTAAATACGCAATCTTCTGCGTAATCACCCGCGTCTTGCCTGAGCCTGCACCCGCCAAGACGAGGCAAGGCCCACCCAGATAAACGACAGCCTCGCGTTGCGGAGTATTTAAGAGATGCAGCATGAAAAACCTTGGGAATGAAAGCGGGCGAAGTTTAACATGGGCAGGGCCGCCGCTGATCGGTGGGCGAAATGCTCAGCTTAAAACAAGCGGGCCACCGCCTCACAAATCCGCGCCAAATATTGAGCATCGATGTCGTCAAATGTCGCTAACTCGGCCGAATCCACGTCCAATACTGCCAGCACCACGCCATCGCTATTGATTAGCGGTAAAACAATTTCAGAGCGGGCCAAGGACGAGCAGGCGATGTGCCCTGCAAAGGCGTCTACATCCGGAACCACCAACGTTTGCGCCTGAGCCCAAGCGCTACCGCAAACACCGCGGCCTTTTTGAATACGGGTGCAGGCAATCGGCCCTTGGAATGGCCCAAGCACCAGCTCATCCTGCTTCACAATATAAAAACCCGTCCACAACCAGCCAAAAGTGTGATGCATGGCGGCGCAGACATTCGCCATCGCGGCAATCAAATCGCTCTCGCCTTCAATTAAAGCCAAAGCTTGCGGAATCAGATTTTGATACAGCTCTTCTTTGCTACTACCTTGAATCAGTAAATTTTCTGCCATTTGTATTCCAATTAATAATGATGATTTGTTGGGCGGGTGAAACCCGCCATTTTTCACGGATTTATACCTTAATTTGGCGGGTTTCACCCCATATCAGCTAACCAATTAAGTATTCATTAACAAACAGCGAAAAAACATAATGACCACACTCTCTGCGCAGGGCTTTTTGAGTCCCCTTGAAACACGCCGAAGCGAGGAACAAGCGGGCGGGGTTTCTTTGATGCCTGTTTGAGCGAGCCTGCGAGCGAGTTCCGCAGCCGCCGCTCGATTGTCCGCAGATGAGGGGCCTTCGTGTTTCGTGGGGCGGCCTTCTTTGGCTTCGTTTCTTGGCCGTTCAAGAAAGGAAGGCCCCCACGGTGGCTAACCGCTCCAAAATCAACGTGCCGAAGGCACTAAAAAGGTCTTTTTGATTTTGATTAGCCAGTATGGGCTTTCACCCGCCCTACGATATTGCAAACATCCTAACAATAATTCCCTGCCTGTATCCAGTATGATGCTGTCAAATCTAGTCAGATCAACCCGAGACTTCCATGATCCAAATTTCTGGCCTTACCTTTGATTACCCCGGCCACCGGACGCTAAATCAATTGAATCTGAGTGTAGAGCGTGGCAGCGTTACGGCGCTGGTAGGTGCCAATGGCGCGGGAAAAACCACCTTAATGCGCTGCATTGCCGGCCTTGAAACGCCGCTTTCTGGCTCGATTGCTGTGGCGGGCTTAGATGTACAGGAAGAGCCACGCGCGGTGCATCGGCAGATGGGCTATTTATCAGATTTCTTTGGCCTTTACCAAGATTTAACCGTGGCGCAGTGTTTAGAATACGCAGCGGCATCGCAAGGCTTGGCTAAAGAGGCGATTGCAGCCGCCATCAATAACACTGCGCAGCGCTTGTCTTTACAAGATCGCTTGGGGCAAAAAGCCAGTAGCTTGTCGCGAGGTTTACGTCAACGGGTGGCGATTGGGCAGGCGATTATTCATGCTCCGCAGGTATTGCTACTGGACGAGCCCGCGTCAGGCCTAGACCCAGAGGCGCGTAATGAGCTGGCGATATTATTCAGGCAACTGCAAGCCAGCGGCATGACGCTCTTGGTGTCGTCGCATATTTTGGCTGAGCTGGAAGCCTATTCCAGCCATATGCTGGTGCTAAAAGACGGAAAAATCCTCGAGCACCGCGCGCTCGGCTCACATGGCATAAGCAGCAGAGCCTTGCAACTCAGTCTGGCCAGCCCCAATCCGCAACTTGCCCAAATACTAGGCGGCCATTCCAAAGTTGCACTCAGCAAACATCAGGACAATCACGCCGAGTTTGATTTCAGCGGCACAAGCGATGAGCAGGCCCAATTACTGGCAGAGCTGATCCAATCCGGCCTCGCCATCAGCAGCTTTGGCGAACAGAATTTACAGCAAGCTTATCTGCGCACCATCGCCAGTAAGGACACAAAATGAATCCCGAATTCAAACATCATCTACGCCTAAGTTTTTGCGGGCAAAACTTGCTGAAAGTTTTCCTACGCACCAAGAAGGAAACGATATGAATCCTGAATTCAAACGCAATATCTGGCTAAGCTTTTCTATGCCACGCTTAATTGGCATGCCAGCTATCCTTGCGCTGATTTTTTTAGCGGTAGGAATGAACACCGAATTAAGCAAGCTGGGCAGCACCGCGGTGGCGCTCTTTGTGGGGATAGTCTGGCTGTGGGGCACAAAAAATGCTGCCTCAGCCATTGGTGACGAGCAGCGCGATCACACATGGGATCAGCAAAGAATGAGTGCGCTTAGCCCATGGGAAATGACTTGGGGCAAGCTATTTGGCGCAACGCTGTTTAATTGGTATGGCGGCGTACTCTGCCTGCTAATGCTGCTGGTAGCAGAGCTGCCAAGCAGCCCAATCAATGCCATTAGCAAGGCGCTATCAATGGTTGCCATCGGCCTTTTGCTACATGGCACGGCGCTGGTGATCAATCTGCAACTGGGGCAATCCGATCTGGCCCAAAACCGCCGAGGCAGCTTTAATTTGCTGCTGGCCATCCCCGCTTTTTTTATGATGCCCAATCTGTTTGAGATGAGCGATACGCCGATTAGCTGGTGGAATATCCCCTTTATGCCGCAGCAATTTCAACTACTGGCGGGCTCTTTCTTTGCATTTTGTAGTGTGTTTGCAGCATGGCGGCTCATGCAAAATGCGCTGCAAGTACGCACATGTCCATGGGCATGGCCGCTGTTTGCCTGCCTGCTGGCCGCTTTCTTTGCTGGTTTTAAACATGATCAGCTGGCAATGCTCGGGCTGATTATTTGCAGCGTGATGACATATGCCATGCTCTTTGCAGAGCCTAATAGCTATACCGTTTGGCAACGGGTCATCACCCGTATTCAAAGCCAGAACTGGCACGGCGCACTGATCAATCTGCCGCTCTGGCCAACGACCTTGCTGCTGTCTTTTGTTTTTGCTCTGCTGGCTACGGGATCGGGTGTAGACGAATTCCCCATACTGAGCAGCACCCCACTCGCCATCGCCCTGATCTTGCTGAGGGACAGCGCCATCTGCTTATTCCTCGCATTGAATAGCAATAGCAAACGGCTGCTCGCCAGTAGCCTGCTCTATCTGGCCATTATCAACGGCCTGCTGCCCTTCTTAGCCCACAGCAGCGGGCTGGAAAGCTTGGCCTCTATCCTGATGCCGATCAGCCACACATCAGCGATTGCCAGCATTTTAATCAGCTCAATCCACGCGGCAATCGCCATTGCCTTGGTGGTTTGGAGGTGGCAGGTGGTGGTAAAGCAAAAGAATTGATGTCGCCTTTTTAGCTACGAACGTAGCTTTAAAAGCTACGTTCGAGCAAAGGAGTATTCGCATTACCGCCCCGGTGGCGGAGTGATTTGTTTGGATTTGTAATCGCACACATCATTCACCACACAGCTCCAACACTCGGGTTTACGCGCTTTGCATACGTAGCGGCCGTGCAGAATCAGCCAGTGGTGGGCATTGAGTTTGAATTCGTTGGGGGTGGCTTTGAGTAGCTTTTCTTCGACAACTTTTACGTCTTTACCCGGCGCTAAGCCGGTGCGGTTGGATACGCGGAAGATATGCGTGTCGACCGCAATGGTCGGTATGCCAAACGCCGTGTTCATCACCACATTGGCGGTTTTCCGGCCTACACCTGGCAGTGCTTCGAGTGACTCTCTGTCTTGCGGTACTTCACTGCCGTGCAAATCGACCAGCATCTGACAGGTTTGCAGCAGATGCTTGGCCTTGCTGTGATAGAGACCGATGGTGGCGATATAGGATTCAAGCCCCTCTAGCCCCAGCGCCAGAATACTTTCTGGGGTGTTAGCAACGGGGAACAAACGCTTGGTGGCTTTGTTAACACCTACATCGGTGGCCTGAGCAGAAAGCAAAACAGCGGCAAGCAGCTCAAATGGCGTGCTGTAGTTCAGCTCGGTAGTGGGATTGGGGTCTAGGTCGGCAAGACGTTGATAAAAAATGCGCCGGGTTTCTTTATTCATTTTTTATTCCAGAAATTCATTTCTGGCTCAAAACAGCTACCCGGCATATCCAAGGCTTTGTCTTGCATATAGGCCTGCGCATCAGCGATGGCTTGGTTGTAAACACTAGGGCCGATTTCCTGCATAAAGAAATCCAATAACTGCGCTGCCTGCAAACCACCAATCGGCTCATCCATATTGGCATCAAAATAACGGCAAATAGACTTCACTAATAATGCTTCAGCTTCTTTAGATATTTTTAATGCCATGGGATACCTGTTTATATTAATTTAGAAAAACCCACCGTAGGGCGGGTGAAACCCGCCGATTTCATCGCTTTTCATGCCTAAGGTTGGCGGGTTTCACCCGCCCTACAAAAGATGTATGCCCATCCTTAGCTTAACTTGATGTCTAGCATACTAACTATCATCATCAGACCTATCGTCCCACTCATCCCAAGGTGCGCTCATCACTTGGTAGTAGTAATACATCGCTACAACGAGAGCCACTATGCCCAAAATCAACACCACCAGCTTGCCCCAAAAGCCTATGCTCATCAGCCACCAAACCAAGCAGGCCAGCAGCAGATAGGCCAGCCACTCAGTGACTCGGCACAGCATCTGCTAGCCGTTCAAGTTGTGCCTTGGCAGCGGCTCTTTTATCTATTGCGGTTTTGCATGCAATCAAGAGCCCAAGGCCGATAAATGCGCCGGGGGGAAGGATGGCGAGCAAAAACTGGTAATGCATATCGGCGGGGATAATATAAATCGTCCATGCTTTGGCAGCGGGGCCAAACACCAGATCGATGCCTGATAGCAATGTGCCCTTGCCCACCAGCTCGCGCATCCCGCCCAACACCGCCAGCACCATGGTCAAGCCAATGCCCATAAAGAAACCATCGAGGGCCGAGTCCCAAACGCTATTGCGAGAGGCAAAGGCTTCGGCGCGTGCCAGCACAATGCAGTTAGTGGTAATCAGCGGAATAAATATCCCCAGCACCACATACAGGCCATGCGCGTAGGCGTTGAACAGCAAATCAACCACGGTAACTAGCGCGGCGATGATCAAAATAAAAATCGGGCTGCGTAATTCATTGGGCACAAATTGCCGGATTGCTGCAATGGCCGCGCCAGAAAGCAGCATCACCATACTGGTCGCTAATCCTAGCGACACGCCGTTCACAATATTGCTGGAAACCACCAACACGGGGCACATGCCTAAAACCTGCACCAAACCCGCGTTCTGCTTCCAGATGCTATTGCTGATAATTTCTTTGCTCACTTGCTACTCCATGACGTGATGCAATTAAAACCGCAAAGTCTAAGGGGAAAATCTAATACAGATCTGTAGACACAGAGAACGGGAAGGGCACAGAGCACACTGAGAAAACCTAAAAAGAGAATTGGCATAAAAGCTTGCCCTAAGCGCATCAAACCACTCACTAGCAAACATCGAATCATCGTAGGGCGGGTGCAACCCGCGTGTTTTTCAGCATGACTCGCGGGTTGCACCCGCCCTACAAAAAATGCCATACATATTATTAGCTTTAGTGCGGCCTATAGCGGGCATAAAAATACCCCACCCTTCATGACTTTTCTCAGTGTGCTCTGTGTTCTTATTTAGCTCTGTGTCTACAGATTTTGTTAATTCACCGTACTCCAAAGCTGAGGCTTGCTGGCCACGTATTCCAATACTCGTTTTACCGCTGCGGTCACGGCACGCGGGCTGATGGTGGCGCCGGCCATATAATCAAAGCCACCGCCGTCTTTTTTAACTTTCCACGCTGCTGCATTTTGGGCGTTCAGCTCTTTGCCTTTAAATTGCTCTATCCAAGGCGATTTGGCCGCGTCGATATAATCCCCCAAGCCCGGCGTTTCCTTATGCGCTACAACGCGCACGCCCAGCACTTGGCCGTCAATATCCACGCCAACCAGCAATTTAATCTTGCCCGCATAGCCATCTGGTGCGGTGGCTTCAAACACGGCGGCGACTGTTTTACCGGCTTTTTTAGCTAAGTAAAAAGCACTCTCGCCTTCGTTACCCAAAGCTTTACCGTCCGCTACTGACAAGGCGTGGGCGTCTTTCAGCAGATTATTATCAAAGCTTTTCGCTGGCAGCACTTGGGCAATCAGCGCCACTTTAGCTTTTTCTTCATTAAACAAAACTTTCTTGCGGGTCAGCTGATAAGTGCCTGCCATTAAGGCCGTAAACACCACCGCAAACAAAAACAGCGTCGCCGCACCACGTACCCCATTGGCAAACATGGTTTTCATTTATTTCTCCAAAATAGCTACAAGCGCAACCCAAATCTTGAAACACTTAACTCTTACAGACCACTAACACAGCAAAAATTATAAAACCCACACCTTGAACCACGGAGGAAAAGGAGAGCACGGAGTTTCACGGAGAAAAACAAATCATATTTATAACAGTCAGTTTCATTAAAGAAACTCGCCGTTTAAACACAGAAGGAATGCAATTGGCATTAACTCTTGTGTTAACTCAAGGAATCGATTTTCTCCGTGTAACTCTGTGTCCTCCGTGCTCTCCGTGGTTCAAGATTTGGGTTTGTTTATTTCGCTTTGCGCCCAAAGACCGGCGGTTGGGTGTATTGGTCGATAAAGGGCGTGGCGATATTCATGATCAATACTGCAAACGCCACACCATCCGGATAAGCACCAAACACGCGGATCATATAGGTCAGCACGCCTGCCAAGGCGGCAAAGATCAGTCTGCCGCGTGGTGTAGTTGGCGCAGTAACCGGATCACTCACAATAAAAAACGCACCTAAGATGGCCGCGCCACTAAATAGATGAAACCACGGCGGGCTGAAATGGGCGGGGTCCAAGCCATAAAACAGCGTGGCGGTCAGCATAAATGCGCCGAGAAAACCCACAGGAATTTGCCATGGGATCAGCTTAGACCAGAGCAAATATAGCCCCCCCAGCAAAAATCCCACCGCAGCCCATTCGCTGCCAACCCCTGCTACCGCGCCAAAAATAGGCTGCTGAAAAATATCGCTTAAAGCATGTTGCTGAAGTAGCGCCGTTTTAACCGTATCCAGCGGTGTAGCAGAAGCCATGGCGTCAAAGGCTTGCGGAAACTGGCCGCTAAAAATGGTGAAGATCTGAGCCAAGCTATCCAGATGCGGCATATCCAGCGGCAAAGGGGCTGCCCAGCGCGACATTTGCGCGGGGAAAGACACAATCATCACCGCAAAACCCACCATGGCTGGGTTAAACGGATTCTGCCCCAAGCCACCGTAGAGATGCTTGGCTAAGCAAATGGCAATTAAAGTGGCCAGCACCACCATCCACCATGGGGCAAGCGGCGGCATAGAGAGCGCCAGCAAAACCGCCGTAACCGCTGCCGAGCCATCACAGATAAAAGGTTTAATTGGATAGTTACGCAGCTTTAAACAAGCCGCCTCGGCCAGCAAGGCCGTGCCAAGAGCCAGCGCAATTTGCACCAGCACGCCCACGCCAAAAGCCCAAGTCAGCGCAATAATCCCCGGCAACAAAGCCGCAGCCACTTTAAGCATGACAACTTGCAAAGGCGTCGGTTTAATAAAAAAGGGCGATGTGTTCATTTGATTCCAAAAAAGTAAAAACTGAGCAAAAACCTAAAAGCTGTAGACACCGAGAACACAGAGTTTAAAAACAGAACACGGAGAAATCATAAGTAGAAAACTAGCGTTTGTTCGCACCTTATAGCTCTGAAAATATTCAAAGCACAAAAAGATTTTTAACAAATGCTTTTCTCCGTGAAACTCCGTGTTCTCTGTGCCCTCCGTGTTTCAAGATGTGGGTTTTATTCGCATCACACCTGCTAATAAGGCAAATCATCCGCATCGATGCCGATAAAATCGGGTTCTGGATCTTGGCTAAACTGCACCGCCTTAATTTCTGTATGACCTTGCATCAAGGCTTTCGCCACCCTGTGCATGCCGTCCATTACCCTGCCGTTTTGCGACAAAATAATAGGAAAACGCAGATCTGTTTCATTGATAAATTTGGCGTGCTCAGAAATAGCCCGGCAAGTTGGTGCAGCTCCACCCTCGTCAAACCAGTAACTCTGGTCTAACTCCGCAATCTGCTCCAGCGGTACGCTAATCACGGCAAATTCGGCGCTCAGCTTAATCAGCCTGTGCACATCCCAAGCCTTTAAGCCATGCTCTGATCCACGTAAATGATATTGCTTTCGCATCGACTCAAGATCATTCATCTTTCGCCGCCTTAGCGGCTTTTGCCGCCATCGCTGCATCAATACGCGCTTGGCGCTCTGCGGCCAGTGCTGCTTTTTCCTCAGGGCTCATTGCGGCAAGACGGGCTTTTTCTTCATCCCGCTTAACCATAGCGGCCCGAATTTTGGCAGCTTTTTCTTCATCAAGTGAAGGCGCTGGCCCTTCAGGGGGCACGACAATTTCTGCTTTTCTTAATGCCGCAGCCGCTTTAGCCTCGGCGATTTCTGCCTGCTTGGCCGCTTCCCACTCGCTGCGCTCCTCAGAGCTCATCGCCGCTATTCTGGCTCTTTCTTCACGGCGCTTATCAAGAATTTCTTTGGTGCGGTCGGTTTTATCCATACTGCTGGCAGGCAGGGTTTGCGATGGGGCCATAAATGGCTCTTCATTACGAAGCATCGGTACAGCGGCTTCTGCCTCGGCTTTTTTCGCAGCAGCTCTGGCCATTGCAGCGGCAATTTTGGCTTTTTTCTCGGCCGCTAGTTGCGCGGCCTGATCGACTTCAGGTGTAACCGTGCTATCACTTGCGGGCACTTCGCTAGTCCCCGCGGCCTTAGCCATCGCGGCTTTAATTTTGGCGGCGCGGATTGCGTCTTCCGGATCGTCAGATGCCACCGCTTGCGCTAGCTTTTGTGTGGCTTTGGCGGCTAGGCGCTCGGCTTTTTCTTGTTTCTCGCGCTTGGCCCTGAATTCTCTAAACTCAAAACGCTCACGGGCTAAATCAGCGGCGTGTTTGGTTTTTTCAGCCGCCCAGATTTCAGACTTTGCAAAGCGGTAGTAATCCACCAAGCGGATATTACTTGGGCAAACATAGGCGCAAGCGCCGCATTCGATGCAGTCAAATAGATTGCGCTCCTGCGCTTTGCCAAAGTTTTTGCTTTTAGCAAACCAGAATAAATCCATAGGTTGCAGTTCGGCAGGGCAGGCTTCGGCGCATTTACTGCAACGAATACAGGGCATTTCACGCGGCTGCTCAGGGAAATCGGCAGGCGTTTTGGCAATCACACAATTGCCCGCCTTGCTCAGACCCACGGCCAAAGACGGCAACTCAAAGCCCATCATCGGGCCGCCATAGATATAGCCGGAGCTGCCCTTCTCACCCGCTGCTTTTAAGAGCTCTGCCAGCGGCGTGCCAATCAGCGCTTCGTAATTGCCGGGGCGCTCTACATTGCCAGTAATCGTCACCACGCGGCGAATCACCGGTTCGGCATGGGCCAAGGCGCAATATATACTGTGGATAGTGGCGACGTTAAAACATTGCACGCCCAAATCTGTGGAGCGCACGCCGCTAGGCACTTCGATATTGCACAGCAATTTAATCAGCTGCTTGGCACCGCCAGAAGGATAAAGCGTGGGCACTTGCACCACTTCAATGGCGGCAACGGCCTGGCTGCGGCTGGCTTTAATCGCATCTCGCAAGGCGGCGGCGGCTTCGGGCTTATTGTCTTCAATGCCAATCAACACCTGCTTCGCATTGAGCAAAAACTGCACCATCAAAATACCAGCGATGATTTCGGCAGCTCGCTCCCGCATCAGCCTGTCGTCGCAAGTGATATACGGCTCGCACTCTGCGCCATTAATAATCAAGGTATCGAGTTGAGTTTTACTGCTTAACTTCAGATGCGAGGGAAACACCGCGCCGCCCAAACCGACCACGCCCATATCGCGCAAATAAGTGCGCACCGCATTGGGCTCGGCATTGCGCCAATCAAACAGCGAGCGTTCCAACCACTGATCGTTGCCGTCGGGGATCAGCACAATGCAGTTGTCGCTTAAGCCCGAAGGATGGGCCACCGGCTGCAACGCTATCGCTTCAATCCGCCCCGAAGTCGGCGCATGCAGGGCGGCCGAGATCATGCCGTCTGCCGCAGCAATCAACTGGCCCTTAGCCACTTCATCGCCGACTTTAACCACGGGTTTGGCGGCGCTGCCTATGCTTTGTTGCAGAGATAAAATGAGCCGCGCAGGTAGCGCGGCTGTTCTGATCGGATAATGGCTGGATTCGGCTTTATGCTCGGGCGGATGAACACCGCCGTGAAAGGTGATGATTTGCCTAGTCATGAGCCACTCGGATGTTTCATAAATTCGCACGATGATCGTGCAGAAATTTGTTCGTAATGGGGATTTTGTGAAGGAGCGGCGTAGTGATTCATACGCCCGACTGAGTAAAACGCCCCAGTACGCACAAAGGACAAGTGAGGACGAGCGATCATTTATGAAACATCCGAGTGTAACTTGATGGGGATGACTGGATAGCGCCAACGCCAGTTATTCACCGTTGAGCCTAGCGGAACAATATCAATACAATCGACCGGACAAGGGGCCACGCATAGCTCACACCCTGTGCATTCAGCCGCAATCACGGTATGCAGCTGCTTAGCCGCCCCCACGATGGCATCCACTGGGCAAGCCTGAATACAGAGCGTACAGCCGATGCAAACGGCTTCATCAATCAGCGCTACGGATTTAGGTTTTTCTACGCCATTCTCTGCATTGAGTGGCTTAAATTCTTTGCCCAGCAAATCGGCCAATTTACGAATGCCATCTTCACCACCCGGCGGGCAGCAATTAATATCGGCTTCTTCATTGGCAATCGCCGTGGCATAGGGCTTACAGCCAGGGAAACCACACTGGCCACACTGAGTTTGCGGCAGGATCGCATCGATCTTATCCACCAGCGGATCTTCATCAACCTTGAATTTAATCGCAGCAAAACCCAGCACCGCACCCAGCGCCAAAGCAAGAACAGCCATTAACAAAATGGCCAGTAAAAAAGACATAGCTTTCCTAATAATGATTACAGATCACAAACCCAAATCTTGAACCACGGAGGACACAGAGAACACGGAGGGTCACGGAGAAAACCTAGGAATGAATGGTGTGATAATAAACAAAGGATCTCCCCCAAGAAGGCGTAGATTGAAAAACAAATCCATTCCCATGTAATACCTTCATTAGGTCTTGATATCGTATTGGTTTTCTCCGTGTAACTCTGTGTCCTCCGTGCTCTCCGTGGTTAAAGATTTGGGTTTTACCTCACCAAGCCAGCAAACCCCATAAACGCTAAGCTCATCAGCCCTGCGGTGATAAAGGCCACCGGCGTGCCTTTAAAGAATTCGGGGATATCTGCGCCTTCCAGCCTTTCGCGCATGGCAGCAAATAGGATCAGCACCAAACTAAAACCCACTGCCGAGCCAAAGCCAAATAAGAGCGACTCAACAAAGTTATATTTTTGCGCCGAGCTAATCAAAGGCACGCCCAATACCGCACAATTGGTGGTGATCAGTGGCAGATAAATCCCCAGCGCCTGATAAAGCACGGGGCTGGCTTTATGAATAAACATTTCTGTAAATTGCACAATCGCCGCAATCACCACAATAAAAGCAAGGGTGCGTAGGTATTCCAGATGCCAAAAGATCAAAATCTGATCAATCATCCACGAAGTGCCTGAGGCCAGCGTCAGCACAAAGGCCGTGGCAAGGCCCATACCAATGGATGCTTCTAGCTTTTTAGACACGCCCATAAACGGGCACAGCCCCAAAATACGCACCAGCACCACATTATTAACCAGCACTGCGCCCAGAAGCAGCAGTAAATAGTGTTGAAAATCCATGGTTTGAAATCTCTACGTGGAGCGGGTGTAAGTCCAATCCTGCCAGTTTAAAAACAAATATCGTAGCGGCGGCTTCATAACGATGGGCTTCACCCCTATCCTCTAGATATCATTGCGTTTTCGCACAATGACAAGCATTGAATCATCGTAGGGCGGGTGAAACCCACGAGCAATACTGAAAAATACGCGGGTTTCACCCGCCCTACGTTTTTCATCTTACAAAGCCGCAATCGCCTCAACGCAATCACTCACCATTTGCGGGCCTTCATAAATTAGGCCGCTATACACTTGCACAAGGCTTGCGCCTGCCCGGATTTTCTCTGCCGCGTGTTCGCCTTTGAAAATCCCGCCCACACCAATAATAGGTAAGGCACCGTCTAGGGCCTCAGCCAGATCACGAATCACCTTGGTTGATTTAGCCCGCACCGGCGCACCCGACAAGCCACCCGCTTCTTGGCCGTGTTTTAAGTGCTCTACACCCACTCGGGATAATGTGGTGTTGCTGGCAATCACGGCATCAATGCCACTGGCGACTAGGCGCTCGGCGATATCTTGTACTTGATTGCTATCTAAATCGGGCGCAATTTTGAGCGCAAGCGGCACGTAGCGGCCATGACGATCCGCAAGTTCTTTTTGCTTTTGCTTTAAAGCCGTCAGCAAACGCCCTAACTCATCTGCGCCTTGCAGCTGGCGCAAGTTCTTTGTATTAGGGCTAGAGATATTGACCGTGACGTAGCTGGCATGTTCATACGCTTTATCTAGGCAGATAAGATAATCATCAACCGCGTTTTCGATCGGCGTATCCGCATTTTTGCCGATATTGATCCCCAAAATGCCTTGGTAATTACTATTTTTAACGTTCTCGATCAGCTTATCCACGCCATCATTATTAAAACCCATACGGTTAATAATGCCCTCGGCTTCTGGCAGGCGAAACAAACGCGGCTTAGGATTGCCCAGCTGCGGGCGCGGGGTAACGGTTCCGATCTCTAGGAAACCAAAGCCTAACTCAGACATCGCATCAATGTGATCGCCATTTTTATCTAGGCCTGCGGCCAGCCCAACAGGATTGGGGAAATCTAAACCCATCACAGAGACAGGGCACTCAGGCACCGTAGGCGTAAACGTGCGCAAAAATCCTAGGCTATGCAAGGCATGCAAGCCGGTAAACGCCGCAGCGTGGGCTTTTTCGGCGTCGAGCAAAAAAAGGAAAGGTTTAGCGAGCTGATAAGACATGGGGCAGGAAATCCGGCAATTGATAGGCAAAACTGCGCCAAAGACGCTGCTTGTTTCCCTTTTCCAAAGTGAAATCACACAAGGGAAAAGGGTTACATATATAAGACTAAATGCTCAATCAACCCTTGCGGTTAACGCAAGCATCAAAAGTGTTTTGCATCAGAGTCGCCACGGTCATCAAACCCACGCCACCTGGCACAGGGGTAATCCATGCGGCCTTTTCTTTAGCAACATCAAATTCAACATCACCACAGAGTTTGCCGTTTTCTAGGCGATTGATACCCACATCGATCACAATCGCGCCCGCCTTAATCCAATCCCCTTTTACAAAATTAGGGATGCCTACGCCAGCCACCACAATATCTGCACCGCGTACTTTGCTTTCTAAATCTTGAGTTTTACTATGGCAGATCGTGACGGTAGCGCGCGCCAGTAAAAGCTCTAAAGCCTGCGGGCGACCTACGATATTTGATGCGCCGACGATAACAGCGTCTTTACCAACGATATCAATACCGGTGCGCTCTAATAAAGTCATCACACCGCGAGGGGTGCACGGGCGCAGCAAAGGCATTTTTAAAGCGAGGCGGCCAATATTATAAGGATGGAAACCATCCACATCTTTTACTGGGTCGATCAGCTCTATCACTTTCTCTGCATTAATATGCTTTGGTAAAGGCAGTTGCACCAAGATACCGTCGATCTCGTCGTCCTGATTAAACTTAGCCACCAAGGCCAGTAAATCTGCCTCTGATGTATCCGCAGGCAAATCAATATCAATAGAGCGAATCCCCGCATTGGCGCACTGGCGCTTTTTATTGCCTACGTAGACTTGGGAAGCAGGATCTGCTCCAACCAAAATCACAGCAAGTGCAGGAGCACGTAAACCACTTGCCACACGGGCATCTACTTTGGCGCGAACATCACTAACAATTTCGGCCGAAATGATTTTTCCGTCGAGAATTTGGGCTGTCATGGGTAAAACTCCTGCTGTTTCTATCGCAAAAAACGCATTTTCTCATGCAAAAGCCGCTAGCCCAAACATTTCCTACATATTTTTCAAACTAAGCCTCATTAAACTAAATAAGAAATATCAAGAAATTTAGTCTATATTTTAAGTATTTTTCACTGCAAAAATCACCATAAAAAACAAAGAGTAGCGTAAGAATCACCCCCATTAATGAGCATTTTCCACCCCATCCCCAAGAAAAAAGATCACGAAGGTGCTTGACGCCAAAAAGTTCACACAGTATATTGCGTCCTCTGTTCGGGGCGTAGCGCAGCCCGGTAGCGCATCTGCTTTGGGAGCAGAGGGTCGTGAGTTCGAATCCCACCGCCCCGACCAGAACTTATCCTTAGATGATAAGTTGTTTTAAAGTAAGAACTTATTCACCCAGATAAGTAGATTTATAGTACGGTTGTACAGTGTGCCCGTAGCTCAACTGGATAGAGCAACGGCCTTCTAAGCCGTAGGTTACAGGTTCGATTCCTGTCGGGTGCGCCAAGTGTGTGATCGACTATTAAAACGGACCAAAATTTTAGTTTTAGACTTGTAATAAATAAGTCTTGAACGCACCGCTCAGCGGTGGCTGTAGCTCAGTTGGTAGAGTCCAGGATTGTGATTCCTGTTGTCGTGGGTTCGAGCCCCATCAGCCACCCCAGTAATATCAAGCACTTAGCCCAATCTTCGGATTGGGCTTTTTGCTTTTCAGCGTTCCAATCTGCCCCGTGTAGGGGCTATGTAGGATTTGTAGCCACCTCCACCAAATCCCCACACCACACAAAAACAATAGCCAACCGTTAAGTCATATATTTTTGCATCCGAAGTGAGATGACTATGATTTACTTCTACGGTGCATGTATGGCGCACTCATCATGAACACCGCCTACTCGTTAAGCTTCCCAAGCCAAACATCTGAAAGGTGCGCCAACATGAAACTAACCTTTACAGTTCATCCAATATTCTTCCTTTTAATCTCGTCACAAGTATTCTCAATATGCCCATACGACGCAGAATGCCTAAATAATCCTTATGGTGCAGGTAGCAAATATAAAGCTGATGGGTTAATGAATCCATACAGTCAAAATGGAAGTCAATACAGCAATAAATCTTGGACAAACCCTTATGCAACGGATGCGCCTAAGCTTTATGACAGTGAAGGAAATTACCTTGGTCGATTAAGCGCCAACCCTCATGAGCCCGACTCAACATCAAATCCCTATGGTCGATATGGAAGCAAATATTCACCGAATAGCATAAATAACCCATTCGGTGCAGGCAGCACATATTCTGGGAAAAAAATTTATGTTGTCCCCACACCATAAACTCCAAACGAGTCCCAAGCTCACCCATGAAAAAACCACGCAATCTATTCTGGCTAATTTGTATAACCATCTTCGTTACAGGATGCGCAAGGCATTACTCGCAGGATGCTGTAACAGACCCGTATGGTTTTTTTTCTGGGCTGTGGCACGGTGCTGTGCTGCCTTTCGCAGTGCTTGCAAATATTTTATCTTGGATTCTTTCACTATTTGGAATTTCGTTTTTAGCAGACGTCCAAATATTGGGGTATCCAAATACAGGCCTATTTTTCTACTACATAGGAATATTTTTAGGGCTTAGCACATACTCTGCACGCCGTTAAATCCCCTCAATTCAGGAATTCCCTCGCGCGCGTGCGCGTACTGTTCTCATAACTCTTTTTTATGGCATCGGAAAACTCGCGCTAGCACTCTGCTAGCCTGTTGCTATCACCCAGCCCCTCGCGCCCGCGCGCGTATTTGTCCAACAATAACTTATCTACCCATTTTGTTACGCGCTAACAAATGGGCTTATTCCAATACCCATCAAACAAAAAACCCAGCATTAGAGCTGGGTTTGGTTTCTTTCGGCTAGCATGGCGCTGGCACGCTTCAGGTAATCGGTTCTACGCTGCCTGCTTGCGGCCTCTATAGCTTTGTCGTCTTCAGTTCTGACTTGCATCACTTTGGAGCGTTTAGGTACCGGCTTAAATGAGGTAGCAGCCGCCGCCGATACTTGTGAGCGCCCAAAGATGCGGCGGCCTGCACAATGAAGCTTGGTATCGACCTTTGCGATGTAGCTGTAATGCCATTCGAACGCTTGCAAGCCGTCTGCCAATAATATGTCATGCACCTTTAAGCCCTGTTTATCACGGCTTATATGCCAGCCTTCAATCTGCCCTCGCCCCTGCAACGCAGACAGAGAATGACTAAGCGTAGGTAGCCAGTGACTAGACCGGTCAATAATGAGCACCGCGTGATAATGGTCATACTGGCAAGCGTTGCCTTCGTAGTCATGCTCTCGTATTTCTCTTACCCACACATAGGCCGGTTTGCTGGGGTGTTGGCTGGCCCTTGTAAATCGCTCGATAATTCTTTGCATCACTTTTGCAGGGCTGCCATCAGTGGTTAATGTAAACCGAATCATTACGCCCACCGGCCTGCTCATTCTGGCAATGGCATCAAGGCTGACTATCTGCAAAGCATCGTAGATGGGGATGAATACCTCACGTATTTTCTTTGCAGAACAAGCCACCTTTTTGACCTCATTACGGTCTTTCATTCTGATAGAGCAAGAAGAGGTAAATAGACTAGGTTTAAACCCCGTTTTGTCAGATGCTCGTGAGGCCAATAGTGGTGCTGGCTGGGGCTCTATAAAAGTTTTATTTTCGTGCGTGAGTTGTGTCGAAGTATTGTCAAAAAAAACACCAGATACTTTGGGTGTATTTTGCGTGAGTTGTGGCATTTGATTTTGAGCATTGACACCACTCATACAGCACCACATTGACGTAGCAATCTGATATTTTCAGCCGACAAGTAATACTCTGTAATTACTAGTTTTCCACCATGAGGATTTGGTACTTCTAAGCGCTCGATTGGAAAGAACAGTTCTGCCAAAACGTGAATGTGTGCGCCTAGCCGCCAAGAGTGGAAGCCATAGCTCACCTGTGTGAGTCGCTCGCCGCTCAGCAAGCGCATCAATACGGCATGCGCCATTGTCCCGCCACGCGGCCATTTTTTTACACATAAAAGCAAGTCGCCAAACAAGGGAAATTGGGCAGATTGATTACTGAGCATCATTTTTCACCTGCCAGCAAACAATCTAAATCGCTTTGATTCCAAAGCAAGCGCCCACTAGGCAACTTTACCGGCACAACACCGTAGTAATGCCCTTTTTGGCAATAATGCTTGTGAACAGTTTGTAGTTTGGTATTTAACCCGTCTGCGAATGCTTGGGTAGTAATTTTTGATACGATTGCCATTTGATTGCTCATCATTTAGGTTGATGAGCAAATCATCTGGCATAAGGTGGGAGTAGGCGGAAGGTGTGGGGGTATGGGCTAAATTCCCATACCCCATTTAAGCCATACCATAGGCGAACGCCTACTTACGCTTTATTATTCTTGATACAACCATCCTTCAGCATCTGCTTCCACCTAGAATCAAAAGCCTCTCGGCTAGTAAATTTTGAGTCTACCTGCTCCCAAACTACTTTTTTAGCTCCTATAACTTTTCCATTACCAACCGGCAATAAATTAATGTCAAAGTTATTATTTTTTAGCACCTCTAGTATAAGATTTATTTCAATTGATTTTTTTGTTTCAGGTCGTCCGCGATTAACATGAGTCGTGGCTCCGTTTATTAAATCAGGGCGAGGAAATCTAACCTCGCATCTTGGCTCATTTTCAACCAACCAATTATTTAAATCTTCCCAATATACTTCTTCAATAAAGTTTCTAACTGCATCGTTAAATGCAAATTCATTTTTAATATTTGAATTAGGATAATAACTAGGTAAGGTATTTTTTCTAACGTCAAAAGAAATATTTGTTAATATTTTTTTCGCCTCCTCTTTACGGCCTCCACTAATAAAAAATGCCGCCTCTTCAAGCGTGTAACGCCCCTTTGCATATCTTTCCATAGCTCTATGCTCTTCTACCGAGTCCGGCCCATCTTCAGGATAATGGCTATAAAAACACTTTGTAGTTTTAGCCCAAAGACTTTTTTCCATCATCCTTTATCTCCTTAACAAACATGGAAATTATTCATCACATTATTTTATTAGGCACTTTTGGCTTTATTGTTTTTTTAACAGGAGGAGTGTCTGAAAAGATATTAGAATCATTATTAGGCTGTTTTTTCACTCCCTTATTAGAAAGGTCACCAACCAAACAAACATAAGTCATTAATGTATCTCCTATTGATTCAGGAGCAACATCCGTCATTTCAACGTCACCATTATTTAATTTAAAACTATCAACCAATGAGTTATCGTTAGCATAAAAATTACTATTTACCATTCCAAATCTTTTCCCATCACAATCAAAATAATATAAAGACAGCATTTTCACATAATCACGGCCATTATCTTTCATATTCTTTTGAATTTGCGAAAACTCAAACTTCATCCATGCCTTTTTATATTGTCCAACAGTAACAATTGAGCACATATCAACAAAGGAGTTCTTTTCCGTCCCACCATCCAAAGCCACCCAACAAACAGCCCATGCATTCCCTGTAAATATCCACAAGAAAACAAGCTGAATTCCCCAGCGAATTAAATATGACTTTTTAATCACATCAACACCTTTTCATCACTAAGCCAATTAACAGCCTAGCTCACCCCCTCCCACTTTACCGACCCCGCATCAGCCTAAAATCCAGTTTTTCACAACCCAACAAGGCCTTACATTAAATCCCCATCAAGATTTTGCTAGTAACTCCAGCACCACTTACAACGACTCCCATGCAGAGCCCAGCATTAACTACCCCTTAGCCACAAGCTGTAGATTTACCGGCTGCTCAGCCACCTGAAAATCAACCCCCGCCTGCTCCAGAAACCACGCTTCTATTTTGGTAAGCCATACCCGCAATAAATCCAAAGGGCGGCGCTTGTAATGGCGTTCGGATATGGCGCTAGGTTTATGCCCCATAATCTGCGCTACCACGCCCGTAGGCGCTTCCACCCATTCAGATAGGGTATTAAACGAGCGACGCAGGCCGTGCAGCGTGAGGTGCGGTAAATCAGCAGCAAGCAGGGCTCTATGGTGGGGGGCGGTAGGCTCGACTAATTTGCCGCTTACCGAGGCAGGGCTAGAAAATACCCATTCGTTACGGCGTAACAGCCCTAGCAATAAACTTTTAAAGTAGGGCGTGAGTGGAATAGTGCGCTCGCCCTCTACCTTGTCCCGAATGGTTAAACTATTCCATTCAAAATTAACATCTTCCCAGCGCAACTCGGCCAACTCCCGCCGCCGCGCTCCCGTTAGCAGTAAGCCCTGCAAATAGGCCGAAGCACTTGGATTATTCAAACCACGCACCGCAGCAAACCAGCGCGGTAGCTGCTCTTTTTGCAGGCAATCCCCCTCTTTGCTTTTGCCCTTAGGTAATTCATCTTTTACCTGCTTGGCTTTGCATGCCCCCGCAGGAATCAAACCCGTGTAATCGTCTTGTGAATCACACCAGTTTACAAACACCGATAACAGGCGAAAAGATAATGCGGCTTGCGTGGGGCGGGTTTCCGCTTCTTTAGCCAGCCAAGCCGCGATGCATTTAGCGCTTAACTCTGCCAAGCGCACATCCAGCAATGCGGCCAATGGCCCTGCCTCTGTTAAACCCTTGCCCCTTAGTTTTTTCAGCCCACCAAGGCGCACCATATTTTCATGGTCGCGAATATGCCAATCACTCCAACGCTTGCGGCGCGCTTCAATGTAAAGAGGCCAAACCATCCCCAAGGTCAGTGTTTCGTGTCTTTCTTTAATTTGCTGGGCAAGTACCTCGGCGGCTTTAGCGGCAAGCTTGGCCTGTTGTGCGGCCAACCCATCAGCCCTCACTTGACGTGGGTCTATACCCCTATCGGTTTGCGACTTAAACGCCGTAGCCGCAGCCTGAGCATCCGAGATAGTCCACGTTTTTTCACTGCCTATGGTGATACGCAAGGTCTTGCCATTCAGGCTTGTTTCAAAGATGTAAGACTTAACACCTGCCGCAGTGACACGCAGCCCCAAGCTAGGCGTTTTACCATCCCAGAAAATGCTTTGTTTTTTGTCAGGGGCACACTTAAAAGCAGCAATGCGTCCGGCGGTAAAGTTCTCCCATTGCATCGCTCGACCTCCCGTGTAGGGGCTGTGTAGGAAATTATTGTCTATATCCATCAACTTAAATCAATATAGACCAACAACATAAAACATCCAAGCCTTTGATTTATAAGGAAACAGGCCATTTCATCAATACCGTTCAACTCCGATAAACGGTATTTTTCTAGGATTGTGATTCCTGTTGTCGTGGGTTCGAGCCCCATCAGCCACCCCAGTAATAAAAAAAACCCAGCTTCGGCTGGGTTTTTTCATTTCAGTCCCCAAGCTATCCCTTCCTTATTGTTTTTATGGCAATGCGCATGCACTTGCCATACGATGCTGCTCATTCTCGTATCCAGAGCACGACTCGTGAAGCTTGCCCTTATCTCTTTCTTCATTTCTGCATCGCTCTGGGCCGCCCCGCCTAAGCCGCCTTTTTATCAGCTCAATGCCAGCCAATTGGCGGTGGTGGTGAATCGTAATGATCCGCTCTCAGCCGAGATTGCTCGTTATTACGTTGAAAAACATGGCTTAAAAGCTGAGCAAATTTTTGAGATTAGTCTACCGATTGATCGTACTTGGGTCAGCGAGGGTGAGTTTGCCGTGGCCAAGGCTGAACTGGATGCGGCCTTGCCTGCCCATATTCAAGCGCTGGCGTTGGCTTGGACTAAGCCTTATCGCGTGAATTGCTTGGGCCTTACTTATACTTTTACTCTTGGCTATAAAGAGGGGCTTTGTCAGGATACGAGCAAGCCTACACCCGCCTCGCCTTACTTTAACCATGCCAGCACTCAGCCTTTTAGCGATTTGGGCATACGCCCCAGCATGATGTTGGCGGCGAATAATCTAAGTGATGCGAAAAAGCTCATTGATCGGGGCGTAGAGGCTTGGGGAAGCTTTCCTCAGGGCACGGCTTACTATTTAACTACGAGCGACGCCACCCGCAGCGCCAGAGCGCCGCTATTTCCGCGCAGCCAAACGCTACAACATCCCCCCCTTAAGATTGAGAACCTGCGCAGCGATGTGCTCAGCAATAAAAAAGATGTGCTGATTTATCAAACAGGACTGGCTAAGGTGGATAAATTAGAAACCTTGCAATTCTTACCTGGCGCTCTAGCCGATCACCTCACTTCTTATGGCGGCATGCTGACCGATAGCAGCCAAATGAGCAGCCTAAAATGGCTAGAAGCAGGTGCTACCGCCAGCTATGGCACGGTGAGCGAGCCTTATTCTTATCCACAAAAATTCCCCCACCCACAGGCTTTGCTCTATCACTATCTAGCCGGCGCCACGGCCATAGAAGCCTACTGGAAAAGTGTGGAATGGCCTGCGCAGGGAGTGTTTATTGGTGACCCGCTGGCCGCGCCGTTTCGCAGCCTTAGCCCGCGCAAGCAATAAATCACCCTAGTATCCAAACCCAAGACTTAGACCACGAAGGGTTACGAAGGAAAGATTTTCCATAAAACTTCGTCGTTCCCGCGCGCCTTTGGCGGGAACCCAGCTGCGCGGCTGGATTCCCGATAAAATTATTCGGGAATGACGGGCTTCATTTCAGGAAGTCATTTCGTGCCACATCCTTAAAGCGCCATGCAAAGTCAAAAGCCTTATAATCGAGCAGCGATTCTTTGAGGCTCTATATATGCATACCTTTTACTGGCACGATTACGAAACATTTGGCATCAACCCACGCCGTGATCGCCCTTCGCAATTTGCTGGCATTCGCACCGATGCTGAGCTAAACGAAATCGGCAAGCCCCTCAATATTTTCTGCAAGCCCGCTCCTGACTATCTGCCCGATCCTGAATCCTGCCTGCTGACCGGCATTACGCCTCAGCAATGCTTAGAAAATGGCGTGGATGAATTTGAGTTTGCAGCCCGTATCGAGGCCGAATTAGCCACCCCTGACACCGTAGGGCTGGGCTATAACTCGATTCGTTTTGACGATGAAGTTACTCGTTTTATGTTTTGGCGCAATCTGATCGAGCCCTATTCACGTGAATGGCAAAATGATTGCAGCCGCTGGGATTTACTAGATGTAGTGCGCACCACCTATGCGCTGCGCCCCGAAGGCATTACTTGGCCAACACACAACGATGGCCGTCCTTCCTTCAAATTAGAACATCTCACCAAGGCCAACGGCATCAGCCACGAAGCCGCACACGATGCGCTATCTGATGTGCGCGCCACCATCGCTCTGGCACGGCTGATCCGCGAAAAACAACCCAAGCTGTTCGATTTTTGCTTTTCACTGCGTAAAAAAGACAAGGTACTGGAGCAGATCGGCCTGCCTAACAGCAAGCCATTCCTGCATATCAGCGGGATGTTTCCTGCTGAGCGCGGCTGCATCGCACTGGTTTGGCCGCTCGCCATGCACCCTAGTAATAAAAACGAAATTATCGTTTGGGATTTAGCATTTGACCCAAGCGAGATTTTCAAGCTGGATGCGGAAACCATTCGTCTACGCATGTTCAGCAAAACGGCTGATTTACCCGAGGGTGTCACCCGCCTGCCGATTAAAAGCATCCATATTAATAAGTCACCCATTGTGATTGGCAACCTCAAAACCTTGAGCAGCGAGCGGGCCGCACACTGGAATATCGATGTAGAGCAGGCCTTAGCGCACGCCAAAATAGCCGAAACCGCCCCCGATCTAAGCGCCATCTGGCAGCAGGTATTTACGACCGAGCATGCCAAAAATGATGTGGATGAAGACTTATACGGCGGCTTTATTGGCAACAACGATAAGCGTCTTTTAGCCAAGCTACGCCACTTTAGCCCCGAAGAGCTGGCTAAAGAGCGGGTGAGCTTTGAAGACAGCCGTCTTGAAGAAGTGTTTTTCCGCTACCGCGCTAGAAACTTTCCGCAAAGCCTGAGCCCTGCCGAACTGCGCCGCTGGGAGCAACATCGTGCGGCTAAGTTATTCGATGGTGCAGGCGGTGCACGCACCTTAGAGGTCTTTGGCGATGCCATTGATACGCTTTCGGAAAACGTTAATGAGCAGCAGGCTGATATTCTTTCTGCGCTCTTTGATTACGCCGAAAGCATTATGCCGGATGAGGAGTAAGGGTCGGGGAGTTGGACTTTGGAGCGATATGGCGCACTTCGCTCTGCCACCTAGCTACCTTGAAAAAAACCAATATTTTTCTCAAGCATGCTGGCATGCATCGCCAGCTCTTGCGCTGCACGACTCAGTGAATCGGCATCATTGGCATTGGCTTGGGTGCCTTGGGTGAGTTGCTCTACCGAGCTGCTAATGCTGTCGATTCCCTGAGCCTGCTCTTGCGAGGCAAAGGAGATTTCTTGGATCAACAAGGAAGTCTTACGTATTGATGGCACGATATCTTCGAGTAACTTACCCGCAGCCTCGGCCTGATGCACGCTATTAGCGGCCAAATCACTGATTTCCTGCGCCGCCAGCTGGCTGCGTTCTGCTAGTTTTCTGACTTCTGAGGCTACCACGGCAAAGCCTTTACCATTTTCCCCCGCCCTAGCCGCCTCGATGGCGGCATTCAGTGCCAGTAAATTAGTCTGATAAGCAATATCATCAATAATGCCGATTTTCTTGGCGATTTGCCGCATGGCATTCACTGTTTGCTTGACGGCCTCGCCGCCATTGACCGCCGCGCTGGCCGCTTTTCCGGCCATGCCCTCAGTCATTTTTGCATTTTCACTATTTTGGCTAATGGTAAAGTTAATTTCTTTCAATTCACTACTGCTGCTTTCAATACTAACCATTTGCTCTGATGAATTTTGCGATAGTCGCTGTGCAGAAGCATTCACTTGCGCTGAGGTCAGCCCCAACACTCCCGATGTATTCTTAATATCGCCAATCACCAATCTAAAACGTTGCGTCATTTTATCCAGCGCGCCGAGCAAGCTTTGTGAATGGCTGGCATTGAAATGCACATTCAAATTACCTCCCGCGATGTCCTGCACAATCTGCAAAGCCTCTCTAGGCTCACAACCTAAAATACGAATCAAACGGCGATACATCCAGATCAGTACCAGCAATAAACCCATCCCTAGCAAGAAAATCATCCCTAGCATGGTGTACAAATAAAACTGTTTGTCTTGCTCCGCACTCAACACCTGCGCAGCCGTTCTTTTATCCAGCAACACAAAAAACTCGTCCACCGGACGCATAATTTGCGCCTTGTACTGGTGATAAGCCGCGTTATGCATTAAATCGGCAGCTAATTTGAAATCAGGCTCGCCCTGTTTAGTAAAACTACCCGCATCATCGGCAAAGCGGCCTTTCACCGCATTCATTGCAATCGTTTCACTCTTCACCAAGCTATCTGAATTAGCTTGTGCTTCTTTTAGCTTGGCAAATTCGGCGAGGGTAAAGCCGGCCTGCTTCATTAATTCTTGCAGCGCAATGGGGCGAGTATTAGGCCGAGGCAAGTGATCGCTTGCCGCCATAAAATCCCAATAAATACGCTGATATTCCTGAGGGCGGGCTTTTTTACCGTTACGTATATCGAGCACATCCCAATATTGTTTTTCATATTTAGCATCGCCGCTAATGACGTAACTGCGGGCAAGGCGGGTGAGATCGTCTGAGCTTTGCCTTAGCTCATCGGCCAATAAATAAGAGTTGTAGCGCTGTAATTCCGCCTGACTATGCACATCCGCGCTTTGTTTAAGCAAAATAACGATACTCATTAATACGATGAGAGTCAGCAGCAGCAAGGAGCCCAGCGCCATAAACATACTTTTTACACTGCGCATACAGAAGACCCCATTGAACGACGTGTTCTATTTAAGAATAGAACACGTTTGCGCTAGAAAAACGCCTAAATACCTTACCTAGGCGGAGTAAGCCCGTATGGCAACATGAAAGGGCCGATCCCTGCTCAGCAAGCGCAATGGGCACGATAAAACTGCGCCCACTCTACATCCCTGCTACGTTCTAGCTTAAAATGGCTTTTTTGCTTCTAGCCGAAACTGACCCGATGAAAATCGCCATTGCCCAGCTCAACTCCCTCGTCGGCGATCTTGCCGGCAATACCGACAAAATCTTTGCTGCAGCTAAGCAGGCCAAAGCCGAGGGCGCGGATATTTTGCTTACGCCAGAGCTGGCATTAAGCGGCTATCCACCTGAAGATCTACTGCTGCGCCCCGCCTTTTTGGCCGAATGCGCCCAGTGCGTTGGCCGCTTTATTGACGAGCTAGACGGCATTACACTGGTGCTGGGCTATCCGCGCGCCAGTGGTGACGAGCGCTTTAACAGCGCCATCGTTATTCGGGATGGCAATGTACTTGGTCGTTACGACAAGCTCTTGCTGCCTAATGATCAGGTGTTCGATGAAGTCCGCTACTTTTCCCCTGGCTATTCACCCTTTGTATTCGAGCAAGATGGTGTGCAGATTGGCTTAGCCATTTGTGAAGATATCTGGGATATCGAGCCTGCATCGGCAGCGGATGATGAAGGCGCTGAACTCCTATTAATTCTGAATGCATCACCGTACAACCAAGCCAAACAATCCACTCGCCGCGAAGTTGTCGGCCAACGCGTGGAAGAAACCGGCATGGCGATGGTGTATTGCAATATGATCGGCGGACAAGATGAGCTGATTTTTGACGGCCAGTCTTTTGCACTGAATAAATCAGGCGAGCTCGTTGCTCAGTTGCCGGCATTTAGCGAGCAAGTCGCCATCGTTGAATACCAAAAAGGCGATTTACAAGCCGCCACCATTACCCCAGATTTAAGCGATGAAGCCAGCGCTTACCAAGCCCTTGTTTTGGGCGTGCAAGACTATATCGGCAAAAATCGCTTTCCCGGCGTGCTCTTGGGTTTATCAGGTGGGATTGATTCAGCACTGACGCTCGCCATTGCCGTGGATGCACTCGGTGCAGACAAGGTACACGCGGTGATGATGCCGTCCCGCTATACCGCCGATATCAGCGTCGATGACTCTCGCGAAATGATCAAAATCCTTGGCTGCAAATATTCAGAAATCGAAATCTGGCCGATCTACGAAGCCTTTATGAATGGCCTAGCGGGCGAGTTTGAAGGCACAGCGGCGGATACCACCGAAGAAAATCTACAAGCACGCGCTCGCGGCACACTCTTGATGGCGCTATCGAATAAATCCGGCAAGCTGGTGCTCACTACCGGCAATAAATCTGAAATGACCACCGGTTACGCAACGCTATATGGCGATATGGCAGGTGGCTTTGCGGTGCTTAAAGACGTAGCAAAAACGCTGGTTTATCGCCTCTCTAGCTGGCGCAATACGCAAGGCGTGGTGATTCCAGAGCGCATTATTACCCGCCCACCATCTGCGGAACTTCGCCCAGACCAAACTGACCAAGACTCGTTGCCCGCCTATGAAATTTTGGACGCCATTTTGCAAGCCTATGTAGAAGAAAACCTCAGCCGCGTCGAGATTATTGCCAAGGGCTTTGCCAAAGCAGATGTAGATCGCGTGGTGCATTTGCTTACCATCAATGAATACAAACGCCGTCAGGCTCCGGTAGGCCCGCGTATTACCCATCGTGCTTTCGGCAAAGACTGGCGTATGCCGATTACCAATCGTTTTTCAATGTAACGACCAGCTGGAGAGTGGGCTGCGGGAAGTTGTACTCGATTTATAACTCCCCACCCTCACCTCCTACTTCAAACCCGGTCATCGGACAAATCATGCTAAAGCTCGACCGCAACGCGCGCATTGCCAGTTATTTTATTATTTCGCTGTTTCTGCTTTTAGTAATGCTCAATCACCTACTCCCAGCTTTGCTCATCGGTCTGTTAGTCTACGAATTAGTTGCCCAAGCAGCTCAAGCCCCCTTTATCTCACGCCTTCCTCCCAAACACGCCAAGCCCGTTGCGCTGATTGTTTTTTCTACAGCTATCATTTTGCTGCTGGTTTTAATGGGCTTTAGTTTGGCTTCGGTCTTTCATGGCGAATCGGCATCTATGCCCAGCATCATGCGTAAATCAGGTGAAATCGCCGAAGCGCTGCACCATGAGCTAGGCAACTGGCTGCCTGCATGGATGCTCGAAAGCCTGCCGCAAGATGTAAGCGCTTGGAAAACAGCGTTCTATCAATGGTCAGATAAACATCTCGCCCAGTTGCAACAAATTGGTGCGCGCACTGGCCATACGCTGGCACAGATGCTGATTGCGATGGTGATTGGTGCAATGCTGTCTTTACACCACAATAATAGCGATAAAGCCCCCTTACTCGATGCGCTGCAAACACGCTGTGCGCGCTTAGCGCATTCTTTCCGGCAAATTGTGTTTGCCCAAGTGCGTATTTCCGCCTTGAATACCTTTTTTACCGTGATCTACTTAGCCTTGGTTCTACCTAGCCTTGGTGTCTCCTTGCCACTGACCAAAACTTTAATTGTGATTACTTTTTTGGCGGGCTTATTGCCGGTGATAGGCAATCTAATATCCAACACTGCGATTGTCGCCGTCAGCATGAGCGTTTCCGCCTCCGTGGCTGCTGGATCATTGGCGTTTTTGGTGATCATTCATAAATTTGAATACTTCTTAAATGCACGCATTGTAGGTGGCCGCATCCACGCGTTTGCATGGGAGCTACTCCTTGCCATGCTCGTCATGGAAGCCATCTTTGGCTTGCCTGGGCTCGTTGCTGCACCCATTTTTTATGCCTATTTGAAACAAGAATTAAAAGAAGCAGGGCTTATTTAGTTCATCTAAATTACTGGATGACTAGGGCTAGTCATCTGTAATGCGAACGTAACTCGCCGCTGTTATGCTTACAATTCACGTTGCATATTTGGCTTTATAATGAATGAATCACCCAGCCTAGAGACGCTCAGGCACGAGCTTGAAAGTATCATTAGCCAAAATCAATTGACGGCGCACTTTCAACCGATTGCATCAACCAGAGATAGCGAGATCTTTGGTTATGAAGGGCTGATTCGTGGCCCGTCCAATAGCTTTTTGCACTCCCCTATTAACCTGTTTAGAACAGCAGAAAAACTAGGTTGCTTGCACGCTTTGGATTTTGCCTGCCGAAAAGTGGTGATTCAGGCATTTGTGCGTGAAGACCTAGCTGGGCGACTTTTTCTAAATGTAATTCCCTCTTGCTTGGCCGAACAAGACTTTAAACCTGGTGCTACGCTCGCCCTCTTGAGCGCTGCAGGCCTTGCGCCTCAGCGTGTGGTCATAGAGCTAACCGAAACCCAGCCCACTCACGATTACAATTTACTTAAAGAAGCCCTGCTGCATTACCGCGAAATGGGCTTTAAAATTGCACTCGATGACTTGGGTGAAGGATTTTCTTCACTTCGGCTATGGTCAGAGCTCAAACCCGACTTTGTAAAAATTGATAAATACTTTATCCAAGGCCTAGCAAACGACGCACAAAAGCGGCAATTTGTGCGATCCATTCAGCATATCGCACTGAACACGGGTGCCCGCGTCATTGCCGAAGGCATTGAAACGCAAGCTGATTTACAAGTGGTGCACAAGATTGGAATTAGCTATGTGCAAGGCTATTTAATTTCACGCCCACATCCTCATCCCCCACGGCAAGTCCAGCTTAATCTATTTGAAAAAGATAACCGTATGGGCATGCTAAACGAGCAAACTGCAGGCCAATTATTAGTCGAAGTACCCACCGTTTTACCTAAGCAAAGTGGCGCAGAAATCTGCCGTATTTTTAGCAAATACCCGCAAATACACGCCCTGCCTGTGATCGATGAATTTCGCCCTGTGGGCCTCTTGCGCCGTAATGAAGTGATTGAGTTTTTTGGCCGGCCCTTTGCCAATGAGCTGTATGGCAACAAGCCCTGCAAAGCCCTGATGGATTGCACACCGCTGATTGTGGAGCACTCCACCAGCTTGCAAGAATTATCCCAGCTAGTCACCGCGGCCGATCATCGCCATCTGGCCGATGGCTTTATCATTACCGAGCAAGGTCATTACTTAGGGATGGGTACGGGCCATGATTTAATGCGGGCCATTACCGAATTACAAATTCGCGCCGCCCGCCATGCTAACCCACTCACGCTTTTACCCGGCAATGTGCCCATAGAAGAGCACATCGAGGTTTTACTGGCTGAGCCATGCGACTTTACCGTCGCCTATATCGATCTAGATCACTTCAAGCCTTACAACGATGTTTATGGCTATGCCTGCGGTGACAAGATGATACGCATGTTAGGCGAGCTACTGCTGTGCATTGCCGACCCGCAAATCGATTTTGTTGGCCATATCGGCGGCGATGATTTTATGATTTTATTTCGCTCGACAGACTGGAAGCGGCGCTGCAAAAACTTGCTCAAAGAGTTTGAGCTGAGAGTGCAAAGCCTGTTTAAGACTGAGCATCTGCTACAAAACGGCTATAGCAGCACAGATCGCCGTGGTGAGCTGCAACACTTCCCGCTGAGTAGCTTATCGATCGGCGTCATTGAAGCCCGTAAAGGGGTGTATTTGACGCACCACGAGGTCGCTGCAGCCGCTACCCACGCCAAGCATCTGGCGAAAAGCAAAATGGGCAATAGCTTATTTGTAGAGCAGCGAAAAGTTGAGCATTTAGACGTACAAATGGCCTAATCAGCGTGCGGCAGAAAATCTAAAGACCATTCCTGACCATATTCTTCATTAACTAAATGAATAAGGGGCTTTAATGCCGCTAATAAAGTGGGGAGATGAGGGCGCACCTCCTCCTTTCGCCCCTTGTGCAGCATCAGCAAAGCATCAGCCAGAGGCAATAAAGGTAGACGATTCACATTTTCATCGGGCATCAAAATACGACCGTCACCCGTTGATCCATATAAGCGCGTCGTGGCCTTACTGAACAAAGCAGGTGCCGAGTGGGTGTCATCGTGCCAAGAGTTAGCCACAGCCACACTCGCACTGACCTCCAAGCGCTCATCGCGAAAATTAATTCTTGCCGTTGCCACGCCCTGCCTTAATCGATCGGCCATTACCCTGACTTCAGTTAATGACGTACCCGGCGCAACAATTGCAAACTGGGGCCCCTCAACGTGGGCTAAGGTATCTTCACGACGTAATTTAGCCGACAGCAGCTTGGCTAATAAATTGAGCATTTGCTCAGCCAGCCTATCGCCTAATTTTTGTTTTAAAGACTGATAATTATCGATCTCTAGCAGCAGCAAGGTCACTTCAGAGTTATGCCGCAGGGCATAAGCCATTGATTGCTCCATTTGCAACATCAGCAAATGCGAGCTCGCCACGCCAGTCAGGGTGTCACGAGTGACTACCGTTTGCTCTGTACGCATCAAGGCTAATTCACGTTGCATAGCCGCTAATTGGATATTTGCGGCCACGCGCGCCAGCATCTCGCTACGATCTGTTGATTTAGTAACAAAATCAGTCGCCCCACACTCCACACATTTTTGCTTAGTGGCATCATCCTCTTCGCCAGAGATAATAATCACCGGCAATAAATAAAGACGCCCATCCCCAGCGCTGCGCACACGTGCCAATAAACCTAGCCCATCAAGCACCGGCATGGTTAAATCAGAAATCAATAGTTGAATTGTTTCATCGGCCAATAAGCGTTGCCAACCCGCCTCACCATCGGCCTCTTCGATCACATCATAAGTTGCAGAGAGATGCTTCTTGATCGTCGCACGGACGATACGGGAATCATCTACAACCAAAATGCGCGGTAAAGGAAGTTGTTCTGAATCCACTTGCGACATCAAATCAGGCTCATCTTGCATCGTTGATAAAATTTAGCATAATCGCGTCAGCTCTGCCGATATACGGTCAAGAAAGCAGCTATAAATCCTATAAGATCAAGCCAAATCAAGGAGCCAGCATTATGTCCATTAACCTGCAGCTTCAACTCAGCATTGCCCCGCTTTCTTGCTATGAAGCAAAACGCTGCCTCTATCACTTGGCGCGAGAAGGCATTGTAACGCTATGGCAAGATCAGCGCCCATTAACTAGCGACACATGCTTGCTCAATCTAAGCGCAGAATGCACGAGCTCTGAAAGCCCAGAGTGGCTAAGCGAGCGCTTAGCAGCAGCAGTTTGGAAAGAAACCAGCCGTTTTGTGCGGCTAACTTGCCTTGTTGATAACGATGAAACCGAGCATCTCTTCACTTTTGAAGAACCAGACTATCAACGTCTCATGCCCGCCTTTCGGCTGAGAATGCCGCCTTTACGTCGTTAATCCATGAATCGCAGGCAAACAAAAACCCCAGCCGAGGCTGGGGTTTTCTTCACTCGAACATCTACAGAATTAGGCCATAGCCTTGATTGCTGCAGACAGACGGCTCTTATGACGAGCTGCCTTGTTCTTGTGGAAGATTTCTTTGTCTGCGATACGGTCAATGATGCTGACTGATAGCTGGAAGACGGTCTGAGCCGCAGCTTTATCACCTGCTTCCACAGCCTTCAGCACCTTTTTGATCGCGGTGCGGAAAGCGGAACGCTGGCTAGTATTGTGCTGGCGGGCTTTCTCAGCCTGACGTGCACGCTTGCGAGCTTGGGCACTGTTAGCCATGTTTTGAAACTCCTGACGGGCTTGCCCAAAAATCGGGCTAATTCGGAAACCGGCGATGATAGCCTCACTTTTACCTTCTGGCAAGCATATATCCACTCGAACTTTACTATGAGGGCAAAAAAACCTCATTTCCCTATGTTCAGTGCACCGCGGTTTGCTTGCGACAGCGATAAGCTCCGGCCTTATAATTGCGCCCTCACTACTCGAACCTTCCGGTATGAACCTCCTTAAAACACTGGCCGCAGTCAGCTCCATGACGCTGGTTTCACGCATATTAGGCTTTGTTCGCGACACCATTATTGCCCATGTATTTGGCGCAGGCGCTGCCACCGACGTCTTTTTTACAGCTTTTAAACTACCTAATATGCTAAGGAGAATTTTTGCCGAAGGTGCATTCTCGCAGGCCTTTGTACCCACGCTGGCGGAATATAAAAGCCGCAAGGGGGAAGAGGCGACCAAAGAATTTGTCGCCAAAATTGCCGGCATGCTGACCTTGGTTTTAGTTTTAGTCACCCTAATCGGTGTTTTAGCCGCACCCGCAATTATTTATTTTTCTGCAGCAGGTTTTGCCAAAAATCCGGATAAATTTAATCTAGCGGTCGAACTGCTCCGCTATATGTTCCCCTATATTTTGCTGATTTCTCTATCGTCCTTGGTCGGCAGTATTCTCAATACCTACAACCGATTTTCTGTTCCTGCCTTTGTCCCCACCCTGTTAAATGTTTCATTTATTGCCTGCGCATTGTGGCTGGCCCCGTTGATGGATCGGCCTATTTTCGCACTCGCGATCGCCGTACTGATTGGTGGGGTGGCCCAGCTTTGCTATCAACTACCCCACTTAGCCAAGCTGGGCATGCTGATGTGGCCCAAGCTGGATTTGAAAGACGAAGGGGTATGGCGAGTCATCAAGCAAATGGGCCCTGCTATTTTTGGCGTGTCAGTGGCGCAGATCAGCTTGATTATTAATTCCAACCTCGCCTCTTTCCTAGCGTCTGGCAGTGTTTCATGGATTTACTATGCCGACCGCCTGATGGAATTCCCGACAGGCGTGCTTGGCGTTGCGCTGGGGACGATTCTGCTGCCTAGCCTAGCCCGCAGCCATGCTAGCGGCGATCAAGCCAGCTACGATCGTTTATTGGATTGGGGCTTGCGTCTATGCATCATGCTTTGCCTGCCCGCCACGGTAGCTTTAGCCATCCTTGCCGAGCCATTGGTGCTCACCCTATTCCAAGGCGGCAAGTTCTCTATGCACGATGCCTTAATGACCCAGCAGGCACTGGTGGGCTATAGCGTGGGTTTAATTGGACTGATCCTGATTAAAATCCTCGCTCCTGCGTTTTATGCAAGGCAAGAAATTAAAACCGTGGTGCGTATCGGCATCATCACGCTCTTGGTCACACTCGCGATCAACCTAATCTTCTTGTATACCCTGCCTTTCAAGCACGCAGGGCTTACGCTGGGGATGAGCTTAGGGGCATGCCTGAATGCAGGCTTGCTATACCGCACGCTGCGTTCACGGGGCTATTACACGCCACAAGCCGCATGGAAGGGCTTTATGCTGCGCATCCTATGTGGCGTAATCGCCATGAGCGGCCTACTACTCGTGCTATTGCACTTTATGCCGGCTTTTGCCGAAATGAGTAAGCTGGTCCGAGTTGGCTGGCTCAGTGTTTTGGTGGCCGCAGGTGCAGGGACCTACTTCGCAGCGCTATTTGCCTTGGGTTTTAGACCCAAGGACTTCTCACGCAAGGCAATTACGGATTAGTGAATCATCGTTAGGCGGATTTGCCCTCCCCTTACTCGCCACCAGCTCATTTCACGTTAAACAGAGGTATCAATGAAGCGGCTAAGAAAAATCATTGTGGGCATGATGTTTGGATTTATTTATCATGTTTCTTGGGCTGCGGATGGATTTGACCTGCTGCGAAAAGAGAAAATAGGCAATCTGCGGATTGATCTGCCTGAAAAAGAAGTCAAAACAGCCATCAGCTGCAAGGAAAAACGAGGGGCTGATAAATTATGGGGGGCAGATGGAGCCTATCATCAGGAGTGGGCCTATGCCGATTGTGGTATTACCCTTGATATGGTTTCAGATAAAAAACGAGGCGCAAAAAAAGTTGCCGCAATTACCTTAATTGCCCCTAGTACTTTAAGCACCCAGCGGGGCATCCGAATTGGCAGCTCCACTCAAGAGGTGATGAAGGCCTACAAACCTTTTTGGAATAAAGAGGAGAGTGACTCTAATCAGTTTGTAGCAGGTAGCATCTATGGTGGGCTAATTTTTACCCATAAAAAAAAGAAAGTAAGCGGCATTTTTCTTGGGGCAGCGGCTGAATAAGGGGCCTTACCGTGACTGCCGAGCCCCAACGATTTTCAGCAATAAAAAACCCACGAATCGCTTCGTGGGTTTTTTATTGGGCCAAGCAGCCTGTCGGACTTAAGACTGATCTACTGCGGAAAAGCCGGATTTGGCCATATTCAACGCATTTTTTCGTTGAATAGCCAGCTATTCGCCTCAAAAATCCGTTAAATCTGCCTCAAACTGGGCTTTCCCTCGCTACGATCGCTTAAGTCCGACAGGCTGCAAGGCTAAATTACAAAACTTTAGCAATCGCATCCGCTACGTAATCGATGTTTTTAGTATTAAGTGCAGCCAAGCAAATACGGCCAGTCGATACAGCGTAAATACCGTATTCATCTTTCAACACTTCAACTTGCGCCGCTGTTAGACCGGTATAAGAGAACATGCCGCGCTGAGCTGCTACAAAGCTAAAGTCTTGCGCTACGCCGCGCTCAGCCAGTTTTGCAACCAAGCTGGTACGCATGGCGCGGATGCGATCACGCATACCGGCTAATTCGTCTTCCCACTGCTGACGCAATTCTGGGCTCGCCAACACCGCAGCCACCACCGCACCACCATGAATCGGTGGGTTGGAGTAATTGGTACGAATCACGCGTTTTAGCTGGCTTAATACCCGGCCCGCTTCCTCTTTGCTTTCTGTCACGATAGACAAAGCACCTACGCGCTCGCCATACATCGAGAAGCTTTTAGAGAAGGAGCTAGAAACAAAGAATTGCAGACCAGAAGCAGAGAATAAACGCACAGCAACTGCATCTTCTTCAATGCCATCAGCAAAGCCTTGATAAGCCATATCGAGGAACGGTACTAAATTACGCTCACGGCAGGCTTCAACTACTTCCGCCCACTGTGCATCGCTCATATCTGCGCCAGTTGGGTTATGGCAGCAAGCGTGCAAGATGATAATGGAGCCTGCTGGCAGGCCAAGCAGAGCCGCTTTCATGGCGGTGAAATTCACACCGCGAGTTGCTACATCGTAGTAAGGGTAGTTTTCTACCTTAAAACCTGCCGATTCAAACAAAGCGCGGTGATTTTCCCAGCTTGGATCGCTGATATAAACGCTGGCGTTGGCATCGAGACGTTTTAAGAAATCAGCACCGATTTTCAAAGCGCCAGTGCCACCCAAAGCTTCTGCAGTCACTACGCGGCCAGATGAAACCAGCTCGCTGTCTGCACCAAACACCAATTTTTGTACGGCTTGGTTATAAGCACCAAGGCCTTCGATGGCTTGATAACCACGTGGCGGCTGAGCGTCCATACGGGTTTTTTCTGCCGCTTTTACTGCCGCCAACAATGGAATCTTGCCATTATCATCGTAATACACACCTACACCCAGATTAACCTTGCCAGTACGTGTGTCGGCATTGAAGGCTTCATTAAGACCCAGAATCGGATCGCGAGGTGCCATTTCTACTGCGGTAAAAATCGAGGGTGTCATCCTGTACTCCAGCAAAAGTAATTGGGGAAGGCGTGAAAGCAATCTGGCTATCTATAAGGCCGCAAGCGGCTTAGCATTAGAAAAGCAAGACGGCTAGCAATGCGCAAAAAAGCGCACTTTACAGTCGGCAATTTTAGCATGGACAGGCCCAAATACGGCCTTTACCTTGTAAGCTAATGCGCCACTCAGGCCCATCTTACCGACCATCGGTCATTATTTTTATGCAGCGCAATAGCAAGCCTGCTGGCCCGCTATTTATATTAAAACGCTAAATTAATTCGCAGCTAAAGGCTCAACCAGCTTCACCACCTGCCGCACGCCAGATACACGGCTAGCAGCACGGGCGGCAGATTCGGCGATGTCAGGCCTGCTTACGCCCATCAGATAAACCACGCTACGCTCGGTAATCACCTGTAAATGGAGCGCATCGGCATCATTTGCATCCGTCAATAGCGCCGTTTTCACCCTTGCAGTCAGCTGAGTATCGTATAAGCGATTTGCGGCAGTGGAAGGCACAGAAACAACGGTTTCATTGTAGATTTTGCGTACCCTTGGCTGGCGCTGAGCAATTTCATATACCTTTGCCTTAGCCGCCTCATCAGGCACTTCGCCGGTCAGCAATACCATTCCATTAAAAGCCGTGACGTTGATATGGGCTTTTTCTTTCCATGTATCGATGATATCGCTACTAATTTTTGCGCCTAAATCAAAATCCACTTTAATGACTTCTGATTTACGTGGATCAGAGCCCACCATCGCGCCAACCGCTACACCGCCTACTAATAGAATCGGTACGCAGGCAGATAAAGACGCTGCCAGCCCCAAGGCGAGTAGTGCGCTTTTTAGCCGCATCATTCGCCGCCCAGCAGCATAAAATCAACCGCGTCGCATAAGGCATGAATCATGGTGATATGTACTTCCTGGATGCGTGCCGTGCGCTGCACCGGCACACACAAATGCACGTCATCTCCCGAAAGAATCTCGCCAATCTGCCCGCCATCCCGCCCAGTAAAGGCAATCACATTCATTTGCCTATCATGTGCAGCATGAATCGCTGAAATCACATTGGCCGAATTACCCGAAGTAGAGATTGCAATCAGCAAATCGCCAGGGCGGCCTAAGGCATGCACTTGCTTAGAGAAAACCAGATCGTAGTCGTAGTCGTTGGCGATCGCAGTAATCGCCGAAGTATCGGTTGATAAAGCCACCGCAGCGAGGCCTGGGCGTTCGCGCTCGAAGCGGCCGACCATTTCTGCGGCAAAGTGCTGCGCATCAGCGGCTGAGCCGCCATTACCGCAAGTTAAAATTTTGCCGTCCGAGATAAAGGTTTGCACCATTTTCTCGGCACCAATGCGAATCCCTGGGGATAGCAGCTCCATGGCCATTTGTTTGGCGTCGATGCTATCTAGAAAATGCTGTCGAATACGTTGTGCTAAATCCATTTTTATCCCTCAGTGGCGTCTATACAGTTTTTGAGCCAGTTGATTGTTTCCCCTTCAAAGCAAATAGCATCGAAGCGGCAAGGTGGTATAGGGGAAACTTTTAATAGGTAATATTGAGCGGTCGCCCGCAGTTTAGCGCGTTTTGCTGGGCTTATGCTGGCTGCCGCCCCGCCAAAGCGCGCATTGCGGCGTTGCCGCACTTCTACAAATACTAAGGTATTACCGTCCTTAGCGAGTATGTCAATTTCACCACAGCGGCATTGCCAATTGCGCGCAATGATTTTTAGACCCTGCTGCTGCAAAAAAATCACAGCTGAATTTTCAGCAGCAAGGCCTAATTTATTCATGGGCTAGGGACAACAGGTGTGCTTTCTTCTGTAGCGCTAAAAGTATTCAGCGTGAGCTCACGCACAATTAAACCACCGCTGCCCAAACTAATACCGCCGCTTAAGCCATCAAAATTAATCTCTTCTTTCTTGCTTAATAGAGTGGCTAATTTCCATGCATCCACACCCAAAGCAAATAAACGCTCCACATCATTCGATTTAGAACGGCTGCGATTTAATAAAGCGTAATCGCTATTGAGTGGGTTCAGAATCCAAGGCGCTTCTAAATAATGAATCCCCGCCATATCCACTCGAGCCGTCCTACTTAAAGGACCAGGGCTAATTTGGCTGGTGGCGTAGACTGGCCGCTCATTACCCACAAAGGGGCGAGAAATACGTGTTTGCCTTGAATTTGCGGCGAAGAACACCGAATCATGCTCGCCATCTTTCAGCTGAGCACGCAAAGCCTGTGCTTGGCTGCGTGCATCTTTTAAGTTGAAAATAGTGGGTTGCGTGCCATTAGCCTCTTTCCAACTATCCACAAAGCCCTGCACCATTCTACCCGATAGCGGGCTATCGCCTTGTAACACCAGAGGCATACGTAAGCCTTCCGCAAACATTTGCTTGGCAATTTGCTGCGCTTCTTGCTCTATAGATAAGGAAAAACTATAGAGCTGAGCTCGGCGTAGCGTTTTCTCATCAAAAGAATTCAGGGCAATAACAGGAATATCAAAATCACCAATGTCAGCCAGATAATTAATCGATGGTTTGGTTAATGGCCCAATCACCGCCACAGCCCCCTGCTGACTAAGCTGCTGAAACTGCTCAAATACATCTGCAGGCACATCATCGGTATCAAATACTTTAACGACAAGCTGATCTGCATTGCCATTCGCGGCAGCCAGCACCCCCGCCTTAATCGCATCCACAGCAGGGCGCATCGCTTTACTCTTGCCCGGTAACAAGACCGCGACAAAGCCACCATCACGACGTAAAGGCGCTGGTTTAGCGAGATGCGACGCTGTCTGAGCCGCACTCGCTTCGGTGGCCGCCGCCTGGGCTGCAATCGTAAATGCGGGTTTGCCCGCTACAGGAGCAATAACCGGTGCAGCAGCGCAACCTGCTATGGCAGTAAGCAGTACAGCACCGTATAGTACGGACCCTAGCGCACTGCGCAATTCCGAAGCAAAAAGGAGAGCCTTAGCGTGCATACAGAATCCAATCCTATTATTAAGTCCGCATTATATGTGGTGGCCACCCCAATCGGTAACCTTAACGACATGACGCCTCGCGCCATTGCCGCGTTAAAGGGGTCCGATGTAATCGCGGCCGAAGATACCCGAGTTACTGGACAGCTACTCAAACATTTTAATATTTCAACACCCATGGTGTCTTTGCGAGAGCACAACGAACACAGCATGGCTGAAAAACTCGTCGCTCGCATGCTAGCCGGCGAAACTGTCGCGCAAGTATCGGACGCCGGAACGCCTGCCGTATCTGATCCGGGCGCCCTACTTGCCGCAGCAGCACATGCAGCAGGCTGCAAGATTATCCCCGTTCCAGGCGCTTCCGCACTGACAACGGCCCTTTCAGCCAGCGGTTTTAATTGCCCGCATGCCTTGTTTTATGGCTTCTTACCGCCCAAAACCAAGCAACGCTGCGATGCACTCAGCGAGCTAAAAGATCAAAGCTTCATTAGCGTATTTTATGAAGCGCCACACCGTATTGTGGATTGTTTAAACGATATGGCCAGCGTATTTGGTCCGGATCGTGAAGCGGTACTCTGCCGTGAAATCACCAAAACCTTTGAAACCATCCGCCGCCTGCCACTTGGCGAGCTAGCCGCATGGGTTGCCAGCGACAGCAATCAGGAGCGTGGCGAATCAGTGGTCGTCGTTAATGCAGCACCCCGAGCGATCAAAGCCGATGGAGCAGATTACGACAGCGTTTTATTGCCCTTGATTGCCGAGCTACCGCTCAAACAAGCCGTAGCTCTAGCCGTATCGATCACCGGCGCACCTAAAAACGCTCTGTATGAGCGTGCTTTAGTGCTTAAAAAAGAAGCATAAAGATCTTTTTGACTTAAAAAAGCCGAAGGTTTGCTGACAAATCCATCCAATAGCCCAGCGTTTTGTTCAGCTTGATGTATTAATCTGCAAACCTTCAATAAAAAAACCACCTTAAATAACAAGAAGCTATGTAATTTTCTAGCAAATATCCGCGATTAACGGCAGATAATACTTGCCAAGCAAAGCATGTTTCTACATAATTCTACTCCTGCACTGAACGAGCCCGGGTGGCGAAATTGGTAGACGCAAGGGACTCAAAATCCCTCGCCGCAAGGTGTGTCGGTTCGAGTCCGACCCCGGGCACCACTCGTTAAGTACAGATAAATTAAGGATTTCATGGCTCAGCCTGAAATCCTTTTTTTTCGTCTGCGTTTCTAAAACCGTAAGCACAGCTCTCTTTCTGCAAAGCTCCTCAGCGCAAAGCCTCAATCCACGCTCTTGCTGCGTGTGATAGATAGACATCTTTGCGCCAGCCCAGCGCGATTCGCCATGGAATTTCGGGCTCGCTTAAGGTTGCGATCACGCAGCGGCCAGGGGTAATACGACGAGCGACGGATTCGGGAAGGAGTGCCACACCCATGCCGCTTTCGACGAGTGCCACCATAAATTCCCATTGCCCACTGCGCCCAGCAATTTGCGGGCTAAAGCCTTGTGTTTGGCAGGCGGCCAGTACTCTGTCGTTTAATGAATATGAGGCGCTATAGAGCACAAAATGCTCCGTACTTAGCTCGATCAGGCGCACGGCGGATCGGCCCTGCCATTTGGATGTGGCAGCGGCCACTAAAACTAAACGATCATCCGACAGGGGCAGCGTTTCAAAACGATTTTCATCCACGGGCAGCAGCAATCCGCCGACCTCTAACTCCCCTGCATCCAAGGCGGCTTCAATGGCTTTGCCGCCTTCTTCACGCAGGCTCAGCTCAATCATCGGATGAAGACGTTTGAAATTTGCAATGAGCGGTATAAATAACATACCCGCCAAAGGGGGCACGCCCAGCGCTAATTCGCCCACCGCCATCGTGTTTAAATCGGCCAACTCGGCTTGCAAACGTGCTTCCGCAGCTAATACTTCTTGGCCACGTTTCAGCACCACACGGCCCGCATCGGTTAAATGAAACCGGCGGTATTCACGTAGCAACAGCGGCATGCCCAGCTCTTCTTCCAGATTTTTGACCATTTTGCTGATGGTCGGCTGAGTCACATTCAGCACTTCTGCTGCGGCAGTAAAACTTTGCAAGTTCACCACTTCGATAAAATAACGCAGTGCTTTGATATCCACGACACATGCCAAATTGGAATAGACATCATGATAATAAGTCATTTTGGCTATTTATCCAGAGGGCGTAATATCAAGGCTTATGACAAGGAGTTGAAGTGGTGTCTAACAAGCTATTTTCCTTTTTCCGTGTGCTCGCCCAAATTGGCCTCTTGATTGCCATTTGGTTGGCATCCGATTGGTTTGTGCGACGTACTGGCTTGCCGGTGCCTGGCGGCGTCTTGGGGCTGGGTATTGTCTTTGCACTACTGCTTTTAGGCGTGCCGCTCAACTGGGTAAAAGATGGCGCTCAGTGGCTATTGGCCGAAATGCTGCTGTTTTTTGTGCCCGCCGTCGTGGCTATGGTGAAGTACAAAGCACTTTTTATCAGTGAAGGCTGGCAGTTATTGGTGGTCATTTTCTTAGGCACGGCGCTAGTGATGTGCGTGACTGCATTGGTGGTAGACCGCTTTTTTAAAATTGAACATCAACTCCGCTTGGCCAAAGCCAAAAAGCGATCCGCATCATGACTATCTCTACTCCCACTCTCGCCCTCATTTGCCTAGCGCTTACCATTGGCGCTTATGCTTTGGCTAAGTTTTTGTATGCACGCCATCAGCGCTGGTGGCTGGCTCCGCTGGTGTTAACGCCGGTGCTTTTAGTGGCTTTTATGCTGCTGACGCATACTCCCTATGAAACCTATTACTCTGATACCCGCTGGCTGCTATGGCTGCTTGGCCCTGCGACTGTTGCTTTTGCTGTGCCTCTGTATGAATACCGCGCCCTAATGATCAAACACTGGCTGGCTTTATCTGCCGGAGTCATTGCGGGCTGCGTCACCGCGCTACTAAGCTGCGTCTTACTTTCCCAGCTGTTTCATTTATCGCCCGAGCTGACCCGCAGCCTGTTGCCTAGGTCGATTTCCACGCCTTTTGCACTGGCAGTAGCAGATGCTTGGGGTGGATCGCAGGAGCTAACAGCCTTATTTGTAGTCATTACCGGCTTGATGGGCATGCTGTTTGGCGAGCTGATGTTGGTGATGTTGCCACTGCGCTCTAGGCTGGCACGCGGCGCTTTATTTGGCGCAGCGGCCCATGCAGTTGGCACGGCAAAAGCGCGAGAGATTGGCAACGAAGAAGGCGTGGTCGCCTGCATCACCATGATGGTTTCTGGCGTGGTCATGGTACTGATTGCACCGCTGCTGGCGCCACTCTTTGCCTAAGTCATCGCCGCAGAGAGCCCCATTAGCCAGCTCTCTATAATTATTTACCAACAAAGGCCATATTTTCTTATTCGATTGCACCATAGTCATTATAAGATATGGCAATTATTCTCATTTCATTCATGATCAATGCCTAAATTATCCCCAATCCTCTTGCTTGATGTAATTCAACAGCAACGGTTTGGCGTTGAATACCAACCTTTAATTCATACACAAAATTTAGAAACAATTGCCCATGAAGCGCTCGCTCGATTTTATCGGGCCGATAAGCAGCTCCTTCGCACCGATCATTTTTTTAATGCGCTGCATGAAAGTCCACTGACCTTGTTTCAAGTGGAATATCAGATGAAGCAATTACAATTAGAAAACGCCCCTAGCGGTGAATTGTTTTTAAATCTTGATCCCGATGCCTATGCTGTGACCGATATTCCAGGTGAAATCAACCCCCTGCTGGAGCTCATTCACTGCCGCACCCACGTCGTGCTCGAGATCATAGAAAACAGTGATATCTCTGATGCCCGCCAAAGCGCCAATATGGCCAAAGCATTTCATGAAAAGAATATCCAATTAGCACTGGACGATATTGGCTCGCCGCACTCCATGCTATCGCTCCCCATATTGATTACGGTAGATTGCTTAAAGTTTGATCGCAGTTGGTTTACCGAGCTGGATCAGCCACATCATCGCACCGCTTTAGAAAGCCTGATTCGCTATGCCAAAGACACCGGCAAACGCACCGTATTAGAAGGAATAGAAACCCTAGAGCAGCTAGAAATTGCCCGCCAGCTGGATGTCGATATGGTGCAGGGCTTCTTATTTAAAGAGCGCTTTATCCGCGTGCGTACATAAAAATAGATAATCAATTCAATCCACTAAGAAATAATCACCTATTAAACCGCTTTTTCTTCCTGTAAAAGCAATACACCATTTATTCCATCTCATAAAATGCACCGCATTTACTAGGGGCTGCTTGCCTCTTTTTTATTCGCCCATCGCTCAATCATCCGCACAGGAATAATCCCAAGTAATGTCGTTTAATAAAAAGAACAATGCAATTGTCATGCTTATTTTGATTGGTTGTTTAAGCGCCTGCGACGATAGCAGCATGGCCCAAATCGAAAAACTAGCGCATAGCCAAGAAGCCAAAACCCTCGCCAAACTGGGTGAAATGGCCTTAGATAAAGCACTCAATCAAAAAGATGAAACGGCCCCCAATCCATCCCCTGACGAGCCAGTTGAATTAGTCACAGGCCGCACCGCCACGGGTCAGCGAGATTTCAACCGCGCCAAACAAGTATTGCCCGATGTATTTCGCGGCATGGAAAGCGATTTTTACTGCGGCTGCGCTTATAAAGGCAAAGAAATGGATTTGGCCAGCTGCGGCTATACCCCCAGAAAAAGCGAGACGCGCGCCTCACGCCTAGAGTGGGAGCATGTTGTTCCGGCCTGGGTATTGGGCCATCAGCGACAATGCTGGCAAAACGGTGGGCGCAAAAACTGCAGCAATAACGATCCACAATTTAAAAGCGCCGAAGGAAATCTGGTGAACTTGGTGCCATCCGTGGGCGAAGTCAATGGCGATCGCAGCAACTACGCCTATAGCGCATGGACTAGCAAACCCGAGCCCATGTATGGCCAATGCAAAACGATAGTCGATTTCAAAAACAAAAAAGCCCAGCCACGGGAAGAAGTGCGCGGCCGCATTGCCCGCATCCATTTTTATATGTACGAGCGTTACCAACTCAAACTATCAAAACAAGACCAGCAGCTGATGTGCGCATGGGCCAAAACCTATCCGGTGGATGATTGGGAAGTAAAACGCGATCAGCGAATTGTGAAGCTACAAGGCGATGGCAATCATTTTGTCAGCGAGAAAACGACCGCGGCTTTTTGCGCCTAAAGGCACTTCCCATTCCACACTTTGGCTGGCAATGAGTATGGCTAGTCTTTTTAGTCATAAACCCAGCCTTATTAAGTATATTGAAAATTCCTGCCGTATTTTATGAAAAGGCCACAAGCATCGCATCAATATACAAAGAGAAAATAACTCGTTAAATCATTGAATTAAATAGATTACTTTTATTAAGGCACGCGCCTAGCATGGATAAAGTACGGGATTTTTTCACTCTCTCCCTGATTTATTTCATCAATCCAATGAATAGCCTGCATGCCATAAATGGGGAGGCAATGTTAAGATGAAACGATTAGCGCCCAGGATAAAAAATGATGACGCCCTCCCCAATCAGCTTTGAGTTTTTCCCTCCCAGAACACCAGAAGGCGCAGAAAAACTACGCACAACGCGTCGACAATTAGCGCAATTTAAACCCGAATTCTTTTCGGTGACCTTTGGTGCCGGTGGCACAACGCAAGAAGGCACGCTGAACGCCGTGCTGGATATTCAATCCGAAGGCCATGCGGCTGCCCCACACCTATCCTGTGTGGGCTCATCCAAAGAAAGTATTCGAAGCATTGTGCAAAACTATAAAGACCACGGCATTCGCCATATTGTGGCTTTGCGGGGCGATATTCCTTCGGGGATGGGGGATTTTGGCGAGTTTCGTTACGCCAATGAATTGGTGAGTTTTTTACGCGATGAATTTGGCGATTGGTTTCATATTGAAGTGGCTGCCTATCCCGAGTTTCACCCACAAGCCCAAAGCGCCGAAGCCGATATTCGCAATTTCGTAAATAAAGTACGGGCAGGTGCAGATTCGGCCATTACCCAATACTTTTTTAATGCCGATGCTTATTTCCGTTTTGTGGATGAAGTCAATGCGCGAGGCGTAAGCATTCCTATTGTGCCGGGCATTATGCCTATCCAAAACTTTAGCCAATTAGCACGCTTCTCAGATATGTGCGGCGCAGAAATTCCACGCTGGCTCAGGCTGCGTTTACAGGCCTTTGGCGACGACACGGCATCGATCCGCGCCTTTGGTTTAGATTTTGTAACCGAGCTATCCGACCGAGTATTGGCAGGTGGTGCGCCGGGGCTGCATTTCTATACCCTCAATGCAGCCGGCGCCGTTTCTACCGTTTGCCAGCGCCTAGGTCGTTAATCGACTCCAGCATCTGCACCTGATTACCACTGCGTTTTGCACGATAAAGCGCCTTATCACCCATACGTAAGAAGTTAGCAGCGCTGACTTCTTCTAAGCCCGAATAAACGGCAAGGCCTTGGCTAATGGTCAAGGCTGAGCCGTCTTCATGCACCAGCCCAAGCTTAATAATTGCCAAGCGAATTCGTTCGGCCAGCAATTTACCTACATGCAAATCGGTATTAGGCAATAAAAGAACAAATTCATTCCCTTCAATTCGAGCGGCACAATCCCCAGTACGCTCCGCAAATTTGCCTAAAACTGCCGCCACTTTCTGCAAGGCGATATCGCCTTCATGCCGGCCAAAGCTGTCGTTATATTGCTTAAATGAATCTACATCTAATACGACTAATAATAAGGGTTGCTGCTTGCAAAGCACATTAGCCATTTCTTGCTCGAGCCGCTCATCAAAAACGCGCCGATTAGCAATTCCGGTTAAAGCATCATGGCGCGTTAAACGCTCTAATTGAGTATTGGCTGCCAGCAAAGCATGCTTAGCTTCTTTCAAAGATAATTGCTGACGGCGATGCGCTAAAACATTTGAGCACAGCCCTGCCACCAATGGCAGCAATCGCATCTCTAGCTCAGAATACAAGCGATCTTGATCAGATATCCCTGCAAATAAAAGACCTAAGCGCTCTCCCTTAAAATCAAGAGGGAGTGCTACTAATTGAGTTAATTGCAAATCACGGCATAATGCCGCCTCATCACTTTCATCAGGTAAATCGCCGGCTATACTCATTTTAAAAGCAGCTTGCGAATGAAGATTTTTTTTACTGTATTGAAATAAACTACGCTTAGCTAAATTAAAATCAGTACGAATTTTCTTATCGGCTTTATCCCAAAAATAAACATCCCCTTTTTGACTGTCATCTGCAAAATGCGCAGTAATCAAAGCATCCAGCCCCATCAACTGCCCTACTGCTTTTAAGGTTTGCTCCAAACCAATTTTGGCACCATCTAAAGGCATGCTCAAATATCGATCCGCATCTTTGGATAGCAGCTGTAAAAAACCCGACAAATAAAATGATTCATCGGTGCGCTGTGCCACTTCAACCTCTAATTGATCGCGGCTCTTAGCGAGAGCATGAATGAGTTGCCCACGCTGTTGCTGCTGATTCAATAAATTATTTTGCAAATTGGCAAACCCTTGCAGCAGGTTATCCAATTCATCACGAACAGGGCTTTCAAATAAAGGCGGCGGGGGCGCAGTATCTAAATGATCAGGTCGCAAAAGATGAGTATGAATAGTCAAAGCTTCCAAGCGCCGCAATACCACTTTGCGCAAGAAAAGTTGTAAAGCAAATAGCAGCCCCATCACAAAAAATAATTGAGCAAGTGCAAAAGGCAATACTCGATAAGCCACCTGTTTCCAGATTTCATAACGATCGCTGATAAGAGTCAGGCTACCTACCGGAATAATGCTGCCCTTATGCATTAATTCAACGGTATAACTTAATTCCTTAGCCGCCTCATCACTATCCCCTCTTAAATAACGGGCTCCACTGGGAGTCGTCAGAACGAGACCAGCCACACTACTCACAGTCGAAAGGCTATCAATTTCTTCATTAATGCCAATAGGATCAATATCCCATAATGCAGCGCTAAGACGGGGGCGATGTTCTTGAACAAGGCTAACAAGCTGGGAATGCAAATTCTCAGCCACATCAAAATAGCTAAGCACCGCATAGACCATCACAATCACCAGCATCAGCAAAAAGCCAATGCGATATAAAATTTTACTTAGCCGCTGTGCTATTGGCTGAAAATGCTTACGTGCACTCATTGCAATAAGGACTCTAAAGAAAAATCATACTGCTTTACTTTGGGATTCAGCACTTTGCTATAACGGGCAAAATTAATCTTTTGCACGCCTTCTTGGCTAAACCGATCCATAAATAAATTAGCTTTCGATGTGCTCACTAAACCCAATAAAGGCAATTGCATTTGTGCGCCCTGCTGACCACTAAAATCTTGACCATGGGCATAATCATACAGCAGCACCATACTCCATGCTCCCACCATAAAATGCCCAGCCGATAAAGCAGTTAAGCTGCCATTTTTGATCATTGAAATAGCATCATTAGAATAATTAATTGCGGAGACTAATACTTTTTTATGCGGGCCTTTTCCTTGCTCTAAGCTCGCAATCACGCCAAAAGCCATCAAATCATTGGCACACCAAACTGCTGCAACATTAGGGTAGCGATCACGCAACACATTCATTTGCTCTGCAGCCTGCCCTCGGCCCCAATTGCCATAAACAATTTGCTTTAATTCTACACTAGGAAACTCTTTCAGAGCCCTTTGTAAACCTAACACACGCTCCTGTGATGCAGGCGTCGATCTGTCCCCTGCTATTGCTAATAATTGATAACGCCCATTTGCCGCAGGTTGTTTTGTCTGTACTAATCGGCTTAATAAGGCTTTTCCTGTCAAATAACCAGCCTGCTGATTATCAGGATATAAACTCCCTATCCAATATTTAAAATGCGTCCGAGGAGTACCAAATTGTTTTACTTGTTCAGGCGTTAAATCATTCAGAGCCAGCAAAGTAGGAATTCGAGCCTGCTCGGCAATCGCCAATAAAGGGGGCGCCATTTGCCTTTCATTAACCACAATTAAATAATCTGGTTTTGGGCCCTGATCTAGCGTTTGCTGCAGCAAAGAAGGCATGCGCAGATGATCACGTTCCGCATAAATAACCCTCAATTCCATGCCCAAATTTTTGGCAGCCGCAGCCATCGCTTGGCTAACGCTCACCCAAAATGTTTCACTTTCTTTGCCCGGATTAACAAACAGAACCGAAATAGCCCACGAAGGCGAGCTACTTAAAAGCAAGATCAAGATACAAAGACGTCGGAGTAAATTCATATATCACTCCCAAATAGCAAAGGAGTGGAGATTCTTATTCTGCATTGAGACAGCACCCTTAACGGCCGCGCTGATACGGTTTATCCACGGCAATTGTAAAGTTTACACTCTCGCCCCGCCATGCGCTAAATTACATCGCTCTTCGGCGAAACCATCCGGTTAAAGATAAGCGCTCTCGCTGACTAATTAACACTTCGTGCTCAAAACGATTAGATAAAAATACGACTAGCTTGCCTCCCTCTGGCAAGATATCTAAATGACGGGTGTCGTCTAAATATAAACGCAATTCTCCGCCATCTTGTTCCCCCCATTCTGGGTTTAGATATAAAACAATCGTCACCACTCGACTATCTTCACCCCGATGCTGATCCAAATGACGAGCATAAAAGCTGCCCTTGGGATACGCTGCAAAATGGCATTCCAATTCATCTAAGCCTAAATACAAAGCAGCATTGAGCGATTGCTTTAATTCATTTAGCTGATTTAATGCATTGGCAGCAATCGGGTCACTTGGCTCAATCCAGCAAATATCATCGCCTCGAATTTGCTCAACAACGGCGTGCCCCGCTTTTCGGCCCACCCCAGCCGGATGGAATAATGCGCGGCGCTCTTGCATGGCCGCAGCCAGAATATTGACGTTAGCTTTATCCAAAAACTGCGGCACAATGGCAAAACCATGCTCCACTAAATCATCCAGAATTAAATCAATGCCCATTTACTTCACTCGATGCTTCTTCTTTACTAGGAATAAAAAAATCTGCTGGACGCTTAAAGAAACGACGCATCAGTTGCCCCAATAAAGGCCGAGTCTGGCCAAAAGAAAGTTTACGCGAACGTAATGCCACCCACAGCGCCAAAGCAAAACTGATCACTAAATTGGTCATCCCAATAATCATAACGCCAAGCAAAGAGATCACAACAACATGCCAATCCATTTGGAAATTTTGTGCTGCTAAAGCAAAAGAAAAATTAGCTGATGAAAAAGTAATGTGCCGAATATCAATAGGCAAACCAAGTAATGCGCCAATCGTGCCGATTGAGCCGAGCATAATACCAAAATAAAAGTTACCGGCCAAAGCACCCAAGTTATGCTCAATATAATTCGCTATTCTTTTGGTTCTTGACTCACCAAACCATCGATTTAACCAAGGTAATGCAGCAATACGAGCAGGGATTTCATTGTAAATCGCCTTATTATCATAATAACCAGAAATCAAGCCCGACATAAATAAGCAGACCCCAGCAATCCCTGCATGAAAAACAGCCAAGCTGGCAATTGGGCTTAAATCTTGTAATAAATGATTAGCTTTATCCGTATTAACAAAAGCCTCGCCAATCTGCCATTGCCAAGCCATACCGATCAGCAATGCCACCGGCATGGCCAACAACACATTCCCTGCGATCGCTACAAATTGTGTTCTAAAGACTTTTACAATCAGCTCGACTAATTCACTCAAGCTATCTTTTTGCTTAGAAGAGGAATGAATTGATGCGGCAATTTTGGCCGCCGTCATTGCGGGTTGTTTGGTTGCCACAGTAAAGTGCATGATATGGATAAACATAAAACCAAGCGCATAATTCAAACTAAAAGCAATCGCCTCTAGCAGTAAAGGCAGATGCGCTTTGGTAATCAGTATTTTAAACATGGCCATAAAGCCAACAATAATCCCAGCACCTGCAGCGGATTTAAACATCCCCGCCCAATCGCGGCGCGTTTCGGCAATATAGTGCTCGCCTGTATGGCTAGCGTGCTCAGTCACTTGCAATGCCAGCAATTCAGTGTTTTCTGCAAATAAATCTTTCAAACTATATTTACGATTCTCTGCCATTACAAAGGCATGCAAGGTATACAGCAGGGTCGCCGATTTCTGGGGTGATGGATCGGGATTAGCCAAAGTTAGTAATGTTTTCAGCCTATCAATATGCTGGCGTAATCGAATCAGTAAATAAGTTAGGCTCACCGATACGCCTTGCTTGGCCGCATTTTTACGCACCTTGGCAATCACTTCTTCGCATTGCGCTAGCAATACGCGAATCTGCAAATCATCTTCGCTAGGTTTACCTTCATGAATTAAATCTTGGCGATAGCGCTCAATCCACGCGAGGGTTTCTACATTTTGCCGCACAAAGGGCGACTCAAAGCGCTCAATATCTGGGTGATTCTTAACGATTTCTGGCTCAAGCCCAATGGCAGAAACACGGCAAGATAAAACCTGAATCGCTTCTAGCATTTGCACCAAGGTGCGATTAATACTTTCTCTATCGGTTTCATCATGGAAATGCAGTGCTAAGCCCAAATCCTGCCACACCTCATGCGGCACATTGCCAAACCAAACATAATCATCATGGCGATTAAATGCCGCACCAAATAAATCTTTTAATGAGGATAAATTAACCGTAGGCGGCAGCAGACTATGGCCAATTCGTCGCACTAGCGCATCATAAAGACTTTCATTCGAAAGAATACCCGTGTCGGTATATAAATGAACCTGCTTGGTGGTCGACAATAGATGCAATAAATGGCGGCGTAAACCGGCGCGCAGCTCAATATGCTGTTCGAGTAAATAGCATAAGGCTTGAATATTGTTCACAACTTGCGTGGTGTTTTCAGCTTTGTCTGGGCGTAATGCCGCGATCAACTGACAAAGCAGCTCGAAGGCGCGATCTACCCCCGCCACTTGCATCGATTTTAGTATTTTTTCCATTCGCTACTCTTTGTTAAATCTTATATAAAACGCTTAAAGCGCCACGCACTTCCACCTAGCATCTAGCTGCAGCCGCCGTAGCGACAAGTTCTTTGTAAGTAAGCACCCACAGACATTCAATAGGTTGTTTATGTACCTACATGCACGAATACGATGTGGATTGGACGGGAATCGAGCCCTGTTGGCAAGCCGCCTTTTTCCCCTTTTTGTATTTATAGTGACCATGCATGCACTTAGCTTAACTGTAGTACTGAAAAATCATGGCTTATTTGTCAGCAAAAACAGACCTTTCCCAAGCATTAAATCGTTTTAAGCTTGCACTTATGTACAATCTGTCAGAAATGACTAATTGGGAAGCAAGCAATGCATTTGATTTACTTAATGCTAACGGCGGCTATTTTACTTGTGAACTTAGCCGCTATTGGCCGCCTCTTTAGTAACTACTTTGCAGATGCACAGCTTGCAAGAGCGGCCGGAACGCTAGCTCTACTAACTTGCTTATTCTTTATTGAGCATTTCATCGGCCTTGGCCGATTAAGCTGGGTTTGGCCACTAAGCACCCTCATCAGCTTACCCATATTATTTAGTCATTGGAAATCAGGCAGCTGGCGAGCTGAGCTGCCATTCTGGCTGCCCTTTGCCTATGTATTTGCTTGGCGCTTTGTTTTCCCCGATATTGATGGCCAATCAGAGCATCTCACTGATTTGGCCTTTGTATCTAACTACCTCAGCGGCACCCAGCTTCCCCCTGTTGATGTTTGGCTGCCCGCATACCGCTTCGATATTTATTACGGTTTCTTACATTACTCCACCGCCTTGATGGGGCGTGTGCTGGCACTCGATGCAGGACGAGCCATGAACTTTGGCTTTTGCCTGACGATCGCATTTACCATCAGCTTGGCATGGAGCGTGACCAGCCATTTTTTTACTTCTCGCTGGAAAAAAGGCCTCGTCATCGCCGCACTCTTAGTCGGCGGTACGGGTGTTGCCCCGCTGCTACCTGTGCTCTATGGCGCCGCCAACAACGATCAAGCTGCGATTAGCCAGCTCTGGGCCAATACGCGCTTTGCAGGGCTTTACGATCAGCAGATCAATACGACGGCAGGGCAAGCGCTTTTCCCAAAAATTGAAGGTGCCGCGCCACGCGAATTACCGCTAGAAACCATATCGTATTACATCTACCTCGGTGATTTACATCCACCATTAGCCGGCTTTGCGCTGCTCTTTTTTGCGCTGGCGCTGATGATCCGCCTAGAAAGCGAAGACAAAGCCAAGCCACTAGCCTTTGCCTTAGCCGCGAGTGTGCCGCTGCTGCTGGCAGTGAATGCTTGGAATCTGCCCTTGCAAGGCTTATTGGTCTTGGGCTGGTGCATCTATCGCCGAGCAGGCCAGCAAAGTTGCTATCTAAAATACTTGCTCACAGGTGCAATCTGCACCATCGCTTTGCTCTACCCGTTTATTAATAGCTATGCGCCTAATGCCTTATCAACAGGCTTTGCCTTCGTTACGGCAGAAGACCATACGCCACTGCGCCAAGGTTTAGCCGTTTGGTGGCCAGTCTTATTACTCGCCGCTTTGGCACTCAGCCAAGGACCTAAAAACCGACTGGCATTTTGGAGCGGTGCAGGCGTTTTGCTGCTGCTGGGACTGATGGAATTCGTGTATATCGACGATCCACTTTCAGGTACTTATAACCGCTTTAACTCCACCTTAAAATGGTGGTCTTGGCTTTATCCTGCGGCGCTATTACTGCTGGGCTCGATTGCACTCAGCAGCCCTAAGCGTTGGCAACAATATCTAGCCGCCGTGCCTCTGATCGCTGTCTGTGCCTATGCCCTGCCTCAGGCTCAATACTGGCGCTATCACCCTAAAACTAGTGCAGGGCAATTTGCTGGCGATGGCTGGTTAAAAAATGATTATGTTCATCGGGCGATTTTGAATCATCTACGCTCGGCAGCAAAAGGCAGCGTTTTAGAGGGCTTAGACGGTGGCTCCTACACGCCTGCCAGTGCCTTTGCCCTGCATAGCGGCCAAGTATCTGCTCTAGGCTGGCCAGATCATGAGAGCTTATGGCGCAATCAAGCACCTTTTATTCAGGCAGAAGCGGGTAAAATTCGCGCCTTCTATCACGTGTCCTTACCCAATTCTGGTGTTTGGCTCAAAAGCCAAAATATTCGCTACATCGTCTGGAGCCGCTTCGATCAAGCACGAGGGCCAGAAGCCTTTGCAGCACTGCGGGCGCAATTAGAGCCACACTATGCTTGGCGAACACTGGTCATAGAAAACGCGGTGGAATTTGGCGTTTGGGGGCGACGCTAGTTGCTTTGCCCAACGCTTGGATGAGAGCGGCCATGCACTGCTCTCATCCGTACTAAAACCTACCTAAGCCAAGGCGCAACCTTGCCGCCTTGCCGCCATTGCTCCTCTAAGCGCGCCCAGATTTTCTCTTTTTGCTCATCACTCATCATCACCCAAGTTGAAACCTCGACTACATCGCGGCCACATCCTCGGCAAATATCATCGCCTAAAGCGGTCGAACAAACGGCGATACACGGTGAATCAGGACGCTCTTTATTCAAAATCTTATTTCCTACTAGGCTGTGGTGGAAAGTATTCACTAATTCTATCTAAACGTCGATATCACTGATCTGTCACAAACAAGCGGCATGATTCACGCATCACCTCCTAGAGCCACCAGTATGTCGGAGAGCACCCTCAAGTTTCGTAGTATTTGGATCTCTGACCTGCATCTCGGTACATCAGGCTGCCAGACCGCTTATTTACTCGATTTTCTCAAGCATTGCGATGCCGATCATCTTTATTTAGTCGGCGACATTATCGATGGCTGGGCCCTAAAACGCTCTTGGTTTTGGCAACAAAGCCACAATGATGTCATCCAAAAAATACTCAGAAAGGCCCGCAAAGGAACCAAGGTAACGTATATCCCCGGTAATCATGATGAAGGCGCACGGCAGTTTTTAGGGCTGATGTTTGGTGACATCATCATCGAAGATGAAGTCATTCATACCATGGCCAATGGTAAACGCTTTCTGGTGCTGCATGGCGATCGCTTCGATGGCGTTGTGCAATGCGCAAAATGGTTGGCAATTGTGGGAGACCGCCTCTATACCATTACATTGAAACTCAACCATTGGTTTAACCGAGCCCGCGCACGGATGGGTTTGGGTTATTGGTCGCTGTCGCAGTTTTTGAAACACAAAGTAAAGTCGGCAGTGAGTTTTGTATCTAATTTTGAAACCGCAGTCGCTGCTGAAGCCAAATTACTCGGCCTAGATGGCGTGATCTGTGGCCACATCCACAAAGCAGAAATGCGTGAAATCGATGGCGTACTCTACTGTAACGATGGTGATTGGGTAGAAAGCCTAACAGCCCTCGTCGAATTACAAAGTGGTGAACTCCGTATTCTTACATGGCAAAAATTCTTTCATGAGCAGCAAGCAGAACTAATCAACCTGTACGCCCCTAACTCTCCCCTTTTCGAAGGAATGACCGCATGAATATTCTGATTGTGACTGATGCATGGGAACCTCAAGTAAACGGCGTGGTTCGCACCCTCAAGCAAACGCGCCAAGAACTAGAACATCTTGGTCACATCGTTGACGTGCTCTCGCCCCTCGCATTCAAAACCATTCCCTGCCCAACATACCCCGAAATTCAACTATCCCTATTTCCCGGCAGAAAAATTGCACAACGCATCAAAGCATTTAATCCAGATGCCATCCATATCGCGACCGAAGGGCCATTAGGCCTGTCTGCTCGCCGCTATTGCATCCGTAACAAACTCCCCTTCACCACTGCCTACCATTCACGTTTCCCAGAATATGTACAGCTACGCATTGGCATCCCTCTTTCATGGACTTACGCTTGGCTGGCGCGCTTTCATAATGCAGCAGAAGCCGTCATGGCCCCCACTCATGTGGTAGTGAAAGACTTAGAGGCGCGTGGCTTTAAAAAGGTAGTAATGTGGTCGCGCGGAGTCGATCTAAAAATATTCAGCCCAGGCGACAGAGATCGTCTGCAAACCCGCCACCCTATTTTTGTTTATGTAGGCCGTGTTGCCGTAGAAAAAAACATTGAAGCATTTTTAGAGCTAGATTTACCAGGCTCAAAATGGGTCTGCGGAGATGGACCTGCAGCGACTCAACTTCGCGCCAAATATCCAAACATCAACTGGCTAGGAGTTCTCAGCCAAGAAGAGCTAGCCAAAGTTTACAACGCCGCCGACTCTTTTGTTTTTCCTTCAAAAACAGACACTTTCGGCTTAGTGCTGCTCGAAGCGATGGCCTGCGGCTGCCCCGTTGCAGCTTATCCAGTCACAGGTCCGATTGATGTGATAGGTACAGATGGCCCAGGCGCACTCAATGTTGATTTACAAAAAGCCTGCTTAGATTCATTAAAACTAAGCCGTGAAGAAGTACGTAAACATGCAGAAAAATTCTCATGGGCAGCAGCCAGCCAACAATTCCTAGCTCACCTACACCCATTTACCCCCACAGCCCAAAACGAACTAGCACTTAGCCTTGCAAACACGGGTGAATAAAACATAAAAGGTATGACTTAGGTTGTGTAGCTTGGGTTAGCAGTCTGCGTGCGAGCTTGATCTCGCGTAGGTTGGGTTAGCGGCTCTGCGTGCGAGGTTTCCCTCGCCCAGCGATAATCGCGTAACCCAACACGCAAACCATAGGTGGTTCTTGTAACCACTTTCTTTCGCCCAAAGCAAAACCCCCGCCTCTTTCGAGTACGGGGGTTCTGTTTACATCACGTGCGAATCTTTGATTCGCTCAGTAAGGGTGTCTGGCAATGACCTACTTTCACACAGGTAATCTGCACTATCATCGGCGCTAAGGTG
>JAPLQI010000104.1 GCA_026399755.1 Pseudomonadota bacterium
AGCGACGCGCCGTTTAAGGCTTGGCGCAGCAGGTATTGCTTCAGCTCTGCTTCGTCTTTTAGATAAGTCTCGCTCTTGCCATGCTTAATTTTGAATAGTGGCGGCTGGGCGATATAGATGTAGCCGCGCTCAACCAATTCTGGCAGTTGGCGGTAGAAAAAGGTGAGCAGCAGGGTGCGGATGTGCGAGCCGTCCACGTCCGCATCGGTCATGATAATGATGCGGTGATAGCGCAGTTTGTCGATATTGAAATCGTCTTTACCAATACCGCAACCAAGCGCGGTAATCAGCGTGCCGACTTCTTGGCTAGAGATCATTTTGTCGAAACGTGCGCGTTCTACGTTCAGGATTTTACCTTTCAAAGGCAAAATCGCTTGAAACTTACGATCGCGGCCTTGCTTGGCAGACCCACCCGCAGAATCACCCTCGACGAGGTAAATTTCAGATTTTGCAGGATCTTTTTCTTGGCAATCGGCCAGCTTACCCGGCAGGCCAAGGCCATCTAATACGCCTTTACGGCGGGTTAGCTCACGGGCGCGGCGGGCTGCATCGCGGGCACGCGCTGCATCCACAATCTTGCCGCAAATAATTTTGGCGTCGTTTGGGTTTTCTAAGAGGAAATCGGCCAAGGCTTGGCTGATTACTTCGCTGACTACTGGGCCAATTTCGCTGGAAACCAGCTTGTCTTTGGTTTGGCTGCTAAATTTTGGATCAGGCATTTTTACCGATAGCACACAGGTCAAGCCTTCGCGCATATCGTCGCCGGCGGTTTCTACCTTGGCTTTTTTAGCGTGCTCATTTTGCTCAATATATTGATTGAGGGTACGAGTCATCACTTGGCGCAGCGCAGTCATATGGCTGCCGCCGTCACGCTGGGGAATATTATTGGTAAAGCATTGAACCGATTCTTGGTAAGAATCATTCCATTGCATCGCCACTTCTACAATCATGCCGTCTTTTTCGCCAACAGCATGGAAGATATGCGGGTGCAATACGGATTTATTGCGGTTCATATATTGCACAAAGCCGCTTACGCCGCCTTCATAGGCAAAGTTTTCTTCTTTGCCATGGCTGCGATCCAGCAATTGGATTTTGACGCCATTATTTAAGAAAGACAGCTCGCGAATGCGCTTAGCCAGAATTTCAAAATGGTATTCAACCACGCCAAATGTCTCGATCGAAGCCATAAAGTGCACTTCGGTACCACGGCGTTCGGTGTCGCCAATCACTTTTAGCGGAGAAACCGCTTCGCCCTGACGGAACTCCATGCTGTGCGCTTTGCCATTACGGCGAATCGTTAGCTTTAGCCAATCAGATAAGGCATTCACCACCGACACACCCACACCGTGCAAGCCGCCAGAAACCTTGTAACTATTCTGGTCAAACTTACCACCGGCGTGTAGCTCGGTCATGACGATTTCGGCGGCAGAGCGCTTAAATTCGTCGTCTTCTTTAATATCAGTAGGGATACCACGGCCGTTATCTTCTACGCTGATCGAATTATCGGCGTGAATGATCACTTTAATCGTATCGCAATGCCCGGCTAATGACTCATCAATAGCGTTATCCAGCACTTCGAACACCATATGATGCAGGCCGCTGCCGTCCTGTGTATCACCGATATACATGCCCGGACGTTTCCGAACGGCTTCAAGACCTTTCAGAATTTTAATGCTATCGGCGCCGTATTCTTGTTGCTCAGACATTGCTTATTCCTTAAATCAACAAACAAACCAAACCATTATTTCGGCCCGGCTAAATTTTTATAACGATGTAAACGGTGCTCATATTTGCTAAAAGCAAAGTCGATCAAAATCATAAAAACAGTGCGAATATTCCATCGCTGGGGCTAAAACCTAACATCTTACAAATGCAAAAGGCCGGGGCAACCCCGACCTTAGCTGCAAATACCTAGGCTAAATGCGCATTGGCATGACGATATATTTGAAATGCTCGTTATCTGGAATAGTAACCAGTACCGAGGAAGTCACATCGCCAAACGAGAAGTGCAGCGTTTCAACCGATGTATTGGTCAACACGTCTAGCAAATACTGGATGTTAAAGCCGATATCCAGCGGCGCGCCGCTGTAATCCACTTCTACTTCTTCCTGCGCTTCTTCCTGCTCATTGTTATTACACATAATTTTAAGCAGGCCGTCGGTAAGCACTAGGCGCACACCACGGAATTTTTCATTCGATAAAATCGCAGCACGTTGCATGGAGGCCAACAACATTTGGCGCTCAATCAACAAGCCTTTATCATTGTTTTGCGGAATCACGCGGTTGTAATCGGGGAATTTACCGTCAACTACCTTGCTGTGAATCACGATATTGCCAAAGGCAAAACGGACTTGATTGCTGGCGATATCGATGGTGACTTCGTCATCCGAATCAGCCAGCAATTTATACAATTCTAAGATTGTTTTACGCGGCAAGATCACTTCATTCTTAGCGAAATCGCCCAGAATTTCTGCCGAAGCAAAAGCCAAACGATGGCCATCAGTGGCAACCAGCTTCAGCAAATTGCCCTCAGTCACCATAAACAAACCGTTCAAGTAATAACGAATGTCTTGATGAGCCATCGTAAATTGCGTACGGCCAAGCAGGGCTTTTAACTGGCCCTGTGGCATACGGATAGTGGCGCGCAAATTGGTATCTACCGCCAGTTGCGGGAAATCAGCGGCTGGCAGCGTTTGCAGATTAAAGCGGCTTTTGCCTGCCTTAATCGTCAGACGGCCATCAGCTTCTTCCATGCTCACTACGGTTTTATCCGCAATTGCACGCAAGATATCAGACAGCTTTTTAGCTGCGACTGTAATGGCGAAATCGTCGCCAGAAAAGCCTTCGGCCTGACGGCTACTGATCTGAATTTCAAGATCGGTGCCGGTAAAGGACAGGGCGTCGCCATCCTTCTTGATCAACACGTTCGAGAGAATGGGCAGGGTATGCCTGCGCTCAACAATACCGGTGACCGTAGCCAGCGGCTTCAAGAGCGCATCGCGTTCGGCTTGCAAGAGTTGCATGGCGCCTCGTTCCAAAATTGGGTTTAACCGCAGGATTCTAACCGATTTACAGCATCTGTAGGGAATGAATGGTACTTAGCCAAGTTAAATAAGCTGAGCCACATCCAAACTTACAAAACTAGCCGTGTTTTTACAAGAGCATGTGATGCCCTTGCCCTCAACACAGCCAGCAAGGCAGATTAGCTAGCGACAAGTTTTGCCCGCCACAAGGCTAATTAAGCCCAAAATTAACTACGCAGCATCTGTAGCAATACGCCGTATTGATGCGCAATTTCACTATCGCTACCGCGCATTTCTTCAATGGTGCGGCAAGCATGCAAGACCGTAGTATGGTCACGCCCGCCAAAAGCTTCACCAATTGCCGGTAAAGACATTTGTGTCAGCTCTTTAGTCAGCGCCATGGCAATCTGTCTTGGCCGCGCAATATCGCGAGTGCGCTTTTTAGAGTGCATATCTGCAATCTTGATTTTATAAAAATCTGCGACGGTTTTCTGAATATTTTCTACCGATACCTGACGGCTACCGGACGCTAAAATGTCTTTTAGCGCTTCTTTAGCTGCATCCAGTGTAATCGGCTGATTGGTAAAGCGTGAATAAGCCAATACCCGTTTCAATGCGCCTTCTAACTCTCGCACATTAGAGCGGATATGTTTGGCCACAAAAAACGCCACATTGGCATCGAGCTTAAAGTTTTCACGCTCGGCTTTTTTCATCAAAATCGCCACGCGCATTTCTAGCTCAGGCGGCTCAATCGCTACCGTTAGGCCCCATGAAAAGCGCGAAGTTAGACGCTCTTGCAGGCCATCGATTTCTTTCGGGTAGCGATCCGACGTGATAATAATTTGCTTGTGCGCTTCAACAAGGGCGTTAAACGCGTAGAAGAATTCTTCCTGCGTTTTGTCTTTGCCCACAAAGAACTGAATATCATCGATCAGCAGTAAATCAAGCGAATGGTAGTAGCGTTTAAACTCATCAAACGCCTTATGCTGATAAGCACGCACCACATCTTGCACGTATTTTTCGGCATGAATATAACGAATCTTGGCACCAGGATTACGCTGATGCACATAATTGCCAATCGATTGAATCAAGTGAGTCTTACCCAAGCCCACGCCGCCATACACAAACAGCGGGTTGTAGCTGACACCAGGGTTTTCTGCCACTTGAATCGCTGCCGCACGCGCCAACTGATTGGCCTTACCGGTGACGAGCGTTTCAAAAGTAAAATTAGGGTTTAAGCGCGTGGTTTCGTGATTGGCCGCCGAAACACTAATCACCGCCTTGGCAGGCGCAGGCTTTACCCCTTCACTACTCGCCTGAGGCGCAGCAGCGGGTCTTTGCATTGTTCCAACGCGCAAAGCAATGACGGGCGCTTCACCTGTTGTAAAGGTAGCGGCCGCTTCTTCAATCATTCCAAGATAACGATCACGGATAAATTGTAAGAAAATCTGATTCGGCACGATCAGGTTTAAACCTTCATCGGTCATTTCAACCGTAAGCGGTTTAATCCAGATGCGAAACTGGTCCGCGCCTAAACGACGCTCCAACTCAGCAAGGCAGTGGGGCCAGCAATTTTCCTGCACAGACATAGGGGTATCCTGTCCGTCGTGATTTGCGTAATACACAAGTGCCCCGCATAGGGGGCCCACAACGAAAGCGGTGATGTTTTCAAAAGAGAACGAGGGGCGATTGTACCGCTTCACCCCCTACTTATCCACAGCCTGATTATGATGGCACTTAATAAAAGGCATTGACACAGACGCGTAGAGGGCATATAAACGGCGGTTTACTTCGATTTTGTTTGGCAGGGATCCAATATTATGAAACGTACATTTCAACCTTCAGTTATCAAACGTAAACGCACTCACGGTTTTCGTGCCCGCATGAAAACAGTTGGCGGCGTTCGCGTTGTTAACGCTCGCCGCGCAAAGGGCCGCAAGGTTTTGACCGCTTAATTGCGGGCAGAACCTTGATGCTAAGCTTTGTTGGGACACTCCCAAACTGGTTTTGCGCGCAATATGCGCCTGCTAAAAGCGGATGAATTTTCATCCGTTTTTAGTTTGCGCTGTTCTTCTTCCAATGATTTTTTTCAAGTGCTTGGCAGGCCCAATGGGCTGGATCACGCCAGACTTGGTTTAGTCGTTGGTAAAAAAACAGACAAACGGGCCGTAGGCCGCAACTACATCAAACGCACAGTGCGAGAAACATTTCGCCTGAACGCAAATAAAGTAACCGGCATCGATCTGGTGGTACGTGCACGTCGACCATTTGGACGAAAAGAAGGCGCTGCAGCACGTGAAGCACTTATTTCACTGCTCGGCAAGATTCACAAATGTCGAAAATAATCGTCGCGCTACTGCAACTTTATCGGTTTACTATTAGCCCGCTCCTAGGAGCGCGCTGTCGCTTTACACCAAGCTGCTCCCAATACGGAATTGAAGCCGTCACACGCTACGGCGTGATGAAAGGGGGCTGGCTAACTACTCGCCGGCTATGTCGTTGTCACCCTTGGGGTGGCTGTGGCTATGATCCGGTACCATAAATCTGCATACCCTTTCGAGCCAAGATGGATACCAAAAGACTCATCCTCTTTATCGCGTTGTCATTCGGCATTCTGTTCTTCTGGCAGAAGTGGATGGAAGAGCGTTACCCTCAAATAAAAACGCCTGCAAACACTGCAAGCGCCACCAATGGTTCAACGCCACAAGCCCAAGTTACGCCAGGCCAAGCCCCACAAGATGCAGGCAGACTGCAACGCGGCCAGCGTATTACCGTAAAAACTGACCTATTCAATGCTGAAATCGACACCAACGGTGCTGATCTACGTCGCGTAGAGCTCGTTAAGCATGGCATGGTCGATAATGCTAAGAAGCCATTTGCCCTATTACAGGACGAAGGCGAGCATATCTATGTGGCACAAACCGGCTTGATCGGTGAAGGCCTGCCTACGCATAAAAGCATTTTCACCAGCGCACAAACCGCTTACCAACTGGCTGATGGTCAGAAGGAAGTTTCTGTTCGCTTGGAAGCTGCCGGTCCAGACGGTGTAAAAATCGCCAAGATTTATACCTTTAAGCGCGATAGCTATCTGATTGATGTGAAGTACGAGCTGGTTAACGGCTCCGCTAAACCATTGACCACATCGGCTTACTACCGTTTGCTGCGCGATGGCAAAACACCAGAAGGTAGCGGCGGTCATATGGGCGCCACCACCTTTACTGGCCCAGCTGTTTACACCGACAAGAAGAAATTCCAAAAGGTTGAATTCAGCAAGCTAGATAAAGGTGAAGCCACTTACGAGCAAGCAGCGAAAGACGGTTGGGTTGCCATGTTGCAACACTACTTTGCTACGGCTTGGATCGTTTCCCCTACTGGCTTGCCAGCAGTGGGCGGCGCTAATGGTGTTCGCTACGAGCTGAAGAAACTGCCTGATGGCTTGTACTCTGCCGGTGTAATCGTTGATTTACCAGCGATTGCGGCCAATGCAAAGTATGAAACCAGCATTCCACTGTTTGTTGGCCCAGAAGAAACCCGCGTACTGAACACCGTATCGACAGGCTTCGATCTGATTAAAGACTATGGCATTTTCACCATTTTCTCTAAGCCTATCTTTGCGGTTCTGGATTTCATCCACAAGATGGTTGGCAACTGGGGCTGGTCGATTATTCTCTTGACCATGCTGATCAAAGCGATGTTCTTCCCTCTAGCTGCCGCGAGCTACCGCTCGATGGCTAAAATGCGCAAGCTTGCACCGCGCATGGAACAGCTAAAAGCGAAGCATGGCGACGACAAGATGAAGTTCCAGCAAGCCGTGATGGAAATGTATAAAACCGAAAAAGTGAATCCGCTGGGTGGTTGTCTGCCTATGCTGGTACAGATTCCGGTATTTATTGCACTCTACTGGGCACTGCTGGCATCGGTTGAGCTACGCCAAGCACCATGGATTTTCTGGATTACCGACTTATCGGTGAAAGATCCTTACTACGTACTGCCTGTGTTGATGACGATCTCGATGTATATCCAAACATCGCTGTCCCCTCCTCCACCGGATCCGATGCAAGCTAAGATGATGAAGATTATGCCGCTGATGTTCAGCGTATTCTTCTTCTTCTTCCCAGCAGGCTTGGTTGTGTACTGGGTAGTGAATAACGTGATTTCTATTGCCCAGCAATGGTATATCACGCGCAAGATTGAAAATGCAGATGACGACAATAAGCCAGTTAAGCTAGCTAAAGCTTAACAAGCCACTGCCAAAAAACGCCGCCCTCGGGCGGCGTTTTTTCATGCCTGAATAGTGTAGGCACTCTTTCGTGACCACACTACAATCCGCTATTCAATGAGAAAATCATTTAAAAATAGCAAGCTGTCGGGCTTAGGCGATCGCCACGAGGGGAAGCCCAGCTTGATACAGCAACGAGCATTTTTAAAGCGAATAACGCTCATTTAACGAAAAAATGCACGAAACATGGCTAAGCATCCCCTCCGAGGCAACGTTATGAACGAAAAACAAGCCATTGCGCATTCACGCATCGAAATCATGCTGGCCATATCTGGCAGCCTGTCGGGACTGCTCGTCGCTTGCTTCATTGCAGCAAAAAATGATTATTTTTACAGCAACTTGCAGTACTACTGGGGCTCACAACTACTCGTGCTAGCTTGTCTAACACCCCTGCGTCCACGACCTGCCGTTGTCGCTGGAGCAGGCTTGTTCCTTGCATTTTATCTCGGCTGTTTTCACATCTGGGTGTTTTCTATGATACGGCCCGAGCCCATGCTTTGGATCATCTATTTCTTTTCGCTAGCTGGTGCAGCACTAACGATGATGCTCGGAGCCTATTGGCAGCGTCGCCAACCACAGCGAGCTATCTGGCTTTCTGCTGGGCTATCGGCCTTACATACGATGGCAGGCCTAGGACTCGGAGTACTTGTTCTCGCCATCTGGTAAGTGAGCGCGTACCCATGAATCAATGTAAAAACGAATCATAGCGACCAACAAAAACCTAACGAGCCCATTCCGTACAATGACAAGCCAGCCAGCTCAAACTAGCGCAGACATTGAGCAGTTTTTTAATGCCTATTGTCTTGCTTACAATCAGCAAGATAGCCTAGCCATTGCAAATCTGTTTGCCAAGCCTTCAGGTATTGCACAGCAAGGGACATACACGCATTTTTCCAGCTCGGCTGACACAGCCAAGAATATGCACGAGCTTTGCCAGTGGTATGCAGAGCAAGGCTTCTTACAAGCAAGCTTCAAAATTAATCATCTGTTTTTGCAAGGCACTCAACACGCCATCGCAGATATAAACTGGCAAATTGAGCGCAAGCAGCAAGCGCCGTGGCAGTTCCATACCACGTATAATCTGATTAAAACATCGCAAGGCTGGCTTATCCTGCTTTGCACCGCTTATGAAGAAAGTTTCACTTAATCCCCATACCGAGTACGCCATGCTTTACACCCCCGACATCATCGCCGCCATTGCCACTGCCCCAGGTCGAGGTGGCGTGGGCGTTATTCGTATTTCTGGCCGTCATTTGGGCGATATTGTAGAAAAACTTATCGGCAAGCCCTTAAAGCCCCGCTACGCTCACTTTGCCCGCTTTAAAGCGGAGAATGGCACGGTGCTAGATGAAGGCATTGCGCTCTATTTCCCCGGCCCCAATTCCTTTACCGGCGAAGAAGTGCTGGAGTTGCAAGGCCATGGCGGGCCAGTGGTGATGCAAATGCTGCTGGCACGCTGCTTAGAGCTAGGCGCGCGCTTTGCCGAAGCGGGCGAATTTAGCAAACGTGCTTTCTTCAATGGCAAAATGGATTTGGCTCAGGCCGAAGCCGTTGCCGACCTGATCGACGCCCAATCGACTGCCGCCGCCAAATCGGCGCTTAAATCACTAGACGGCGCGTTTTCGCGTGAGATTCATGTATTGGTCGACGAGCTGATCACCCTGCGCATGCTGGTCGAAGCCACACTGGATTTCCCCGAAGAAGATATCGACTTTCTAGAAGCTGCCAATGCCTATGGCAAATTGCTAGAACTACAAAGCCAGTTGCAACGTGTACTTGGCACGGCTACTCAGGGCAAATTGCTGCGTGAAGGCATGCATGTGGTGCTTATCGGCCAGCCCAATGTGGGCAAAAGCAGCCTGATGAATGCCTTGGCTGGGGAAGAAGTTGCGATTGTTACCGATATTGCCGGCACGACTCGCGACACAGTGCGCGAGCTAATCCAGCTAGACGGCGTACCCGCGCATATTATCGACACCGCAGGCTTACGTGAAACGACCGATACCGTAGAAAAAATCGGTATTGAGCGCACTTGGGCAGCGATTGCCAAGGCCGAACTCGCCCTGCTGCTGATCGACAGCCGCATCGGCATTACCAGCGACGATCAAGCCATCCTTGATAAATTGCCACCCAATCTGCCCGTACTGCGCGTCTTTAATAAAATCGATCTAACTGGCGATGTGCCAGGTATTGTGGCCGACAATGAAATCCACGTTTCAGCCAAAGCAGGCATAGGCTTGGATGAGCTACGCAGCAAATTACTCGCCTTAGTAGGCTGGCACGGCCATGATGACAGCGTATTTATCGCTAGAGAGCGCCACCTTAACGCCATTCGCCGCGCCCAAAGCCATCTTATGACGGCGGAAAGCGCCTATCTGCAAATTGAAATCTTTGCAGAGGAATTACGCCTTGCTCAAAACGCGCTCAGCGAAATCACTGGGCAATTTACTTCTGATGATTTACTTGGGGTGATTTTTAGCCGCTTTTGTATTGGAAAGTAGCGAGAACTTTCGGGGTAAACATGATCTACCGCCTAGGGTAAAACCAGTGTTTACGCCATATTATTGCAGTAGCCCCCTTTATCTAGCGATACATAAGTTAATTTGCTCTAAGTTCGGCCCATTCATCCCTCACCCATCGCCAAAGCTTCACTTGCCCCCTCTATAAACGTATCGGCAAGTAGATAACTCACTGGGTACCCCTCTCACATTAATGACGATTTAGCTCGCTTACACCCCCCCCAAAAAAAGCCTTGATTTATAAGGCTTCAGAATAAAACCAGCCCAATAGCCAACTTCATCATCAAACCTTCGCTACCCCATTAGGATCAAAACTACTCACAGGCTTTGTCAATCCGGACTTTAGTCCTAAAGGGTTCCTTCCTTTGCGCTCTACTATCTGTGTATTAAAGAACGAGGATAGATTCATGACCGCCCACATTAATGCTCAAGCGACTGACTTTGCAGAAACCGTCATCATGCCTGGTGATCCACTACGGGCTAAATACATCGCGGAAACATATCTAACAGATGCAGTAGAAGTAAGTAATGTCCGTAATATGCTGGGCTACACAGGGTTTTATAAGGGTAAGCGCATTTCAGTAATGGGACATGGCATGGGCATTCCATCCATGGTGCTTTATGGGCATGAATTGATCAATTTTTTTGGGGTAAAACGGATTATCCGCATCGGTAGTTTAGGTGCGACACAAAAAGACGTAAAAATGCGTGATGTTATTTTGGCCCAAGCTGCTGGCACAGACTCACCCACGAATAGCAAGCGTAGCAGTGGTTATCAAATGGCAACTTCAGCGACATTCTCTTTGCTGCATAAAGCTTACACCAAAGCAAATGAAAAAGGGATTAGCGTTAAAGTAGGTAATATTTTCAGTGGAGATCTTTACTACGATCCTGATGAAGACATGATTTCCGCATTAGAGCGTTTCGGAGTGCTTGGCATAGATATGGAAGTAGCAGGCCTTTATGGCTTAGCTCATCAACAGGGCATTGAAGCTTTGGCTATTTTAACTGTTTCTGACCATTGTTTAACTGGTGAGGAAACAACCGCAGAAGAGCGCCGCTTATCTTTCAACAATATGATTGAGCTCGCATTAGAGACCGCCTTTTAATTGAACATTTAATGCTCAATTATTTTCATCCTTCACTTTCACTCATAGAGTGACATAAATGAAAAACAAAATAACACTGACCGCAATCAGCTTTCTTGCCAATTTTATTATGGCCGGATTTGCCACGCAGTTTGGTATGCTCATTGAACCAATTGCTGTAAAGTTTTCTGCGAATGTTAATGAAGTAGCTTCTATTTTTTCTCTACTTAATGGTGGTGCTTTGGTTGGAACTATCGCTGCATTTTTATTCATAGAAAAAATAGGCATCAAAAGAATCACCCTTTTAAGCTATACCCTCGTGGGATTAAGCGCGGTTGTGATGCATATATCAACGTCTTTGCAGATGGTTATGTTATCCATGACATTAATCGGCTTCTGTGGTGGCATCGGCTTATGTATTGCAGGGACGATTGTTGTTTCGGTCTGGAAAGAAAAACTACAAAGCACCATGCTTGTGGTTCAAGATGCGACATTTAATATTGCCGGAGTTATCTTCCCGTTAATCACAACTTATGCATTAACTAACGCATTATCATGGAGTTATAGTTATTTAGCAGTAGGTGTAGTTGCAATGGGAATGGTGGTTATTGTTTTATTTACGAATTTTGCGATGTGCGAGCAAGGCAATCACTCTGAAGATAAACAGCCATCAGAGTGGAATATCGGAATCATCAGTGGAGGTGTAAGTTTATTTCTTGGCATGTTGGCTCTTTATACATTTCTCACTTGGGCGCCACTATTTGTAAAACAAAAATTTAACATCCCATTTGAAGATGCGGGCAATATCATCACTCAGTATTGGTCGGCAGCACTAATAGGAGCACTAATCTCAACAGCCATTGTTGCTCGAGTAAAAATCCACCATTTCTTATTAGGCATAATCACGCTAGCCATGCTTATTACGAGCGCAATTGTAACCATCGACAAACTAAGTTGGATATCTTATTTGACATATGGCTATGGATTCGTTTGTGCTGCTTTATATAATGCATTTATTGCATATGGCGTATCTTTTGTCAAAAAAGCCAGTAGCAAGAATGTCTCGTATATCTTGATTAGCGGCAGCGCAGGGGCGATGTTTAGCCCAGCGATTAGCTCATTATTTGAGCGTACAATTGGATTACAAACCGTGATGTACGCGATTCCCTTGCTATATGCCACTGTACTCATCTTGTTGATTATTTCTCTGCGAATAAAATCTTCAACTACCAAAAAATAAATCCTATTAGTCGCCAAACAGCCGAATTTTTACCTTTAAAATAAAATGCGGTTTACCTATTTTTATTTACCTTCCTCTACAAAATATTTTAGTGCATTGAGGTTGCAAATTTTTATTCCATTTTTAGTTCGCTCAATTAACCCTAGTTCTTCCAAACTTTTTACAGCACGTCGATAGACTCTGTCGGTAGTACTAAAACGCTCGGCTTCTAAATATCTTGTTGTAAAGCCATCTACAGGTAAGTCATTTAAATACTGATGATAAATATCAAAGGCCACATTATAATTAATGGGATATAACATGCGCCGTGTAAAAATATCAACCGTATCTTGATAATCAATGGCAATTGCGCTGGCAAAAAAAAGTGCCAGCTGTGGGTTTTTCGCCAGCGAATACTGGAGCTCATCACCACTAATTAGTGCAATCTCTAGGGGTTCATTCGCTATGATGTCTAATTGGCAGCTATACCCTGTAAAAAACTCCATTTCACCAAATAATTGTGAATCACAATTCATTGTCCCTAATTGAAAACTGCGACCATTGCGTGCAGCATGCCCTAGCGACACTCGCCCATGCTTTACTAAAACCAATGAAGAAACAGCTTCACCTTGAGTCAACAAGTGGGCCCCTTTTTCAACCTTTTTTATTTCGGTGATACAGTCAAGTACAACACGTTCAATAAGTGGGTATTCTTGCTCCCACCTCTGCCTATAACGCCCTTTTGCCAATGGTTTTAACTGCATCAAAAAAGACCTCGCGAGAATCAGAATTGCAACGTGATATAGTATCATCACGATAGAAGGTCAAATTGACCTAGGTTATTAACTCAACGCGCGCATCCAATATCACTGTAAATGATTTACATGTGGGCTCATTGAGTTTACCCAAGCACACACTCATCTGCATCGCCCCCTACTTCTTATTAATGTGGCATCTTGCTGACAGCTTGGCTAAAGTAAATGCCTGTGCAATCCAAGCATATTATGATCAAGCTCATATTTGCAGCCCGCCATATCTAGGCATTGCACACAGATAATTTAACTAAAGACATCAGCAGTGATGTCGGCGTAAAATTTTCTTTCAAATTACTTTCAACTAGAACTGTTTTAAAAGGAGTCCCTCCGTGAGTACTACTGACGAAGCATCCGTTAAGCGGCTTTTAGAACTAATCAATTTGGACGACAGCGCCGCCGTCGAAGCGCAATGGGCAGCATTTGAAGAAGAACTAGAAACTCAGAGCGATGATGATGGCGACGATGAGCTAGAGCTGATCTGGATCATCAAAGACGTAATCGACTGGGAGTCCGGCTTCTTTGTTGACTGGAAAGACACCGAATCCTTTATCGCAAGCGTAGAAGCACTGGCTGAACGCGTCGATATCAGCATCGACTGGGGCGTGGAAGATCCGGATGACGACGAGTTTCTGGACAACACCTGCGTGCCCGACCTGATGGAAGCCGCTTATGAGCAACTACGCACTCAGGGCTATACGCTATGGAATTGGGCCACCGATAGCGATTGCTATGGCGGCTGGATGACTAAAAGCGCAGATGATGAAGAAATGTTGAGCCTTTCTGAAGCCTTGGGGGTGGAGTTCAGAACAGGTGATATGCCGTTTTAAGCTGTAGGGAACAAGCCCAGCCAAATCTAGTTTTGTAGGGCGGGTGAAACCCGCGAGCAATACTGAAAAGTACGTGAGGTTCACCTCATATGCGCTAAGCAAAGTCAAAAAGATCTTTTTAGTGCCTTCGGCACGTTGATTTTGGTGCGGGCGTCCCGCGGGATCTTCCTTTCTTGTGTGGCCAAGAAAGGAAGCGAAAAAAGGCCACCCCACGAAACACGAAGGCCCCTACGCTACGGACAATCGAGTCGGCGGCGGGCGGGATCAGCTCGCTGCCTCGCTCCCTTGCCGAAACCCCGCCCCGCTTGTTCCTCACTTCGGCGTGTTTCAAGGGGACTTTAAAAGCCCTATGCAGAGAGCGTGGCTATTGTATTTTTTCGCTGTGCTCTAATGAAAAAACATATTGCTTAGCGCGCATGGGGTTGCACCTGCCCTACAAAAAACATTTCGCTTAAGTTGATAGGATTGAAGCTTCCTCGCAGCCTAAACCAACAAAGCCCCAGCCAACGCAAACCCTGATCGGTAAGCACCTTCTACTTTGCCGCCTGCCAGCCAATCCCCAGCTAAAGCCAAGCCATCGTCACTCAGTGCGTAAGGCTTTTCTGCTGCTGGCATATTGCTGCTTGCGAAACGCCAGCGGTAGGCACTCATTTGTAGCAACTTAAAGACCGGCAAATTATCGACCGGCATATCGTGGAATAAATCGCCGAAAGCACGGGTTAATAGTGCGCAAGCCTTGTCTGGCGTTAAGGCTAAATGCTCGCGTGACCATTCTGGCGAGGCATGTGCCACCCAATTTTCTTCGCTGCCACGACTTGGTTTGCTGGTGTTTCTTGCTAGCCAAGTAAACGGGCCTTGATTAATAAACAAGCCATCAAAAGGCAGATCGATGGGTCTGGAAGAATGAATCAGCAGCGCCCAGCATGGCTCCATTGGGCAAGATGCGGCAACGGCAGCTAATGCATGATCGCTAGGTAATAGCGGTGCAAGCTGATCAGCAGGCATCGTCAGCACTAACTTGCTCGCTTGCCAGCTTTCCTCGCCTGCTAGCACTTGCCAGCTGCCATCAATATTGCGAATGCCGTCGATATCAATCTCAAATAAAACTTCGATACCTTCAACCAGTTGGTGCAATGGCGCATCCATACTCGGCACGCCTACCCAGCGTTGTTGTGTGCTTGGCTGGCTAAAATACTCGCCATCCCATGCCTGCACTTTGCCAGCCCATTCGTCCACACAGCCCGCTTGCTGCCACTCTGCAACTTGCGCTAAAAAATCGCTATCACTGGCGGTAAAGTATTGTGCGCCGTGATCCCACTCGCCTTTTGCCGTACTACGGCAAGCCATACGCCCACCTAAACTCGGGGCTTTTTCTAATACTAAAACCTTCTTGCCTGCATCTTGCAAACGCCGCGCACAGCTCAAACCCGCCATGCCTGCGCCAAGAATAAGTACATCGTATTGGGAAGACATGTTTTCTCTCTTCAATCATTAAATAAATCAGCTATAGCCGAATCTTACCAGCCCACCCCTTACTTGCGATTTATAAAGGACGGCCTGCTGCTGCGTTTCAGCGTTTTCAATTCAATACACCGTACATTTAATACACAAGAAGGAGGTAATGCTTGCTTCCCAGCTTACCAATTCCTAGATAAACTCTTGCGTAATATCAAAGTATTAAACTAGAGCAAACACTCTTCCTTACCCGCATCACCTCAAGCTTTCGAGATTACTCCATATGACGCTGTTTAAACTATTGGGCGACTTTGTCCGCCGCCATTGGCGTGCCTATATTTTGGCTGCGCTTATGCTGTTTGCTGTAGCCGTACTGACGGTATGGATTCCACGCCAAGTGGGTCAGATGATTGATGGCTTAGTCAATAAAACACTGACGCCTGATTTACTACTCTGGCAACTGGCCGGACTAATCGCCATGGGCATGACGATTTACTTTCTGCGTGTAGGCTGGCGTTTACAGCTGTTTACCGCAGCCTATCGCCTAGGGATAGAGCTAAGGGTACAGCTTTATCAAAAGCTAGCCGCCCAAGGCCCGGCTTTTTATCATCGCCAACGCACTGGCGATTTGATGGCGCGTGGCACCAATGATATCGATGCGGTAGAAATGGCCGCTGGTGAAGCCATGCTGGCCGGCTTTGATGGTTCGATGACGCTGATTCTGGTGTTGGCCATGATGACGCTAGGCATAGATTGGCGCTTGGCCGCCGTTGCCCTGCTGCCTTTTCCACTGATGGCATTTGGCTTTTGGCGTTTATCCCGTCAGGTGCATCAAGCATCTACCGATTCGCTGCAGCGCTTTTCGTCGCTCAACGATCATGTGCAAGAAACACTGGCTGGCGTGCGCACACTGCGTGCATTGGGATTAGAAGGCAGGAATAGCAAGGTGCTATCTGGCCTTGCCGAAAATGCTGCCAAGGCCAGCTTGGATGCGCAGCGCTGGGAGGCCGCATTTGAGCCCGTAGTCGGCATGACGCTGACTGCGGCCAGCGTATTAACGCTGTCTTTAGGCGGCTATTTGGTTTGGCACAATGAGCTAAGCATCGGAGCACTAACCAGCTTTAGCATGTATCTAGGCCAGCTGATCTGGCCAATGTTTGCTGCAGGCTGGGTGCTTTCCTTGCTAGAGCGCGGTAAAGCGGCGTGGGAACGGCTTGATCCGCTGCTCAGTCAACCTCTTTCTGTGGATGATCACGGCGCGGTTGAAACCGCCCCCAGCGGCTTACTAAATTTTGACGCGATTGAGTTCACTTACCCAGAACAAAACACTGCCGCACTGGCGGGCATTTCGCTCAGCCTTGCTGCTGGGCAAACGCTGGCCTTAGTTGGCCCAACGGGATCGGGTAAATCGACGCTGCTGCGTATGCTGCTGCGCCAATACCACCCGCAAAGCGGCGCGGTGCGCTGGAATGGCGTGAATGTTGAAGACTATAAATTGCAGCAGCTGCGCTCGGCGATGAGCTGGGTGCCGCAGGAGTCGTTTTTATTCTCCGCATCGGTCGCAGAGAATATTGCACTGATTAAGCCAGACGCCACGCCAGCCGAGATCGAACACGTCGCCAAGCTAGCAGCAGTGCACGAGGATATTCTGCGTCTGCCGCAGGGCTATGCAACGCCGGTTGGCGAAAAAGGCGTATCGCTTTCTGGCGGGCAACGCCAACGCGTCGCCATCGCCCGCGCCCTATTGTCTGACGCACCGCTATTGCTACTCGACGATGCACTATCGGCGGTAGATACACAGACCGAAACGCAGATTCTGGATCATCTCAGGGACACCAAACAAGGCCGCAGCATGATTATCGTCAGCCACCGCCTCTCTGCCGTGGTCGACGCCAACCATATCGCGGTACTGAAACACGGCAAGGTGGTAGAAAGCGGCACGCACCAAGAGCTAGTCGAGCTAGACGGCTGGTACGCCAGCCAATGGCGCTACCAACAGCTGGAAGCAAGCTTGGAAGAGTGATCGAATAAACCCAAACCTTAAACCACGGAGAAAAGGAGGACACGGAGTTTCACGGAGAAAAGCAAGCCTTCAGGCATCAAGCTAAGCATTTGCCATATGGCAGTTTTTATAGGTTGCACAACATCGAAGTCGGGGTGCAAAAAGCCGGTGCGCAAGAAAAACGACTTGCACACCCTATGAAAATCGGCTTTTTGCTGTTGTCTCCTTAACTTGATGCTTATAGGCGCCACGGTAGAAAAAAATCCTAGAAGGTTTTCTCCGTGAAACTCCGTGTTCTCAGTGTCCTCCGTGTTTTGAGACTTGGGTTTTTGAGTCTTTACACTAACTTTGCCCCTACAGATTTGAAATTGGTTGTAACCAAGAAAAAGGTTGATGTATGAGCGAACGTAAGCAAGCTATTTCGCTGCTTAATAAGGCTGCGCTGCCAGAGCGCCGTCATTTGTGGCTGGGTTTATTCTGGCTGATCTGTGCTGCCCTGTTGGAGGCCGCTGGGCCGCTTTTGGGCAAGGCGTTTATTGATCAGCATCTCTTGCCCCGCGTTTTAAACTGGCCAGAGATTTTTATGCTGCTGGGTGGTGCGCTGGCCTGCGGCTGGGCGGCGTCTTTAATTCGCTATTTGCAATTGCTGCGTCTTGCCGGTGTGGCAATGCGCTCGGTCAAACGCTTGCGTGAGCAGGTTTATAGCCATGTGTTAGCTCTGCCAATGGCATTTTTTGATAAGGCCATCACCGGCCAGCTGGTTAGCCGCGTCACCAACGATACCGAATCGGTTAAAGCACTGTATGTGCAAGTGCTGTTTGTGATGCTGGACAGCATGATTGTGGTGCTTGGTACGCTGGCGGCGATGGCTTGGCTGAACTGGCGCCTTATGTTGATCGTGCTGATCCTGATTCCGGCGGTGGTTTTAATTGTTTGGCTGTATCAGCGCTGGAGCGCGCCATCCGTCACCAAAGCGCGGCAGCTGCGCAGTGATATCAATGCTCAAATGGCCGAATCCATCGCAGGGATGAGCGTTTTACAAGCGACCAATTCAGAGCAACGCTTTACCGCACGTTTTCAAAAAACCAACCTCAGCCTCTATGGCGCACGCATGGCCGAATTGCGCGCCAACGCTTGGCTGCTGCGCCCTGCACTCGACTTTTTAAATGTGGCACTGCTCGCCACCGTCATCTGGGTATTTGGCCAGCAAAGCTTTAGCGGCTTAGAGATTGGTGTGCTTTACGCCTTTGTTAGCTATATCGCCCGAGTGGTTGAGCCGCTGATACAAATCACTATGCAATTTAGCCAAATCCAGCAAGCCGTGGTTTCGGCTGCGCGGGTGAATGTGCTGTTGGGTGAAAAACAAGCCATCAATGGCGATGGCGATGGCCAAATGAGCAAAGGCGCGGTGCACTTTAAAGACGTAGCCTTTGGTTATGACGCCAAGCATCCAGTGCTGCACGATCTGTCGCTCACCATTCCGGCAGGCTCTTTCTACGGCATTGTCGGCCACACCGGCAGCGGCAAATCGACGCTACTCTCCTTGCTGCTACGCTTTTACACGCCGCAAGCGGGGCAGATCGAAATTGATGGTTATCCTCTGCTAGAAATTGGCGATGCTGCATTCAGAAGCGGCGTAGGCTTGGTGCCACAAGACCCATTCCTGCTGGCATCCAGCGCGCGCGACAATATCGATATGGGCCGAAAACTCAGCCAAGAAGAGATCGAAACCGCCGCCAAAGCCGCCAATGTGCACGAGCTGATTTTAAGCTTAGAAAACGGCTACGACACCGATATGGGCGAAAGCGGCACACGGCTCTCTACCGGGGCCAAAAACAGCTGATCGCCATCGCCCGCGCCCTAGCAGGCAAGCCGCGCATCTTGCTGCTGGACGAAGCTACCTCGCATATCGACAGTGAAACTGAGCAAATCGTCCAGCAAGCTTTATCGCGCCTGCACGGTAAAGTCACCATGATCTCGATCGCCCACCGCCTATCTACCATCCGCGACGCAGATCAAATCATCGTCCTTAACCACGGCCGCATCGCAGAAAAAGGCAATCACGAAGAACTAATGCAAATAGAGCGCGGCATCTATCAGCGGCTTTATCTATTGCAGCAGTTGGATGGTGGACAATAAACCCAAGTCTTGAACCACGGAGGACACAGAGAGCACGGAGTTTCACGGAGAAAACCAAGAGAAATAATAGTTTTTTCCAAACCATTCGTGGCTCTCTTAAAAAACAGAGTGTTGCGCACTGTACTTATCCCAAACCTTGAAACACGAAGGTAAGAAAGACAGGCACACAGCACTCCTCAAGGTTTTCTCTGTGGAACTCTGCGTCCTCCGTGTTCTCCGTGGTTCAAGATTTGGGTTTTTAGCGTGCCACCCCTACAAGTCGCGCCTTTTGGCCAAAGACTTGGCAGCTTTTATGCAAAAGTGGCCAATAATCGGGCAAAATAGCGGCCTGTTGCTCCACTCTGATGCCTTAAGGAATTGCGATGACCGGCCTTACCACGACCAATTTGACCAGCCTGACTAAAATTTACTCAGGCAAAGTACGCGATCTTTACGCGATTGATGATGCGCGCATGCTGATGATCGCAACCGATCGCCTTTCCGCGTTTGACGTGATTCTGGCCGAGCCGATTCCTGAAAAGGGCAAAATCCTGACCGCTATTTCCAACTTTTGGTTTGAAAAACTTAAAGACGTGGTGCCTAGCCATTTCACTGGCGAGCGTGCCGAAGATGTGGTCAGCGCAGCGGATCTGCCACAAGTTGAAGGCCGCGCCGTGGTGGTGAAACGCCTGAAGCCGGTGGCTGTAGAAGCGATTGTTCGCGGCTATATCGCAGGCTCGGGCTGGAAAGAATATCAACAAAACGGCACCATCTGCGGCATGCCTTTGCCAGTGGGCTTACGCGAAGCAGATCAACTGCCAGAGCCTATTTTTACCCCGTCAACCAAAGCAGAACTGGGTGACCACGATGAAAACATCAGCTACGCACGCTGTGAAGAAGTGATTGGTGTAGAGCTGGCCGCCAAGGTACGCGATACCGCCATTGCCCTCTACAAAGCCGCCAGCGTTTACGCAGCGACTCGCGGCATTATCATTGCCGATACCAAGTTTGAGTTTGGTCTGGATGTAGACGGCACGCTGTGCCTGATGGACGAAGCCCTCACACCGGATTCCAGCCGCTTCTGGCCTGCCGATCAATATGTACCAGGCAGCAACCCACCGAGCTACGACAAGCAATTTGTCCGTGACTGGCTGGAAACCACCAGCTGGGATAAAACCCCGCCAGCGCCAGCCCTGCCTTTAGAAGTAGCGGAAAAAACCGCCGCTAAATATCGCGAAGCGCTGGATAAGCTGACTAAATAAGCCAAGATTCAATCAGGGCGGCTGCTTCTTTCATTAGAAGCCGCCGCCCTTTTTATATGTAAAAAGAGATATTCATCTACCAAGTGCCTTACCCGCAATATTTATATCTCAATAGCGAATAAACTCCAAGTTTCACCCTATACGCATCAAGTTAAACTTTCGTCATGGGGCGACTACTCACTAGCAGGCATTGCATTCACCTTAGGGCGGGTGAAACACGCCGTTTTTGTAAAATATTGTGGCAAAGTCTGGCGGGTTTCACCCGCCCTACAAAAGATGCAATACATGTTATTAGCTTAAGTTGATACGCATAAACACATATAGAGTTTCACCCCTGCTCCATCATTCGCACCATAGACATTGGTTTGATTTCTATCCTCCCGTCTCCCAACAAACCCACTCCTGCAATCCCCCCGTCTTCTGCTAGGCTTAAGCCACCCACGTGCCTTGTGTTCAGCGCCCATGCTTAAATTCTTACAAGATCTTTTTACTAAACCAGCACCACCGCAACGTTCGGCGAGGCCTACCCAGCAGGGGCCTGCGATCACTTTGCAGCTTCAACACGTCAATATTATTGATAGCAATGGCAAGATTGTGGGTAGCCTGCTTCGCAGACGACCACAAAATAAAGAAAGTCTTGCGCAAATTTTGCTTGAAGAAGGCGAGTTAATCCGCCATGCCGTGAGTTTAAGCACCACCATGAGCAAGAAACGCCTACGCCTCTTAGAAATTTCCGCTGGCAGCTTGCTTCAGCCGGAGCTGGCTCAGCTGGCGGCTCAAAATAGTATGCTGCTACTCAATACCAATACCGCTCTGCCTGAGCGCGGTTTAGCGGCATTACAAAAACTACAAAAATCAGGCCTTCGCCTCGCCCTGCAACTACCTGCAACTTGGTCTTCCGAGATCATTGCCCAAGCGCAGTGGCTGGCATTTTCTGTCAACGGCAAACTCGCACCGGATATCGAAAGGCTGGCACGGCGTATCCATGTGCAAGGCTTAGAAAAACCCATGCTGATGCTTGATCTGGCTTGGCACGATGAATTTCAACTTTGCCAGCAGCTCGATATAGCCTATGCCGCAGGCAGGCTATTTCATCAAAGCACATGGCAAGAAGGGCCGATTGAAGCGGGATTTTTAAGAATTATGGATTTGCTGAATTTGCTGCGGCAAGATGCCAGTAATAGCGATATTGCGCTCTCACTCAAAACCGATCCGCTACTGTCTTTCAGGGTACTGGCACAAGCCAATTCAGCGGCCGAAGCCCGCAATAAGAAAATTGACACACTAGATCAAGCCTTGGTGGCCTTAGGACGGGAGCGTTTGTATCGCTGGTTATCTTTGCTGCTGTTTTCCTCGCCCAGCCAAGAAAAACCTAACCCAGGCCTATTGGAATATGCTTTATTACGCGCCGAGCTAACTGAGCGCCTAGGTAGCCAACGCTGGCCACAGGAGAGAGACCATCTTTATCTGCTGGGGCTATTTTCTGTACTTGAGCAGCTCATCCACCGCCCCTTAGCGCAAATTGTGGGCCTGCTGAAGCTACCAGAGGCCGTCTGTGCCGCCCTACTACACGGCAGCGGCCCCTATGCCCCTTTTTTAAATCTCGCCATTGCGAGCGAATCCTCCCAATGCCCAGATAGCAAGTTATTAGTGGAATGCGGGATCAACGCCAATCACTATTTCACCATGTATTACGAGGCGCTGCTAAGTGTAGAGGCCGCGAGTGAAGAAGTTTAAAACAAGCGCTCGTTAAATAGCGTGGGCTCAAACACCTTCCGCCACTCCACTTGCTTGGCTGGCAAGAGTTGATCTGGCTCCCTGGCACAAAGAACAGACAGCGCCCCCCAGAACGGGTCTTCCTTAGGTAGCAACTGAGCCAGCTCGCCCGGCAGGCAAAACATCGGTTTCTCGGCTAAATTACCCGCTATGCTGGCGGCTAAATCTGGCGTACTAGCTTTAATAAACAAGGGCACTTCAGCACGCTTTCGCCATTGCTGCGGTGTGAGTTTATAGGCAAAGCGAAATTTATCATTGCGCTCGCCTTTTTCACGGAAAAACGCATCGTCAAACACACCTTTGCGATAAAACGCAGCCGTTAAAGAAGGCTTATGATCGCCGATTAAAGCAATCACCAAGGGGCGTTTACGCTTTTTAGCCTGCGCTTCAAGCTGTTTTACAAATTTTTCTAAATGC
>JAPLQI010000033.1 GCA_026399755.1 Pseudomonadota bacterium
GCAACGTGGCGTGGCTCAATTCTCAATCACCCTAGCCTATGGCCGCCCCGAACTCTTCCCCGAACTGCCCGCCAGCGTTTCAGGCTTTAAGCCCATCATCGATAAGCAAGACTGGATCATCAGCCGCGCCACGCACAGCCTGACCGATAGCGGCTACACCACGGCTTTGGAGCTGGAAGTAAAAGCCAGTGAAGTAGACGGATAAACAAAAACGGCGACCATCTGGCCGCCGTTTTTATATGGTACAGAAATATGCAAAGCCTAGGCAAATTGGGTCTGAGTAAAAGCCTCAAAACTGGATAGTTAGACTCCACCACTAACTGCCATGACACGCCCAATAATCTGAATTTGACTAACCAAATCAGGAGGGATGAGCTTATCTGGATACTTATTCTTATCGGCATTGTCTGAACTGATGCGCAATGCACCATCTATTTCTTTATGAATACGTTTTACAAAAACCTCTCCCTGAAGAGCAAGCGCATAGATTTTTCCTTCGTTAATGTAGGTTCTCTCGTAATCCACCACAAGACTATCGCCGTCCAAAATGCGTGGTTCCATACTGTTGCCACTAGCGGTCATGATTGCTGCTTTAGATGGATTCACGCCAACCCGTTCAACCCATCGTCGAAGGAAAGCTTGGCGCTGAATTTTTTGGCTTACCTCCCAGATAACATTGCCATTGCCAGCCGATAATTTTATATCCAAAACAGGAATGAACACATAAAAATCAGGGTCAAGCTCGTCTTCATTATCCCAAACCACAATAGGGTGCAAAACGACAGAGTCTTTAGGCTTTTTTTCTTCCGTACAAAGTGAAGACTCTGTATTTTTAGTTAGCAACGAGCGATGCCCTGTAAGTATGTACGGAACGTCTGCACCAATACTTGCAATAGCAACTAAATAGTCTGAGTTAGGGGCACCAGTACCTTTTTCATAAGTTAACTGTGTGCCTTTAGAAACCCCGCCTTGCCCCCCAAAAGCAGCTTGGCTCATGCCAAGACGATTTCTTTCTTCTGCTACTCGAAGCCCAATATCGATTTTCTTATCCATAAACCCTTTGATCGTATCCATTTATCGTAACTAATCCATTGACGATAACGATTTAATGATACAAAATTCGTTAAATCATTACTCATCAGAAAAATTATTAGTCACTTTGAGAGGCGGAAAACCTCCCAAAAACAAAAAAAAGACTAAAAACACTCGCCGCCATAAAGTGACTGAAGAAAATCGTATGCTTTGTGTAACGCCAACCAATGCCTAGATTATATAGGAACCCATGAGTACATACTGCCGCACAGCAAGGCAATCTCGCTGTAAGGTACTTTGCTTTTAGATACTTGTTCGCTTTGGAGTAATCATCATGGCCGTAGAAATTTTTTGCCCATACTGTAATTCTAAAACCAATACACGAGACAGCCACCGCACATCCCCAACTTCAGCAGCCGCGGAAGTAAAGTGCCGAAATTGCGACTCTAAGTTTGATATTACTATTCAGTTTGGCCGCTCACGTCGTCCCCACTTCGTCGACGATCTAGAAGTCTTTAAATGGACAGAGTTCAGACCCGCCAACGATCCAAAGTTTCAGAAAGACCAGATCCCTCTCGCACTCTAAAGCAGCACTAAAACCCCACATTCCATAGCCTCCCCGCGCCTGTTTAACCGCCGCAGGGGCTTTTTCACGTCTGGATAAAACATGGTCGCTCTCGCAAAGCCTTTAAAACAAAGCATTCAGGTGCAAAGCCGCACTTTAGAGCCTAAGCGCTGTGTGGTGACTGATGTCAGTGTTGATGCGCGAAGCCTTGTTTTAGCCATGGTCAGAAATGCACCTGATATGCCTGCCCCAGAAGTGAAGCAAGAACGCCCCGCTTTTATCTATGCCGATGATGGCAAAGAGGTGATAGCCACACTCAAGCCACAGCCTAAGCCTTTGCCGGTCATGAATAGCGAAGAGAGCGCAGAGCTGGATGATTTATTGGCATGGGCCAGAAAAGCAGATGTGGCGATCCATGCCCGCTTGATGCGGATTAATCAATTTGATTTCGAGCGCGAGTCCGCAAAGCTCAAACAGGTGCGCGGCTTGCTGGGTAGCTTGATTGTAGAAGGCGAAACAACCCAGCAAAACGCGTGGTATGCCAAGGCCACCGCGCAATGAATCCTAAATTCAATTTACAAGCATGGCTGGAAACCGCCACAGATAGCGAGTGCCGCGCCAAGGCTAAAGAATTTGCTGTCCGTTGCTCAAATATTGAAGAGCCGCTGGAGTTGCTAGAAATGGTGGTTTCTCGTGGCTGGATCGTACTACCCGAGCACGGCGTAAAGCACCTTGAATATAAGAAGATGA
>JAPLQI010000012.1 GCA_026399755.1 Pseudomonadota bacterium
AGGATGTGGCCGTGGGCGTTGGGGTGGAAGGCATCAGACATATAAGCGGGCTGCTTTGTGGCGAGGGCTTCCCACACGGCGGCATGGTCGATCAGGGGTACGGCCAGCTCTGCCGCCAAGCTGCGCATCGCCGCATTGTATTGTGGCAGCGTCAGCTCTCGCTCGAGGGCCTGCCCTGGCAGCACGGGTGTAACCGTCTGCAAAATCACCTCGCCGCCCCAGCCCCGCACAGCGGAGATCATCGTGGCCAGATTGGAGCAAAACTCATCCAGCGGCACATATTGCCCATCGGCCAGCCTGCTATTGCAATCATTCATTCCGGCCATCAGCAGCACTACATCCGGCTTAAAGCGCGCCACGCGCAGGGGGAAATGGCTCAGCATCTGTCTCGTGTTATGCCCGGAGCACGCCATATTGAGCACCACATCATCCGCCCGCTCCAGCTCAAACCGCAGCCGCTCGGTAAAATGCTCGCTAAAACAACGCGCGCCCGCTGTATGCAGCACGCCATGGGTAATGCTGTCGCCGTAGAACAGCCAAGTGCGGGGTGAGGATGATTGCAGCAGGCTAGGTAAAATCATGGCGATTCCGTAAGTGCGTCAGTTTTTTTAGTAAATAAGCTCAGCGTGCTGACCTTACGTCGTTCAGCGATAGGTGTATTGCAACTTTTACACCATTCCATACGGCGTAATACGTCTAAAAAGACGCCCAGACTTATTATCGCCCTACAAATTCATTACGGGTTACGGCATTAGGTAAGGTGGTCGGGCGAGGTGTCGTAGAGCAGATCCCAATCGAGTCGAGCAAGCGTATCTGGATAAGGAGCGAAGCCAAGCTGGCCATAAAACCCCTGCACATTGCCAGAGGCAATCAGCATCGTCCGCCAGACCGGCAGCTTTTCCTGCAAGCGGATCATGATTAAGTGGCCCAAGCCGCAACGCTGGTACTCCGGATGAACTGCAACGTCGTAGATCACCGCATGATATTCACCGTCGCTAATCGCGCGTGCAACACCAACGAGGCGATCACGATCAAAGGCGTAGCATACGGTCGTACTATTCAAAAAAGCGCGCCGGAGCTTATCTCCCTTGCGCCCGTTTAGGTCGGTCAACTCGAAAAGTGCCTCGAGCGCCTGCCAATCCATGCCTTCGTGGTGATCTTGGAAACGTAGATTTTCAAGCGCGGTCATTGAAAGGCCTCTTGGGATGATAGTAGTACTGGTAGTAACTGGGGTTACGCCCTTGGAATTAACAGGCCGCGCATAGCCGCCCTAGGGCGGGTTAGCCTCAGGTGTAACCCGCGATTTAAGCATGGCAAGAGGCGTAATAATTGGGTTGGTTTTATGGCCGTATCACTCAGCTCGGGTTAATCAAACTAACCCGCCCTACAGAGCTGATATCAGGCATATTTCTGGTAACGCACGATGTGCATTCCATCCTTAATATAATCAATTTTCCCGGTTTTCTTGTAGCCTAATTTTTCATATAAATAGCAGTTTCCGGCTTCTTCCAGAATAGTATCAAGCTGCCATCCACTCCTTGGCTTGTACTTGCTTTCGATAATTTCAAATACCTGCTGTGAAATACCCTTATTTCTGTATTCTGGCAAAATAAAAACCGGAGAAATACGGCAGATCTCTTCTTTAATATTCTCTTGTATTCTGATTGCACCTACAAGGACAGTGCCAAAATAAATAAGGAAGTATGTGGAATTAGCCTGATTCATTCTGGCTATAAATTTCTCAATAGATTCTGCGCCGGGGCTTAATTCAAAATCCTGATACCGATCCAATAGGTCCTTAAATGATACCAATTGCATCTTATAAATTATTTGCGCATCGGCAAGTGTTGCGGCAACGATATCAACTGTATTTTCATTCATTATTTTCCTACTCCCTCGCACGACGGGGCGGCCTAGCAAATGCACAAGCACCACGTAGGTTGGGCAAGCTTTATCTGCCCAACGAATTGCGGTACATAATTAAATGTTGGGCTGATAAAGCGCTAGCCCAACCTACTACTGTGCTAATCCGCCGCACTGGACTCTACCCCCAGTTATTTAGGGGGTAATTCTCAAGCACCGAAATATGAATGAATTTACTTTTCTTCTTCGCGCCACAATATTTTTTTACATTTAGTACACATCAGCTTTCTGCGGAAATCAGTGATTCGAATTAAACCAGTATCGAGTTGCCCTGTGTGGCCGCATTTTGAGCATGAAATCTTTTCGCCATGTTTTGCTGTTGGATTTTTAGCTAAGTATTCGTCCAGCGTCGGAAGACGCTCCCAATCTTTTTGGGCAGACGGCATGTACATTGTGTAATAAAAGATCGCAGCAAATAAAAGGAGTAGCGCAATGATGTAAATGATGGTCATTACTTTCTATTTCCAAACATAGAGTTAAGGAAATCCTATAAAGCGGGTTAGCCGCAGGCGTAACCTGCTTTATAGGCTTGGCGATAAAGATAAGTTCGCTTAGCGGGATTGATAAAACTAAGCGGCGCTAAGCGGCTGGACATCACAAGAATAATGCGCGGCTGAAAATGCCCACTCCCTATTCAGCGGAGTTTCCACATTATTCGCACAGTCAAAAACCAAGTAACTAACCCAGCATAATATCAGCAAAAAGTAAGCAACATTCATTATATCTTACGTCAAACTCTAAATCTATCTCCACTATCCGTAACCATAATCGCTTTTTTCAGCAAGCTATATTCGCCAATATTCGCAGGCATGGTGCGGCCTTGGATTAAGAGCTGCGGGCATTCTTTGCCTCGGCCTACTTCGAAGTGCTCCACTCGCATCGTGGTGTAATAGTGGAAGTTGCCTCTTTCTTGCTCGCCAAGGCCAAAGCTGGCTAGGCACTGGGATTTATCCAGTTAGGCGGCTAAATTCAGGAAGTAACTGGGGACAGACCACAGTTTAAAACAAATCATTAACTGAATTAGCCGTGCTCTGTCCCCAGTTTCCCTTTTTTATTGAGTGCGCCCTACAGCGCTGTTTATGCTATTCCTGATTCTCTATTTTCATATTCGGCATTTTCAATTTCTTTTTTTACATTTAATGGTGCTTTCATCCATTTAAGTTCCAAGTGACCCTGGCCCCTGCCTGAGATGGTTACAGTGCCGTAACCCAATATCCGTCCCATTATTCCTTGACTAATGACGATCGATTCAATTGATTTCAATCTCATTTCATCAGATGTTCTTGAAATAATGCCGTGCTTATGAATAACGCGTTTATTAGTGACGGCTTGTTCCGTTTTTTTCCATTTCAACCAAATATAAATGGCGGGAATAAGCCAAATTCCTATGGTTAGAATAGCCAGTAAGAAATGCAAGCTAATAACTAATCCTATCATCCAGTGACGCTCAAAAACTTGATGTATTTCTTCGCCTCTAGATAATGACTCTTCGATATATGACATATTTTTTCCTTATTAATGTAAAAACTAAAGAGCGGTACAAAATCAATAGATACGCACCGCTCATGTTTTAACCTTGCGAGTTATTGGTTATTTCATACGCCAAACACTAAACTCCTCATCCTTATCCGTCGCCCTAGTGGTTTTTTTCAACAGCTTATATTCACCAATATTCGCAGGCATGGTGCTACCTTGGATTAATAGCTGCGGGCATGCTTTGCCACGGCCGATTTCAAAGCGCTCTACCCGCATGGTGGTGTAGTAGTGGAAGTTGCCTCTTTCGTGCTCGCCAAGGCCAAAGCTGGCTAGGCACTGGGTTTTGTCTAGTTGGGTGGCTAAATCCAGCATCATCGGTTTATAGCTTTTGCTGTAATTTAAGCTGGGCAACAGCAGGCTGAAGACGAGACCATAGCTCATGACCAGCACGGCCAGCCAGCGCACGGCGCCTTGGTGTTTGGCCCACTGCGGTGCTCGCCAAGCTAGATTCCACACGATGATGGTGAGTGCGAGTGCGGACAGCACGCCCAACCAGTTTGGCTTTTCGGCAAAGCCTGGTAAGAAATGCAGCAGCCGTGCTTGCAAGGGCAGGCCGAAGTAGAGCGCGGCCCATGCCCACCATAGCAATAGCGCACTGACGGCCACTAAGCACAGAGCGACAAGGCCAAAGCGGCGCTCGAAAGTGGCGGGGACGCTGGATGCTTGTGCGCCCATCCATACGGCAAACGCCACCACGGCGGGCACGGCGTATAGCTCCATCGAGGTTTTAGCCAAGGACAAGATGCTGTAGGTCAGCAGGCAAAGCAGTGCTGCCGGGGCGGCGTTTTTAAACGCATCAAGGCGCTGCCTGAAAAATAATACAGGCAGGTAGAGAATCAGCGGAAAGGCGTGCCAAGGCAGTATCTTCAGATAAAAGCCACGCTCGTATTCTGGGCCAAGGTTATTCTCGCCTAAGAAACGCCCAAGATTATTCACCCAAAACCAAGTGTGAAATAACTCGGGTGAGGCCAGCCATAAGCGCCAAGGCCAGATCAGCCACCAAGGTAATGCGGCTAGCAGAGCGATGCTTAGCGTCAGTAAATAGGCTTTTTGTCGGTAGGTATGATCAACAATCGGCAGCAGCAAAGCGGCTAAGCCCAGGCAGCCCGGCCCCAACAGGCCCTTAGTTAAAAACGCCATTCCCCAAGCCGTGCCCATCAGCAGGCCGCTGGCGAGTGGCCGCAAGGGAAAGACAGAGAATGCGTAGAGGGCGATGGCAAAGCTGGCAAATAAGGCGCTATCGGTCAGGATATGATGGCCATTGCCAACCAAGCCCAATGTGCCTGCCAGCAAAATGGCGGTGAGCCATGCGGCTTGCGATGGATTATTCGATCGGCTGCGGGCAGCAAATTGCCCTGAGGCCAGAGCGGCAAAGATAAAAGTCAGCGCTATATAAAATGCCGCAGCCAGCCTTGCCGCTGCGTGCACAGGCAGCCATGTAAAGACATAACGAGAGAAGCCCGCTGCCGTCCAGAAAAACAGCGGCGGTTTTTCCATAAATGGCTCGCCAGATAACATCGGCACCAGCCAGTTATCACGCAGCGTGTATTCATAAACTAGGCCAAGGATATAGCTTTCATCAGGCTTCCAAGGATCATGTGGGGCAAACGAGGGCCAGAACCACAGTGCCAGCAGGGCAAAGCAGCACCACTTCCAGTTAACTCTAAAACTCATCCCTTATCCCCCCAGCGCTGCATCAGCTGATGCGGAATTTGGAACTGATCCAAGATTCTTGCCACCACAAAATCGACTAAATCGGCGATGGTTTTAGGGTGATGATAAAAAGCCGGATTAGGCGGCAGAATCACCACACCTAGCCGAGCCAGCTTGAGCATGTTCTCCAGATGCAGCACCGAAAAAGGTGCTTCACGTGGAACAACGACTAATTTTTTGCCTTCTTTAATCATTACATCCGCAGCGCGCTCTAATAAATTATCCGAAGCGCCCACCGCAATCGCCGATAAAGCGCCCATGGTGCAAGGGCAAACAATCATGCCATCGCCAGGGTTAGAGCCGGATGCCATAGGGGCAAACCATTCTTGCTGACCAAAAACTTGCAGCTTCGATTCATCAGTAACGCCATAGCGCTGGCGAAAAAGCACAGCCAGATCGGCCGCACGCGAAGGCCAAGTTTCATCTAGCTCTTGCTTGGCCACAATTTGCGCCGCTTGGGTATAGAGCACATGCACGGTGCAACCCGCTGCCAGCAAGCATTCCAGCGTGCGCAGGCCATAAGGCAGGCCGGATGCGCCGGTAAAAGCCAATGTTATTGTTTTCATTTGAAACCTATTAAAACTGCGAAATACTTAGATGCCTATAGACACAGAGATCACAGAGTAAAAGAACAGAACATGGAGAAAACTAAATCAATCGATATTTATAACGCTGTGTATTTTTTGTAGGGCGGGTGAAACCCGCGTATTTTTCAGCACCGCTCGCGGGTTTCACCCGCCCTACGCTCTTTTTGAACGTTTCACTAACGAGTCAGCAGCTTTGCTGCAATCACCCCATTTACTACGCCAAACACCAAAGCCGCCACCGCAAACAGGGGCACTAAATGAATGATGCCATTGTGTGGAATCAGCCAGAGCCGCGCTAATAATAGCTGCCCTGCCATATGGGCAAAGGCGGCAGCGAGGGAATGCGAAACGGGACCGAACCAGCGCCTCGGTAGGTACTGAACTGCGGCCAAGGCCAGCAAGCTGCTTAGCCCGCCCATCAAGCTCATGGCAAAGCCGGGGGATAAAAATCCGCCCAGCACAATACCACTGCCGATGATTCTGAGCATGGAAATCCATGCGGCGTCTGTCCAGCCAAAGCGCCAGAGTGCAATCAGGGTAATAATATTAGCCAGTCCCGGTTTAATACCTGGAATAGGCGAGGGAATACCTGCCTCAAGCACCGATAGCGCAATCGCCAGCGCGGCATAGCGGGCAATGCGCACATCAGCGAGGCTAGGTTTGATGCGGATTTCAGTAACTGAGGCTGTCGAATTCATGAGGACGCGAGCCTAAAAGCTCGATGCTGATACGGTTAGGCAGGCAAATCGCCATTTGGCCAGCCTGATCCAGCCAGCCCATGCGCACACAATATTGGCGCGGGCTGGGATCACTGCTAATCCTTACCCGGCCTGATTTCACTTCTACGGAGGTCAGCCCAAGGGGGCCAGCCACTTGCAAGCTGCGCTCTGCGTTTAAATCCAGCACGGCAAAGACTTTGCCCGCCTGATAAATACGCACCCGCGTGGCTCCATCCTGCCGCCAGCTCCAAAAACCTAGATACACCACTAAAGCCAGCGCCAGTAAGGCAAACGGCCAGTCTCCTGGCCGCATTACTTTGCTAATCTGCATGCTGCTCACGGTGTCTGAGCAATACTTGCCTATGCTCGGCAAAGTATTTAGCAAGCTGCTCCGCCAAATAAACCGAGCGATGCTGGCCACCGGTGCAGCCAATCGCTACCGTGATATAGCTACGGTTATCGGCATCAAACTCTGGCAACCACGCTTTGATAAATGTTTTGATATGGGTCTGAAAACGCCCCACCACTTCTTGCCGCGCTAAGAAATCAATCACTGGCTGATCTTTACCCGTTAAAGGGCGCAAAGATTTATCGTAATAGGGATTAGGCAGGCAGCGGGCATCAAACACAAAATCCGCGTCCATCGGCAGGCCATGCTTAAAGCCAAAAGATTCAAAAATCACCGTAAGTCTGGAGCGATCAAGCGCCACAAACTGCCGAATCCAGCTGCGTAGCTGGTTAGCCGATAAATCACTGGTATCAATGCGATGAGCAACAGCAGAGAAATCCGCCAGCATGTCACGCTCCAATGCAATAGCCTCGGTCACTGTTAATGTGCCAGCTGAGAGCGGGTGGCTACGGCGTGTTTCAGAAAAGCGCTTCACCAGTGTGTCGTTATTTGCTTCCAAAAACAGCATTTGCACATCAAGCCCTAGCTCAAGCAGGGCTTCTAGATGATTAGGGAAGCTAGCAAAATTGTGGGCGCTGCGCACATCGACCGAAATGGCGACTTTGGGATAGCCATCTTCATCCAGCAATGCCGCTGTTTGTGGCAATAAAGGCGCGGGCAGATTATCGATGCAAAAATAGCCAAGGTCTTCCAAAGCTTTGAGTGCAACGCTTTTACCCGCCCCAGATAAACCAGATAATAAAATAACCTGCTGCTGTTTCAATCCCGCCCCCATTTATTGACTATTTTTTGTGTACTTTTTGATGCTTGCGTAAGCGCCATGCATTTACCACACGCCGGCCACAAACATCAAACCATCGTAGGGCGGGTGAAACCCGCGTCTTTTTCAGCATTGCTCGCGGGTTTCACCCGCCCTACAAAGACGCATACCATTAGCGAACTACTCACCCATTTCCATAAATTTTTGGTGTCTTTCAATAAATTCACGGGTGGAATCAATGCCACGTAATTGCAGAATATAATTTCTAACCGCAGCTTCAACCAAAACCGCTAAATTTCGACCAGCCGCCACAGGAATCACCAGCTTGCGAATCGGCACGCCGAGGATATCTTGCGTGGCCGCCTGCATTTGCAAGCGATCGATAGGCGCTACTTTCTCTCCTCCCGCTTTCGCCAGATGCATAATCAGCTTGAGCGTTTTGCGCGGCCTGACGGCGGTTTCACCGAAGATCGTGCGGATATTAAGCACGCCAATTCCACGCACTTCTAGAAAATCGCGCAACATCGGCGGGCAGCGCCCTTCCAGCGTTTCTGGGTTGGTGCGATACACCTCGACCACATCGTCTGCCACAAGGCCGTGGCCACGTGAGATTAGCTCCAGCGCCAGCTCGCTCTTACCCATCGATGATTCGCCTGTGAGCAAAACGCCAACTTCCAGCACATCTAGAAATACCCCGTGCAAATGGGTAGAAACCGCCAATGCCTTCGAGAGGTAATAGCGCAGTACATCCATTAGATAGGGGGATTGCTCGGGAGAGGTGAGCAGCGGTACATGAAAACGCTCGGAGGCTTCGCGCAGGCAATCGCCGACAATCTGGCCATTGGCCACAATCACCGCAGCCATTTCATTAGAAAACAGCTTTGCGAGCGATTCTCTTTGCGCCTCAACACTCAGCTGCAACAAATAAACCGTTTCCGCCACCCCAAGCACCTGAATGCGGTTGGGGTGGATAAAATTCAGGTGGCCTACCAAAGATAAGGTCGGCTTTTGCTCCGACGCATCATTAGATAACAGATTATTCGCACCCGATTGCCCTGCAACCCAAGTCAGTCGCAGCTTCTCGGCGTTATCAATAAAAAGTTGTCTAACTGAAATCTGTGGCATAGGGTTCCCAAGTGCTGATTAACTTCCAGATTTGGCCCGGCTCGGTGGCCGCTAGCAGGCTCTCGCGCAGCACTTTGTCTGAGAACAATTGAGCAAGCTCAGACAAGATTTGCAGATGTAAATCGGTAGCGTGGGCAGGCACCAGCAAAACAAAAACTAAAGAAACAGGTTTGCCATCGGGCGCATCATAAGGAATTGCCTCATTCAGGCGAACAAACGCGCCTGTGGCTTCTTTCAAACCTTTAATCCGGCCGTGTGGAATAGCAACGCCTTGACCCAGACCGGTAGAACCGAGTTTTTCTCTGGCAAATAGGCTATCAAAAATAACGCTACGGGCGATACCGTGGCTATTTTCAAACAGAATGCCGACTTGTTCAAAAATACGTTTTTTGCTGCCGACTTCCATATCGAGGAAGACATTACCACTTGGCAGAATTTGTGCGATCAGACTCATTGTAGGCAGACCAAAACAAGGACGACAGCTATTGTAGCGCCGCCGCTTGAAAACAAAAACGGGAACCCGAATATTCCGGTTCCCGTTAAGGTGAGAGAAATCGCTTTATTCAGCGGTAGGTTGGTGTTGCTTTATGGATTCATTACGATGATCCATTGATTTTTCTTTGTGTTTCACAACTTGGCGGTCTAGCTTATCTGCCAAAAGATCAATAGCGGCGTACATATTTTCATCCGTCGCTTCGACGTGGATGTCGCGGCCCCGAACGTGAACGGTGGCTTCAACCTGATGTTGCAGTTTCTCCACGGAGAGGATGACATTTACGTCAATCACATTATCAAAGTGCCGGATGACCCTTTCCATCTTACTGTTTACGTACTCGCGGATAGATGGGGTCACTTCAAGATGATGGCCACTGATATTCAAATTCATAGGGTTACTCCTTCCGTTGGGGCCTTACAAACTTTTGCGCTGACTTACTGGGTAAATCTGCAACGCCTCACGGTATTTGGCAACTGTACGACGCGCTACCACAATACCCTGAGCGGATAATGCTTCTGCCAATACGCTATCACTTAAAGGTTTTTTCTTATCTTCTTGCTGCACCATCTGCTTAATCAATGCTTTGATCGCTGTAGCAGAACACTCTCCTCCGGCATCCGTATCTACATGGCTACCAAAGAAAAACTTAAATTCATACAAACCACGCGGGGTGAGCATATATTTTTGCGTGGTCACTCTGGAAATAGTCGACTCATGCAAATCTAGCTCTTCAGCGATATCTCTGAGCACTAGCGGGCGCATTGCCACTTCACCGTGTTCAAAAAATGCTCGCTGCCGCTCTACAATCGCTGTGGCGACTCGCAAAATCGTATCAAATCGCTGCTGCACACTTTTTACTAACCAACGTGCTTCTTGTAACTCGCGAGCCAAATGCCCGCCATCGCCTTTTTGTAAGATATCTGCATAAATACGGTTAACCCGTAATTTTGGCATTGAGGCGTCGTGTAATCTAACCCGCCAAACACCTTTTACTTTTTGCACAATCACATCTGGGCTTACATATCTTGGTGATGTTACAGACCATTGGGCACTCGGTCTAGGGTTCAAACTTACAATCAATTCTTGCGCCGCTTTTAACTCAGCATCCTCGCATTTAAAGGCTCGTTTAAGCTTAGTGTAGTCCCGTCCGGCTAATAAATCGAGTGAATTTTCGGCAATTTGCAATGCTAATTCTTTAGCGGCACTGGCAGGTTTTTGGCGTAATTGTAAGCATAAAGAATCTGCCATATCACGAGCACCAATGCCTAAGGGCTCTAAGTGCTGTAAGCGTACCAAGGCAATCTTGATGTCATCTAGTTCGAGTTCGTACTCTTCAATAAGTTCCTCTGGCAGCTGCAGAAAGACATCTTCCAAAGATTGCGGTAAGAATCCATCTTCATCCAAAGCCTCAATCAGCATAAATAACAAGGATTTATCCCGATGCGATAGAGGCAGTAAACCCGCTTGCTGCAGCAAGTATTCGCGTAAATCTAAATCACGCGCAATATTGCTAGCCGGATCAAAATCATTGTCATCATCCGAGCTGCCGTGGCTTGTCCCTTCCCAACGTAAACCGTCGTCTTCCCCGCCCATTTCCCACTGTGGCTCTGGCTGTTCTGCCTCACCAGCAGGAGCCTCTTCGCCACGCTCCAGTAGCGGATTTTCACTCAAATACTGTTCAAGCTCTTGCTGAAACTCAAGCGTTGAAAGCTGCAACAGCTTGATGGCCTGCTGCAACTGAGGAGTAAGATTAAGTTGCTGGGATAACCGCAGCTGCAGAGTTTGTTTCATTTACATACGGAAATGTTCACCGAGATAAACCCGACGCACACTTTCATTTTCAACGATATCTTTCGGAGCACCTGACGCCATCACCGCACCTTCTGAGATGATGTAAGCACGATCGCAAATGCCTAAGGTTTCACGCACATTATGGTCAGTAATCAAAACACCGATTCCACGTTGCTTTAAAAAACCAATAATACGTTGAATATCCATCACCGCAATCGGGTCTACCCCTGCAAATGGCTCATCCAACAAGATAAAACGCGGGCTGGCGGCCAATGCACGGGCAATTTCTACTCGGCGACGCTCGCCCCCTGATAAGCCCATCGCTCCTGCATCACGCAAGTGAGCAATGTGCAAATCGTGCAGCAATTCATCGAGACGAGCATTAATTTCGGCCCGATTTTTACAATGTAATTCGAGTACGGCAGTGATATTTTGCGCCACTGTCATTTTACGAAAGATAGACGCTTCCTGCGGCAAGTAGCCTAAACCACGCCGCGCCCGCTGATGAATGGGTAAATGGCCGATATCTTCACCATCCAAGGTAATCCGTCCGCCATTCATGCCGACTAAACCCACTATCATATAAAAGCTGGTGGTTTTACCCGCGCCATTGGGGCCGAGCAAACCCACCACTTCACCACTCGAAATTTCCATGGTGACATCACGTACTACGGTTCTTTTGCCGTAACGCTTTTCTAGCTGTTCAGCGCGTAAAGAGCTGGTCATGGGGCAGGTGCCTTTTTCGGAGTAATCACGATATTGACCCGCCCGCCACTCTCTGGCTTGCTTTGCGCTTGATACGCTTCGTTCTCCAGATCATAAACAATTAAATCACTATTAATTTGATCTTCCCCACGCTTCACCCATGCCTTATCGATCAGCTTAATAATGCTTGTGCGCCCGTCATAATCAAAACGCTGCGCTTCCGCATCCACCCAATCATTGCTGCCATCCATTTTCTGTCGAAAACGCACTGGACTGCCATTACCAGACACAAACGACCTGCCTGCTTCGTCTTGGCGCACATTCAGCTTATCGGCTCGAATACTCAGTGAGCCTTGAGTCATAACAACATCACCAGTACAGACACTTGCCTGTGTTTTTTGATTCATCACACAATTAGCGGCCGCAATTTTAATCGGTTTTTCACGGTCTGTTTTCTCTGCATAAGCGGGAGCCGCCAGCAGCAAAAGTAATACTATTTTAACGGGTACGAATCGGCTCATAGCTCATCCTAACTTTAGATTTAAGTTCCAGCGTTTCAGCCTTAGAATCAGCAACAAAGCCAACCGATTCAACAATATACGTGCCCATTTTGGCGATCATAGGGGCTTCTGAGCTGGCAAGGCCTTCCTGCGGCAACACCCGCATATCACGGCCATTGATGGTCAGCTCAGCTTGTGTTCCGCTCGCCGCTCTGACCATTTTTACTTTACCCGGAAACCAAACATCGCTGCCTTGCTTGACAGACTTAGCCCGCTCTCCGATCACATCTAATAGCGGCTGATCGGGTGCGGTGTAACGTAAACGTGGGTTTTCTAGCCACGTAATATCACCGGCAGGCAAATGAGAAACATGCGTTGCGGTCAGTAATGTGAGAGGACGTCCATCTTCGCCAAAGCGAACAGCGGTTGCCTTCTCTACAAGCATATCGGGTTGATTTGCATTAATTGCAACCGCAGAGCTAGGCAAACTGGCCGCTCGATCAAGCAACCAAGTTAGGCTACCTAGCAAGAAGATCAGCGCTAAGGGTAAGAAGCGAGTCGTAGGAACAGCCATTATGCGAGGTAAGGCGCCATAGCTGCGTCGAGCGTGCCTTGCGACTGCATCAAGTATTCACACACTTCTCGTACCGCGCCGCGCCCACCCGAGCTACCGGTAATGTAGTGTGCGTGTTTACGGACTAATTCAGGAGAATCTGGCACAGCCACCGCAAATGCCACACGGCGCATCACAGGAATATCAATCACATCGTCTCCCATATAGCCACAAGCATCAGCGCTCACACCAGCTGCCAGCAATAATTCTTCGTAGCTAGCCCGTTTGTCGTGGGCGCCTTGGTAGAGAAAATCGACGCCTAAATCTTTAGCGCGTTTCTCAACCAAACGAGAGGTGCGCCCAGTAATAATGGCCAATTTCACACCACTGGTGCGTAACATTTTTAGCCCATGACCATCCAATGAGTTAAAAGCCTTCAGCTCTTCACCGGCATCTGTGTAGTACAAACTACCATCGGTCATCACGCCATCAACGTCAAAAATCATTAAGCGCACCGCTTTGGCCATATCCGTCATTCTGCTGTCTCTCTTATTTTTAAGCATTTTAAACTACACGGGCCCGTAACAGGTCATGCATATTAATCGCCCCAACCAAAACGCCGGCCTCAAGCACTAATAAGCCATTCACACGGCGGGTATCCATTTGCTGCACAGCCTCTGCCGCTAATTTGTTCGATTCTATCGCCGCAGGATTTAAAGTCATCACGGTGGATACAGGAGTATCACGCACATCGACGCCCTGATCCAGTGCGCGTCGCAGATCGCCATCGGTAAAGATGCCCAGTAAGCCGCCTTGTCCATCGACCACCGCCGTCATTCCCATCCCTTTCTTGCTAATTTCTAATAAGGCATCACGCAGTAAGACATCATGCTGCACCACCGGTAAATCGTCACCGCTATGCATTAAATCTTTAACCAGCACCAGTAAACGCCGACCTAAGCTACCGCCCGGATGCGATAAGGCAAAGTCTTCAGCCCGAAAACCGCGCGCTTCCAATAGGGCCACAGCCAGTGCATCACCCAAAGCAAGCGCAGCCGTCGTACTGGCGGTCGGGGCCAGATTCAGCGGGCAGGCTTCTTGAGCCACGCCTGAATCAAGGTGCACGTTCGATTGCTTACTTAAAGTGGATTCAGCATTGCCCGTCATGGCAATCAGAGGAATTCCTAGGCGCTTGAGGCTGGGTAGCAGGGCAATGACTTCGTCGCTTTCACCAGAATTAGACAGCGCCAGCACCACATCGCTGCGGGTGATCATGCCCAAATCACCATGTGCGGCCTCAGAAGGGTGAACAAAAAAGGCAGGAGTACCGGTGCTGGCCATCGTGGCAGCTATTTTTTTAGCAATATGCCCCGATTTGCCAATCCCAATCACGATCACCCGTCCTTGGCAGGAAAGAATCAGCTCACAAGCAGTGACAAACTGATCATTAATTCGCTCGGCCAGCGCGAAAACAGCATCAGCCTCAACCCGTAGTACGCGACGAGCGCACTCGAGGATAAATTCAGCATTTTTCATATGCGCGAAAGTATAAGAGATGCAGGCCCCCTACCGCCACCTGCGTCTACTGGCAATATGCCAATCAAGATCAATCATCGTGCAGATTTGTCTTTAATCTGCAACTCATTAGCCGTAAAAGGTATTCCCTAAAATGCTAGGATGTAACCCTCTACTTTTCATTTGCAAGTGAAAGCCGAATCCAGCGCCTATGTCCATCCAACTATCCACCTTACTACTTCTGCTCGCTGCTGCCGTTTTAACGGTTGTACTGTGTCGCCGTCTTAAACTTCCCGCCATGTTGGGCTATTTACTAGTGGGCTTAATCATCGGGCCCCATGCCTTGGGCCTGATTGCCAGTAGTGATGAGGCCACTCACCTAGCCGAGTTTGGTGTGGTTTTTTTGATGTTTACCCTAGGGCTAGAGTTTAATCTTGCGCGCCTTAATGCCATGCGCAATATCGTATTTGGCTTGGGCGCAATGCAAGTCATGGCCATGATGGCCGTCGTGATGGGAATTTGCTTACTTGCGGGTTTAGATTGGAAAGTGGGCCTCGCGCTCGGCGGGGTGTTATCCATGTCGTCTACCGCGATGGCCTCCAAGCTTTTGGCAGATCGAAATGAGCTGCACTCCGTGCACGGCCAAAATGCAATCGGCATTTTATTGTTTCAAGACTTAGCCGTTGTTCCTTTTTTAATTATGATTCCAGTACTTAGCTTTCCGGGCAATGAATTATTGATGGCGCTTGGCTTTGCCGCAGTAAAAATCATCGTGGTGTTATTAGTTTTGCTCTATTTTGGTCAAAAACTGATGCGTCCTTGGTTCAATATGGTCGCAAGACAGCACTCTAGTGAGCTATTTATGCTCAACCTTCTGCTGGTCACTTTAGGCATTGCATGGCTGACTGAGCTAGCTGGTTTATCCCTCGCCTTGGGGGCATTTTTAGCCGGCATGTTGATCGCTGAAACCGATTTTCGCTACCAAGTTGAAGACGACGTTCGACCATTTCGCGATTTATTGCTTGGGCTATTCTTTGTCACCGTCGGCATGAATTTAGATTATTCGGTCTTGCTCACACAATGGTGGCGGGTGCTACTCGTGTTGGCGCTACTAGGCCCCGGCAAAATTTTAATGATAGCCGCGCTATCTAGGCTCTTTGGCAGCACGCCAGGGGCGGCATGGCGAACGGGCTTTACCATTGGCCAAGGTGGCGAGTTTGCTTTTGTAATGCTAGCGCTGGCCTCAAAAAGCGCGCTGCTGCCAGAAAGCATTCTACAAACCACCATCGCTGGCATTGTTTTATCGATGCTCATCACCCCATTTTTAATCCAGCACTCCGATAAATTGGTCTTGCGCCTTGCCCGTTCCGAGTGGATGAATCTGGCAGCTAATTTGCACCAAATTGCCGTGCGCAGTATGCAAAGCCAAGGCCATGTGATTTTGTGTGGCTATGGCCGTAGCGGCCAATCCCTCGCCCGAGTTTTAACTCAAGAAAACATAGGCTTTTTTGCACTCGATTTAGACCCAGATATGGTGCATGAAGCCGCATCAGCAGGGGATTCTGTGGTTTATGGCGATGCGGCCAAGCGTGAAGTATTAATTGCGGCAGGCTTGATGCGGGCCAGCGCCATTGTGGTGACCTACGCAGACACGCATTCCGCCATGCAAATATTAGAAATTGTGCACGCCATGCGGCCAGAGCTGCCCGTTGTTATTCGCACCCAAGACGATAGCGATATCGACCAGCTCAAAGACGCAGGAGCCACCGAAGTGGTTGCCGAAATTATGGAAGGCAGCCTGATGCTGGCATCACACACCCTTATGCTGCTTGGCGTGCCATTAAACAAAGTCGTTCACCGAGTGCGTGAAGTGCGCGAAGCGCGTTATCAACTATTACGCGGGTTTTATCGTGGAGTAAGCGAAGATGCGGACGATAACGAGAGGCCACAGCCACGCTTGCACACCCTCTATCTTGCGAATGAAGCTGCCGCCGTTGGCAAACCCTTGGGAGAGCTTCAACTAGGCAATATTCATATCGAAGTACGCAGCATCCGCCGCCGCAATATGCGCCCTATCCAGCCAGATGCCAGCTTTGAATTACAAGCAGGAGATATATTGGTGCTATTGGGAGAAAGCGACAATTTAGCTGCGGCAGAGATGAGATTGTTGCAGGGGTGAGGAGGTTCATATGTGGTCTGCACTCACAGCATTCGTAGAGCGAGTGAATCCTTTGTGCTCTAAGCAATTTGCTTTTGAAATAGCAAACAACAAAAAAAACTGATAACCACGTTCTCTGCATAGGGCTTTAAAGTCCCCTTGAAACACGCCGGAGCGAGGAACAAGCGGGGCGGGGTTTCGGCAAGGGAGCGAGGCAGCGAGCCAATCCCGCCCGCCGCCGACTCGATTGTCCGCAGCGCAGGGGCCTTCGTGTTTCGTGGGGCGGCCTTCTTTGGCTTCGTTTCTTGGCCGTTCAAGAAAGGAAGGCCCCCGCGGTGGCCAACCGCTCCTAAATCAACGTGCCGAAGGCACTAAAAAGATCTTTTTGAATTGCTTGACCTAAATGTTGGGTTACGCTGGTTTATTCGCCCTAATAGGCGAATAAACCAGCTAACCCAACCTACTCCTAGCAACCCCACTACTCACGGCGATTAAACTTAGGTCTTTTGCCTAATTTAACCGGTAGCACAAGCGGTTTGCCCTTGCGGAACACCTGCATTTCTACTTCTTCATCCGGCTTAAACGCCGCAATCAGATTCAACATGCCCGATGCATTACGCACATCAGCCCCGCCAATTTTAAGCAAGACGTCCCCTGGCTTTAGACCCGCTCTATCAGCAGGCCCACCACGAACAACCCCAGCAATCAAAGCACCTTTCGCTTCATCCAAACGAAAAGAAGCCGCTAATTCAGGAGTCACTTCCTGCATTTCAACCCCAAGCCAGCCACGAGTGACGCTGCCGTCTTTAATCAGCGCATCCATAATTTGGCGTATCGTTGACGCAGGAATCGCGAAGCCAATCCCTAGAGATCCGCCTGTTTTAGAATAAATAGCGGTATTGATCCCCACTAAATTACCCTTAGTATCAATCAACGCACCGCCAGAATTGCCCGGATTAATGGGTGCGTCAGTCTGAATAAAGTTTTCAAAAGTGTTAATGCCAAGCTCAGAGCGCCCCAAGGCCGAGATTATCCCCATGGTGACGGTTTGCCCTACACCAAAGGGATTACCAATTGCCAACACCACGTCACCGATTTCTGCTTTGCTAGCATCTGCAAAGGTAATGGCGGGTAAATGATCAAGCTCGATTTTAATCACCGCCAAATCGGTATCAGGATCTGAGCCTATCAATTTAGCGGATGCAGTGCGCCCATCAGACAAGGCCACTTCAATCTCATCTGCCGACTCCACCACATGATTATTGGTGATGATATAGCCACGATTAGAAACAATAACCCCAGAACCTAAACTAGAAGCACGCGGATCTTCCCCGCCTAAGCGGTCGCCCAAAAAACGCCGAAAGCGTGGATCTTTCAACAGAGGAGGCAGCGGAGTCTTAACTTCTTTTGCGGTGTAGATATTTACCACCGACGGCATCGCTCGTTTTGCTGCGGGACTATAAGACGCCACAACAGGCGCGGAAGCTACCTCGCTGTGGCTTTGCTGTACCGTCACCACAGGAGCAGCAGCAGGGGGGTGAGCTAAATCGGGGCGAAGTAAGGCAACTAGAAACCAGACAGCAAGACCTGCGGTTGTAGTTTGTGCGAAAATTAACCAAAGTTTTTTCATGTTTTCCAAGGCGCTGTTGATATGCCCATTGCACGACAAGATTTAGAAAATTATATCGGACAACTGCTGCTCGTAGACACTTGGCGTGACTACTGCCCAAATGGCTTGCAAATTGAAGGACGAGCAAACGTACAGCGCATTGTAACTGGCGTAACGGCTTCTCTTGCATTGATTGATGCTGCCATAGACTTAAACGCCGACGCCTTACTTGTCCATCACGGGTTTTTCTGGAAAGGCGAAAATGCCTGCATCACCCGTAGTAAAAAGGCTCGCATCGCCAAGCTACTCGCCAACGATGTTAATTTACTCGCCTATCATCTACCGCTAGATGCTCATCCCACCCTAGGCAATAACGCACAACTGGGCCAAAAATTGGGCTTGATTGGCTCCGCTCGATTTGGCGATCAAAAGCTAGGCTGGCTTGGTGAGCTAGAAAATGCGCAGACTTTGGCAGAATTTACACTCCATATTGATGCGCAATTACAACGCACTCCCCTCGTCATTGGCCCAAGCGATCAATTAATCAAACGCGTGGCTTGGTGCACCGGTGGCGCGCAAAGTTTTTTTCATGAAGCCGCCAATCTAGAGATAGATTGCTTTATTACTGGTGAAGCATCCGAGTTTGTCACGCATCTGGCACGAGAAACTGGCGTGAGCTATATCGCGGCAGGCCACCATGCAACCGAGCGCTATGGGATTGAGGCATTGGGAAAACACCTAGCCAGCCAATATGGACTAGAACATATTCATCTTGACCTAGAGAATCCCGTCTAATGAAACGTTTTTTAATCTCACTCGGTGTCATTACTCTGCTTGCTGCATGTGCAAACACCCCAAGCGGCCCCGTATCAAACCCATCGACGACAAGTACGCAAACCCCAGTAAACACGCAAGATACAGGCATGAATTCGCCTAACATTGTGATCAAGGATCGACCAGCACGGGCTATTTTTGATGACATTGTGATATACCGAAAACAAAAGGGCATGCAGCTCAAACGCAGAACGGCACAGCGCCTAGAATTCAGCATGCAGATTCCTAATGCTACCCAGGCCACTGAGGCAAGAATGAGCTATATCATGGCGCCATTCGATGGCGGCTGGCAGCTTTCTGCTCGTGTTTGGCAAATCACCTCGCCCGGAACATCACGCGAAAGTGTCAGTGAAATTACATCGGCTGTCGCCGACAAAATCGCTGAAGAATTGCTGACTTACGCCCGTTCTAAGCCAACTCCTTAGACTTATACTAAAAAGATTATCAAAGACATACGTGCAAAGCTTTAAGTTCCCCTGTCGTTTCAGGTAGAATTTGATGGTTTTAGCCGTCAATCAGGGATTGGGTTATGAGTGACCAGCAAGTAGATAACAGCAAACGGCGATTTCTGCTGATCGCCACGGGTGTCGCCGGTGCGGTAGCAGGGGCAGGTGTAGCCACGCCTTTCATCGCTAGTTTTTTCCCTTCCGAGCGAGCCAAGGCTGCGGGTGCCCCCGTAGAATTGGATATCAGTAAGCTTGAACTGGGCCAACAAGTAACCACCGAATGGCGGGGTAAACCAGTTTGGGTAGTGAAACGCACACCCGAAATGCTAGCAAACTTACCCAAGCTCGACGGTAAGCTAACCGACCCAAAATCATTAGGCAGCGATCAACCAGAATATTGCAATAACGCAGCTCGCTCGATTAAACCCGAAATCTGGGTGGCACTCGGCGTCTGTACGCACTTGGGCTGTTCGCCAACCTTCCGCCCTGATCTGGCTCCGGCCGATTTAGGTCCCGATTGGCTAGGTGGCTTTTACTGTCCATGCCATGGCTCCAAATTCGACCTCGCTGGCCGCGTATATTCTGGCGTTCCAGCTCCGAAAAACCTCGACATCCCACCGCACAAGTACCTTACCGAAGCGCGGTTGTTGATTGGCGACGATAAATAGAGGCTGCCCCATGAGCAAAGCACAAGAAATAGGGCAGCAGGCCCTCAACTGGGTTGATGAGCGATTTCCGCTTACGTCAACTTGGAAAGCACATATTTCCGAATACTACGCACCAAAAAACTTTAACTTTTGGTACTTCTTTGGCTCTTTGGCGATGCTGGTATTGGTGATTCAGATTGTCACCGGTATTTTCCTCACCATGAACTACAAGCCAGATGGCTCCTTAATTCCGGGAACCAACATCTCGGTCGCCTTTGCCTCGGTCGAATACATCATGCGTGATGTGGCGGGGGGCTGGCTGATTCGCTATATGCACTCCACGGGTGCATCGATGTTCTTCGTCGTCGTTTACCTGCATATGTTCCGTGGCTTGATTTATGGTTCTTACCAAAAGCCGCGTGAACTCATCTGGGTATTCGGCATGATGATTTATCTTTGCCTGATGGCCGAAGCGTTCTTAGGCTACTTACTGCCTTGGGGCCAGATGTCATTCTGGGGTGCACAAGTTATTGTTAACTTGTTTGCCTCAATCCCAGTGATCGGCCCAGATTTATCTGTGCTGATTCGTGGTGACTTTGTGGTATCTGACACCACACTGAATCGCTTCTTTGCCCTGCACGTGATTGCCCTGCCGCTGGTTATTCTAGCTCTGGTTGTTGCCCATATCGTTGCTCTGCACGAAGTAGGCTCGAACAACCCTGACGGCGTAGAAATTAAGAAGAAGAAAGACCCGAAGACTGGGATTCCACTCGACGGCATTCCTTTCCACCCTTACTACACCGTAAAAGATGTATTTGGCGTTTCGGTATTCTTGGCCGTATTTAGCGCAATTATTTTCTTTGCCCCAGAAATGGGTGGCTACTTCCTTGAGCATCCAAACTTCGACCCTGCTGATGCACTAAAAACCCCTGCACATATTGCACCGGTTTGGTACTTCACACCGTTTTACGCCATCTTGCGTGCTGTGCCGTCCTTCTTTGGCACACAAGTTTGGGGCGTATTAGCAATGGGTGCAGCCACCATGATTATTGCAGCACTGCCTTGGCTGGATAAATCCCCAGTGAAGTCGGTTCGCTACCGTGGTCCGATTTACAAAACCATGCTGACTCTGTTTGTGATTGCCTTTATTGGCCTTGGTATCTTGGGCGCTCTGCCTTCGACCAATGTCCGTACGGTGATCGCACAGGTGCTATCAGTGGTTTACTTTGTGTTCTTCTTGGCGATGCCTTACTACACCAAGATTGATAAAACCAAACCGGTTCCTGACCGCGTAACGACGCACTAAGAGGAGGACGACATGAAAAAAACACTCAATACACTGCTGTTCGCTCTCTTGGCCAGCGTTAGCTTTGGCAGCCAAGCCAATACCGAAGTGCATTTGGATAAAGCGCCGATTAATCTGCGCGATACCGAAAGCCTGCAACGGGGCGCGCAAACCTTCGCCAACTACTGCTTGTCCTGTCACGGAGCGGTAGCAATGCGCTACAACCGGCTGCAAGACATCGGCTTGACTGAAGAGCAGATCGAAGCAAATCTGATGTTTCCTACCGAGAAAGTAGGTGACTTGATGAAGGTATCGATGCAAGCCAAAGACGCCAAGGCTTGGTTTGGTGCAACCCCACCAGATCTATCGGTCATCTCGCGCTCACGTGGGGCAGATTACCTCTACACCTACCTACGTAGCTTCTACCGCGACAGTACTCGCCCTACTGGCTGGAATAATCTGACATTCCCAGACGTAGGCATGCCCAATGTCTTATGGGATTTACAAGGCCAACAGGTATTAGAAGTAGAAGGCGAGCACAAAAAGCTTAAGCTTGTTAAATCAGGCAGCCTCACTAAAACAGCAGAAAATGGCGAATTCGACCAAGTTGAATTCGATCACCGCGTTGGCGATTTAGTGAACTATATGGTTTATATGGGTGAACCTGCTCAAGTTAAACGCGAGCAAATTGGCTATGGCGTTTTACTATTCCTCTTGTTCTTTATGATCCCAATTAGCTATATGCTGAAAAAAGAATACTGGCGCGATATTCATTAAGCGAGCTATGTATTAATCAAAAAGCGGACAGGGTAACCTTCCGCTTTTTTTATTTTACCCACATAAAAACACCTACCCCCCCACTAAAAGCACAACACAAAATATTTATTACAATCAACAACTTATCCTCATTTAATGGATTAACCTTGCCAAAATGCGTAGAATGCTGCAATTCATATACTTTTGCAGAGATCCGTCACCATGATGAAGCTGTATTCCGGTACATCCTGCCCGTTTAGCCACCGCTGCCGTATTGTCTTATTTGAAAAGGGCATGGATTTCGAAATCATCGACGTCGATGTCCATAGCAAGCCAGAAGATTTGGCGGTGATGAATCCATACAATGAAGTGCCAGTGTTGGTTGAGCGCGATCTAACTTTGTATGAATCCAACATCATCAACGAATATATCGATGAGCGTTTCCCACACCCGCAGCTGATGCCAGCGGATCCTGTGATGCGCGCCCGTGCTCGTTTGATGTTGTTTAACTTCGAACGCGAGCTGTTTATCCACGTTAAAACACTGGAAACCAGCGGCACCACAAAAAAAGAAATGGAAAAGGCGCGTACCACGATTCGCGACAACCTAACCCAAATCGCACCTTTGTTTGCTAAGCAAAAATTCATGCTGGGCGAAGAGTTCTCGATGCTAGACGTAGCGATTGCGCCACTGATCTGGCGTTTTGAGCACTACGGTATTGAAGTGACTAAGGCACTTGCGCCAATTATGAAATACGGCGAGCGCCTGTTTAGCCGTCAAGCCTTTATCGATTCGCTAACAGCGAACGAAAAAGCGATGCGTAAGTAATAGCTCAAAGGGGTGATACGGAAACGACTCACCCCTCTTTTTTCTTGGAGAGTCTATGCAAACCGTATCCACCAAGCCCTATCTCATTCGCGCACTGCATGAATGGTGCTCAGACCATAGCTACACGCCTTATTTGGTTGTGCGCGTGATGGGCAAGCTGCAAGTGCCGATGGAGCACGTTAAAAACAACGAGATCGTGCTGGATATCAGCTATAACGCCACGCACAATCTTAGCCTAGGCAACGACTACATCAGCTTCTCAGCACGCTTTAGTGGTGTTTCCAGAGAGATTCTGGTGCCGATTGGCTGCGTGGTTTCGATTTTCTCGCGTGAAAATGGCGAAGGAATGGGCTTTGAATACGAAGGCCCGGGCGAGTTAGAAGAAACCCCAGACGATAGCCCACCCAGCGATACCCCTCCTCGCCCAACGGGCAAGCCGCAATTACGTATTGTGAAGTAACTGATATTACGCAGTAATATGAAAAATCAATGGCTTACGATTTTTTCAATCTGCTACTGAGCGTATTTCGCTCAAAGCCCTGCATAACATCAGTGAAATAAATCCAATCCCACCTCTATGGTGGGATTTTTTATATTTGCAGCACGAGTCACTATTGGAGCTTGTTTCACAGCGCATAAGCCGAAACAAGCTTTCAATAGCCCCAATTTATTTCATTAGCCTTACGAATCATCATGGTAAAGTGGTGAAATATACCCACATCGACTATCAATCACTATGCGCCTAATCCTGATACTGTCCCTGCTTATGAGCCCTATCACCATCGCCGCTTATCAAACTCCGCCAGCCGAATTGCAAGCCATTGTCGACGCACCACGTGGCCCCTTATTCCGCCTTGGCCCCAAGCATGGCAACGCCCTACTGCTCAGCCTACCGGGTTTACCCAGCATCAGCGATGTGGCCCAGCCCGAACTAAAACTAGCTGGCCTGCGTATCAATCCAAGAATGAGCAGCCAAAGCCGCTTTGATTTTGCCAACGGTGCAAGCCTACTGGACATCAAAACTGGCCAAAGTCGCAATATCAGTGGCTTGCCAAAGAATGCACGCATTGCAGATACCGCATGGTCGGCCAATGAGCGCTGGATTGCCTTCAGCCGCTGGGGCGATGCAGGGGTTGAGCTATGGCTGATTGATGTGACCCAAGCCAGCGCCAAGCCTTTGATTAAAGAGCCTATCAACGCGATTGCCGGAGCAGGCTTCAGCTGGCTGAGCGCTAGCGAGCAATTGCTGGTACAGCTTAAACCCGCAGGCACAGCGCCTACGGCAGCGCTCACTCCTAGTGGCCCCAATACCCAAGATAGCCAGCCCGGTGCTAAAAGCTCGATCCGCACCTATGCCGATATGCTTAAAACACCAAGCGACGCCGATCTTCTCGACTGGCATCTGCAAAGCCAGCTCGCCACTGTGAGCCTAAAAGGTGAAATCAAAAAAATCGCCCAGCCACTCACCCTGCTGGCGGCCAGCAGCTCCCCCGATGGCGAATTGATTCTGACCACCTCGCTACGCCGCCCTTATTCTTATTTGCTGCCGATTTCTTACTTCCCGCAGGCGGTAGAGGTTTGGAATAAACAGGGCAAGCTACTTAAAACCGTTGCATTGCCACTGCAAGACCGCATCCCACCTAGCAACGATGCCGTATCCAAAGAACCACGTGATTTTGCATGGCGTAAAGATCTGCCTGCCACACTCACTTGGCTAGAGGCGCAGGATGGCGGCAATCCGGCGACAGAAGCAAAAATACGCGATGCGATCTTCCAGCAAAGCGCGCCCTTCACCGCCCCGCCACAAAAGCTGATCGAGCTGGCCTGGCGTGCCTCATCACTGCAATGGGGAAGTGGCGAGCTAGCCTTGGTTGAAGAGTCATGGTGGAAAACACGCGATACCCGCACCTGGCGCATCCACCCCGATCACCCGGAGCACGCGCCTGAGCTGCTGGTGGCCCGCAAATCAGAAGACCGCTATGCCGACCCGGGCGAGCCGGTGATGTCAAAAAATGCCTACGGCCAGAACATCATTAAGAGCGACGGCAAGGCTATTTATCTGATTGGTGAAGGCGCGGGCCCGGAAGGCGACCGGCCATTTTTAGACCGCTATGAATTAGTTGGCAAAAAATCAGCACGCCTCTGGCAATCGCAAGCACCGTTTTATGAAATCCCCGTCGCGATGCTGGATGAGAACCGCTTCATCAGCAGCCGCGAAGCCACTAGCGAAAGGCCAAACTTTTATCTACGCGATCTTGCGGGCGATGCCAAACCTCGGGCGCTCACCCAATTCCCACATCCCACGCCGCAGCTTAAAGACGTACAAAAGCAAAAAATCCAGTACCCGCGTAAAGATGGCGTGATGCTGGATGCCACGCTTTATCTGCCCGCAGGCTACGACGCTAAAAAAGATGGCCCGCTGCCGATGCTGATGTGGGCCTACCCACGCGAATTTAAAAACGCCCAGCTCGCCAGCCAGGTGCGTGAATCGCCTTACCGCTTTAACCGCATCAGCTACAACGGCCCACAAGCCATGCTGGCCCGTGGCTACGCCGTGCTCGACAATCCCGCCATGCCGATTGTAGGCGAAGGAAAAACCGAACCTAACGATAACTACCTGCCGCAGCTCACCATGAATGCCGAAGCGGCAGTGGATGCAGTGGTGAAGCTGGGTGTCGCTGATCGCAATAAAATCGCCGTCGGCGGCCACAGCTACGGCGCATTTATGACTGCCAATCTGCTGGCGCATACTCGCCTATTTAAAGCAGGCATCGCCAGATCTGGCGCTTATAACCGCACGCTGACCCCCTTTGGCTTTCAATCGGAGGACCGTAATTTTTGGGAAGCCAAACCCGTCTACCAAGCCATGGCTCCTTTCAACTTCGCAGATCAAATCAAAGATCCACTATTGTTGATTCACGGCGAAATGGACAACAACTCCGGCACCTTCCCCGTGCAAAGCGAGCGCATGTACCAGGCCCTGCAAGGCTTGGGCGCAAGAGCACGCTTAGTCATGCTGCCCAATGAAAGCCACGGCTACCGCGCCCGCGAATCCATCATGCAAATGCTGTGGGAGCAGGATCAGTGGCTGGAAACGTATTTAAAAGCCAAGCCATAAAACAAAAAAACCCATCCAAGTATGGGTTTTTCGCTGAAAATTGAAGCGGCACTCCCGCAAAATTCTATTGGCATCACTCAAGATATTTGTCATGCTTACATACAGACAGAAAATATAAACCGTTTAAAAAACTGACTCAAAGCCCATGCTGTTTCTCCACGCCATGGGCCCATTCATAAACAGAAGAGCAAGATGATTAAAGTAAAACAAACGGTACAGTTTCGCAGAAGCCAGATTCAGTACCTTAAACCCGAAATTGGCCGTCTGCTGGACCGGCGCAAAGGCTATGTACTGGATGTGTTTGTGCCACTTGGCGGAACAAAAAGCTTGGTCAAAGTCCGCTGGATAGCCCGCCGCCCCACCGAAAATGATGTCACGATGGAACACCCGCTCGAAGACTTAGAAGCCATCGCTTAAATAATTACCTCTAGCTTTTTCATTCTAGATAAATCGAAAAACTGCACACTAGCTGTAGTTTTTCGATAGCCCATCAAGAAACACCTGCTCCACAATCGCAATCTCCGGCTGCACATGGCTGGTTAAAATAATGGTCTGCTGCGCTAAGCGCTGCGGCAGCGCTAATTGCGCTTGCAAGTATTCCAAGGACGCCTGATCCACCCCATTAAATGGCTCGTCCAGCAATAAAAGACTAACTGGTAAAGCCAGAGCAATCGCTAGCTGCATTTTCTTATGCTGGCCTAGAGATAAAGTGCTCACCGGCTGATCCAGCACCGCATGCAGGCCAAAGGCATCCAGATGCTGGTAAAAAACATCCAGCTGCACCACGGGATAAAGCGATAAATACAAATCAAACAACTCACGCGTTTTTAGCCATGGCAAAGCAGGCGTTTCACCCGCGCACAAAAACACCCTGCGGCGATAATCCAGAGGCTGAGCCGCGCACTCCAAATCGCCCAGCTTAATTTCCCCCGCATGGGTCGCCATTGCCCCGCCGATAATCTTCAGTAAAGTGGTTTTACCCGAGCCATTACTACCACGCAGCCAAGTAATCCCCAGCTGAAAACGATGACCCCAGTCAGTAAAAATCGCCCGCCCAGCGTAGGAAAAATCCAGCGCATCAATCTGTAAAGCTAAAGCCATAATTCACTTCCTGCGGCAGATAAAATACCCATGGTTAACACCAACAACATGGCTCGCATCTGACTACCTAGCTGGCTAAAAGCAATCATTGTGAAATGACCAAGCAAGGCGACCGAGCAATACACCCACATCACCCTAAGGCTAATCAAAGCCTCATTTTGCACGGCGAGCAGCAAAAACAGCCCGAGGACTAGCAATAGCGGCAAGGCCGCCAACACCCGCGCACTATGGCGAATCATCTGCGCCTGCACTGGCCAAGCCTGAATATGCGGATGCAAATGGCGATACTGATGCTTAAGCGCCGCATCGCCCAAGCTAATCAGCAGCACAAAACTCACGCTAAACAATAGAGCCAGCAGCGCACCGGCAATCTGCAACTGCTGATGGTAAAACCACGCCGCCAGCGTTGACACGCTGAGGCATAGCAATAAAATTTGTCGCAGCGCGATATGAATCTTGCCCGCCCGAAAAAACGGCAATACCAACAGCGGCCACGCCAAGCGCCAGCCCTGCCAACGCGCAGCCAAGCGCAAAGCCGACGCAACTGCCAACGCCTTGGGCTTGGGCTTGGGCTGATATTCAAACTGCAAAATCAGCGTGCCCAACACCCAACTGATCAGCAGCAACACGCACACATTTAGCAGGCCCCAATACCAAACCGGCTGCAGCCAAGGCGGAAACTGCCACAACCAAATCGCCGCCGAAACAGCATAGAAACCAGCCAAAATAGCGATCCAGCGTCCACACACCAAGGTATTCGCTGCCCATAAATCCAAGCGACTAATCGGCAAAGCCCGCAACCACGGCCGCACATGCACAGGCAAGATCGTTGTTTTAAGCAGGAGCACCGGCAAAGCCATCAACACCGACTGCCCCAACACCATGGCTAATGCTTTAGGCCAGGCTAATAATGGTGCATAAAATAAAGGCAGCGCAATAAACGCCAATAGCCCCAGCAAGCCAATACCTGCAGAGGCACAAAAGATCATCGCACTATGTTGTAAAGCAGAAAGTAATTCACGGATTGCATGGCTAGCAAGGCGAATGCGGAATTGGCTGTATTGGAAATTGAGCATAAAATTTTTATGGATTTACCGCATAAGTAACTCAATAGTAACCCAATAGGATCAATCCTTGCCTTTTACAATTTCCTTGTAGCCCAAAGAAACCAATCGACTCACTCTCGACACTGACAACCTGAGTTCTCTCGCAATCTTAGTGATATTTTTTACAGTTTGCTGGTGCGCTAGATAAAGCCCTCCTGCCTTCATGCTATCCATCGCCAACTATTCTTATATGACTTATCGGGCAAGCAAAAGACAAGGACTGACCCCTCCCTCTTTTTTCTTTCCCTCATTTCTACGATCAAAATCTAATCTCTACGCCCCCTATAAAACATTCTGAGATGGCTATTTACCTAACTCTGCATGAGGGCATAAATAATCGGCAAAAAAAAGCTCATCGTAGCGATGAGCTTTTTCGTCTCTACAACCAAATCAATCTCTTTGCATTACCGCCGCAAAGAAAGCATCAGCCTGATGCAGATGCGGGGATAGTTTGAAGTAAGGGCCGGTCAGGGCGATTTCTACTTGCTCAGCTTTCAGCAGCTCAGGCGCATCGAGCAGTTTGAAATCTGGGTTAGCGGCAAGGAAGGCTTCAACAATAGCTTCGTTTTCGGACGGCAAGAAGCTGCATGTGGCGTAAACCAAGCGGCCAGCTGATTTTACCAAGCGTGAAGCGGAGGCCAGAATGCTGGTTTGCATGGCGTTCAACTCAAGCACGCTGGCTGGATTTTGGCGGAATTTCAGATCGGGGTTGCGGCGCACTGTGCCCATACCTGAACACGGTGCGTCGACCAAAACTGAATCGATTTTGCCAACCAAGCGCTTAATTTTCTGATCGTTTTCGCTAGAAATAAGCTGCGCACTGACGTTGGAAAGGCCGGAGCGGGCCAAGCGTGGTTTGAAGTTATTCAGGCGCTTTTCGGATACATCAAAGGCGTACAAGCGGCCGCTAGAATTCATCATTGCGCCCAAGAGCAGGGTTTTACCGCCCGCGCCCGCGCAGAAATCCACCACCATTTGGCCACGTTTTGCACCGGTGAGCAGGCCTAGAAGCTGGCTACCTTCGTCTTGTACTTCAACGCGGCCTTCGGTAAAGGCGCGGTATTTATTGATGGCGGGCTTGCCCGTTACACGCAGGCCCCAAGGCGAATAAGGTGTTGGTGTGGTTTCTACACCGCCCACATCCAGCAGCTCAGCAGCCACTTGTTCGCGCTTGGCTTTTAAGCTGTTTACACGCAAATCAAGCGCGGCTGCACCTTGCAGGCCAGCGCCTAGCGCCAGAATATCGGCGTCACTCATATTACCAGCGAGCAGATCGCTTACCACCCATTCAGGTAAGTCGGCGCGCACATAGACCGGTGCTTCGGCGAGTTTTTTGCTTTTACACAGCGCAAAATTGTCTTTTTCGGTATCAGGGAACCAATCACCGCACTCACGCAGATTGCGGCGCTCTACCACTACCAAGTAAGCAGTAAGCAGGCTGCGCGCATTCGCTGGGCCGCCTAACACCCACTCAAGGCGGATTTTATTGCGCAAAATGCCATACACGCATTCGGCGATCATATGGCGATCTTGGCCACCCAGATTGGGATTGCTGCGAAAGAAACGCGACATGGTGGCATCAGATGGGGCGGCGAACACCAGCATTTCGGATAGAACAGAAATAGCGGCGTGGTAACGGGTATTATTTAAAGCAATCATGTCTTTTATCTTCGCATCATGCGGTTGGAGTTGGAGTTATGGCTATTGCTTGGAGGCTCCAGCACCATTTCCCCATTAATTTTTATATCATTAGCCCAGATATCGAAGCTGCCTTCGCTACCCAGTGATAAGGTCATTCGTACTGGCATATTGTGCCACTGTGGTGCCAGCCAAAAATCAAAAGTACGGTCTTCAAAACGACCTCGTAGCAAAATGGCTTCGATTTGTTTATCGCCCAATCGCAGGCTGGCTTGGCCGCTAATTTCAAACGGCACGTCTTTATAAATCTTGCGGCCACTGGCTACGGTAAAAGTAAAATCTTTCATCCGCGAGCCTTGTAAGGCCAGTTGAAAAGCGGCGGAGAAAATATCCTGATCTCCGGCTTTTAACTCTTCAACCTTGATCGTCCCACCATCTTTAATACTAACCTGCTTATCATCCCAGTTAAAGACCGCCTCATTAACCAGTTTTCCGTCACGATAATCGGCAAATCGATGTGGAATCACGCCTTTTTGCCCTACTTCACCATCGCTCACAAAAGAGCGTGATTTACTAAATAAAGCACCGCGCAGCTTCAATGAGTATTGGCCATTCTCAGCTTTCCAGCTCATCCGAATCGGAAAGATCCCATAAGCATAGGTAATTTCTACCGCGGCAGGATAAGAAAGCTCTGTGACCAAGGGGCTTTCTTTGGGTGGGGGCAATTCTTGTTCAAGCACTGGCGAGGCAATCAATGTCATGGGTTTAACACTGCTTGCCGCCGTCGCTACCACTTCTTTTACAGGTTCATTTGCTGCCTGAGCCACAACACTGCTTGCGACTTGCTCAACTGCGGATGCGCGGCTTGCAGCAATCTTGGCGGGGGATTTTTTAGCCGCCAGCACGACAGGCTTCTCAAGGTCTTTTTGCTGGAGCACTGGCCCTCGATGCAAATAAACGAGCTGATGATCTACTGGTTTAATCCCTTTTAACCCATCAGGGCGGGCATCTTCTGCCTGCCCAATATCACGCAATTTTTGCGTGACTTTTTTTAGCTCGCTGCTCGTATAAGGTTGCTGGGTTAGCCAAGCATAGATTTGCTCGTTAAATATCCAGCCCAGATGTAATAGCAGGGACAGCAGAGCAGCAACTACCAGCAACAATCCCGGCCAGCGCAGCATTAAAGCACCGGTGGAGCGATCAATACGGCTGCAGGTGCAGGGCTATCTACATGCACCCTGCCATTCACTAACTTTAGGCGATCTTCTACAAACCAGCGCACCGCTTGCGGATAAATCAAATGCTCTTGCTCCAGCATTCTGTTGGATAAGCTAGCGACCGTATCGTTATCCAGCACGGCCAATGCCACTTGCACAATAATGGGGCCATGATCTAACTCGGCCGTCACAAAATGCACCGTACAACCCGCAATCTTCACACCATCGGCCAAGGCTCGCTCGTGCGTATGCAGGCCTGTGTAAGCAGGCAATAGGGATGGATGGATATTAATCAGGCGGCCGGCATAGTGATTCACAAAGCCCCCAGTCAGTATCCGCATAAAACCTGCCAGCACGATTAAATCAGGCGCATAGCCATCAATCAGCGTGGTGAGTGCGGCATCAAAGACCTCACGACCCGCATAAAGCTTGTGATCGAGCACGGCGGTAGCAATGCCACGCTCTGCAGCCCAAGCCAAGCCTGCTGCATCGGGGCGATTGGCAATCACGGCGCAAATATTTGCTCCCGCAATTTGTGCATCCACAATGGCTTGCATATTGCTGCCACGGCCTGAAATCAAGATAACTATATTTTTCATAAGTCTCAAAAGAGAAAGGGCGAGGTAGGAGTCCCTCGCCCTATCTGTAGAGCTTTAAACGGCCATTTTATCAAGTATTGATAAAATGGCGGGTTTCACCCGCCCTACAAAGATTAAGCAACTTGCGTCTGGTGCTCATCACCTACACGGGCACGAATGCTACCCATAGTGTAAACAGTTTCGCCCTCTGCCTGCAGCAGGGCAATCGCTGCATCGGCTTGGTCGGCCGCCACAATCACCACCATACCCACGCCACAGTTAAAGGTGCGGTACATTTCTTGCGCTTCCACATTGCCTTCTTTTTGCAGCCATTGGAATAACTTAGGCATGGTCCAAGATTTGGCATCGATGGCAGCAACTACATTTTTTGGCAGTACGCGCGGTACGTTTTCGCTGATCCCGCCACCGGTAATATGCGCCATACCCTTGACCGGCAAAGCTTGCATTAGTTTCAACAGCGGCTTCACGTAGATACGTGTTGCAGCCATAACTACATCAGCAAGGCTCTTGCCGCCGTCGAATTCCGCAGCGTAATCGGCTTCAGCGCGATGCATGATTTTACGAATTAAGCTGTAGCCATTGGAGTGCGCACCGTTCGATGCCAAGCCCAGCACCACATCGCCCGGCGCAATATCGTCGCCAGTAATGATTTTGCTTTTCTCGACCACACCCACTGCAAAGCCAGCCAAATCGTATTCACCCACTGGGTACATACCTGGCATTTCTGCTGTTTCACCACCGATCAACGCGCAACCTGCTTGCTCGCAACCGTGGGCAATACCGCGAATCACTTCTGTTGCATTCGGCACATCTAGCTTGCCGCAAGCGAAGTAATCGAGGAAGAATAATGGCTCGGCACCTTGCACCAAGATATCATTCACACTCATGGCAACCAGATCAATCCCCACTGTATCGTGGCGATTTAGCTCAAAAGCCAGCTTCAGTTTAGTGCCCACACCGTCGGTACCGGACACTAAAACAGGCTCTTGGTATTTTTTACTGATTTCGACTAAACCGCCGAAACCGCCAATGCCACTAAGCACCTCTGGGCGCATGGTACGCTTGGCGTAGGGCTTAATATTTTCAACCAACTGATCGCCGGCATCGATATCGACACCCGCATCGCGGTAGCTCAAGCTTTGATTGGTCATGCATGGCCTCGTGAAACTGGCAGCGCCACTAGTGGCTTCTGCGCTAGAATGGCGAGTGCAGGTGTAGCGCCCAATTTGGGGTGCACCTGCTGCAAAGCCAGACATTTTATCGCATCTTGTGAAAAAACACCCGCACGCTTGTCATCGACCTCTTGGAGCCCCTCCCGCATGAAGCAACTCGTGCTGGATCTGCAACTGCCAGCCCTGCCCTCTTTTGAGGATTTTATCCGTGGTGAAAACGCCGAGCTACTTTATCAGCTTGGTTGTTGGAGCCTTGGTGAGGGAGACGTGCGTTTTCTCTATTTTTGGGGAGAACGCGGCAGTGGCAAGAGCCACCTACTCGCCGCCGCGCGCGCCATGCTGCCCGCCGGCGCTCAAATATTTTTTACCGATGCGGCCCACGATGCCCTGCCTGCCTCTTTACCCTCCAACGCCGCGCTGATCGTAGACAATGTCGACGCGCTTAGCCGTGACGAGCAAATTCGCCTGTTTGATCACTTTAATACGCTAAAAGATGGCGGAGGCCTGCTGCTGGCTGCGGGCCCTAAGCCACCGATGCTGCTGCTGCTCAGGCCAGATTTAACGACTCGCCTAGGCTGGGGCTTGGTGTATCAGCTCAAACCACTCTCAGACACCGACAAAGCCGCAGCCCTAAAACGCCGCGCCTATGCCTTGGGTTTTGAGCTGGGGGATGATTTAGCTGATTACCTGTTGCGCCATGCATCAAGAGATTTGCCGACTTTGTATCAGCATTTAGATGCGGCCAATGATTTATCGCTGACAGAAAAAAGACCGGTGACGGTTTCTTTGCTAAGGGAAGTGTTGCGAGGGGATTGGACGGAGTAACCTGAGCTGTCTCAGGTTACTCTTCATGATTCAAGATTCAAGGCAATAAACGCATTCCAACATTGTAACTAACCCCTACGAGGGCTGGCCCCCAACAATCTGTTGCTGCGTTATATGGTGCGGTTGTACTACGCACATTGCCCGAAGTATTAATCCCATCATCAATCAACCGATCTAGCGCACACACAAACCGCGCATCTGCCGTCGCTTGAGGTACGCCATTGGTCGCCATTGATAAGAAATTCATATTTCCAACCCCAGCATTAAGCACCGTATTTCCCGAAGAAGTCACCCTCCATGGCCCACCAAATGGGCTTTGCACATCGGCAGCAGATAGCAAATTAGCATTTTGAAGTAAAATCATCGCCGAGTTTGCTTCGTTGGCGTTATTTAATAGGCCATTGCGAACACCGGCTACGGGGCAAGGCGCAAATGCCGCACCCAAAGCAGGTGGGGCACCACATCCGTCCCCCGGGAAAGATCCATAACGCTCAAAATAAATATTAAACGCCGCCTGCACCTTATTGTATTGGGCGGCGATGCTCTTCACCTTCGCCCCATCAATCAAATCCTTACCCTTAAAAGCCATGCCCAAGATCAAGCCAATAATCACCAGCACAATGGCCAGCTCGACCAAAGTAAAACCACTTTGCTTAGCCTGACACGCAGCTTGATTCACCCTCATTGCCCAGCTCCTTCATCGATTTAGTCTCTACGCAAAGGGCCTGAACGTCAGTTAATCGGATGTCATCTCAGGGCCTTACAAGGTTTATAGACCAAATCCACGAACTCAACTGTCTTTAGCTGCATGACGACTTAGTAGCGAGGCAATGGCCTGCCTTAATGGCCCATCCTCCAGTGTGTCTGCCAATTGCGAGAAAGCGACACAGGCCCCTGTTTTTAGATGTAAGTCTTTGCTTCGAATGGCATTTGTGGATTGCAAGCCAACTTGCACCTTGGGCTGAACTACGGTAGCTTTCCATCCGCCGGCTTGCAGTGCCGCAAGAATCTGAGGCGCATTTAGGCGTACTCTTGATGCCGCAGCACTGCCACTTACACCAATTAATAAAGTATCGCCGGACCAAGCCACTCCAAGACAATGTGCTGCCATCGTTGGCGGCAGCACCGCGCGTACTTGGGCTAATACGCTAGCCAAATCATCGACCTGATGCATCAGGCTGGCGAGCTGCCTATCGTGCCCAACTTGCTTCAGAGTGGTCTTTTTCATATGGCTTATGCTTCGCAAGGCTAAGTAATAAATGAATGTTATCGTGATTTCTAATCGTCTTGGCAAGGCTGTTTCTTTGGATGCCAAGCAAATTATTTTACTGGGGCTCATGGTGTTATTGACCATATCGTCAATGACATTTGCCATCACTACGGCTCTTCGCTCTGGGCAAAATCAAGCATTGTGGCGATTTATGCCCAACGCCAATAATAATAGCCGCCAAAGCGAAATCGATGCGCTGGCCATCCGCGTTGGCGAGCTACAAGCTAAATTACTCCGCTTAGACGGCTTAGCAAGCCAAGTGGGTGATAAAACGGGCATTGATATCAAGCCTTTTTTATCGAATCAAGCCGTACCACGTGGCGGCATGCAGCATGTTGGCACGGCGCTCACCACTCTTAGTTTGGGGAATGAAATTGAAGCGGCCAACCAAAACTTAAACGCTAGGCTGGATCAGTTATCTTTGGCAGAAAGTGTCTTGCTGCGGCCTAAAGCATGGCAATTGCCTTCTAAAGCGCCACTCAATGTTGGCTTACAATCATCTAGCTTTGGTAAGCGGATTGATCCTTTTAATGGCAATCAAGTCTTTCATGAAGGAATCGATTTTGTGGGCGATAGCGGCACGCCCATTATGGCCGCAGCCAGCGGCAAAGTCAGCTTTGCGGCCCTCCACCCCCAATATGGTAATATGATTGACCTAGATCACGGCAACGGCATCACGAGTCGCTATGCTCATGCGTCTAAATTAGCTGTAAAAGTAGGGGAACAAGTGAACGCAGGCCAGACGATTGCCTTACTAGGATCTACGGGCCGCTCGACCGGCCCACACTTGCACTTTGAAATTCGCTATAAGGGAATTGCACAAAATCCCTTACGCTTTATTGGCCCAGCCTCGAATGAAGTTAATATTGCTGCTACAAAATCTGGCGATTGATCTTGAATTTTGATTAAAACAGTCGCATATACGGCGGATTAGCTAAGTTGTAAAACGAGCGAGAAGCCCGAGGACAAGGCAAAAAACCTCGAAAAACCGGAATTTACAATTGTAAATGAGGATTTTGAGAGGTTTTTTAACGCAGTAATCGGGTTTCGTAGTCGTTTTACAGCACGCTCTATCCGCCGTTGTCACAATAACCGGGCCTCCGCCCATTGCTGGTAGCTTTAGATGATTGCAAATTTGCTCAAAAAAGTTTTCGGAAGTCGTAATGACCGCCTGCTCAAACAATACGGCACCATCGTAAAGCAGATCAACGCCCTTGAAGCGGGCATTGCCGCTCTTTCTGATGATGACTTGCGCGCTAAAACGGAAGAATTCCGTGCTCGCGTCGCCAAGGGTGAAACGCTTGATCAAATTCTGCCAGAGGCCTTTGCTGTTTGCCGCGAAGGCTCTAAGCGCAGCTTAGGCATGCGTCACTTTGACGTGCAGCTGATGGGTGGCTTAGCACTACACCAAGGCAAGATCTCTGAAATGCGCACGGGTGAAGGTAAAACGCTGGTTGCCACACTGCCCGCCTACCTGAATTCACTATCCGGCAATGGCGTACACGTCATTACCGTGAATGATTACTTGGCCAGCCGTGATGCGGCCACGATGAATAAGCTGTATAGCTTTTTGGGCCTGACTTGCGGCGTGAACCTCGGCCAAATGCAGCACGACGAAAAACAACAAGCTTACAGCTGCGACATCACTTACGGCACCAATAACGAATTCGGTTTTGATTATTTGCGCGACAATATGGTGTTTACAGTTGGCGAGCGTGTACAACGCAAGCTGAACTACGCCATTGTCGATGAAGTCGATTCGATTCTGATCGATGAAGCGCGCACACCGTTGATTATCTCTGGCCCTGCCGAAGACAGCATCGAGCTGTACCAACTGGTTAACGATATTCCCGGCCAGCTGAATCGCCAATCTGAGGAAGAATCAGAAGGCGATTTCTGGGTGGATGAGAAAGCCCACTCGGTACTGCTGTCAGAAGCAGGCCACGAAAAAGTGGAAGCCATCCTCACCAAGAAGGGCCTGTTAAAAGAAGGCGATAGCCTTTACTCCGCTGGCAATATCAGCCTGGTGCATCATCTGTATGCGGCCATGCGCGCCCATGCCCTATTCCTGCGCGATCAGCACTATGTAGTGACCGACGAGGGCGAGATTGTCATCGTTGACGAATTTACCGGCCGTTTAATGTCGGGTCGTCGCTGGTCTGAAGGCCTGCATCAAGCCGTTGAAGCCAAAGAAGGCGTAGAAATCAATCAAGAGAACCAAACTCTTGCCACGATTACTCTACAAAATTACTTCCGCATGTATACCAAACTGTCTGGTATGACGGGTACAGCCGATACTGAAGCTTACGAATTCCAGCAAATTTACGGTCTAGAAACTGTGATTGTGCCAACCAACCGCGATATGGTGCGGGACGATAGGCAGGATCAGGTTTACAAAACCGATAAAGAAAAATACAACGCCATCATCACCGATATCAAAGGCTGCCAAGAACGCAAGCAGCCCGTATTGGTGGGTACAACGTCGATTGAGCAGTCCGAATTACTCTCTGAAATGCTGACTAAAGACGGCTTTGAGCACAATGTGCTGAATGCCAAGCAGCATGCGCGTGAAGCCGATATCGTTGCCCAAGCTGGCTCGCCAGGCGTGATTACCATTGCCACCAATATGGCCGGTCGTGGTACGGATATCGTGCTCGGCGGTAATATCGAGCGCGAAATTAAAGCGGTTGAAGCCGATACAGAATTAAGCGAAGCCGATAAGACAGCCAAAATATCGGCAATGAAAGCAGACTGGAAAATTATCCACGATGCCGTGGTTGCTGCGGGTGGCTTACATATTATTGGTACCGAGCGCCACGAATCACGCCGTATCGACAACCAGCTGCGTGGCCGTTCAGGCCGTCAAGGTGACCCGGGTTCTAGCCGTTTCTACCTATCACTTGAAGACTCGCTGCTACGTATTTTTGCTGGCGATCGAGTAGCGATGGTGATGGATCGTTTGAAAATGCCTGAAGGCGAGCCTATCGAAGCCGGTATGGTTTCCCGTGCGATTGAATCCGCTCAGCGGAAAGTGGAAGGCCGCAACTTCGATATTCGTAAGCAATTGCTGGAATACGATGATGTATCTAACGAGCAGCGCAAGGCGATTTACGGCCAGCGTAATGAAATTTTAGGAAGCGAAGAAGTCAGCGACACCATCAGCGCAATGCGCGACAGCATGGTTTCTGATTTATTCGACTCTTTTATTCCCGCAGATTCAATGGAAGAGCAGTGGGATGTGGCCGGTCTTGAGCGCGCCTTGGCTGAGCTAAATATCGAGATGCAGCTTGCCGACTGGGTTAAAAACGACACTACACTGACCATCGAAGCGATGAAAGAGCGCGTGCAAGTTACTGCCGCCGAGAGCTATAACAGCAAGGTAGAAATTGCTGGCGAGCAAACTTTCCGTCAGTTTGAACGCTCGGTACTCTTGCAGCACGTTGACCAAAGCTGGCGTGAACATCTGTCTTCCCTCGATCATTTGCGTCAAGGTATTCATCTGCGCGGTTATGCACAAAAGAATCCTAAGCAAGAATACAAGCGTGAAGCGTTCGAGTTGTTCTCACAGCTACTGGACAATATCAAACGTGAAGTGATTCAAATTGTGATGACGGTGCAAGTGCGCTCACAAGAAGATGTGGAAGCCGTTCGCCCTCAAGGAGTCCCAGCATCCGAGCTGCAATTTAATCATGCAGAGCTAGAAGCCTTGCTGGCGAGTGGTGATGAAGAGCAGATCAAAGCGGCACTGATGCAAGCAATGGAAGGCGGCGCGAAAGTGCAGTTCTCCGGCGTAGGCCGCAACGACGCCTGCCCTTGCGGCTCTGGCAAGAAATTCAAGCACTGCCACGGGCAAATTGCTTAATTGATTGCTTGTAGCCACAAAAAACCCCGCAGCGTGCTGCGGGGTTTTTTATTGCTAGAAAATGTAGGGCGGGTGCAACCCGCCGTTTTTATGATGCTCCATGATAAATATCGGCGGGTTTGTATCCCATATGCGCTAACCAAAGTCAAAAGCCCTTTTTATTACTGCCTCCGGCACGCTGATTTAAGTGCGGGCGTCCCGCTAGACCTTCCTTTCTTGTGTGGCCAAGAAACGAAGCCAAGCCACAACCTCAAGAACACGAAAGCCCCTTCGCTGCGGACAATCGGGGCGGCGGCGGGCGGGATTGGCTCGCTGCCTCGCTCCCAAGCGATCCCCCGCCCCGCTTGTTCCTCGCTCCGGCGTGTTTCAAGGGGACTTTACAAAGCCCTATGCAAAGAGCGTGGTTGTTATTCTTTTTTGCTGTTCGCTAATAAAAAAACAATTTGCTTAGCGCGTATGCGCTTGCACCGCCCCACAACACCCTTGCAAGCCAGCACCTCAAGGCAATTTACCTGCCGCCAGCATTTTCCCTACCAAGATAGACGGGCTAATCCACTCTGTTACGTCGTCGTATTCTTCATCGGCTGGTGTTGCAGGGGCGTCCTCTACCCTGAGTTTGCTCACGAAATTAACATCGTTATTGGTGTTTTCTTGCTCATCAGCCGAGCCTGCTACGCCATTGGGTGGGCCGTGGCGGTAGTGCATTACTACGACCGCAACCACATTTGAAGCAAGGGGTGTGGCGGGTACCGATGTTGGGTAAATCAAGATATCCCCCAAGGAGCAAAGCATAAAGCTCATCCCCGCCGGAGCGATGCTACCTGCAGGGCAGCTACCGGCAGAACCCATTGTTTGATTGCTATCGGTCGCCACCGGCGGCAGCGATGCGGGGCCGTTATCGGCAAAGCCTAGTGTGACTCGGTATGTAAAAGGTTTATTAAAGGGGTCCGTCGAGCGAGCCAAGCCTAAAGTTGCGCCTGGAATGGCTCCTTGTGCACGATTGCACACGCCGTTGGCGGCCCGATCTTCAACAAAAGTCGTCAATAAAGGGTCGGCAGGACAGGGTAAATAACCTCGCTGTACCGCAAAGCCCAGCAAGGAGTCTTTAATCTCGGCCAGCTGAGCCCGCCCTTCACGCACTCTTTGGCTATCAGTTTGGGCCTTAAAAGCTCCTAAACCGCCTGCCAGCATTATGCCGATAATCACCAAAACAATCGCGATTTCAGCAAGCGTAAAGCCCCTCTCCTTCATGGCCTTTCCTTTAGCGCATTAAAAGCCCCCAAACCACCCGTCAACATCATGTCGATAATCACTATAACGATAGCAATTTCGGCAAGTGTAAAACCCCTCTCCTTCATGGTCTCTCCTTTAATGCAGGGGCCCACTGAGTACCAATACGGTAATAAAGGCTGTCATTTCCCGTGTCGCTTGGCGCAAGTTTGGCGTATTGATCCACCTGTGGCGGTACGGCATCCCATGCTCGGCGGTTGATATCTGGTGCAAGGGCGTAACTGCTAACGGGGTCCAGATAATTATTTAAAAGGACTTTATCTGCGGCCAAAACACGAACTTGGCCTGTTTGCACCACACCGGCTCCTATCATTACGGCATTTACGCTGCCTGTAGGCAAAGACATATTCCTTAATGTTAGCGCCAATGGAGCAGGGCAATTAGCGGTATTAGCCACAGCATAAAAAAACATTTGCTCCCAGCGATTAAGAAACAGCCAATCATACTCAAGCAGTACATTTTGCCATGCGGCTTGGCTGGGCATGGAGGCTGGCCGGTTAGCAGGATTAACCAAATACTCGGGTAAAACCGGTAGTAAATTAACGCCCGTCAGCGCAATCGATTTGGGCATATGGCCGCGACAGACCAAAGGGGCTGGGGTGCAACCATTGCTATTACCGATGCCAGCTCCTACATCTGCGCAGCTCACATCATTTGGGCTAGCTGGATTGGGTAAATTCCCAAGTGCCGGAACTACCTGTGCGGCCCATAAATTAAGCAGCTGTTGGTATTCCTTTGCTGCACGCCGCTCTAAGGGCAAGAGTAATTCACTGCGGCGAATCGTGATAATTCGGTCATTCAACGTTGGATTCGCATTGGCATCCAAGCGCGGCCCGTTCAGAAAACGCCCTTGCGTGGCATCGTAATTAGCGAAGTTATTGGGTGCACCAAGGCAAGCCCCCCCCACGGTAAGCCGGTTGCATTCAAAATAATTATTGGGGTTACGCTGCTGTGCTGCCGTGCTGCGATTTTGCCCGCTGAGCGCTGCACCGGGTGCCATAATCACCACAATCACAGGGTCTGTGGCATCAGATAAAGCCTGAGCTCCATTATTGGCTGCGGCATAAAACCAAGGATTGCCAGCTGACGGTGCCGTGTCATTATTAAGCGGGATATTTCTTCTTTCTTGAAAGCCATCGACCACCGCCATCCATAGCGGCTCGCCCGAGCTATCACGCAGCTCTGCAGAGAGATAATCCGCCCACGGAATCCGCCCAATACGCGCTGCGGGAGAAGCCGCTGGGCAGGCCGCCCCATTAAAACCACTATGCCCATAAGCTGCTTCGCCAGGCAGATTGCCATCTGGGCAAAGAAATTCCCCAGGGCGCCTCCATGGCACGGTATTTCCACGTTTAGTTAAAGCCGCCAATAATAAAATTTGTTTGGCCTCTAGCAGCACATTTTGCGTTTGCTGCTCTCGATATAACTCCAGAGCATGGCGGCTAAATCCTGCCAAGATGGCCCCGGCTATGCCTAGCCCAACCACCATTAATAGCACCAAGGCAATTGCACCACGCTGCCGAAAATGGCTGAACATGGTTTAGGGCCCAGCTTGGTAAACATCACGCCGCTCACCGCTTTGGCGGTTTAACGTTTGGCCCACTTTTAGGCCAGCGGGCACGGGAGATGGGCTTAGCTCGCCATTGATCCAACGTGTTTTCTTGCCATTATGGCTAATCTCACCATCCAGTCTTAGGGTATCGGCCTCGGCCACTGGCCCTGAGAGTGGCAAAGAAACCTCTCCCCGCGCCACGGCTCGCTCGCTCGGGCTAAAAAATAAACGCCCCCATTCGGCATGGCTCAAGGGGGTAAATAGCAGGGTGAATAGCAGGGTATATTTCATTGAGCCTCCTCAGGGACCATCACGGGCCCGATGCTTAACCACTCAATATCACAAACTACGTTTAGCCCTGAATCTTCCTCAGCAACGCGCTTAATCACACACAACTCCGGTGCGGGCCAGCCGGATAAACGCCTTAAACTCGCCAGCACCACGGACAACTGGTCTTCATCTCTGGGCTCAAAGCTCAGCATCATTTTGCTGCCGTACAGCTGCACCGTTTCTGAAGTGGCGGGAAAGGCTCGTTGTGGCTCGAAACGAAACAATACATTTAGCTCTGGCGAGCTACGGTTTAGCTCGGTGAGGTACTCAATCCAATCTAGCCGATGCTCGCCATTTAATACGCCACGCTGACTAAGCATCAGATAGAGCGCACGGTATTGCTGAGCGTTATTCCAAGCATTTTCTTGGCTATCGGCTTGCAGGGTTACACGTTGCACATTGCTGCGCAAAGCTTGCTGCTCGTCCTGTGCGCGCCATAGATAAATCTGCGACAGCACAATCAGTAGCACGCCCAGAGCAAGGATTGCCCCGCTCAGAATAAGATCATGGCGTATCAGTTGCAGGGGTTGGAGATCAATTTTCATGGTGTTTTTTGCTCCCAACTCAGGCGCAAAACAAAATCAACCCGATTTCTATCCTGCTGTAATGGCTTCGCTTCAACACCCGATTTAGAGCTGGTATTAAGAGGCAGTGTCATGGGCTGAACGGTCACACCGGGTAAACCAGCCAGCCGCTTATTGAGCCGCTCCACACTGGCTAGCGCCTGCCGGTACTGCAAATCAAAGGGCTCTACTCGCCCTTTCAGTTCCAGCACCACCGGCAATGCGGCGGGGGCCGATGCATCCACTGCCTCCGCTTGAGTGCTAGGGTCAATCGGGGCGCGGCCAGATTGCCAACGTAATTCATCGAGCACCAGCTCAGGAAAACCCAGCAAGACATGGCTCACTTGCTGCGCGTGAGACTCCATATCCGGCCAAGTTAAAAATTCCTTGGTATAGAGCTCCACCGCGCCCTTCATCGCCGCCGGATCACTGGCTTGGCTTTGCTTTAGCAGCAAACTAAAGCGCCGCAAACGCTCATCAATTTGGCCGGTTTTTTTAAGCGATTGGCTAATTGAAGTCTGAATCTCTCCTGCCTCCATGACCGCTAGCCCACTCCAAATAAACGCGAATAATAAGCAGGCCAACGAGCCCCAACGTAGCAGCATGCCGCGCTTTCGCCACGTGGCATGAATAAGATGGCGGCCCTGTCCATAATGATTAGCAGGCGGGTGCAGCTCTATCCAGCTGCATAAAATATGCAGCAAGGAATCTGCCTGAGGCAGGTGTAGCTTACGTGCAAGTAAATCTAGCGGCACATCGCTGAGCACAAACTGAGCGGCCTCACCGCGGCTTGCCAAACGCTGGCTAATGGCTGGCTGGCTGGCACTCGGTGCAAGCACCGCCAACTGCAATTTATCCTCACGCCCGAGTAATCGCAGCGTCGATAAATACTGCCTAGCCCGTAGCGCCTCGACCACAATCACGTCGGCTAAGCGCTCTGCATCTTGCAGATTTGTGCCCTCGGGCAAGCTGCTCACACGGCTAAATTTAAGCCCGTCTGCTGCCAAATAACTTTGGCGCATCCCTCCACCAGGGGTAAAGGAAACCAGCAGATAATGAGTCAAGCCCAGCCCTGATCGATGCAGCATTTCTCCTGCCAAAAGGGCGGCAGAGTAAATCCCCTGCAAAACTATTTTTTTGGCCAATAAAACATTCACAATCGCATCAATAGGTGCGACCAGTGTTAATGCAGACATCAACACCTTGTCCTGCCCCCCCGATTTGGCAAACGTCTGCACAAAAGCGCGGCGATAGGGGGTGGTACGGTAATTTTGATCTAAGCGTCTGGACAGCAAGGCATTGCGATCACTACGCCCAAGGTGGGGAATCGATTCCAACTGAAAGTCTTCTTCAACCACATCAACTAAAAGACTAAAAACAACTTCTTTCCAAACATCCAGAAAGACGGCAAATGCAGCTGCTCCCTCATCATCCAAAGCAAAACGCGCATGCTCAAGCAGCTGACCTTTTTCTACTTGGAAAGCGATCAGTTGAGTATTGGATAAGAAAAGCGTGCAGTGGCTCATCGCAATTTACTAATCGTGTCAAAAATAGGGCCAAGTACCGAGGACATAATCCAAGCCAGAATCAAGCCCAGCACCACAGTGAGCGATGGCTCAATCAAAGCCTGCACTCGCTCTATCGATTCTTTTACATCGCGGTTATAAAAGTAGGAAACATTCATCAGAGCATGATCCAGCTGGCCGGTGCTCTCGCCTACTTTAAGCATGCGCAGCACTAGCGGCGGAAACATTTTTTCCTGATTAAAACTAGCTGTCACACCCTGCCCCTCGCGAATTTGCGCCTGAATCCGCTGCAGCGATTCGGCCACCACGCTATTGCTAACGATCCCTTCTGATATCTTGATGCAATCCAAAATAGGAATCCCTGCCGCATACATCAAAGCAAAAAAGTTAGCAAAGCGGGCCAAAATAATCTTATGCAAAATAGGGCCAAATGGCGGAATAGTCAGCTTCCAGCCATCAAAGCGATGGCGAAACTTTGCGTCATGCTTTAGGCGCAAACGAAATAGCATAAATAAAATAATTGGCGTGCCAAATAAAGCCCACCAGTAATGAATAAATATATTAGATATAGCAATCAGAATACGGGTATTTAAAGGCAAGGTTTGCTGCATGGCGGCCACAAAAGAAACCAATTGCGGCACTAAATAAATCATTAAAAAAGTAATCACCCCCACCACCAATACGCCCACAAACGCCGGATACATCACAATCTTTTTAGTTTGCGAAACTAGCTCGTCCTGCCATTTTAATGAATCAGATAAATTGAGTAATACCTCAGGCAATTTGCCGCTCGCCTCTCCTGCGCGAATCAGATTCACATAAATGGCATCAAAAACCTGCGGATGCCCAGCCAAAGCCTGCGAAAACTGATTTCCCCCTTCGATATCTTCAATCACATTTGCAATCACTTCGCGAAAACGCGGCTCATCTAAGCTATCGCGCAGATCAGATAAACCTTCTAGGATCGACACCCCTGCACGGGTCAGCTGCTCCATATGAAACGTAAACGTAATGAGCTCGCGCCGACTCACCTTCTTACCGCCCAGCACTCCCCCTACGGGGGCCGCCTTGCCTTCAATCAAGCTCAGGCCTATCCGCTCCAAACGCTGCTCTAAGTCAGTCAGATTATTCGCCTCTGACTTACCCTTTTGGACCAAGCCTGCCTTGTCTACAGCGCGATAAATAAACTGCATCTAGCTCCCCAAATAAACAGCACCATCTTCTTATCATGTCATTCGTAGGGCGGGTGCAACCCGCCAGACTTGGGCAATGACGTGCGATAAAAACGGCGGGTTACACCCGCCCTACGAAAGGCATTTCGCTTAAAAGGAGGGTATCGGCTAGCCCCCGCCGGTGCCCCCCCTCACTCCGAGGGATTAAACCCCCGCTCCATAAATACTCCGCCGCCCCTTGGCGCTTCTTTTTCGTAGAGGATTTTTTCTAGCTTTAGCAGGCAATAGGCATTCAGCGTGAGGTTGTGCTTGGTGGCTTGAGCAATCAGCTGGGCCTTGGTCATTTTATCTATGCGTAAGGTCAGCGTGGTGGTGTCAGCTTCGCTACTCGATGCAAAAATCTTTTCCTTACGCCACGGGCAGTATTTTTCTACCCACTCCTCGGCCTGCTCTAAGGTAATCGGCGTCAGCACATCAATGGCCCCCCGCTTATCCGCATCCATATAGGGGTGAGGAATATTATGCTCAACCAGAAAATACTGATCGCGCTTGGTACGATAGAGCTCAATCAAATGCGGCACACCATGCTCGTCTTTTGATTCGGTATGCATATGGCAATTTAATGCAGTGCGCGTGTTGTAGGTTTTACCATCAACCACGCGCGAAATATGTTCACGGACATACATTGCTATCCTCCTTTCTTAAAAACGTCGGCTTATGATATTTTTCGTAGGAGCGGCTTCAGCCGCGAAAGCATTACTTGTAAAAACATTCGCGGCTAAAGCCGCTCCTACGGTATAGATCCTTAAGTTGTTAGGATTGCGCTCAGGCCACCCTGTCGGTTAAATCGATCACTCGGGAAATCTCTGCCAGCGAAGTCATTCCATCTAGCACATGCCGGCAAGCATCGTCGGCCATGGTTCTAAAGCCCTGTGCTTCGGCGGCTTTTTTCATTTCTAAGCGAGTGGCGTGCCGCGCAATGAGTTCATCCAGCTCGGCACTCATTTTTAAGACTTCCATCACCGTTAAACGACCCTTATAGCCTTGGTGATCGCACTTGGGGCAGCCAGTTGCGCGGTACAGCGTGATCGGCTCGCCTTCAGGCGCGATGCCCAATAAGCGCCGCTCAAAAGCATCTGGCTCGTAAGGCTCACGGCAGAGCGGGCAGAGTTTGCGGGCGAGGCGCTGGGCGATAATGCCGATGATATTTCCAGCCAAAACATCGGGCAGCACGCCGATATCCAAGAGGCGCGGAATCGAGCCAATGGCAGAATTGGTATGCAGAGTTGAGTAAACTTGGTGGCCAGTCATGGCAGCGCGAAACGCCATATCGGCGGTATCGCGATCGCGGATTTCGCCCAGCAGGATGATGTCTGGGTCTTGCCGCATCATCGAGCGTATGCCGTTCACAAAATCCATTTTGGCGGCTTCATTCACCGAAGTTTGCCGCAGCATGGGAATCGGATATTCCACTGGGTCTTCCAGCGTCATGATGTTGACGGCTTCGGTGTTCACGCTGCTTAAAATCGAATAGAGGGTGGTGGTTTTACCCGAGCCGGTGGGGCCTGTGACTAAAATAATCCCTTCCGGCCGGGCAATCATCAGCTGCAATAAATAGAGGTTTTCTTTACTCAGGCCCAGCTTATCCAGCTTCACTAAGCCTTTTTGCCTATCCAAAATACGCAGCACAATATTCTCGCCCCAAGTGGTAGGCTGTGCCGCCACCCGAAAATCCAGCGGGCGGCCAGCGAGGGTGAGCGAGATACGGCCATCTTGTGGCGAGCGGGTTTCAGCGATATTCATATTGCTCATCACCTTCAGCCGCACCACCATCGCTGGCCAATAGGTTTTGTGCAGAGCGCGAATTTGCCGCAGCACACCGTCGATGCGGTAGCGAATCCGCACAAAAGAGGATTCAGGCTCGAAGTGAATATCGGATGCGCCGCGCGTACAAGCATCGGCCAGCAGTGCATCAATCAAGCGCACCACCGGCTGGTTGTACTCGGCATCGGCATGTTGCAAGCTGGCCCAGTCGATCACACCGGTTTCAATTTCATTCAAAATACCGTCGATCGACAGCTCAAAACCATAATATTGGTCGATGGCATGGACTAAATCAGACTCCGCAGCCAGCAACGTTTCCAGCTCGTATTTGTCCTTGAGCAGGATACGCACCTGATCCAGCGCGACCAGATTATTAGGATTAGACATCGCCAGCGTCAGCTTATTGTGCTCCAGATCTAGCGACACCGGCAGCAGCATATGCCGCTTGGCCACCTCTTTGGGCACCAGCTTAATCGCCTGTGTATCGGCCAGAATCTTGGACAAATCAACGCTGACCTGCCCCAAGTTTTCTGACAAGGCATCACGCAAAATACCTTCGGACACAAAGCCCAGCGACACCATCAGCTTACCCAAAGGCACGCCGCTGCGCCGCTGCTCAAACAAGGTGATGCGCAGCTGATCTTCTGATAGCAGGCCTTTGGAAACCAGTAGCTCGCCTAGCGGCAGCTTTCTGACTGGCGCGTTCATGGCGACTCCAAAGCTTTCAATCGTTCTTCAGCGATCGCACGATCAAAAGTGCCTTTGCCAGCTAAGGCTTGCCGGTAATACCTTGCTGCAGATTTATTCTCTTGTAAGTGCTCTAAGCTAATCGCCAAGTTAAAGGCGTAATCGGCATTACTCGCATCGAGGGATAATGCTTGAAAATACGCGCCCTGCGCCTCGCTCCAGCGATTTTGCCCAGCGTAGAGATTAGCCAAGGCAAATGCGGCATCGGCCTGCTGAGCCGAGAGCTGGCGCAAGCCCGCTTCCGAGCTTTCATTCGCAGGGGTGAGCGAATACAAAGCCGACTGCGCCACCTCATCCCTAGGATAAAGGGACAATATTTGCCGATAAAAATGAGCCGCCTCGGCCCCTGCGCCGCGCTTCATGGCCAAGGCAGCCATCCCAAGCAAAGCGTCGCGATTGCGAGGATCTAGCTGCAACATCCGGCGGTAGCTCTCCTCAGCCGCACGATAATCACCCTGCTGAAAAGAGCGATAGGCCATTGCCAGCGGCAAAGGTACGGCGGCTTCGGTATTTTGCGTATCAAAGCGAATGCCCGCGCCATTGGGAGCGCCGGATCGCTCTTCCACGCTGGCCGCATCGCCTTTATAACGTGGTGGCAAGGCATGAGTGCGCGGCAAGGCCGCCATCACTACCGCAGAGGCTGCAGGAGCTACAACTGCGATGGAAGCCGGCCTCATCACTTCACTAGCAGGCTCGGAAGCGGAAAGCGCTTCATCGGCGGAGACAGGAGGCACTGCAGCATCCACAGCAGCGGGGGCGGGGGCAGCTGTTGGCGAGATACTGAGCGCCTGATACTGCCACCAAAAATAGCCGCCTAAACCCGCCATTAATAAGACACCCAGCAAAATCAACCAAGGTAAATTTTTAGAGCGCGAACGCGGCTTATTGGAAGCAATACTGGACGCCTGTGGAGCGGGTGGAGTAACTGTTGGCGTAATCGAGGGAGCCGGAGCGGCTGGCACAGATTGGGCGGGTGCAGGTACGGGCGTGGCGGGTTTGTTTAACCAAGTCAGATCCTCCTCTTCAGCCTTCTCAGGGGCAACTTTAGGCAAAGGACTGGAGGCGGGAGCAGTAAGAACAGGCTCATTGGCGGGTTGTGCTTCAGGTAAATCAGGCGCAGTGATTGGCGGTTCTGTCGGCAGTTCTACATCAACAGCGATGGGGACAAAGACCCATTCCGCAGGGGGCGTCTGTTGATCAATATCTAGCTGAGCAGTCTCATTAGGCAGAGGATCTACTTGCCACTCTAGTGCAGCAGGCACGGCCCAGACGGGTTCTTCCAAAGATAAAGTAGATGCGTCACTAGCAACGGCTTGCTCGCCTTGATCTCTGATTAAGCCTGCCCCGCCGCTGGCTTCCTGCTCCTGATGCAGCCCATGCTCTATTTCCTGCTTTGGCTCAGCCAACGGCTCATCCACTTGCTCTGCCATAGCCGCTTCACGCAGCCGCTTGGCTTCTTCGGCTTTTTTTAAGGCTTGCAGCAATAAACTCATGGCTTAGTCCCCAGAGGCACGCTCCCTGACTGAAAAGCCGATAAATCATGATCTGCTTCTTTCTTAAAAAACTGATCATTAGGTAAAAACTGCTGATAATTGCCCAAATCGCTATTATCTTTAATTAATACAGGGCGTAAAAACACCACTAATTCAATTTTTTTTACTTTATCATTGCGATAGCTAAATAAGTCTCCCACATAGGGCATACGAGACAAACCCGGCACGCCTTGCCTATCGTTATTTAAAGAATCCTGAATTAATCCACCCAAAATAGCCACCTGCCCACTAGCCACTTTTAAGGTGGAATCAAATTCTCTGACTTGCAATATCGGCACTAAGCTTTTAATTTGCGTATTATTGGCCGCAGCTAAAATCGCCACCGCAGGGTCTTCAATAAATGAATTAATATTGGTAATGGTTGGCCTTACATTAAGCGCAACCTGGCCATCTTCAGATATTTGCGGCGTAACCTGCATGACCAAACCAATAGGCACGGTATGCAATTCACTATCGTAAGTTGCTTGCGAGGTGACTTTGCCGTCGGTAATGACTGGTGGCGTTACTTTAATCGTAAAGTAAACCTGCTCTTCCACCACTTTCATTACGGCCGTTTGATTATTTAATGCCATAATTTTGGGGCTAGATAAAACGCGCGTGCGGCCAAATTGCTCTAGCATCTTAATCGTAAAATTAAAAGTTCCACTTAAAATACCGCCAGCCTTGGTATAAGAAAGAATACTTAAAGGTGCGACTCCTAAATTATTAGCTAAAGATTTTTGTTGAAAATTTAATTGATTATCTGTTTCTCCAATCCGGCTCCAATCCACTCCTGCCTGATACTGATCGGATAATAAAACCTCTACAATGGTGGCCTCAATGAGTACCTGCCGCAAAGCACCGCCTTGTACGGCATTTAAATACTCCGCCACTTTTACATGCTCTTTTTGGCTGGCCCTTACGGTAATTACGCCTGTTTCAGGATTGAGAATAACTAATCGACTGGTATTTGTGATATTTGCGTCCACGACAGAAACAGGCTTATTAATCGGCAATGATTCACCCGCTTTTATTTTTTCTGTTTCTGCGTTTATTTTATTAGTCTGAGCGACATCTTTAGCAACTTTCGCTGCCTCTGCGGCTGTTTTAACGACTTCTTTTTTATCTATTGATACATTGCTCTTAACTGCTTGCGCGCTTTGTTCCTGCACAATGCTGCCCAATTGTGCACCGCTCCCCCCAACTTTGGCATCTGCCGAAACACCCAACAACTCTTTCAAATTTAAATCAATTTGTTTCCATAAATGATGCTCAGCCACCATATCAATCTGGGTATTCGAGCTATTCCCAGACCCACCGCCACCACCACCGCTGCTTACCGAATTAGCCAAAGTTACATTCGATTTCACATTTCTAGATAGGTTAAAATAATTCATTTTATAGGTTTTTAAATAGGGGATATCAGGCGTTACCGTAAGTACACCATTGTCTAGCTCCCAGCGTAAATCCACCTGCTTACTCATCCGCTCTAATATTTGTGGCAGCGTTTGGTTGATTGCATTTAAAGTAACATTGCCATTCACGCCTGCATGTACATCAACATTAATTTTGGCATCTCGCCCTAATGCAAACAAAATTTCATTTACCGGCACTTGATGCACTACCACGCTATAGGTGGCTGTTTTGGCTGCTGCTTGTGGTTTGGGTAATGAGGGGCTAGCAGCTACAGTTTTTGGAATAGCAGAGGAGATAGGTTTAGATTCTAAATGGCGGCCGTTTTCCATTTCCAAGCCCGATTGGCTAGCGCAGGCATTGAGCAAGAGAACAAAAATTAAAATTTGCCACCGCATTATTGGGTACTCATGTAAAGGATCTACCGATTTAAATAGGCCATGAGAGATCATGACTAAGTCTTTCTATTCGATATCAAATAATTTATAGAATGGAATAATTAATTAATCCTATTTATTTATCGTCATAAATTCCACAATTCATCACGAATCCCACCCACGGTGCGCACCATAGGTTTATTTTTTCGTAACGATTCTGGTAAAGAAGCCATTGCTGCTTTTGCACTATTTTTATCTGGGAAAAAACCATAAACCAAGCCCCAGCCTTTGCTGCCTCGTACTTCAGCGGGGTAAATCAGTAATTGGTCTTGGGGTAAAAACTGCCCCGCTTGTGCTAAGAATTTTTCTAATTCCGCACCTTTTGATTTATTGGTCACTAACAACATCACCGCCGTATTATTTACTTCTGCCCGATTCATTTTTTGCCGCGATTCAGTTATTTTTTGCCGCAGCGGAGCAGAAAGTTGCACTTCTGGAGCCAAGACTTCCGAAGTAGTAGCAAGTTGTAAGGGGGTGGATGCAAGCGCTGAAACCACCTTTGGCTGCGGGTTAGACGCTTGCATTAAGCCCGCCCATACGCCCCCAGCCATCAACCCTGAAAACAGCATCCAGACTAATGGTGAGCGTTTTTTAATGGGCTTAAAAGCGCTGTCTTTAACCGCCGCGCTCACATGCTTCACCGTGATTGAATGCTCACTTTGGCTAAATGCGGCCATCAAGGCCTTATCGGCCAAAATATTAATCCGCCGCGTTAGCCCTTCCGAAGCACGATAAATCGATTTCAGCGCCTCGGCTTGGAATAGTTCTGGCCCACGATAGCCCGCAGTGCGCATCCGAAACTCAATATAGGCCTCAATATCATTTGCCCTTAGCGGTGCTAGGCGAAAAATATGGGTAATCCGTTCTCGTAGCTGACGCAAATCCTGCTTGGCCAAGCGATCATCCAGCTCAGTTTGGCCAAACAAAACAATCTGCAATAATTTGTGATGCCCATGATCCAAATTTGAAAGCAGTCTCACCGCCTCCAAGCTTTCTGTGGGCATGGCATGGGCTTCATCAATCAGAATCACCACCTGCCGTCCCGCAGCAAAACGCTCGAGTAAGGCAGCCTGCAAGTCCCTGACACGGCCACTGGTGTGTGTTGCATCGCAGACTATGCCCAAATCGTCAGCAATCATCAGCATTAACTCATCCGGCTTCATGACAGGATTGGCGATATACACGCTGTCCACACTGGCTGGTAAACGCTCTATCAGTACTCGGCACAGCATCGTTTTGCCACTGCCCACCTCACCCACCACCTTAACCAAGCCTTCTCCAGCCAGCACGGCGTAAATCAAAGCCTCCAAAGTCGCACCACGTTCCGCCCCAACAAAGAAAAACTCTGGGTGTGGTGTAATCCGAAACGGTGGTTCGTTTAAGCCAAAGTGCTCTAGATACATAGGTAATCCTGTCTAAGGATGAATGCTTGCTTTCATACTAGTACGTGGATTAAGTAAAAATTGAACAAATATGCTGCGATAGAAGGCAAGGATTCAATTTATTTAATCTCCTCGCTATATATTGATACTAAGGATGGTGGCAAAACTAATTCAGCAGCAATCTGCACTCCACTAGCTCCGAATCAAATCGCCTTTCTTGCAAGATTTTAAGGCGGGGCTTTCTTATACACGGGAGGCCTACAGATGATGTAGATGCCATGAGAATGCAAAACAAGTAGCCAGCAAGCATGCCCTAAGCATGTTGTTTTTTAGTCTTTTAATGTCGATTTGAGCAGGCTCAAAGACATCAAAAACAATATGGATTAGGCGCTGACTCCTTCTATTCATAGGAAAAATTAGATTTTTGGAGCATGCCAGCTTTGTTGCATGGCAATAATTGCGTACACATTCATACAAAGTTCATCTACCTAGTAAAGCCATAGCAACCTACAATATGCCCTTTCTACACGCGAAGAGTACCCATTTGTCATGCCCTCATCTCTGGTTCAGTTTGAGAATGTGAGCTTTGCTTACGGTGAACGCTCAGTACTTGCTGATGTGTCCCTAAGCATTAAGCGTGGGCAGGTGGTCGCCATTATGGGCGGATCTGGCTCAGGAAAAACGACACTACTCAAGCTCATCGGCGGGCAAATTCGCCCCGATCAAGGCAAGCTCAGTGTGGCTGGTGACGATGTGGGTAGCATGAATGAAGCTCGCCTTTACAAGATGCGCGAAAAGCTCGGCATGTTGTTTCAATTTGGCGCTTTGTTTACTGATCTATCCGTCTTCGACAATGTGGCCTTCCCGCTCAGAGAGCGCACAAATCTGCCCGAAGCCATGATCCGCGATTTAGTGCTGATGAAGCTAAATGCTGTTGGCCTGCGTGGTGTCAGCGAGCAGATGCCATCCGAATTATCCGGCGGGATGGCACGCCGCGTGGCTTTGGCGCGTGCCATTGCACTAGACCCTGCCGTGATGTTGTATGACGAGCCATTTACAGGGCTAGACCCAATCTCACTCGCCACAATCGGCAAGCTGATTCGAGATTTAAACGATGCATTGGGCACCGCATCGGTGATTGTGACCCACGATGTAGAAGAATCGCTTTCAATTGTTGATTATGTGTACTTTTTAGCCGACGGTAAAATCGTAGCTGAAGGCACACCAGAGCAAGTTCGCGCCTCCACCCACCCCTTTGTAAAGCAGTTTATCAACGGGGAAACCGATGGCCCGGTGGCCTTCCATAAACCTGCAGCGCCCTATGCTGCGGATCTCGGCCTGGAGCAGCGTCTTGCCTAAATTTTTATTTAACGCTGTCTCTGCCCTAGGTAGACCGTTTAGCAACACCATTATTAAGCTAGGCTTTGCCTGCCGCTTTATGCTGGCTATCTTGCGTCATTCACCAACCTCTTTGCTTCGATTTCAACTGACGATGCGTGAAATTTGGTTTGCAGGGGTGCTATCGGTATTGATTATTGGCGTATCAGGATTATTTGTGGGCATGGTACTGGCCCTACAGGGCTTTGATACGCTGCAACGCTTTGGTGCAACCGAATCACTTGGTATTTTGGTGGCCCTTTCCTTAGTGCGTGAGCTTGGCCCTGTGGTTGGCGCTTTACTGTTTGCTAGCCGTGCAGGCTCAGCGATTACCGCTGAAATCGGCTTAATGAAAGCCACAGAACAGCTCGCTGCCATGGAAATGATGGCGGTTAATCCTATTGCCCGCGTAGTTGCTCCGCGCTTTTGGGGCGGGGTGATTTCTATGCCGCTGCTCGCCGCGATGTTTAGCGCCATGGGGATTTTTGGCGGCTACTTGGTCGGCGTAAAGCTGCTAGGGCTAGATGAAGGCGCTTTTTGGTCGCAGATGCAAAGCGCGGTCGACTTTCGCCAAGATGTCATCAATGGCGTAATCAAGAGCGTGGTATTTGGTATTGCCATCTCCTTGATCGCGGTGTTTGAAGGGTATGATGCGCCCCCCACCGCTGAAGGCGTATCGGGAGCCACTACCCGTACAGTGGTGACTAGCTCCTTAGTCATTTTGGCGCTGGATTTCATCCTCACCGCCTTTATGTTCACAGGCATATAGACGCATCTTGGCTTAGCGTAATCCAAGGTGCCAACGAGTCAGATTGAAAGGTGTATATATGAAACGCGGAATGATTGATTTTTGGGTTGGTCTTTTTGCTGCAGCGGGTATTGCAGCCTTACTATTTTTGTCTATGCGTGTAAGCAGCCAAACTACATTACCAACATCAAATAGCTATGAATTGATTGCCAACTTTGAAAACGTAGGTGGGTTAAAAGCAAGGGCTCCCGTAAAAAGTGCCGGGGTTTTAGTCGGCCGAGTGAGTAGTATCACCTTAGATACAGAGCGTTACGTCGCAAGGGTGAAGCTAGATATGGATAGCCGCTATCATTTCAGTAGAGATGCATCTGCAGAAATCCTTACCTCTGGACTATTGGGCGAGCAGTACATCGGCGTGACGTCTGGTGCAGATAATAAAATGCTTGAAGCAGGCAATAGCTTCACCATTACCTCTTCAGCGATTGTGCTGGAGCAATTAATCAGCCGCGTTCTGTTTAATAAAGCAGAAACCGCTGGCGAGCAGCAAAAAAATTAACGGAGTACACATAATGAAAAAATGGATCCTTGCCCTCTCTATGAGTTTTATCGCCACCTGTAGCCTTGCTGCAGCAGTGGAATCGCCTGAGCTTATCGTTAAAAATGTCAGCCGCGATGTGCTGGATATCATCAAGAAAAACGATAAGGAGCCACTAAAAGCCCGCGACTTGGTTGATGCTCGTGTTGCGCCTTTGGCCGATTACAACCGCATGACCATGCTGGCTGTTGGCCGCTACTGGAAAACTGCGACACCAGAACAGCAACAAGCCTTAACGCGTGAATTTAGAACCATGCTGGTTCGCACTTACTTATCAGCACTCTCTATTTACAAAAATGCACAAGTTGATGTGAAGGGCACACGCCCAGGTAACGATGCCTCTGAAATGGCCGTTCGTACCGAAGTGAGCCTGCCAGGGCAAAAACCAATCCCGCTCGATTTTAGCTTTGAAAAAACCGACGCTGGCTGGAAAACCTACGATATTGCAGTGGATGGCATTAGTTTTATCAATAACAACCGCAATCAATTCAATGCCATCATTCGCAAAGACGGCATTGATGGCTTGATCAAGCAATTGTCTGATCGCAACAACGCACAGCGTAACGCCAGCAAATGAAACACTTCCAGCCCAGTGGCACGCTCAAGCTCGATACAGCAGCCGCGCAGCTCGCCACCCTGCCCTCCTTAGGCCAAGGCGAGCTGCTGGAAGTGGATTTAAGCCAAATCAGTGCAGTCGATTCAGCCGGAGTAGCAGTGCTGCTGCATTGGCTGCGCAGCGCTCGCCAGCAGGGTGCTGAGCTGCGATTTGCTAATTTGCCAGCAAGCTTATTAGGCTTTATCCGGCTCTACGATGTAGATACGCTGTTGCCGCTGGCAAACCAAGCAGAATCGTAAACCCATTTGCCTAGAGGCTTAGCGCCTGATAACGCGATTTTCAGCCCGCTAAGTGCCAAATCAGCCTAGAATATCGATCTTAATCACATAATTACGATACACATGCGCCGTCTTCTTCCCTTCTTAGCCCTCGTCCTTGGCGCATGTGCTACGCCACAAAATAATTACGACCCTATCGAGCCCGTCAATCGCGGCATTTTTGCCGTCAATAACGCTGTAGACAAAGCGGTACTCAAGCCTGCTGCAGAAGCGCACGAAAAATACTCGCCAGGACCCGTTAAACAAGGCGCTAGCAATTTCTTTAATAATATCGACGATTTTTTTGCCTCGTTTGGTGCCTTGCTACAAGGCAAAGGCAGCGAAGCGGGCCATAGCATGGGCCGTGTTGCCATCAACACGACGCTAGGCATGTTTGGCTTGGTCGACTGGGCCAGCGATATGGGGCTGAAAAAAAGTGACGAAGATATTGGTCAGGCACTAGGAAGTTGGGGCATGGGCTCTGGCCCCTATCTCATGATCCCTTTACGCGGGCCAACTACGCTAAGAGATAGCAGTGATTTAGCTGTCCGCTTCTTTGCAGATCCACTGCAGATTTGGGATGGCTCACAAGACCTGAGCACCCAAGTGATTCGCTATGGTGCTTGGGGTATTGAGCAGCGCCGACAGCTTTTGCCGCTTGATCCAATGATTGATGCTCAAGCCGATCCATACGCCTATTTACGCGACGCTTATTTACAACGCCGCTACTTCAGAGTGTGGGATGGCAATCCACCTCAGCCCTTGCAATTAGGCCCAACAGACGAAGAGCTTGATGCAATGGATGCGGCCAAGAAAGCGGCCACTGCTCCACCAAGTGAGTCTGCTCCTGTAGCAGCTCAAGCAAGTGAAGCTATGGCTGTTGCTGAGTCAGCAAGCGCACCAGCTACAGCAAGCCCCCCACTGCTTAAATCGAAAAGAAAATCGAAAACAAACAAAACCAGCGCCGTCGCCAGTGCCCCTGCTGGAGTCGCCCCTTGAGTGACATTGTTTTTTATTCCCTAGCTAGATCGCTCCGTGATTTCCACGCACTTAAAGGCGTGAATAGGGAGCTGACGTCTTGAGTGCTATTATTTTTGACACCGTAGCCAAGCAATTCGGTGATTTCCACGCCCTTAAAGGGGTGAGTTTTACGGTGGAGCAGGGCGATTTCTTTGCCCTCCTCGGGCCTAATGGTGCGGGAAAAACCACGCTTATCTCAGCTCTGGCGGGCTTATCGCGCCCCACTTCTGGGCATATATCAGTGATGGGCTTTGATGTTCAAGAAAACTACCGCGAAGCACGCCGCGCGGTGGGTATTGTTCCGCAAGAGCTGGTATTCGATCCCTTTTTTACCGTGCGTGAAACACTAACGTTTCAATCCGGCTATTTTGGCTTACGCAATAATGGCGACTGGATAGACGAGATTCTAGCCAATCTGGGCCTCACCGATAAAGCCAATGCCAATATGCGCTCCTTGTCTGGCGGCATGAAGCGCCGTGTGATGGTGGCGCAAGCCTTGGTACACCGCCCGCCCGTTATCGTGCTCGATGAGCCGACTGCGGGGGTAGACGTTGAGCTACGCAAAACGCTGTGGGATTTTATTCGCCGCCTCAATAGCGACGGCCACACCATTGTGCTGACGACGCATTATTTAGAAGAAGCCGAAACCCTGTGCAACCGCATCGCCATGCTTAAAAAAGGCGAGCTGATTTCACTAGAAAACAAAGACACGCTAATGAGCCGTGGCGCGGCACGCGACTTGTTTATCAAGATTAAGCCGGCCGTACTGCCCGCGTCTCTCGCCCCGCTGCTCATTTGCGAACGTGATAATGGCTTTGAGCTCAAACTCTCAGACTGCAAAGATCTGGAAGCCATTCTTACCGAGCTCAGAAATAATTCGGTGCAGCTGCGTGATATCGAAGTCGGCAAGGCCGATCTGGAAACGATCTTTGTCGATATGATGCAAAACGCCTAAACATGTACAGCCCGCCGTAAGCTAATAGCCCAAGCCATCCGCTACAAGAAGACACTATGCAAGGTTTTTACACGCTGTTTTACAAAGAAGTACTGCGCTTTTGGAAAGTTGCTTTTCAAACCGTAGCAGCGCCTGTGCTGACTGCGCTGATGTACTTACTGATCTTTGCCCATGTACTGGATAGCCATGTTCAGCCCTATCCGGGCGTGCAATATGCCGCATTTTTGATTCCTGGCTTAGTGATGATGTCGGTGCTACAAAACAGCTTTGCTAATTCATCATCCAGCCTGATTCAATCCAAAGTCACCGGCAGCCTGATTTTTGCCCTGCTGCCGCCGCTATCTCATCTGGAATTCTTCCTCGCCTATCTGCTGGCCGCCATGGTGCGGGGCCTTGTGGTGGGCGCGGGTGTTTTGCTCGTCACCATGTGGTTTAACTTGCCTGCTTTTACTCATCCACTGTGGATTTTGGTCTTTGCGCTGATTAGCTCAGCCATGATGGCATCGCTTGGCATACTGGCAGGGATTTGGGCAGAAAAATACGATCAGCTCGCCGCATTTCAAAACTTTCTGATCATGCCGCTGACGTTTTTATCTGGCGTGTTCTACTCCATACACAGCCTGCCCGCCTTCTGGCAGAGCGTATCGAGCTGGAACCCAATTTTTTATATGATAGACGGTTTTCGCTACGGCTTCTTTGGCGTAAGCGATGTATCGCCTTGGCATGCTTTAGCCGTTGCGGCGCTTTCTTTGGCTATTGTGGCCAGCGCTGCCTATGCATTGATTAAATCTGGTTACAAATTAAGGCAATAAACCCATGACTCCCGAATCAGTACAAGCCTTACTTACCGAGCGCCTAGACGCAACTGCGGTTGAAGTAACAGGCGATGGTCACCATTTTTATGCGCGTATCGCATCCCCACGCTTTGAAGGCCTTGGCCTTTTGGCACGTCATCGCTTAGTGAAAGAATCGGTTAAACCAGAGCTAGACTCTGGCGAACTACATGCCTTATCACTAGAAAAAACGCTGACCCCCGCCGAATGGGCTGCGCTGTGAATAAGGACAATCGCTTCAATCTGGACGGTATCGAAAAGAACCGCGCCAAGCTTGAACAAGCCATTATTGAAGCGAAAAAACCGCTAGATCGCAGCTCACAAAAACTAGCTGCCCTCACCAATCTACCTTGGCTGATCGCTGGCGCTGCCGCACTGCTTTGGTATTGCCTGAAATAAACATAAAGAGTTATAGAAATGGACAAACTAAGAATTACTGGCGGCAACCCGCTGGCTGGCGAAATCTCGATTTCTGGCGCAAAAAACGCCGCCTTACCTATTTTATGCGCCAGCTTGCTGACTGCAGGCACTTTGCGTCTGACCAATGTTCCGCAATTGGCTGACGTAAAAACCACGCAAAAGTTGCTGCAAGGCATGGGTGTGCGGGTAATGACCGATAACGTACACGAGTACGAAATCACCGCTAATGAAGTCACCACCCTAATCGCGCCTTACGAGCTGGTTAAAACCATGCGCGCATCGATTCTGGTGCTTGGCCCTACTTTAGCGCGCTTTGGCGAAGCTCAGGTTTCCCTGCCAGGCGGCTGCGCTATTGGCGCTCGCCCGGTTGATCAACATATCAAAGGCCTGCAAGCGATGGGCGCCGAGATTGTGATCGAGCACGGCTATGTAAAAGCCACTGGTAAGTTGAAAGGCGCACGCATTGTTTGCGATATGGTTACCGTAACCGGTACAGAAAATCTACTGATGGCGGCCACGCTGGCAGACGGCATTACGATTATCGAAAACGCAGCACGTGAGCCAGAAGTCGTCGATTTGGCTGATTGCCTGATCAAAATGGGCGCAAAAATCAGCGGCCACGGCACAGATACCATCACGATTGAAGGCGTTGCCGAGCTGCACGGTGCAGAGCACGCCATTGTGCCGGATCGTATTGAAACCGGCACTTTCCTGATCGCCGCCGCCGTGGCGCAAGGCAAGCTGGTATTACGTAATACCCGCGCCGACATCATGGAAGCCGTGCTAGAAAAACTACGCGAAGCCGGTGCGTATATCGAAGCGGGGGACGATTGGATCGCCATCGATATGAAGCAACGCCCTAAGGCTGTGAACATCCGCACCATGCCCTATCCTGCTTTCCCAACCGATATGCAAGCGCAATTTATGCTGCTGAACTGCGTAGCGGAAGGCACAGGCGTGATCACCGAAACCATCTTTGAAAACCGCTTTATGCACGCACCCGAGCTGATCCGCATGGGCGCTAAAATCAATACCGAAGGCAATACCGCGATTGTGACTGGGGTAGAAAAGCTGGAAGGCGCAACTGTCATGGCCACAGATTTACGCGCATCAGCATCCCTCGTGATTGCAGGCTTAATTGCCAGCGGCGAAACCATCGTTGATCGTATTTATCACCTGGACCGCGGTTACGAGCATATTGAGCGCAAGCTATCTGCTGTTGGTGCGCAAATTGAGCGAATTGCCTAACAGCATCTGATGTTACGCAACGGAAACCCAAGTCTTGAACCACGGAGGCCACAGAGAACACGGAGTTTCACGGAGGAAAATCTATTTTTAACTGTGAAATTTATTGGGGCTTGAGTAGTTTCAACCTCAGCATAGGAATTTATATCGCGACTCCCAGTGCAGGGCTTAAAAATCCCCTTGAAGCACGCCGAAACGAGGAATAAGCGGATCGGGGTTTCGGAAAAGGGGTAGCGAGCTTGCTCCCGAGCAGCCTTTTTCGCCGAGCCGATTATCCGCAGTGAGGGGCCTTCGTGCTGGTCGGGGCGGCCTTCTTTGCTTACTTTCTTGGCCGTTCAAGAAAGTAAGTCCCCGCGGGGATGCCGCACCTAAATCAGTGTGCCGAAGGCACTAAAAAGATCTTTTTGGCTTTGCTCGCGGGTTGCAACCCGCCCTACAAAATATCGCACCTTTTCTAGGCACAACCATGTTCATCTTCAATCCAAAACCTGCGGCAGAAGAACAAGACGACAAGCCGCGCCCTCCTTCACAAAATGAAAAAGGGGCTGCCGCGCTAGCGCATCTCGCGGGCGTATTTTGGCTGCCGATTTTGCCTATGGCCGTGCTGGCCTTGATGATTCCCGTGCTCGTCCTGCAATTTGCCCGTGTGCATTCCGATTACGTAGAGCAACACGCCATCAGCGCGTGTAATTTTCAGCTGCTGATGGGCTGTTTTTATGCCCTTGCCATGATTGCCAGCTTTGTCCTGCTTAGCCCCCTACCCGTATGGTGGGTTGCCATTGGCTCGGCGATTTTCTCGGTATGGGAAGGCGCTAAAGCCATCAATGGCTGGCCATCTAAATACCCTGTCACACTTAAATTATTTAAATAATCTGCCCGTTTTAGATGACACCACGGCACTAAGGACCTCTCCATGATCACTATCGCGCTATCCAAAGGTCGTATCTTCGAAGAAACACTGCCACTACTGGCTGCCGCAGGCATTGTTCCTTCTGAGGCCCCAGAATCCAGCCGCAAGCTGATTATTGGCACAAATATGGAAGACGTCAGGCTGATTATTGTTCGCGCAACGGACGTGCCCACCTATGTGCAGTATGGTGCTGCTGATCTGGGCATTGCCGGTAAAGACGTGCTACTAGAGCATGGCGGCGCTGGCCTTTATTTGCCGCTCGACTTAGATATCGCTAAATGCCGTTTGATGGTGGCAGTACAAGAGGGCTTTGATTACGAAGGCGCGGTTAAACAAGGCGCCCGTTTACGCATCGCCACCAAATACACCGAATGCGCCCGCGAGCACTTTGCCAATAAGGGCGTACACGTCGATTTAATCAAGCTCTACGGCTCTATGGAGCTCGCCCCGCTAGTTGGCCTTGCCGATGCCATCGTCGACCTCGTCTCCACCGGCAGCACGCTTAAAGCCAATCATCTAGTCGCCGTAGAAGACATCCGCGAAATCAGCTCCCGCCTCGTAGTAAACCAAGCTGCGCTTAAGCTGAAACACAGCAAGCTCCAACCAATTATTGATGCGTTTGCTGCGACGGTTGCGGCAAGGCAAGCCGCCTAAGCGTCTGGCTTAGGGCGGGTGAAACCCGCCGCTTTACCCCGTAGGGGTCTCTACTGGATCTCACTTCATACGGGTAAACCAAAGTCAAAAAGATCTTTTTAGTGCCTTCGGCACATTGATTTTGGTGCGGGCGTCCCGCTGGACCTTCCTTTCTTGTGTGGCCAAGAAACGAAGCCAAAGAAGGCCACCCCACGAAACACGAAGGCCCCTTCGCTGCGGACAATCAAGTCGGCGGCGGGCGGGATTGGCTCGCTGCCTCGCTCCCTTGCCGAAACCCCGCCCCGCTTGTTCCTCGCTACGGCGTGTTTCAAGGGGACTTTAAAGCCCTATGCAGAGAGCGTGGTTATTGTAATTTTTCGCTGTTTTCTAATGAAAAAACAAATTGGCTAGCACATGGGGTGCTACCCGCGAGCAAAGCTGAAAAAAATGCGGGTTTACCTGCCCTGCGATGATTCAATGCCTGTAATGCGCTCTCGGTGCGCAACGACTTCTTCGTTGTACAACCTATAAGCTGTGCACCCTATAAACCAATTAAATATAAATATACCAAATCCACTAATTTCACTTTGTCATCATCAAAGTAATTAATTAATCCCACATTCAATAATATGCCTATCGCATTCACTTATTACCAATGTTAATTAATTAATAAATTAGGGTTGACATTAATTATTTGATAAGTAAAATGCGCTGCATATTAACTATCTAAGAGGCTGTCCTGTGGACAACGACGGATGTAATCGATCTGTGTTGGTAACCGCGGTATAGCAGGATAACGTAGATTCAATCTGCCATATCCTGCTACGCAGGGTGTGGTGTCTTTGTGCTCCCCACTCATCTAACCATTACATAACAAGCAGCAACTTGCTGCGTATTGTTATGCCTATGGCTGGGTTTCATCCTTATTGATATCAATCGTCCTCCCTTTTTTTTTGGAGGCTAGAATGCATTTTCTAAAACGACTTATCATCGCCATACGGGGCGCGCATGCCCGTGAAATTAATCACTCACAGTATTTTTTAAATATCAGCAGCTCTGAATCAACGATTAGTGATCTGCGTAAGATGCTGATTCACAAACTAAATCTTCTTGGTTTTCAGGCCCAGCAGCTAAAGATCTTTCGCCAGCCCGAAGGCATGTTTTGCTTGTCGGTGTTGCTGAATTTATCGGCAGACTTGCGCCAAAGTTTTATCCAGATGGCCATCGGCTTAAGCCAGCATCAAGATGTGCGCCATATTCAGTGGGGGCTGAGAAGCAATAAACCTCGCCTGCGTAAAGCAAGCTAAATATGCCGCATATATATATTTAATCATTAATGGCGAATGCTTAATTAATTAAGCTGTCATGCCCATTATTAATCCATTTAAATCTGGAGAGGAATCTGCTCGCCCAGAATATTTAAATATTTTTCAACCTAACCATATATTTAGTTTTTAAATAGCGAAACTAAATAAGGACTCCAAAATGCCAGACGAACCGATATTGCTCGCTGAGTTGCCATTGGGTAATTCAGCGGGCCAATTAAATCTATTACTTTCTCAGCGCCCCGCCAGCGCGAAAGGGGATTGCTTTGCCTAAATAAATGCAATGCACCCTCCTGAGCACTGGCGAACAGGAATTACCTATGACCCATATCGATCACGCCGCCAGCCAGCAGCCAAAAATAAATGCTCTCAGCGACGCTGCCGCAGCTGAACTACTCAAAACTAACGGCCTCAACGAAGTCGCGCACGACAAACCGCCTCACGCCCTCGTCCAGCTCTATCTCGCCTTTAAAAATCCCTTTGTTATGGTGCTTTTGGTTCTTGCCTTTATCACCTACCTCACCGATGTGCAGTTTTCTGAGCCGGGTGAGCAAAGCTGGGTTGGCATTATTATTCTCACCACCATGGTGACTTTAAGCAGCTTATTACGCTTCTTTCAGGAATATCGCACCGGCAAATCGGCAGAAAAACTCAAATCACTGGTCAGTAATACCGCAACCGTGCTGCGCACCCCCGCCAAAGGCCAAACTCGCAAGCTAGAAGTGCCCATGAGCCAAGTGGTAGTGGGCGATATTGTCTGCTTGCAGGCGGGGGATATGATTCCGGCGGATATCGAGCTGATCGAATCGCGTGATTTATTTGTAAGCCAAGCCGTATTAAGCGGCGAAGCGTTGCCGGTCGAGAAATATGACACGCTTGGCGATGTGGCGGAGAAATCCGCCCAAACGGCATCCAGCGACGATGTGGTCGACAGGACATCAGCTGAGCCTAGTCATCGCAGCGATGAAAGCCTGCTCGATCGCAGCAATATCTGCTTTATGGGCACCAATGTGGTGAGTGGCATCGCCACCGCCCGAGTTGTTGCCACCGGCAACCATACTTACTTTGGCTCCTTAGCTAAAAACGTACTCAGCCATAAGCGTGTAGAAACCAGTTTTGATCGCGGTGTAAGCAGCGTTTCATGGCTGCTGATTCGCTTTATGCTGGTGATGGTGCCGCTGGTATTTCTGATTAATGGCCTGACCAAGGGCGATTGGTTATCAGCGCTGACCTTTGCCATGGCCGTTGCCGTGGGTTTAACGCCAGAAATGCTGCCGATGATTGTTTCGGCCAACCTAGCCAAGGGCGCAATTGCCATGGCTAGACGCAAAGTGGTGGTCAAGCGGCTTAATTCGGTCCAAAACTTCGGCGCAATGGATGTGCTCTGCACCGATAAAACCGGCACGCTGACACAAGATAAAATCATTCTGGAGCAGCATTTTAATTGCGATGGAATGCTAGATGAGGGCATTCTGCATCTGGCTTGGCTCAATAGCGTGCATCAGAGCGGCATGAAAAACTTGATGGATATTGCCGTGATTGAGCGAGCTACCGAGCTAAATAACCTGCCACTTGGCTATAGCAAAGTTGACGAGCTACCCTTTGATTTTATCCGCCGCCGCCTGACTGTCGTGCTAGCAAATCGCCAAGCTCAGCAGTTGATGATCTCCAAAGGTGCGGTAGAAGAAATGCTCGCCGTATCCACCCATTACCAAGATGGCGATACTGTCCGCGAGCTAAGCCTGCTAGAAAGAACGCGCATCCTGAAACAAACGCAGGATTACAACGCTCAGGGCTTCCGCGTTTTACTGGTCGCCAGCAAAGCCATCAGCAGCAATCAACAGCAGTACAAAGTTACCGATGAAAAAGATCTGGTGGTGCGTGGCTTTTTAACCTTCCTTGATCCACCTAAAGCATCCGCCGCTCCAGCGATTAAAGCCCTGCAAGAATACGGCGTAACCGTCAAAGTGCTGACGGGCGATAACCCGATTGTCACCAGCAAAGTATGCCGTGATGTTGGGCTCAACCCCGGCACGCCGCTCTTGGGGCCAGAAATCGAAGCGATGGACGATATCGCGCTGTGCCAAGCTGTGCGCGAATGCACGGTCTTTGCCAAGCTCACACCGATGCATAAATCACGTGTAGTAAAAGCCCTGCAAGCCAATGGTCATACGGTGGGCTTTTTGGGCGACGGGATTAACGATGCACCAGCGCTGCGCGATGCCGATGTAGGGATTTCTGTCGATAGCGGGGCTGACATCGCAAAAGAAACTGCCGATATTATTCTGCTGGATAAAGACTTGATGGTGCTGGAAGAAGGCGTGATTAAAGGGCGGGAAACCTTCGGCAATATTCTGAAATATCTGAATATCACCGCCAGCTCTAACTTCGGCAATGTGTTCTCGGTGCTGGTCGCCTCGGCTTGGCTGCCTTGGGAGCCGATGTTAGCGATGCATTTGCTGATCCAAAACCTGATTTACGATATCTCCCAACTGGTCTTACCTTGGGACAAGATGGATAAAGAGTTCCTGAAAAAACCGCGTAAATGGGAAGCAGGCAATATCCGCCGCTTTATGGTCTGGCTGGGCCCCACTTCATCGGTGTTTGATATCACCACCTATATCCTGATGTGGACGGTATTTGGTGCCGGAGCCGCGTATTACGCCGACGGCGGTGGCCAGAGCATTATGAATTCAGGCTGGTTTATTGTGGGCTTGGTATCGCAAACCTTGGTGGTGCACATGCTACGCACGCGCAAGATTCCGTTTATCCAAAGCCGCGCCTCGCTGCCGGTGATGATCTCAACCGTGATTGCGGTTGCCATCGGCTGCTGGCTACCCTTCTCGCCGCTGGCAGAATCCATCGGCTTTGTTTCGCTTGATTCGTCCTACTGGTACTGGCTAGCCGCAACAATGCTGGGCTATATGATGCTGGCGCAACTGGTAAAAACCATCTACATCCGCCGCTTTGGTGTGTGGTTTTAAAAATGTAAGTATTTCAAAATAATCACTTTACGGCTTCAAAGGCTTTCCCTTTGAAGCCGTTTTTTTTGCTACTTGTTGTAAAAAAACAAAGAGATAGAAAAAATGAAACCACTTAGAAAGTGGTGTATTACATAGCTTTTCCTTGTGTATTTACCGCATGCACATGCAATAAGAATAACATTAAACACTAATTTTCTGACGACAAAAAATAGGCAAACGAAAGCTTCATGTATATTTGCCATGTATACGAAAAGCATACTTTATGCAGCCAATGTAAGGGCTTGTTCTATTTTCAATGCCTTTTTGTTTGCTCAACAATATTATAAACAGGGGTAACTATTCATGAAGCTGAAAACCATTACACATTCAATTCTTTTCGCCAGCGCAATCGCCTTCTCATCCAGCTCGTTTGCAGCAGTGATCGATGTCGACTTTAGTAGCTACGCAGCAGGTACTCAAATCTCAAATCAAATTGAGGGTGTTACTTTTGCTGTGCTAGGTGGCCCAGGCCCATCGGGGGCAGCTGCCATTGATGCAACAGGCTGGGGCAAAAAAGGTCTGACCAATAGCACCACAGGCGAATATCCAACTGGCTCGATTTTGGATTTAAAATTTACCGGCCTAGCTAATCTGGTGAACTTCACTTTCGATAACTATGGGAATCCAAGCACTGGCCATGGAGCTACCTTTTATACGGCCTATGATGCTTTAGGCTCGGTGCTAGAAACAGGCAATGTAGGTGGAGGAGGCTCATTCTCCTTAGTATCTAACGGTATTGCAGACTTACGTTTTAACAACAATACCGATGGTGGTGGTAACTGGTTATTTGCTTTAAATACCCTTAATGCCAATGTATCACCTGTTCCAGAGCCAGAAACCTACGCCTTGATGGGCTTAGGCTTGGTGGGCTTATTTGCTTCACGCCGTCGTAAAGTAATGACCGCTTAATCTTGCGCTCTAAGCAAAAAATCCAGCGATCTTTGCTGGATTTTTTGCTGTATCCACCCTCACCCCATCAATTCCCCTGCAACAACTGCGCTAAATCCAGCGCTGAGCGCACACCCATTTTGGCGAAGACGTTGGCGCGGTGGACTTCTACTGTGCGAATGGCGATTTGCATTTCGTCGGCGATTTGTTTGTTGAGCTTGCCCTGCAAAATCCAATCCATCACCTCGCGCTCGCGCGGTGTAATCGAGGCGAGGCGTTTTTCTAATAGTTGCTGATTGCCGCGCACAGACTGACGACCAATCGCCACCTCCAGCGCGTCATTAATCCGCTCGAGTAATTGTTTTTCACTGCAAGGTTTTTCTAAGAAATCAAAAGCGCCTTGCCGTATCGCCTGCACTGCCATCGGGATATCGCCGTGGCCGGATAAAAACAACACGATTAGCTCGCTGCCTAGTTCATACATTTTCTTAAACACATCTGGCCCACTCAGGCCCGGCATGCGCACATCCAGCAGCACCACGCCTTCGCTACGGGCATCAATGGCGGCAAGGAATTCCTCGCCGCCTTCAAAGGCATGCACCGTATAGCCATGGGAAAGCAATAACAGACCAAGCGAATCACGCACGGCAATATCGTCATCAACTAAATAAACAGTTTTCATCGTGTTCACCGAGGAAGGCTCATATAAAAAGTAGTGCCGCCCTGTGGATGGGCTTCAAACCATAGTTTGCCATGATGCTGCTCTAAGATAGAGCGGCAAATATTCAGCCCAATCCCCATGCCCAGCGACTTGGTGGTGAAAAACGCATCAAATAAACGACTAGCCACTTCAGGTGCAATACCTGAACCACGATCACCGACGGATAAATACACCGCAGCATCGTCACAGTACGTTGCCAAACAGACTTCGCGGCGGCTTTGTGGCTGCTCGCCGCTGGCATCCAAGGCATTACGCAGTAAATTCAGCACCACTTGCCCCAGCAAAACCTCATCGCAATGAATAAGCGGCAATACCCTGCCCAAATTAAAGTGTAAACGCACGCCCTGACTGCGCGCTGTTGAATCAATTAACTCAAACGCATTACTGGCAATATGATTGAGATCGCAAGGCTCGCAATGCGGGGTGCGCTTTTGCACAAATTCGCGGATGCGCTTCACCACGGCGGCGGCACGCTGTGCTTGGCCCGCAATTTTGCTCAAAGTTGAATCGAGCATTTCATGATTATTCTGATTGGCAAACTGGCGGGCGGCGCTGGCGTAATTACTCATCGCCATCAGCGGTTGGTTTAACTCGTGCGCCAGCGTGGACGCCATTTCGCCCATGGTAATCAGCTTGCCGGTGTGGCGAAGCATTTCTTCTTGCTCGCGCTCTCTGGCTTCGGCGGCTTTTAAGGCGGTGATATCGACCACCGAGCTCATCCAGCCGCGCTGCTTGCCGGTGGCATCGATAAGCGGCGTGGTGTAAACGCGGGTAGCAACCAAATCACCCTCCCGATGGCGCACCATCGATTCAAATCCATCGTGCGGCGCACGGCCACTGAGCACAATCTCGTTTTGTGCCTGATGCCCAGCGATATCTTCTGGATTCCAATAGGGATAAGGCGGCAATGCGCCAATCAGCTCTTCAGCGGTATAACCCACCATGCCGCAAAAGGCGGGGTTTACATACACAATGCGGCCCTCCATATCGCGGGCACGCATCCCTACCGAGAGCGAATCTTCCATGGCGGTGCGAAAAGCGTGCTCTTCCCTGAGCGCATTTTCTGCCAGTAATCGTGCCTGCATCTGACGGCGCAAACGCCACCAGCTAAACAGCACAATCAAGGCCAAACCCATCACGCTGGCAATGAGCAGTTTTTGCACGAGGCCGGTTGGATGGCGGTAAGCTGTGATGCGCAGCAGTAAGCCACTACTGACTAAATCAAAGGGCAGCTGATAGCTGAGATTCGTATCATCCGCCTCTATTTTGGATTTACTGGCCACTTCCCGCCCATCCGCATCAATCATCGCCAGCCGATATTTATAAGCAAACCACCACGGCACCTGTTGCTGTAAGAGTTTTGGCAGGGCAATCGACGCCGCCAGCTCTAAATCATGCTCGGCCAAAATCAGCGCAATCATTCCCTTAGGGTAAAGCGGCACGGTGTAGCTTGGCCGCCCTATTCCCTGCGCCAAGGCAATCGGCTCCCGAGTGACCTCCGCCGATAAATACTGGCCATAGCTAAAATGCTGATTTTTGGTGCGCAGCTGAATACCCGTAATCGCTGCATTTGCGCCAATAATCAACCGTGCACGACCACGAAACTCGGCCTCGCTCAAGCTGCCATCACGAGATTGCTCTAATAGCGCAGCCAAGCGCTCCTCTGATTGCCCCAATACAAAGCGCAGATTCTGCTCTACCCACAGCACATCATTAATCAGCACCAGCCGCGCTTCTTCACGCTCGCCGTGGCGCAAATAGGCGAATAAGCCCAGTACCGTGGCCAGAAACAAGACCAAGGCCAACCTTGGAATAAACCAAGGATGAGCGCTCAGCCGCATTGAAATGGTAGTAAGTAATTGCATGGAACAATGTTAGCACAGGGTAAATTTTGGCCGCATGTGGTTTACCACAGTCGTAACAACCACAATTGAAAGCGTCTGCTGAACGATCAACAATCATCCAACCATTCAACAGCTTTGGAGATTGTAATGCGTACTTTACTAGCGGCCATTCTGGCTCTTACTGTCACTTCTTCTTTCGCGGCCGAAGCACCGATCGTGATCAAATTCAGCCACGTGGTTGCCGTCGATACCCCCAAAGGCAAAGCTGCTGATTACTTCAAGAAAATCGCCGAAGAGCGCACCAAGGGCCGAGTAAAGATAGAAGTTTATCCAAACAGCCAGCTGTACAAAGACAAAGAAGAAATGGAAGCGCTGCAATTAGGCGCAGTGCAAATGCTGGCCCCTAGCCTTGCCAAATTTGGCCCGCTAGGCGTTAAAGAATTCGAGATTTTCGATCTGCCGTATATTTTTGATAGCTATGCCGAAGTCGAAAAAGTAATGAAAGGCCCGATTGGCACTAAGCTATTTACCAAACTGGAAAGCAAGGGAATTAAAGCGCTGGGCTTCTGGGAAAATGGCTTTAAAAATTTCTCCAGCAATAAACCCATCCGCACACCAGACGATCTACGCGGCATGAAAGTTCGCATCCAATCATCCAAAGTGCTAGACGAAGAAATGCGCACCCTAGGCGCACTGCCGCAAGTGATGGCATTTTCTGAGGTTTACCAAGCACTGCAAACCGGCGTAGTGGATGGCACCGAGCTAGAGCCATCCAACCTCTACACCAGCAAAGCATTTGAAGTACAAAAACACCTCACGCTGACGAATCACGGCTTCCTTGGCTATGCCGTTATCGTCAACAAAACCTTCTGGGAAGGCCTGCCAGCCGATATTCGCGCCACGCTCACCACCGCCATGAATGAATCATCGGTCTACGCCAACCAAATCGCCAAACAAGAAACCGACAAAGCGATTGCAGCCATCAAAGCCAGCGGCAAAACCACCGTCTACACCCAAACCCCCGCAGAACGCGCCGCCTTCCGTAAAGCCCTCATCCCCGTCCACCAAAAAATGGCCTCCCGCTTTGGCCAAGATTTGTTGACTGAGATTTATAAAGAGACCGCTTTTAAGCCGGTTGAGTAAAGATTTAAGGGGGTATGCAGCGTGGGCATTAAAACCTGCCCACCCTACAACTTCGGTCTAGGACGGGTGCTGACCAATTTGTTTTTGTATTAGCAAACAACGAGACAAAGTAATGCCCACGCTCCCTGCATGGGGCTTAAGAGTCCCCTTGAAACACGCCGGAGCGAGGAACAAGCGGGGCGGGGTTTCGGCAAGGGAGCGAGGAACGAGCCAATCCCGCCCGCCGCCGACTCGATTGTCCACAGCGTAGGGGCCTTCGTGTTTCGTGGGGTCGCCTTCTTTGGCTTCGTTTCTTGGCGAAGCAAGAAAGGAAGGCTCCGCGGTGGCTACCGCTCCAAAATCACCGTGCCGCAGGCACTAAAAAGATCCTTTGAATTTTGCTTAACGTGCAATAAAAACGGCGGGTTTCACCCGCCCTACGAGGGGCCACAAGCCCCTCTAAATAAAACCACCGTCCCTTCGGAGACTTTCATGAAAATACTCGATTGCCTAGAAGAATGGCTGATCGCATCGCTGATGGCGGTGGCGACGCTGGTGATTTTTATCGCCGTAGTCCATCGCTACGCCTCTGGCCTCAATATCCCTGTTTTACAAAGCTACCTACTGAGCTTCAACCTTTCTTGGGCCCAAGAGCTGTGCATTATTTTATTTGTATGGATGGCTAAATTTGGCGCGGCCTATGGCGTACGCGTCGGCATTCACGTGGGGGTGGATGTGATGATTAACCGCCTAGAACCAAAATATCGCGCCGCTTTTGTGATGCTGGGTCTGCTTGCGGGGGCTTTATTTACAGGCATTGTGGCTGTACTCGGTGCTGAATTTGTATGGGGAAACGGAGCCCACTACGCTTTTGTTCACGCCTTTGGGATGACGATAGGCAATCTGTATGAAGGCCCGACCACCCCCGATCTGGAATGGCCAACATGGATGGTGTACAGCGCGATTCCACTGGGTACCAGCCTGATGTGTTTCCGCTTTTTACAAGTCGCAGCGGGCTTTATGCGTACTGGCGACTTACCTCACCACGACGTAGCCCACGTTGAAGGCCTAGAAGAAGAAGAAGGAAAACCAGCATGAGCACCATTCCTGCACCAGAAGCGCATTGGTCTATCAAAATCCCAGCCTTAGTCTTTGGATCTTTAGCGATTATCGCCATCGTCGGCGGCAATAAAGCCGTGGTGTTCTGCCTGCTGCTGGCGCTAATGGCCACCGGCATGCCGATCTCCATTGCGCTTGGGCTCACCGTACTCACCTTCTTGTTCACCATGACCAATGTGCCCATCGAATCGGTGGCGCTGAAATTATTCACGGGGATTGAGAAATTTGAAATCATGGCCATTCCCTTCTTTATTCTGGCCGGTAATTTCTTAACCCACGGTGGTGTCGCCCGCCGAATGATCAATTTTGCCACCAGCATGGTCGGCCACTTTCATGGTGGCTTAGGTTTAGCGGGTGTACTCGCTTGCGCCTTATTTGCCGCAGTTTCTGGCTCCAGCCCAGCCACCGTTGTGGCCATTGGCTCCATCCTCTTACCAGCCATGGTTAAGCAGGGATTTCCACGCCAATTTGGTGCGGGAGTGATCACCACAGCGGGTGCCTTAGGGATTTTGATTCCGCCATCGATTGCCATGGTGATGTTCTCGGTTGCCACCAATACCTCGGTTGGCGCGCTGTTTATGGCGGGGGTTGTGCCCGGCCTGATGTTAGCGTTCCTGCTGGGGCTAACCACTTGGTGGCGCGCACGTAAATTTGGCTATCCACGTATGCCCAAAGCCACCGCCGGCGAGCGCTGGAGTGCATTTCGCCGCTCAGTTTGGGGGCTAATGCTGATTGTGGTGGTGCTTGGCGGGATTTACACCGGTATTTTCACGCCTACCGAAGCCGCAGCGATTGCCGCCGTTTACGCCTTTATCATCGCCGTATTTGTCTACCGTGATTTGCCACTGAGCCGTGTGCCTAAAGTGCTGCTTGATTCGGCCAGTATGAGCGCCATGCTGCTCTACATCATTACCAACGCCGTGTTGTTCTCGTTTGTAATGACTAACGAAGGCATTCCGCAGGCCATGGCTGACTGGCTGCTGGGCATGGGCCTTGGCCCGATTACCTTCTTGCTGGCCGTGAATATACTGCTGCTGCTGGCGGGTAATGTGATGGAGCCATCGTCCATCATCCTGATCATGGCCCCTATCTTGTTCCCGGTTGCCATCAAACTAGGGATTGATCCGATTCACTTTGGGATTTTGATCACCGTAAATATGGAAGTCGGCATGTGCCATCCGCCGGTAGGGCTGAATCTTTACGTTGCCTCTGGCATCACAAAAATGGGCATTACCGAGCTAACCATCGCAGTCTGGCCATGGCTACTCACCATGCTGGGCTTCCTAGTGCTGATCACCTATGTTCCTGCCATCTCACTCTGGCTGCCAAGAGCGATGGGAATGATGTAAGCCTTTACTGACACGTAAACCACACAGGCCCCAGCCGCATTGATAGCGGCTGGGGCCTGTGTTAGTTTTGATTCCCCCTTGCCGAGAAAAATGCAAAATGATCCAGCCCCACTATCTGGCCAGAATCGACGCCCTATTGGCCAGTGGCCAGCGCAAACTACTCGGCATCGTTGGCCCGCCCGGCTCGGGCAAATCGACGCTGGCACAAGAGATTCAACGTCTTTATCCAGAACAAAGCATTGTTGTACCAATGGACGGCTATCATCTGGCCAATAGCGAATTAGCCCGCCTTGGCAAAGCGGCAAGAAAAGGCGCAGAAGACACCTTCGATAGCGCAGGTTTTGCCGCAATGATTCAGCGGCTAAAAACCCAGCCCGCAGGCGAAACCATCTACGCCCCCGAGTTTCGCCGCGAAATCGAAGAACCCATCGCCAACGCCATCCCTATCCAGCCTGATCACCAACTCATCATCGTCGAAGGCAATTACCTACTGCTGAGCAGCGGGCATTGGGCCAAATTACACAGCCTGCTCGATGAAACTTGGTATGTAGACGTAGACCACGCACTGAGAGAATCCCGGCTGATCAAGCGCCATATGCAATTTGGCCGCAGCGAAGCCGCCGCTATCGAGTGGGTGCGCAACACCGACGGCCCGAATGCAAAGCTGATTGAAGCCAGCAAAGGGCGGGCGGATGTGTTGTTTTGCTGGGAATAAATAATCGGCAAATCAAGGCAATAAGCCGCGCAGATGATTTTCTTACGTGGGTATAATCGTCCCACGATATATTTCTGGACTCTGCCATGTTGCGTCGCCTTGATTCTCGTTCTGCTGATTTTCAATTACAACTCGCCGCCCTACTGGCTTTTGAAACCTCGCAAGATCCGGATGTGGATGCCCGGGTTGCGGCCATTCTTGAAGATGTAAAAGCACGCGGCGACGCTGCTGTGGTGGAATACACCCAGCGCTTTGACGGCGTTGCGGCGCAAACCATGGCTGAGCTGGAGCTGACCCAAGCGGAGCTAAAAGCCGCTTTCGAGCGTCTGCCCGATGTGCAGAGAGATGCCTTGGTGGCCGCGGCAGAGCGAGTACGCAAATATCACGAACATCAAAAAATGGCGTCTTGGCAATACACCGATGAAGATGGCACGGTGCTGGGCCAGCAAGTAACGGCGCTCGATAGGGTAGGAATTTATGTACCGGGCGGTAAGGCCAGCTATCCATCGTCGGTATTGATGAATGCCATTCCCGCCCATGTGGCCGGTGTGGCCGAAATTATTATGGTGGTGCCAACACCACGCGGCGAGAAGAATGATCTGGTACTGGCCGCGGCCTTCGTGGCCGGAGTAAGCCGTGCTTTCTGTATTGGCGGCGCACAAGCCGTGGGCGCGCTGGCTTTTGGTACCGAAACCGTGCCTGCTGTGGATAAAATCACCGGCCCCGGTAACGCCTATGTAGCCGCCGCCAAGCGCCGTGTATTTGGTGTGGTCGGCATTGATATGGTGGCAGGGCCATCCGAGATTTTAGTGATTTGCGATGGCACAACCGACCCGGATTGGATCGCGATGGATTTATTCAGCCAGGCCGAGCACGATGAAATCGCCCAAGCGATTCTGCTTTGCCCAGATGAAGACTTCATCCAGCAAGTTGCCGCCAGCATCGAAAAGCTACTCCCCACCATGCCGCGCCAAGACATTATTCGCGCGTCGCTCACCGGCCGTGGCGCTTTAATCAAGGTAAAAGATCTGCACGAAGCCTGCGAAATTGCCAATTATATTGCGCCGGAACATCTGGAATTATCCATCACTAACCCAGAAGTCTACCTAGCTGAGCTACGTCACGCAGGTGCGATTTTTATGGGCAAGTTCACCAGCGAGTCTTTGGGTGATTATTGCGCCGGGCCAAACCACGTCCTACCCACCGCCCGCACCGCCCGCTTCGCCAGCCCGCTAGGCGTTTACGACTTCCAAAAACGCACGAGCATCATCCAAGTTTCAGAAGCAGGCAGCCAAAAACTAGGCCGCATCGCCAGCACCCTCGCCCACGGCGAAGGACTCACCGCCCATGCCCGATCAGCGGAATATCGTTTGAAGGATTGATGAATGAGCAAGCTACGGCGAAAAACCCGCCGTAGCTTGAGGCTTAAAACCCAAATCTTGAAACACGGAGGACACAGAGAACACGGAGTTTCACGGAGGAAAACAGGCCTTGAATTAAGTCATTTTTGTTGGGTTTTAAGCACGCACAAATCAGTTAATCTGGATTTTCATCGCATCTAGTAGCAGGGGGCTTAAATCCAATCCTATCAACTTAAGCCGCTTGCCTTTATTCAAGGCATGCGGCAACATCTTTAATCAATCGCAACTCACTGATTTATAATTACAATATGATTAAGCGCCTTAACTGACATAATTGGTAATTTATCGACTCTTTTGC
>JAPLQI010000039.1 GCA_026399755.1 Pseudomonadota bacterium
ATAAGATTAGTTATGCAACTGAGGAGTGGTAGTTCAGTTGGTTAGAATACCGGCCTGTCACGCCGGGGGTCGCGGGTTCGAGTCCCGTCCGCTCCGCCAACTCATAACTGGTTTGTTTTGAAAGTTTTACAGATGGGTGACGTAGCTCAGTTGCTAGAGCGTTTCCTTGTACGTTTGATCTCCTGTTCAGCGTACTACATGTTTCACAGATGGGTGATTAGCTCAGTTGGTAGAGCGTCTGCCTTACACGCAGAATGTCGGCGGTTCGACCCCGTCATCACCCACCATTCTCCTTTCTTTATTCTTTCCTAGAATAAACATATCCTTTCTGTTTTATTTCTCAGTTATTAAAATTCCACACAAAATATTGTATTGCTTTAAAAAACATTTCTGTTTTAATTGCTTATTGTTGTTTCACAACCACTCAATTTGATTTTTTTCAATTCTGTCATCGCAAATAAGAGATGCAACCGCTAAACTAGCAGCCTCTTAGCAAGGTGGTCACTGCATATGAAATCTCCACTTGCCCTAATCTCTGCGTTGCGTATATCAACGCGTATGATCTGCCTTGCACTGGTTGCAGGCATTTTGGCATTGCACCTATTTGTAATAAATCAGAATAGCCCAATAGGCTACTTGCTAGAGCTATGGTTTGCCGCTTGCGCGCTTGTCCTGTTTTTACGCAAAAAACATAAAGTCACTTTAGCAAACCCAGACACAGAAACGGGCGTAAGCGCTGATTGCTCTAACTTCATCCCTGATTTAGTCTGGAATATCAGCTTTGCCAATCGTAGTGTTCGCCCGCTTAACCAATGTTTTGCAGATATCCACCCCCAAGTTACGGCTGAAAATAAAAAAATATCCAGTCTTTTCCCTGCCAGAATATCGCGCCAATATCTAGAAGCGCTTATTTCCGTACAAAGCACGCAAACCGCCCAAGTATTTGAGTATCAATATTGTGGCAATGACCAAATCAAACGCTATTTCGAAACGCGCATCCTCCCGCAAACATCACGTGAATGCATGGCGATTATTCGCGATATCACCCATATCAAAGACACAGAACAAGCGCTGCTTAATCAACAGCTATTTGTGCATCAAATTATTGATTCCAGCCCTAATTTAATTTTTGTCCGTGATAAGCATGGCCGATTCTTATTGGTGAATCATGCTACGCAAACTCAGCTAGGCCATGAGCTATTAGTACAATCACATATGGGCTTAGTCGATTCACCTCAGCCATTCACTTTGGGGGATCACGATGTGCTGGAAAAAGGCGAAACAATTCGCCATCTAGATTCATGGGTCATGCCCGACAATCAATTACATTGGTTCGACATTACTAAATTGCCCATAGTGCGCGATGAAAACACATATATCTTATCGATTGCGATGGATATTTCGCACCTAAAAAGCACAGAAGCCGCAATGGAGCAAATTCAAAATTTAATCCGCAATGTGGCAGACGCCTTGCCAGTTAGTTTTGTTTTAATAGAATCCGGCCTCATTACCTTTGCCAACCAAGGTGCTGAAGCACGATTAGGCCAAATAAATAAAGAGTTAACAGGAAAAACACTGCTCAGCCTGCTAGATAACGAGCAAGATCAATATCAAATCATTGATATTGCCAATACAGCAAACCAACTCGTTATTTTTAAATAAAGCATTTTAAAAATGCGAGTTACTCAATTCACCAGTATGTATTAAGGGCATACCATGCTTGCCCTCGCATAAATAATAGTGCTGTATTTTCCTCATTTAATACACCGCGACATACCAATATCCCCAATCCTATCAACTTAAGTGGCAATCATTGCTTAGGTTAGTAGTCTGCGTGTGAGGTTTACCTCTCTCAGCGATTTATCGCGCAACTCAACATTCTGTTTACGCTTAAATGTTGGGTTGCGCCGGTTTCACCTTCCCTAAGAATTCATAAACCGAACCCCACTCTTGCGCTTTAAATAGCTATCCCCAACTATTTTTATCAGAAACTCAATATAGATATCAAAATTTCATCTAGAACAACGATCGAGAGCAGCCTCAGCACAGGTATGTGCCGTATCGAATAAACCAAAATGCAATTAACAATCCGCATTAGGTCATCAATTTGTCATAGTCAAAAAAAACTTAATGTGCCACTTAGAATTTTTAAGTTTTTTTTCATATGCAGGTCACCCCTCCTCCTTATCCTACTTGGCATATCTAGTATTTATATCCGCCAAAAGCTTTAACGCTTTGGCGATAAATTTATTCTTTGCTACGGGTTTAAGGAGATCGTTTAAATGTCTAAAAGCATTTGTTTATCCATCACGCTCGCTATTTCAAGTGTGCTGATTAGTGGCTGTAATTCTTCCGAAGAAACCCTCGCCAGCACAAGCCCTGAAGTGCCGGCTGTCACTACCCCCAGCCCAACTCTTCCTCCTAGTGCTACCCCCACACCCGTGCCAAATACCACCCCTGATCCTGTTCCTACATTAGCGCCTATTCCTAGTAATGTACCAACACTTCCCCCAACTCCAGCACCTACAACGCCTCCTACCCCTACTCCAATCCCACCTACGCCTGGCACGCCATCTACACCCACACTGCCCCCACTTGGGCCTGCTAGCAAAAAGGCATTACTAATAGGCGTTGATGGCATTCAATACGATGTATTACTTGATGCGCTGGCCAATAAACAGCTAACAAACATTGCCCAATTAAATTTAAGCCCAAGCTACGCGGGTGGAATTGCAGGTTCAAGCACTCAGCAGCAAACACTGAGCGGCCCGGGCTGGGCGTCCATCCTAAGCGGCTCTTGGGCTAATCGCCATGAAGTGCGCTCTGATTATGCGGGGCAAGTTTTTAAAACAGATTCAATATTCAAACAATTAAATCAGGCTCAATCCACTAGCATTAGCAGCTGGAGCACCCTGAATAAACTACTCAAGTTAGATATCAATACAGGGCAATTAAGCAATCTGATTGACTGTGCTGGTTTTGATAGCTGCGTACTTTCATCCACCCAAACTGCCATTAATAGCGGTAACTTTAATTTAGTCGTTTCTAATTTTCATGCGCCAGAAGAAAGCGCTTTGCACACTGGCCTTGGTAAGGATTACAAGCAAACGCTCAAAACGCTGGATCAGCAATTGGGTGTATTAATCGACACCATTAAAAAGCGCCAAGAGCAAAATAATGAAGACTGGCTGCTTATCCTGACTTCCAGCCACGGCCTAAGCGAAGGCGGCAATAGCGACGGTCTGCCAAGGCCCTCAAATCAGGCAGGCTTTATTGCTATCAATAAGCCGCTAGCTGAAAAGATTAATGGCGTGCCACTTAAAGCCCCTGCCAATATTGCAGATTGGTATAGCTATGCCAGCCAAGCAGATATTGCCCCCACCGTACTCAATTATCTATCCGTAAACGGTAAAGCTGAAAACCATAAAATGGATGGCGTTTCTTTATTAGAAGCCCCAGCGGTTAAGCAATTACAAGCCCGTGCTAATCCCGATCGCAGTAGCATTACCCTTAGCTGGAAATCACAACTACCGGTCAATATTTACCGCAACGGCAAATTGATTAAAGAGCTGCCTGCTGGCGTAACTAACTTTACGGATAGTGCTTTAGATGTTTCAAAAAATGGCCTGTATAAATTTAATTACACAATAAGCTCAGGCAAAACACTTACGTCTTATCTCGCGCAAATTGATTATGTAAAACCAGCCGCTTTGGACGAAAGTATTTTGGCAGAATTGGCCCAATACTTCTCTTTAGATAGCACCCTGAACGCCAATAAAACCAACCCTGCGTTAACTAGCTTTATTGCAGGGCGTGCGGCCAATTATGTAAATGGCCCTTTGGCAAATAAAGCACTGCAATCCACATCCAATGGTGCAACACCACAATGCGCAAGCTGCGATGGTGGATTTAAAACGCCTTTAGTTGTTGACTTCACTAAAAATCCAAGCTTCACAGTTGGATTTTGGTTCCGCTCTGATGCCTTGCGCAACGATGTGCCGGTGATTGCCAATAAAGATTACAAGAGCGGAACCAATATGGGCTTTGCCTTTGGCCAATATTTAAACAGCATTAAATTTAATATTGGTGATGGCAAAAACCGCGTTGATCCACAGCTTTCATTTACCGCAAATAGCTGGGTTTATTTAGTCATGAGTGTGGATTCCATCAAGAAAACCGCACAGGTGTTTATTGCTGATCCTAATCGCCCATTACAAACCGCAACGGCTAATCTTTCTGCTTTTGATTTAAGCAAATTCACCGGCCTCAATGTTTTAGGGATTAATGAAGACGCTCAGGGTAATTACTTTACGGCGGGTAAAGGTGGCGCAGCAGGCTCATTTGATTTTAGCGATTTAGCCATCTGGAACCGAGCGCTCAGCCAAGACGATGTAATGGGCCTTGCCACTACCGGCAAATCACTTAAATCGTTTAATCCTTAATCGATGGAAAGCACCATGACCCCAAAACGTTTGCTGAGCTTTGCCAGCGGCCTGCTTTTACTCAGCCTCGCCGCATGTAATAGCGATGAATCCCCTGTGAAAGATGGCGTAAAACCCGCATCGGCTACAGCTGCGGCTGCAGCGGCATCCTCGGCGGCAAGCACAGGCAACAAGCCACAGCCGCCCGCTTTGCACTGCGCCCCTTAATTCTGAGCGATCGACTCGTCTAAAGCACAACAGGTTATTTATAAAATGAAAGCAATTAATCGCAGAAATTTCTTAAGCCTTGCGGCAAAAACAGCGGGGGGCGCAACGGCGCTCTCGTTTATCCCGCCTAGCATTATGAAAGCATTGGCTATTCCGGCGAATTCCCAAACCGGCACGATCAACGATGTAGAGCATGTGGTGATCCTGATGCAGGAAAACCGCAGCTTTGATCATTACTTTGGCACTCTGCATGGCGTGCGAGGCTTTGGCGATAAGCTGCCTATTCCTTTGCCTAGCGGTAAATCGGTTTGGAACCAAAAAGATGGCACGGGTAAAGAAATGCCGCCATTCCATTTGGATACCCGCCTCACCAGCGCCCAACGCGTACCCGGTACGCCCCATTTAATGCCCGACGCGCAGAGTGCATGGGCTGGCGGGCGCATGGATGAATGGCCAAAATTTAAAACCCAATATTCGATGGGCTATTACCGCCAAGAAGACATGCCGTTTCAATTTGCACTGGCCAATGCCTTTACCATTTGCGATAGCTACCACTGCTCGTTTCATGGCGGCACCAATCCTAACCGCCTGCATCTCTGGACGGGCATGATCGACCCGACCGGCAAAAACGGCGGCCCGGTGATTAATAATGACGGGGAAAGCAAAACGTCTCCGGCAGAATACTCGTGGACCACCTATCCAGAGCGCCTAGAAGAAGCCGGTGTTAGCTGGCGTATTTATCAAGATGCTGACGATAATTTTGGCGACAACTCAGTGGAAGGCTTTGCAAACTTTCGCCGTGCCAAGCCAGACAGCAGCCTGTGGCGTAATGGCATGTCGAGCTGGACAATGGCGCAATTTGCCACCCACGCTGCAGGTGGCACCCTGCCACAAGTCTCTTGGCTGGTCGCCCCCGCCAAATACTCCGAGCACCCTGGCCCATCCAGTCCGATTCAAGGTGCGGAATACACGCAGCAGGTGCTTAACGCACTCACCGCCAATCCAGATACCTGGAGCAAGACCGTCTTGCTGGTGATGTTTGATGAAAACGATGGTTTTTTTGATCATGTGCCGCCTCCTGCCGCACCCTCTAAAAATGCTGATGGCAGCTTTGCGGGTAAATCAACCGTCGACACTCAGCTTGATTACCACACCAATGGCCAAATTTATGGCCTAGGCCCGCGCGTGCCGATGTATGTGATTTCACCTTGGAGCAAGGGAGGCTGGGTGAACTCAGAAGTATTCGATCACACCTCGGTGATTAAATTTCTGGAAAACCGCTTTGGCGTGTTCGAGCCGAATATCAGCCCATGGCGACGTGCCGTATGCGGTGATTTAATGTCGGCATTTAACTTTGCCGCACCCAATGACACCACCGTGCCGCCCATGCCCAATACCAGCCAAGCCGATACGATTGTGCTCAACCAAAGCAAGTTACCCAAGCCCACCGCACCGCTGGTTCCGACCTTGCCACGGCAAAACCAAGGCACACGGCCATCCCGCGCCCTGCCTTATGAATTACATACCAGTGGCCGTAGCGAAGCAGCCAACGGCAAGATGTGGCTGATTTTTAGTAACACCGGCAAGGCAACTGGCGTGTTTCATGTCTACGATCAGCTGCATCTGGATCGTGGCCCACGCCGTTATACCGTCGAGCCAGGCAAGCTGTTATCAGACGATTGGAAAACCACCGACGATCAAGGACTCTACGATTTATGGGTACTCGGACCAAACGGCTTTCACCGCCACTTTAAAGGCAATACCAATAGCCAAGAAAGCAATCCGGAAATCCGTGTTTGCTACGACTACGTGAATGGCGATGTTTACTTGCAGCTGCAAAACACCGGTAGCAAGGATGCCGCTCTTACCATCACAGCCAATGACTACCGAACCGATGGCCCATGGCCAGTCACCATCGCCCCGGGTGCAAATACAGAACACTCATGGCCTTTATACGAAAGCGGCCATTGGTACGACTTTAGCGTAACAGGCAGCAATGGCTTTGTACGGCGCTTTGCTGGCCGAGTAGAAACTGCAAAACACTCAATCAGCGACCCGACTAATGCAGGAACAGTGATGAGATATAGAAAACGAGCCAGTTAAGTAGCATCATATCAACAGCCCTGAGGGGCTGTTTTTTTATGGCGATTAAGCGAACAAAACCCAAATCTTGAACCACAGAGAGCACAGAGGACACGGAGTTACACGGAGAAAACCCTGAGAAATAACTCGTTTTTCTCCCACCTTTCGTGTGCTTATAGATATCTGCTTTAGCCCTCCTCTGCCAATTAAAAAGACCTTAAACCAAAGGCTCAATATGCCGTAAAAACGCGGCAATCAAAGGCACTTTTTCTCTGTCTTTCAGATAATAGAGATATTCATAAATCAGCGGGCTGGTTTGTCTGAATGGCAGAGCGCAGAGGGATGGATGCTGAGGTACTTCGCCTCTGGACATAATGCTCGCGCCAAAGCCATGGATAATCGCCTGCCTAATCGCCTCGCCATTGGCAATACAGGAGCTGGATTTGGGCTGAATCCCTTTTTCTTGTAAAAATTGCTGTGTCAGCTTTTGCGTTTCAGAGCCTTCTTCACGCAATAAAAGATGGACCTTGGCTAAATCTGCAATATCCAAATCTTTTTGCTTTGCCAATAGATGATCACTTCTAATGGCCAAAACTAAAGGCTCTGCAGCAAGTAAAATACAGTTTAAGCGCGCATCTTCTATTTTTTTTGAAGAGACGGTTAAATCAATTGCGTATTCATTTAATGCCTTTAGCATTTCCTTAGAATTACCAAATTGCATAGAAAGCTGGATTTGCGGATGCGCCGCATGAAAATGAGCAATGCTATGGCTGATAAAATAAGGCCCCGTTGCCCCAATTCGCAAATTGCCCTGCTGCGCGCCTCCCGCATTACGCAGGGTAAAATCAATATTGGCTTCTTCCTGCAATAGGCGCTCTACCATAGGCATCAGGCGAATTCCCGCATCGCTGAGTACCCAGCGTGCGCCGCCCCGATAGAATAATTCAATTTGATAAATCTCTTCTAATTGACGAATTCGTGAAGTAATTGTCGGCTGACTTAATTTAATCTGCCTTGCAGCTAATGCCACACTGCCTTGGCGGGCCACTTCAAAAAAAGAGCAAAGTAATTCGCTGAGCATCATTTCAATTTAAAATAAAAAAACACCTAGAGTTTAAGTTGGGCTGATGACAATCAGGCGACAATATCCGCAGATTATTCTAGGTATTATTTAAAGCCAGCCGCTCTTGATATTTATCGCCTTAGCATCACGGGGCCAGCATGGTAAAATCGCCGCCTTCTTATCTGTACAAGCTTAACTCCAGCGATGAACCCCACGGCATCTAGTTCCACTCCAGAGCAAAACTACATCCAACAAATTGCCGACACGCAATTGGTAGACAGAGGCAATCTGGAGCGCCTGCTGCATCGCCTAAATCAGCGGCAAGCCAAACAGCAGCCTTGTGATAAGGAATTGCGCGAGCTGGAAGCAGGCATCGCCAAATCGCTGGCCAAAAGTGAGCAGCGCCGCAGCCGCCTACCTCGCCCAGAATTCGACGAAAATCTGCCGGTTAATCAGCGCAAAGACGAGCTAAGCGACGCGATTGCCAAGCATCAGGTGGTAATTGTTTGCGGTGAAACCGGCTCGGGTAAAACCACGCAATTGCCAAAGATTTGTCTGGAATTGGGCCGAGGTGTGCATGGGCTAATTGGCCACACCCAGCCGCGCCGCCTTGCCGCCAGATCGGTCGCGACGCGTATCGGGCAGGAATTAAAATCTGAAAACGCCGTTGGTTTTAAGGTGCGCTTTACCGATAAAACCACCGATGCCAGCTATATCAAGCTGATGACCGACGGTATTTTACTGGCCGAAACGCTATCTGACCCTTACTTACTAAAATACGACACGATTATTATCGACGAGGCGCACGAGCGCAGCCTGAATATTGATTTCTTGCTCGGCTATATCAAGCAGCTGCTGCCAAAGCGCCCCGAGCTAAAAGTAATCGTCACCTCGGCCACCATCGATGCCGATCGCTTTAGTCAGCATTTTGCCGGTGCTCCTGTCATGGAAGTCTCTGGTCGCACCTTTCCGGTGGAAGTGCGTTATCAGCCTTTGCATGCCATTGATGAAGACGATCAAGAGCTAGAAATGGAAGAAGCCATCGTGCAAGCCATTGAAGGCCTGTGGCGTACCGATGGCAGCGGTGATGTGCTGGTGTTTTTGCCTGGTGAGCGCGAGATTCGCGAAACCGCCGAAGAGCTGCGCAAAGCCAAGCTAAGAGACGCCGAAATTCTGCCGCTATTTGCACGGCTTTCAAACGAAGATCAGCAGCGGATTTTCCGCTCCACCAGCTCTGGCCGGCGCATTATTCTGGCCACCAATGTCGCCGAAACCTCGCTCACCGTGCCGGGGATTCGCTACGTGGTTGATTCAGGCCATGCGCGGATTAAACGCTATTCGCCTCGCGCGAAAGTAGAACAGTTGTTGGTAGAGAAAATCTCCCAAGCCTCGGCCCGCCAGCGCTCTGGCCGTTGTGGCCGGGTGGCTTCCGGTATTTGCGTGCGGCTTTATGATGAAGCTGACTTTAATAACCGCTCCGAGTTTACTGATCCAGAAATCGTTCGCTCGTCTTTAGCTGCGGTTATCTTGCGTATGGCTGCGCTAAAACTAGGCCATATCGACAATTTTCCTTTCTTAGAAGCGCCATCCAGCCGCTTAGTTAGCGATGGCTATCAGCAGCTGCGCGAACTGGGTGCGGTCGATATTGAAGATCAGCTAACCCCCATCGGTAAGCAACTTGCCCGTCTGCCGGTCGACCCGCGCATAGGCCGGATGTTGCTGGCTGGGCGTGATGAGCATTGCTTGGCCGAGATTCTGATTATTGCCTCGGCGCTCTCCGCGCAAGATCCGCGCGAGCGCCCTTTCGACGCAAAAGAAGCCGCTGCCCGCGCACAAGCTAAGTTTGTGGATGATAAATCCGACTTTTTATCCTTTCTGCGCATGTGGGAATTCTTTAGCGAGGCGCTGGATAACAAAACCAGCAATCGTCAGCTGATTAACCTCTGCCACGAGCACTTTTTATCCTATCTGCGCTTACGCGAATGGCGGGATTTACATCGCCAGCTAGCCGAAATTTGTCAGGATATGGATTTACAGCTGAATGATATAAAAACAGCACCTGGCACGCCTGAGCAAATTTTAAAAGCACTGATGACAGGGCTATTGGGCAATATCGGCTTTAAACAGCCAGAGAACGACGAATACCTTGGCGCACGCGGGATTAAATTTAATATTTTCCCCGGCTCTGGCCTGAAAAAAGCACGGCCAAAGTGGATTATCGCCGCCGAGGTGGTTGAAACCACCAAAATCTATGGCCGCTGCGTCGCCGCCATCGAGCCAGAATGGGTGGAGCGCATCGCCGCCCACTTAGTCAATCGGCACTACTTTGACCCGCACTGGGAAAAAACCTCGGCGCAAGTCAACGCCAGCGAGCGCGTTACCCTGTACGGCCTGCCGATTGTGCCCAAACGCCGCGTGCATTTTGGCAAGATTGATCCAGTGGCATCACGCGCGATTTTTATCCGCGAAGCCTTGGTGAACTTTAATTACAATAGCCGCGCCAAATTCTTTGAACACAATCAAGCACTGATTTTGGATGTGCAAGATTTAGAACACAAAGCCCGCCGTCAGGATGTGCTAGTCGATGATGACGCGCTGTTTGCGTTTTTTGACGCCAAGATTCCAACCGATATTGTGAATGGCGCGGGCTTTGAAGCATGGCGTAAGCTGATCGAGAGAGACAACGCCCAACACCTGTTCCTTAGCCGTGATGATTTAATGCAGCACGGCGCAGATGCGGTGACGGAAGAGCAATTCCCTGAGTTTTTCCGCCTAAACGACGCCAAACTGCCGCTGACTTATCGCTTTGAGCCTAGCCATCCGCTCGATGGGGTGACCATCACCCTGCCGCTGCATCTCTTGAATCGCGTCAACCACGCTATTTTTGACTGGCTGGTGCCGGGCATGATCCGCGAAAAAATCACGCTGCTGATTAAATCGCTACCTAAATCGATCCGCCGCATCTGTGTGCCGGTGCCTGAATTCGCCACCAAAATGCTGATCGCGCTCGATAAAGCCTCCAGAACCGAGCCACTGCTACCACAACTGGCACAAGCCGTTGGCCGTGGCGCGGGGCTGATTGTGCCTAGCGATGAGTTCAACCCAAAAGACCTGCCACCGCATCTGCAAATGAATTTCAGGATCGTGGACGACGCAGGCCAAGAGCTGGCTCAAGGCCGTGACTTGATCGCACTGCGTGCCCAGCTGGGCGAAGCGGCACAAATGACTTTCCGCGATGCAGCGGACGACAGCGTCAGCATCGAAAAAACTGGCATTATGAAATGGGATTTCGGCGATCTACCGGCCAAAATCAGCTTTAAACGCCAAGGCCGCTCAATTACTGGCTTCCCGGGCCTCGTACCCGAAGAAGACGCCGTAGCGATTCGCCTGTTTGATACCGAATACGCCGCCGCAGCAGCGCATCGGGACGGAGTGATTTGCCTGCTGAAGTTTGAGCTGAAAGACCATGTAAAACAGCTGCCTAAATCGCTGCCAACCTTTAACCCCTTGGCTTTGCAGCTGCGCGGCGTGTGCAATGGCGACGAGCTAATGGAAGACATCGTGGCCAGCATTTGCGATCGCGCCTTTATTGGCGAAGACGATGCACCACGTAAGCCTAAAGAATTCGATAGCCAGAAATCCCGCGCCAAAGTACGCCTGCCCTCGGTACGCGACGCGGTGATGCGCATCTTGGCCGAGCTAACCCAAGAATATGTGGCGCTGAACAAACTACTCGCCAAACCATCGCCGTTTGCCAGCGCCATGACAGAATTACTCGGCCAACTGGTATTTAAGGGTTTCTTACAAAAAACCCCGTGGGAGCAATTGCCGCGCCTACCCATCTATGTAAAAGCCATGCGCATCCGCGCCGAAAAAGAGACGGTCAGCGCGGGGCAGAAATCAACGAGCTATTTAAGCGCTGGGAAGCCGAGATGCTGAAATGGGAAAAAGAAGGCAGAGACACCGCCGCACTCGCCCCATTTCGCTGGATGATCGAAGAACTACGCGTTGGGCTATTTGCTCAAGAGCTGAAAACACCGTATCCGGTATCGGTGAAACGCTTGACGAAGGTGTTTGAGGATTTAACTAAGCGTTGATGAGTAAAGGGTCGGCAGATGCGATTCAGCCGACCTATTGTGTATAGCGTGAGTTCTTTGGCATAAATGATCCTGCATTTTTAAATATTGCATTTTCATAGGGTGCAAAACGACGAAGTCGTTACGCACCAAAGGCCGGTGCGCAAGAAAATCACTTGCACACCCTATGAAAATCACTTGCATTTGTATTGAAAAATACCGAATAACTTATGCTTAAC
>JAPLQI010000105.1 GCA_026399755.1 Pseudomonadota bacterium
ACTTGCTTCAGAGTCCCTAGAGGTGAGTAATGTGAATCCGGTCGATCAATTAGTGCAAATGATTGGATCGCAGCGCCAATATGATTTACAGATCAAAATGATGCAAACCGTAGACCAAAATGCCAGAAGTGCATCGCAGCTATTGACGCTGACGGGTTGATTTTTATTGGTTTGTCAGCGCACTTGCGATTGAGATGTAAAACAGTATATCAAATTAAAAATAATAGGAAATACGCATCATGATGCGCTCGCTGTGGATTGCTAAAACCGGCATGGACGCCATGCAGATGAACGTCGATGTTATCTCGCATAACTTGGCCAACGTCAGCACCAATGGCTATAAGCGTGAGCGGGCGGTGTTCGAGGATTTGCTATACCAGAATCTGCGCCAACCCGGTGGCTCGACCAGTGCTCAAACCCAACAGCCAACTGGCTTGCAATTGGGGACTGGTGTGCGGCCTGTTGCAACGGCACGCATTCATATGCAGGGTAATTTGCAGCTGACCGATGGCACTTTGGATGTGGCGATCAATGGCCAGGGCTTTTTGCAAATATCCATGCCTGATGGCACGACATCCTATACTCGTGATGGCTCTTTTCAAGTAGATAGCCAAGGCGCTGTAGTCACCGCCAGTGGTTATGCCCTGCAGCCTGCCTTGCAAGTGCCAACGGGAACCACCAAACTGACAATTGCTAAAGATGGCACGGTCACGGCCATTGTGAATAACGATGCCGCAGCACCTGTGCAGCTAGGCAATATCCAATTAGCTACCTTTATTAACCCTCCTGGTTTGCAATCGGTGGGTGAAAACTTATATCTTGAAACCACCGCATCTGGCGCACCGACGGTAGGCACACCTGGTACCAATGGTTTGGGTGCACTTAATCAAGGTTATGTAGAAACATCCAATGTGAATGTGACTGAAGAATTGATCAATATGATTCAGGCGCAGCGCTCTTTTGAAATCAATTCAAAGGCGATTAAAACGTCTGATGAAATGCTGCAAAAGCTTACGCAACTCTAGTATTAAAAGGATTTAAATGATGATGCGCCTTGCCGCTGCGGCAATGATTGCCGTATTACTTGCCGCTTGTACCACTACTCCTCCCTCGGTGATTACGCTGCCAACCACGGCAAGGCCTAGCCAGCCGGTGGTGGCTAGCATCAATAATGGCTCTATATTTCAGCCAAATAGCTCAAGATTATTATTTGAAGAAAGAGTCGCTCGTAATATCGGTGATTTGCTCAATATCACCATCGAAGAAAATCTAGCCGCAGTCAATACTTCCAATAGCAGCAGCAATAAAGCCGGATCGCTTGATTACAGCACCAAGGGCAATATCCCTCTGCTGCCTTTTGATATTGAAAAATATTTTGCGCGTGAAGGCGAGGCAGCGGTTAAATTGGCAGGCACAAATAAATTTGAAGGCAAGGGCGCAACCAATAGTACCAACACCTTTAAGGGTACGATATCGGTGACGGTGGTGGATTTGCTGGCGAATGGTAATTTGATTGTGGGTGGCGAAAAGCAAGTTGCGGTGAATAATCAAATCAATACCCTGCGCTTTACGGGCGTGATTAATCCGCTAGACATCAAGGCAGGTAATACGATCTCATCCAATAAGGTCGCTGATGCGCGTATCGAGCAATTGGGCGTTGGCTCGATGGCGGATGCCAATACCATAGGCTGGTTGCAGCGCTTTTTCTTAAATGTGATGCCGTTTTAAAGTTTATGTTTTGATGTTTTTAAATGCTGTTTAAATAGGTTGTGTGTATGTCTCGCTTTGCCCTGATTTGCTTTTTGTTATTTACGCTGGTGCCTGCTCATGCTGAAAAGCTTAAAGAGCTGGCGTCTGTCGCAGGCGTGCGTAATAACCAGTTGGTAGGTTATGGCTTGGTGGTGGGCTTGGATGGAAGTGGTGATCAAACCACGCAAACGCCGTTTACCGTGCAATCGGTCGTGAATATGCTGACCAATCTAGGTATTCAAGTGCCTACGGGGGGTAATTTGCAGTTAAAAAACGTGGCAGCAGTGACAGTAACGTCGACTTTGCCCGCTTTTGCAAGGCCGGGTCAGCCCTTGGATGTAACGGTTGCCTCGATTGGTAATGCCAAGTCTTTACGGGGTGGCATGCTGTTGATGGCGCCGCTTAAAGGGGCTGATGGGCAAATTTATGCCATGGCTCAAGGAAATATTATTGTGGCAGGGGCGGGCGCATCCGCGGGAGGGTCAAGTACCCAAATCAACCAGCTGGCCACAGGGCGTATTCCTTCGGGAGCGACGGTCGAAAAATCAGTGCCTACCCTCTTAGGTAATGGTGAATTTATTCAGCTAGAGCTGCTGGCTACAGATTTTACGACAGCTAATCGTGTGGTGAATGCGGTGAATGCGCAGTATCCAAGTACGGCTGTGGCCTTGGATGGCCGAGTGATACAAGTGCGCGCTCCTCAAGATAATAATTTGCGCGTGGCGTTTTTATCGCGCCTAGAAAACATCGATGTAACCCCCGCAGAATCGAGCCCCAAGGTGATTATCAATGCGCGGACAGGCTCGATTGTGATGAATCAGGCGGTTAAGTTAGATAGCTGCGCGATTGCCCATGGCAATTTAACCGTGACCATTACTGCGGAAAATACGGCGGTACAGCCTAATCCTTTGGCTGGCGGCAAAACCACCAAAGTACAAAATGCCGATATCCAGATTCAAGCGGATAAGGGGCCCATTGTTCGTCTGCCTAAATCCAGCTCTTTGCGTGAAGTAGTGCGCGCCTTAAATGCGGTGGGGGCCACGCCACAGGATTTATTGGCCATTTTGCAAGCGATGAAGGCGGCAGGCGCTTTAAAGGCTGAGCTAGAAGTGATTTGATGGTGGATGAGTATTCCTTAATCATTACTTGATTGGGGAATACATTGAATTATGATTTCCCAGCTCCCAGCTCCCAGCTCCCAGCTCCCAGCTCCCAGCTCCCAGCTACCAACTCCCAACTCCCAACTCCCAACTCCCAACTCCCAACCTCCCAGCTCCCAACTCCCAACTCCGGCATAGTTATTGCTTCATACTTGCTTAATCTTTTATGAAGCGTTGCCCAGAATGATCTCCTCCGCCGCTACTCCTTCGAATAATGAGCTTGCTATTGATGTGCGTAGTGTCGATAGCTTGCGTCAGCTGGCTCGCAAAGATCCTAACAAAGCGGCACTAGAAGTTGCGCGTGAGTTTGAGGCCTTGCTGACCAATCAAATGCTTAAATCCATGCGGGAAGCCACGCCTAAATACGATGAGATGGAATCAGGCACGGCCGATATGTTTCGTGGCATGCATGATCAACAGCTCTCGCAAATGTGGTCTAAGCACGGTGGGGTGGGGTTTGCACAATCCATCATGCGGCAAATTGAATTGCAGCGTGATCCTTCGCTCTATCAAAAGCCCTCTACAAATTTTCATCACAGCTTGCCAGCGGCAAAAGCGACCGATACTTCGGCAAAAGATGCCGTTTTAGGTGGTGATTCTTTTGCCTCTAAATTAGCGGGGCATGCCGGTGCTGCATCGGCCACGCTGGGGGTTTCTCCTCATGTTTTGATTGCGCATGCGGCATTGGAATCGGGCTGGGGGAAAAAGCCGATTAAAGACGCTGCGGGTAGCGATAGCCATAATTTATTCGGTATTAAAGCGACAAAAGATTGGAAAGGTAAGACCACTGATATTACGACAACAGAGTTTGTCGGAGGACAGGCGCAAAAGCGGGTAGAGAGTTTTCGTGTTTATGATTCTTATGCCGAAGCGTTTAATGACTACGCCAGTCTGATTAAACGTCGTTATGGTGAGGCAGTCGGTCAAGGCGCGAATGCACAGGGCTATGCCAAAGCCTTGCAATCAGGCGGCTATGCCACCGACCCGCAATATGCGAATAAATTTGCGCAAGTTGCAGAGCAATTACGTCGTCAATTGGCGTAATAAATTAAAGCTGTGGCAATTAGAAAAACCGAATTGGTTTTGAGTTGCCTTCAAGTATTGGCCATTTGTGCCGATAAATGTAGCAAAGGAGTTGCATCATGGGCGCTAGTGTCTTTGGTATCGGTCTAAGTGGATTAAACGCCGCTAGTTTGGGTTTAAGCACGACAGGCCACAATATTGCGAATGCCAATACACAGGGCTATTCACGCCAGAGTATTAAGCAAAGTGCGCCATATCCTCAATATACGGGGAATGGCTTTACTGGGCTTGGGGTCCGCGTGGATACTGTGGCGCGCTCTTATGATGAGTTTTTAACGAGGCAAGTCCAAGCTGCTGTATCGCAAGATAGCTATTACGGCACCTATCAAGCCGAAATTAAGCAGGTCGATAATTTGGTTGCCGACCCTGCTGCCGGCGTGTCCCCAGTTTTGCAATCCTTCTTTAGCGCCGTGCAAGGGATGGCGACTAATCCTGCATCTCTGCCTGCTCGTCAATCATTGATGAGTAATGCGCAAGGCTTGGTGAATCGCTTTCAAGTTTTTGATCAGCGCTTGAGCGAAATGCGTGCTGGTGTGAATGGTAGCTTGGTGAGCACGGCCGATCACGTTACAGCGCTGTCAAAACAAATTGCACAGATCAATGGGCAAATCTCGGTGTCGAGTAGTGGCGGGCAATTGCCCAATGATTTATTAGATCAGCGTGATCAAATGGTGCTGGATTTAAACAGCCTCGTGAAAGCCACCTCCATTAAGCAAAGTGATGGCACGATTAATGTATTTATTGGCAATGGTCAAAACTTAGTTGTGGGCGGAACGCCTTATTCAATCGCGGCTAAGCCATCAGCCAGTGATCCACAGCGGCTTACTATTGTGTATACCCAAGGTAATCTTGACGCTGAAATCCCTGAAACCATGCTTACCGGCGGTAAATTGGGCGGTTTATTAGAATATAGAAATAAAACCCTCGATACCGCTGCAAACTCAATTGAACGTATGGCCTTGGTATTGGGGCAAACAGTTAACGCCCAGATGCGTCAGGGACAAGATTTGTACGGCAATATGGGGACTAATTTCTTTGACTATCAGCAGAGCAATATCTCCCTTACACACACGGTTGCGGGGGTAAGTACGGCTTTTGCAACGGTAAGCTTACCAACGGGCGTAAAAAGCGTGGCGAGTGATTATTCGCTCACCTTTACCGGCACAGCAGGTAGTGAATACAGCATTACTCGCCTGTCTGATAACGTTAGTCAAACGGTCAGTGCTGCCGTGATGGGAACGACGCCTACGGTGTTGGGCTTAAATTGGAGTGTTCCAGGTGTGATGGCTGCGGGAGAAACCGTGGGGATTAGTATGCCGCCAGCGGTGGGAAATGTGCTTTCAAATCGCAATAATACCGTGCAAGCGCTGCCCCCTCTATTGGGTGGCTATATTGAGGATGTAAGCAAGGTTCAGGCGAGTGATTACGAGGTGTCGTTTGATGGCACAGATTATCAAGTAATTCGTCAGTCTGATGGCCAGCGCACGATGATTACTGGTGCACAGTTTACAAATGATGCGCAATCGCTCAGCGTGGATGGGCTCAAGCTGAAGTTCTCACAAGGATCCGCCGTTGCTGGTGATCGTTTTATGGTCCAGCCTTTTACAGGCTTTAGCCGTGGTATGTCGATTAAACCAACTGACCCACGTGTATTAGCCGCAGGCGTGCCGATTGTCTCGGATACACAGCGCACGAACACAGGTACGGGGAAAATTAGCCAAGTTGCAGTGGATACGCCATCTGCGCTCACGACGTCGTCGGCAGTTAACCCCGCATTAAAAAATCTAGTGAATATCACATTTACTACGCCAACAACATATACCTTAACGGATACGGTGTCGGGTGCAACATCGGCTCCAGCAACGTATACCGCAGGGCAAACTATTTCTTTTAATGGCTGGAATTTGAAAATTGATGGCCAGCCTGCGCAGGGCGATAAATTTTCGGTAAAGCCAGGCACATCACAAGATGCTGATGGTCGTAATGCTTTGAAATTGGGCGAATTACAAAGTCGTAAAATTATTGATGGCAATCGCTCTAATTATCAAGAAGCCTATGGGCAAATGGTGGCGGTGATTGGTGCAAAAACCAATGAAGTTAATATTATGTCGACTGCTCAAACAGAAGTATTAAAACAAGCAGAGATATCTCGTGATTCTGTTTCGGCGGTTAACTTGGATGAAGAAGCAGCCAATTTATTGCGCTATCAGCAAGCTTATCAAGCTTCTAGTAAAGTGATTCAAATTGCCCAGCAAGCATTCGATGCCATTGTTCGAATTGGCGGTTAAGACTAAAGCCTAAATATGCTGTCATTACTCGCTAAATGCTGAGTCTGATCTTGGCGCGGGTACATAGTAAATGAGGAATAAAGATCATGCGTATTGCAACAACTACTATTTATAAGCAAGGCGCTGCTGAATTACAGCGGCACTCTAGTGTACAAGCCAAGTTGCAAAATCAATTGTCAACAGGGCGGCGCGTATTGACGCCTGCGGATGATCCGATTTCATCTGCCAAAGCTTTGGATGTGACGCAGGCTAAAGAGTTGAATGACCAATATGCAGTGAATAGTAAAACGGCCGATTCGGCTATGCGTCTTTCTGAATCTACCATGCAGCAAGTGACTGATCTCTTGCATGAGATCTATTCTTTGGCGGTTTCGGCCGGGAATCCCTCGCAAACCATTGCGGAAAAAAAGCTATTGGATGCCCAGTTACAAGGCCAATACAAGGAAATGATGAGTCTTGCCAATGCAACAGATGGTGCAGGATCCTATCTTTTCTCAGGTTTTAAAGGCACTACTCAGCCTTTTTCTGAAACTTCTTTTGGTAATGTCCAATATTTTGGTGATGATGGTCAGCGGCAAGTGCAAATATCTGGCTCTAGGCAGATTCCTGTGTCCGAATCGGGCTATCAAATGTTTCAAGCTGCGCGCACAGGTAATGGCAGTTTTGTGAGTTCGGCCAATGGTGTGGCTCCGGGTAATAGTGGTAGCGGTGTGATCAGCCCAGGTGAAGTGGTTGACATGACCAAGTGGAATGACCCAGCTCATTCACAAAAATTTAAAGTGGAATTTCAATCAGTCAATGATCCTGCAAATCCGGGCAAACCTGTGATTGCTTATGATTTGATTGATAATCAGCCTTTATTGGCTGATGGAGTAACGCCGAATGCAAATTTTAATAAATCAATTGTAGATGGCTACGATTATACCGCCGTACCTATTCGGCCAGCGATTCCAGGTACACTCAATAATTATCCACGCGCTTATGTGTCTGGCAGTGATATTGCGTTTAAAAAACTGGCAACAGATCCGGTTGCAATGCCTGCTTGGGATTACGGCATTAAAATGAATGTGACTGGAAAACCCAGCGTAGTGATTGGTGCCTTGGGTGCAAGTGCTACCCCAACAGGCTCGGTGTCGAGTGGGACAGTAGATTCGTTTAATGTTGATCCTAGCCGGAATAATGGAGATATTTTTCAAACGATGAAGGTGTTTTCTGATGCCTTAAATACCTATCAAACCAGCCCAACAGGAATGGCTAATTTCCAAAATCAGTTAAATTCAGTTTTGCAAAATACCAGCAATATGCTGACTAATATTTTAACTGCACAGGGTGGAATGGGGGCAAAGATGAAGGAAACGGAATCCGTACAAAACACCAATGGCGATTTAAAAGTGCAATACGGGCAAACATTGTCTCAATTACAGGATTTAGATTATTCAACTGCGCTCAGTGATTTTGCGTTGACTCAAACATTGCTTGAGGCCTCACGCAAATCCTTTTCGCAGGTGCAGGGTTTGAGTTTATTTCAGTACATTAGCTAAATAAGCCATGCGGGGTAACTATCCCCGCAAACCTTGCACCGTATTCTCCTCTCGCCTGTTGTATTATTTGGCCTATGGCTAAAATTCGATCCTCCTTTATTTGTCAGCTCTGTGGCTCCGTATCTCCTAAATGGCAGGGGCAATGCCCTGGTTGTGGCGAGTGGAATACCCTGCAAGAGGGCGTGGCAGAAACCGCGCCAAGCACCCGCTTCCAATCTCTGGCTGCCGATGGTGCAATTCACCAATTAAGCGATGTAGAAGCCGCTGAAATCCCGCGTATTGCTACTGGTATGGCCGAGCTTGATCGCGTGCTGGGCGGCGGCTTGGTGCCCGGCGGTGTGGTGCTGATTGGTGGCGACCCTGGAATCGGTAAATCAACCTTGCTGCTGCAAGCGATGACACTACTGGCTGCAGAGCGGCCGGTTTTGTATGTTTCGGGTGAAGAGTCTCCACAACAAATTGCGTTACGCGCCAAGCGGCTTGGTTTGCCTGCTGGCAAAGTGGCGCTCTATGCCGAAATCGGCTTAGAAAAAATCCTTGCGGCTCTGGATAAAGTGCATCCGCAGGTGGCGGTGATTGATTCGATTCAAACTGTATATTCTGAGGCGCTGACATCTGCGCCGGGTAGCGTGGCTCAGGTGAGAGAATGTGCGGCGCAGCTCACTCGCTATGCCAAACGCACTGGCACAACCATCTTTCTGGTTGGGCATGTGACTAAAGATGGCGCGATTGCTGGGCCGCGTGTGCTTGAGCATATTGTCGATGCGGTGCTCTATTTTGAAGGCGATACCCATTCCAGCTTTAGGTTGATCCGCGCGATTAAAAATCGCTTTGGTGCGGTCAATGAGCTGGGCGTATTTGCCATGACCGATAAAGGTCTGCGCGAAGTATCTAACCCTTCGGCGCTGTTTTTATCGCAGCATAAGGAGCCCGTGCCGGGAAGTTGCGTTTTAGTGACGCAAGAAGGGACTCGCCCCTTATTAGTTGAAATTCAAGCCTTGGTGGATGATTCGCACTCGCCACAGCCTAAGCGCTTGGCGGTTGGGGTTGAGCAAAATCGTTTGGCGCTGCTGTTGGCGGTATTGCACCGCCATGCCGGTATTGCCGCATTTGATCAGGATGTGTTTATTAATGCGGTAGGCGGAGTGCGGATTGCTGAGCCTGCTGCCGATTTGGCGGTGCTACTCGCCATCGTCTCATCTTTAAAAAATCGTCCTTTGCCAGAAAAATTAGTTGTGTTTGGTGAGGTGGGACTGGCAGGGGAGGTAAGACCAGTGCAAAGAGGGCAAGAGCGCTTGCGAGAGGCGGCTAAGCTGGGGTTTACCCACGCGATTATTCCCAAGGGTAATCGCCCAAGGCAAGCGATTGAAGGTATGACGGTTACCTTGGTAGAGCGTTTAGAAGAAGCCGTTGGCGCGGCTTTGTAAGTTTTCTAGTACAATGCGGCCAGTGTAATGGGCTTGAAAAATATCGAATCGCCCACATCAATAAAACATTGCTGGCTGTACTGTCCTTCGTCTAGGATTTGATCAGTCAACCACATACCCCATGCTGGAGAGTAAATATGAGTGAACATATCGCACACGTAACAGACGACACTTTTGAAGCGGATGTATTGAAAGCGCAAGGCCCATTCTTGCTTGACTATTGGGCAGAATGGTGCGGTCCGTGCAAAATGATTGCTCCTATTTTGGAAGAAGTGGGTGCTGAATACGCGGGTCGTTTGAAGGTGGGTAAGCTGGATATTGATGCAAATCCAAATACACCGCCTAAATTTGGCGTTCGTGGTATTCCAACATTAATGCTGTTTGTGAACGGTGCCGTGAAGGCAACTAAGGTTGGCGCGTTGTCAAAATCACAATTAACCGCATTTATTGATAGTAATATTTGACAGCACTAAGTAAACCCATATAGGCTTATGGGTATTCAACTGGGCCAGCCGAATATTCTTTTCGGCCCGCCCAGTCTAAATTTCTATTTTTCCCTTCCCGATTTATTCAAGCGCGCCCTCCTATGCACCTGTCTGATTTAAAACACCTCCACGTTTCCGAACTTGTTGATATGGCTACGTCCTGCGAGATCGACGGTGCAAACCGATTGCGTAAGCAAGATCTTGTTTTTGCCATATTAAAAACAAAAGCCAAAAAAGGCGAAAGCATTTACGGCGATGGAACATTGGAAGTATTGCCTGATGGTTTTGGATTTTTGCGAAGCCCAGATACTTCTTATTTAGCGGGTCCTGACGATATTTATGTCAGCCCTAGCCAAATTCGCCGCTTTAATCTGCACACGGGTGACACCATCGATGGCGAAATTCGTACGCCTAAAGATGGCGAACGTTACTTTGCGCTGGTTAAAGTCGATAAAGTTAATGGCGAATCGCCAGAAAACGCAAAACATAAAATCTTATTCGAAAACTTAACGCCATTATTTCCGAATAAGCGCTTACACCTCGAGCGTGATATTCGCGCCGAAGAAAATGTCACTGGCCGTATCATTGATTTGATCGCCCCTATTGGTAAAGGCCAGCGCGCACTTTTAGTTGCGCCACCTAAAACCGGTAAAACGGTGATGTTGCAGCATATTGCTCACGCCATTAGTGCCAATCACCCAGAAGTCATGCTGATTGTGCTCTTGATTGATGAGCGCCCTGAAGAAGTAACCGAAATGCAGCGCTCAGTGAAGGGCGAAGTGGTTTCTTCTACTTTTGATGAGCCAGCAACTCGCCACGTACAAGTGGCTGAGATGGTCATCGAAAAGGCCAAGCGCCTTGTTGAGCACAAAAAAGACGTGGTGATTCTGCTGGATTCTATTACCCGTCTGGCTCGCGCCTACAATACCGTAGTGCCCGCTTCTGGCAAGGTATTGACAGGTGGTGTGGATGCAAATGCATTGCAGCGTCCTAAGCGCTTCTTTGGTGCGGCACGTAATATCGAAGAAGGCGGTAGCTTAACAATTATTGCTACGGCGCTAATCGATACTGGTAGCCGTATGGATGATGTAATTTACGAAGAATTCAAGGGTACGGGTAATAATGAAATTCACCTTGATCGTCGTATGGCTGAAAAGCGTACTTATCCTGCATTAAATGTAAATCGTTCCGGTACTCGTCGTGAAGAATTGCTAATTCAGCAAGATCAATTACAAAAGATTTGGGTTCTGCGCAAATTACTTTATCCAATGGATGATTTGGATGCGATGGAATTCTTGCTAGATAAAATCAAAGGCACCAAGAATAATATGGATTTCTTTGATTCGATGCGTCGATAATTACAAAAGCGCAGCTTGTTCAAATTGCGCTTTTGTGCGATCATCTCGTTTTTATGGCTAGTGTTGGCACAACCCCAGCACGCTAACAAGTAAAGGGAAGTAAAATGAAAGATGGTATTCACCCAGAATATAAAGACGTTGTATTTCACGACACAGCGGCTGATTTCAAATTTATGAGTCGTTCTACTCTGACAGCTAAACAAACTATCGTTTGGACTGACGGCAAAGAATACCCACTGGTTAAGCTGGATATTTCTTCGGAATCACACCCATTCTACACCGGCAAACAAAAGATCGTGGACACTGCTGGTCGTATCGACAAGTTCCGTCAGAAATACAGCATGTACGGCAGCAAGGAATAATTGTTCCTGCTCAGTATCTAAAAAAGGCAGCCACGCGCTGCCTTTTTTGCATTTAAATATTACCTTTAAATATTCAATCATCTTTATTAGATTTCTGCTGGTCTTGGGTAAATACCATGTTGACTTATATTCCTCCTCTTGAGCGCGAGCCACTTCCTGCTGGTGCAGAAAAGCCATGGCTATTGTTACTGCTTTGCTTGGTTTGGTTGTTGCCAGGCTTGATCGGTCATGATCCATGGAAGCCGGACGAGGTGGAAACGGCGGCGGTAATCAAGCAGTTTATGCAAGGGGCTTATTGGTCAGTGCCGCAGTTTGCAGGCCAACCTTATTTAGAGCACGCACCTTTATATTATTGGAGCGCGGCACTTTTTGCGTGGCCTCTGCAAAAGCTGGGTATGGCAGTGCATGATGCGGCCCGCTTAACGACCGGTATTTGGATGGCGCTCGCTTTGTGGGGGCTGGGGCTAGCAGGGCGCGAGTTATATGGTCGTCGCTATGGCCGTGTGGCTGTGATTACCTTGATTGGCTGCATTGGCTTGATTATTTGGGGCCACCATTTATCCCCTCAAGTTTTGGTCTTGGCTGGGTTTGCTTGGCATATTTATGCTTTAGCTTATGCTTTACGCCAACCATTACGGGCGGGCTTGCTGCTGGGCTTGGCATGGCTATTGCTGCTTTTAGGTGGTAATTGGGCTGAGTTTATTTTGGCTCTGACATCGGCTTTGATGTTATTTCTATTTAAGCCTTGGAGAAATACCTCCTATGGCGTGAGTTTATTGTCTGCTTTGGTTATTGCCGTTCCACTGAGCGCAATCTGGCCTATCGATCTTTATCAGCATGCCAGGCCGGTCTTTGATTTGTGGATTAATCAGTATGCGTTCGGGCCTTTTGGTGGTGTAGCTGATTTCAAGGCTTTTCATGCCTTTGGTTTTTTTTCCTCGATTGTCCTGTGGTTTGCTTGGCCCGCTTTACCTCTCGCGATATGGGGCTTATGGGCGAATCGCCATCAGCTGATTCAGCCTAAAATGCTTTTGCCTAGCGTGTTACTGCTTCTGCATGTACTTTGGTTTGTGATGGCGGGAGATGCACGGGAATCGCATGCACTGATCGTCTTATTGCCCCTGTCTATTTTGGCGGCGAGTGGTGTAGATGATTTGCGCCGTGGCGCGGCTCAAGCGCTGAACTGGTTTGGCCTAATGACGTTTGGCCTATTCACTGGATTGTTATGGCTAGGTTGGCTGGCGGTGCATACCGGTGTACCGACAGGTATGGCTAGAACCCTACGGGAAGCAAGCCCAGCTTATCAAGCCCAATGGGATGGCTTGGGGATTGTCTTTGCGCTTGGCTTAACGGTGATTTGGGGTATCGTCATTGCCCGTAAACGCCCACCAGGGCGTTTGGCAGTGACAAACTGGGCGTGTGGCGTCACCTTGATCTGGGGGGTGCTCATTAGCCTGTGGCAGCCGTGGTTGGACGCACAAAAAAGCTACCGTGATGTTTCGTATTCTTTGCGTGATGCCATGAAGGAGCAGAAGGGTTGCATTGATGGGCGAAATATTCCCTCGGCGCCTCTAGCATCATTTGAGTATTTTGCTGGGATTACGCTGTTGCAAGGGAGTAGGGCTGAATCTTGCCCTCTGCGGATGACGATTGGTGGTGAGCCCTTGGGGAGTACGGTGTTATGGCGGGGTAATCGTGCTGGGGAGCGCAAAGAATCTTTCTCTCTGATTACAGTGCAATAATAAAAAAGGATCGCTTTGTGATAAGCGATCCTTTAGTTTTTGTGCGGGATTTTGTATTGTGTTTGCGTTATTGTTTTGTTGTTTTCGCTATATTTTTTAAATGAGCCGCAGTATCTTCAGTGACTTTGCGACGAACATAGAAAAAAATATAGAGGGCCATGCCTAAAACAAAGCAAATTGTGAATAGGCTTAAAAGGCCGATATCAGAAGTAAACAGCGCTTGTAGTGGTGTGTTTTCCATGATGATCTCCATCTCTGTATATATCGCTATATAAAAGCAAATGGGGATGGAGGGTGTTGACGTATATCAAATTTATTATGTCTACATCATTTATTTTTCTTACTCGGTTTTCTTACTGTAAATCACTGTTTGATTTCTACCTTCATTTTTTGCTTGATAAAGAGCTAAATCTGCTCGTTTAAGAATCTGGTCAATTTTTTGATCATCAGCGCATAAGGTACTCACTCCAATACTGGCAGTAAACTGCAATGTTTGTTGATTGGGTAATACAATGCGCTGTGCTTCAATACGTTGCCTTAAACGCTCGGCAACGGGAAAGCCTTTTTCTAAATCAGTTTCTGGTAACAAAATAGCAAACTCTTCGCCACCTATACGGCCAATAATATCGATATCCCGCAGTGTGGAGCGACAAAGCTCAGCCAAGCTTTGAATCGCTTTATCCCCTATATCATGGCCCCAATTGTCATTAATACGCTTAAAATGATCGATATCGAGCATGATAACCAACAAGGGTTGCTGATTGCGCTTAGCCCGCGCAATTTCATGATTGGCCTGCTCGGTAAAATAAGCACGATTAAATAGCCCTGATAGGCTATCAATGGTGGCGCGGTGTTGCAGATCGGTCTCTAATTGTTTTTTTATAGTGATATCACTAATTCCAATCATCAGAGTAGTGGATTGCGATGTTTCACTTATCGACATGGAGAGGCTGCCCCAGAAAGGCTGGCCATTTTTACGCTGTAGCACCACTTCAATATTATGCTGGTCTTGTCCTGCTTGTGTTTTATTAACCTGATCCATAAAGTTGAGTTTAGATTTATATAATTCAAAAGCGCGCTGCGATAAAGCCCCTGCTTGTGTTTGATCGAATAATTCTGCGGCCTGATGATTGATGTAGGTAATAAAGTAATCCGGCATGCGGGCTAAAACAATCGCTACTGGGCTGGTTTCTATCATTTGCCTAAAACGCGCTTCGCTTGCATTTAAATGGTTTTCTTTTTTATGTAGATTTTGAGTTAAACGATGCGAACGCCAAAAGAAATAACACATCAGTAATGCCATAATCAGCAGTGTGCCGCCACCTAATAAATAATAGAGCGTGTTGCTTCGCCAAAGCAATAAATAATCATCAGAAGATGCGTTGACGATCACAATAAAAGAAGTGTCTTTTATTAAATAGTAGCTGCTGATACTTTGATTTTTTTCGGTGTGGTTAATTAATACGCTATTTTCTTTGCCTGCCATTAAACTTTTGAGGCTGGCCTCGTCTATGGCTAAAATGGCTGCATTGGCTGGGTATTTTGCAAGTATATTTTTATTTTGATCAATAATTTGCACGCTGCCGTGCTTTCCTAAATGCAGTTTACTTAATAGATCATCTAAATAATTGCGGGTCATACTGGCAACAATCAGCCCGGAAAATTCGGCTGTGAGTGATTCAATCCGCCTTGCCACCACAATGCCTGTGTTTTGGCTATGGCTAGCAAGGCGGGCATAAATTCGTTCTTGGTAACGATTGTTACGAATGAGTTGAAAATAAGCATTATCCATTAACTGCCCATTGCTTGGCGTATCCAAAGCGCGATGGGTGATGCTGCTATTGCTGCTCACTAGGACGATATTGTCAGCTTGATGAATTTGCAGCAGTTTATCTAATAAAATATTTTGTAATTCTGTATTGCGGCTATGACCTAGCTCTGCATTCATTAGATCTTGAGGGTTAATTCGATCGCTTAAATCTTTAAGGACAATATCTATTTCTCTTAATGCGCCACTAATTTTGTGGGCAACTTCGCTGGATTGGTGGGCGGCGCCCAAGCGAGCACGCTGCACTTCAACTTTATAAGAGCTATTGACTTGATAGGCTAGAATAAAAATCATCCCTAGACCAAATAGCATGGCAAGTAGGGTGATAAAAGCAGATTGGCGTGTGGTCCAGTTCATGGCGTGGGCGGCAATGATGTGCCGCCCTGATCCTCAAGTATTAGTCGCGGAAATTCTGATATTGCAGCGGGAAGTCAGTAATTGATTTACGCATTAGGGCGATCACTTCCTGCAAGATATCGCGTTTAGCGCCCGTTACACGTACGGTATCGCCTTGAATGGCGGTTTGCACTTTAAGTTTTTCATCTTTAATCAGCTTGATGATTTTCTTGGCTAAATCTTGATCAATCCCCGCCTTGATTTTCATTTCCAGCTTTACTTTGTTACCAGATATTTTTTGCACTTCGCCACTTTCTAGGCGCTTGCTGCTATCGGCTTCTTTTTTCTCTAAGGCCGGAAATAGAATATCTTTAATTTGATCAAGCTGCGCATTGGAATCGCCATGCAGGGTGATGGTTTCATCTTTTTCGTTTAAATCGACTTTGGCGCTAGTGCCTTTAAAGTCAAAACGGTTATTGATTACGCGATCAACGGCATCGATGGCATTTTTAAGGGCAACCATATCGAGTTCAGAGCTAATATCGAAAGAAGGCACGGGCTTCTCCTTTTTGTAAGTAGTAAATTAAATCTATTTATGAATTTTGCTATTTAAGCAAAATGACAAACATAATGCAGTGTTTCTAGCGTTTCAATGGCAAAACTAGAGTTGGCGGGCACATTAAAGCTTTGACCTGCAGTATAGGAAGTGGCCTCAGATTCACCAGCCAATTTTACGTGGCAAAGGCCTGCGACGATTTCCATGATTTCTGCTGCACCCGTGTTAAAAGTAAGCGTTGATGGCAGAATAACACCGACCGATTTCTTTTCGCCACCGGCTAAAATAAGGGTGTGCGATACACATAGACCGCCGAAATAAACATTGCCTTGCTTGAGCACAGATACATTATCGAATTGGGACATAGAGAGTTCTCTTTATTTTTGAATGACTTCGGTGAGCACGGTTTTAATAATAAAGCCAAATACGCCAAACCCCAGTGTGAAGAATAAAACTAAGGATCCGTATTTTCCGGCTTTAGAATCTGCCGCTAATCGATAAACAATAAATCCCATATAGATAATGAGGGCTGTACAGAGGATGGATACCGATAGCGTGGCGAAGGTTTCCTCTGATATATTTTTGAGCGCCTCAAGCATAATGGTTTCCTTTTTTTGATGCACAAAGCCGGCAGCGAGCCGGCTTTGTTTTTAGCTAATGTAGATTCACTTGCGTAGTTTGGCTGCAATTCTCATACGCAATGCATTCAGTTTAATAAAGCCCGCTGCATCAGCTTGATTATAAGCCCCACCGTCGTCTTCAAAGGTGGCAATGTTGGCGTCAAACAGTGATTCTTTAGAGTCACGCCCCACCACAATGACATTGCCTTTGTAGAGCTTGACGCGTACCCAGCCATTTACATGGGCTTGGCTGGCGTCAATCATGCCTTGCAGCATCAGGCGTTCAGGCGCCCACCAGTAGCCATTGTAAATCAGGCTGGCGTATTTAGGCATCAGCTCGTCTTTAAGGTGAGCGACTTCTCGATCGAGGCAGATCGATTCAATGGCGCGGTGAGCCTTAAGCATAATCGTGCCACCTGGTGTTTCGTAGCAGCCACGGCTCTTCATGCCCACAAAACGGTTTTCGACTAAATCAAGGCGGCCAATGCCGTGCTTGCCGCCAAGTTTATTCAGTGTGGCCAGTACGGTAGCAGGGCTCATCTTCACGCCGTTAATGCCGACGATATCGCCATTTTCGTACTCAAGCTCTACATACTCAGCAGCGTCTGGCGCTTGTTCTGGGCTAACCGACCATAACCACATATCTTCTTCTGGCTCGGCGGCTGGGTTTTCCAGTACTTGGCCTTCGTAAGAGATATGCAATAGATTGGCATCCATGGAGTAAGGGCTGCCGCCGTTCTTTTTCTTGGCGATATCAATGCCGTGCTTTTCGGCGTAATCCAGCAGTTTTTCACGGCTGTTTAAATCCCACTCACGCCATGGCGCAATCACTTTAATGTCTGGACGCAGGGCGTAATAGCCTAGCTCGAAGCGAACTTGATCGTTGCCTTTGCCTGTGGCGCCGTGGCTAACGGAATCTGCGCCAGTTAGATTGGCAATTTCAATTTGACGCTTGGCAATCAGTGGGCGAGCAATGGATGTGCCCAGCAGGTATTCGCCTTCGTAAACAGTGTTGGCGCGGAACATGGGGAATACAAAGTCACGCACAAATTCTTCGCGCAAATCATCAATAAAAATATTTTCTGGCTTAATGCCAAATTGCACCGCTTTTTGGCGGGCAGGCTCAAGCTCTTCGCCTTGGCCCAGGTCTGCGGTAAATGTCACCACTTCGCATTGATATGTATCTTGCAACCACTTCAGAATTACCGAGGTATCGAGGCCACCGGAGTAGGCAAGAACCACTTTTTTTACATCAGACATGAGAACTCCAAGAGGGGGAGAGGCAAGGATTAGTGAATAAGAGCAAGCCGCGCACCAAAACTGATGAAAAGCACACCGGTTAAGCGAGCCAGCCAACGGCCCAGCCACTGTTTGCCTGCTAGTCGCCTAGAAAGGCCGGCACCAGCAAAAATTAAAAAGGTCAGATAAGCCAAACTTACGGCTTGTACGATCATGCCAAGTACTACAAAAGTCAGTGGAATCCGTTCATAAGTCGGGTCCACAAACTGGGGAAAGAATGCCATAAAAAACAAGATTGCTTTTACATTTACCAGCGAAATAGACAAAGCTTGCTTGTAAATATGCCCAGACGCTACTTTGGTGGGGGTCTCGCTGGCGGCTTGTGATGTTGGCAGCAGCATTTTAATACCCATCCACGCTAAATAAGCAGCGCCTACGTAACGAACCATATCAAAGGCTGCAGGATGAGTACGCATTAAAGAAGCTACACCCACACTGGCCAATAACATCAGGATGAAATCACCCGTCACAATACCTGCAGCTGCCGCATAGCCAGCACGTACACCCTGCTTGGCAGCTACAGTCAATGCAAAAATCGAGTTTGGCCCCGGCAATAAAATAATAAAGATTGTGCCGAGCAAGTAGCTGCTTAAATCAGTAATGCCAAACATTAAGGGTAATCCTGTGTTACGGGGCTGAAAATAAGCAGTTTGTGCCCATTTCTGGGTAATAAACCAACTTAACCCTCTACTTTACCCAGTAATAGGTATTCAATCACTGCTTTTTGCGTATGCATGCGATTTTCTGCCTCATCCCACACTACCGATTGCGGGCCATCGATCACTTCAGGATCAACTTCTTCACCGCGATGAGCTGGTAGGCAGTGCATAAACATGGCGTTTGCCTTGGCTTGCAGCATCACTTTTTCGCTGACTTTATAGTGCAAAAAGTCTTTTCTGCGTTGCAGTGTTTCGCGCTCAAATCCCATGGAAGTGCAAACGTCGGTGGTGACGATGTCAGCATCTCGGGCGGCTTGATAAGGATCGTAAAAGGTTTCGAAATGCTCGATCCCGTACTTTTGGCCATCTAGGACGGTCATTTCATAGCCGCGCGGGCAGGCTTGATTAAGCTTGAAGTTAAAGATTTTTGCCGCTTGCAGCCAGGTGCGGGAGATATTATTGCTGTCTCCAATCCAAGCCACTGTCTTGCCTTCGATCGAGCCATTTTTTTCGATATAAGTAAAGATATCGGCCAAAATTTGGCATGGATGATATTCATTGGTTAGCCCGTTAATCACAGGGACTAAAGAATTATCGGCAAAACGCTCAACAATGCTTTGCTCAAAAGTCCGAACCATCACGATATTGGTCATGCGGCTAATCACTTTTGCCACATCTTCGATCGGCTCGCCACGACCTAGCTGGGTATCTTTGGATTGCAAAAACATCGCATGGCCACCAAATTGCGCCATACCGGCTTCAAAAGAAACACGGGTACGGGTCGACGATTTTTCAAAGATCATGGCTAAAACTTTGCCAATCAGCGGCTGGTAAAGCTCGCCTGCGGCTAGTTTTGCTTTAAGAACGGCGGCGCGTTTGAATAGATATTCATATTCTTCGCGGGTGAAATCAGTAAATTGCAGATAATGGCGCATAGGGAACAGTCCGAATGGGCTGCCGCTTCAAAAAAGATAAATCTCAGTGCGCTTAAGGTGATCCACAGTGCTCTGCATGATTTCTTACAGGCTATCGGGAGCGCACATCATTTTTTATGCTGTATTTGCATTCTTTATTTTTGAAACGGTGTGAGCCACTTTGAGAAAAAACAACCATTATTCAACCGTTTGCAGGCGGCTGGCAAGCTCTGTCAGTGCTTTATGGTTTTAAGTACAGAATTAAATCTAGATAACTTTGAGAATTTCTAAGGCAGCAGTTTGGCCTGCGATGGTATAATCTGATGGATATTCCACCATTAAATACGCTGTTGTTAAAATGATCTGCAATCCATACGAAATCATTATTCAGGGCATTACCAGCAATGGGCGTGAATTTCGGCCCAGCGACTGGGCTGATCGCTTGTCTGGCATCCTAAGCACCTTTGGTGTCGATCAAAAGCTTTCTTATGCTCCTTTTGTACGCCCGATGGTGCACGACAATGTGCGCTGTGTAGCCGTTGATAAGCAGCTTGAAAAAATCGATCCGCGTGTCTTTGAATTCCTCATGACCTTTGCCCGCGACAATGACTTGCGCATTGTTGATTGCCGTTCCTTACTGAGCGAGCATTACGCGGATAAGCCTGCAGAGTAAACATTCTGCTTATCGCTGGCCGGACGCTGTCTGGCGGCGAATCTTCATTCCCCCCTCCTTAGCCCGTTTTGCTGTGCGTTTTGCTGCAGGCATACGCTTGTTTTATGTAGTCACAAAAAATATGAATCTTTGGGTTCTTGCGATTATTGGCTTGTTGCGTTGCACCAAGTACGTCTATGCTGGAATTAATTGCTTGTTTGCTGTTGATATACCGGCTTATGAGTCAGTGAGCTGGCGTAATCAACACATTTCGGGCGTGGCCATTTTCAATTGATATGAAAGGTGTGTTATGAGACTTAAAGATAAAGTTGCGATTATCACAGGTTCCGCCAGCGGGATTGGTCAGGCCACAGCGGTTAAGTTTGCAGCTGAAGGCGCTAAAGTGGTGGTTTGCGATGTAAATCAAAGCGGTATCGACGCGGTGGTGTCTAGCTTGGTACAAAGCGGCGCTGTAGCGGTGGGCTATGTGGTGGATGTCACCAATAAAACCCAGATCGCCGAAATGGTGGCGGCGGTTAAGGCGCAATTTGGTCGTATTGATGTGCTCGTAAATAACGCCGGAATCGTGCAAGACGCACAGTTGATCAAAATGACCGAAGATCAGTTTGATCGCGTGATCGACATCAATTTAAAAGGCGTTTACAACTGCGCCCGCGCTGTGGTCGACACCATGGTTGAGCAGGGCAGTGGTGTGATTTTGAACGCATCATCGGTGGTGGGTGTATACGGCAATTTCGGCCAGACCAATTATGCTGCGGCTAAATTTGGGGTGATTGGCTTTGTAAAAACTTGGGCCAAAGAGCTGGGTAAAAAAGGTATACGCGCCAATGCAGTGTGCCCTGGCTTTGTTGCCACACCAATCTTGAAAGCCATGCCAGAAAAAGTCATCCAAGATATGGAAGCACGTGTGCCAATGAAGCGCATGGCCAGGCCAGAAGAAATCGCCAATGTGTATGCGTTTTTAGCCAGCGATGAAGCCAGCTATATCAACGGTGCAGCGATTGAAGTGACGGGTGGGTTGACGTTGTAAGTTCGGGATAAAACCCAAGTCTCAAAACACGGAGGACACAGAGAACACGGAGTTTCACGGAGAAAGCTTTATTTATAATTTTGTTTTTCTCCGTGACCCTCCGTGTCCTCCTTAACTCTGTGGTTTAAGGTATGGGTTGTGATTTACCCCAGCGTTTTCCCTCTAAGCTTTTTAACCACCATCATCAGCTCATCAATGGCCGCATCTCCTTTCCCGTCTTTAATTGCCTGTGCTACGCAGCCATGAGCATGGTTTTCTAAAAGCTGCATGGCGACTGAATCCATGGCTGATTTAATGGCCGAGATTTGCGTCAACACATCCACGCAGTATCTATCCTCATCAACCATCTTAATCACGCCACGCACCTGGCCTTCGATGCGATTGAGTCGAGATAGCAGCTTTTGCTTGCCCGGCTGAATCACTTTTGGCCCTTCATCTGGGCAGCAATCAGACAAGCTCAAAGCCCGCTCCTTCAATGGCGTCACTCAAGGTGGCTAGCGAAGTAAGCGCCGCATTGTGCTCTACTTTAGCGATGCCGCTTTCTAAATCTATCGCTACATGGCTGACGCCGGGTAGGGAGCTTAAAGCTTTAGTTAAAGATCGCACACAACCCATACAAGTCATGCCTTCGATTTTAAGTGTGCTGTGTTCCATTTTTTTAATCCTTTTTATGTATAAAAAAACCTAAGTTCTGTAGACACAGAGCCAAAGGGAGCGCTCAGAGGACACTGAGAAAGTTTTGTCTTGTGTTCTGCCTTTATATGAACGCGTTGGGTTTTCTCTGTGCGCTCCGTGTTCTCCCTGATCTCTGTGTCTACAGGTTTAATAACTTTTCAGGGTTGGCTTTTCCACCGCTTCAGCAGCAATGAATTACTCACTACCGAAACTGAACTCAGCGCCATCGCAGCTCCCGCCAATACAGGGTTAAGCAGGCCGATGGCCGCTAGCGGTATGCCAAGCGTGTTATAGAAAAAGGCAAAGAATAAATTCTGGCGGATTTTGCTGATGGTGGCGCGGGATAGGGCAATCGCGTCGCTCACCGCTAGTAAGTCGTTATGCAATAGGGTGATGTCAGCCGCTTCAATCGCCACATCGCTACCTGCGCCCATCGCAAAGCTAACTGCTGCAACGGCGAGTGCGGGGGCGTCGTTTACGCCGTCGCCGACCATAGCGACGACCTTGCTTTGCTGTTGAATAAACGCAGCCTTGTCTTGTGGGCGCATTAGGGCTTTGTACTGACGGATGCCGCTGGCCTTGGCAATGGCGGCTGCAGTGGCTGGCTGATCACCCGTAATCATTACCACTTCAATGCCCATCTCGTGCAAGCGTTTGACGGCTTCTACCGAGCTGGCTCTGAGCGTGTCGGCAAGTGCTAACTGCCCCAGCAAAACGCCATCTTTGGCGATACTGACCAAGGTATGCGGCTGGGTGTTTTTCTCTGGCATTTCGCCTGCCCAGCTTGGGATGCCGACCTTGATTTCACTGCCATCGTCCAGCTTGCCCATCACGCCTTGCCCCGGTACAGCGACAAAGTCACTGATAGGCAAGAGTGGCAGGTTGTTTGCAGCCAAAATGGCGTGGGCTAGCGGGTGTTCTGAGCCTTGCTCTAGGCTGGCAGCTAACTGAAGCAAGCCCTCTTTAGATAGCTCGCTCTGTAAGCTGATAATCTCTACCACCTTGGCCTGCCCTGTGGTTAGCGTGCCCGTTTTATCCACCACCAGCATTTCAATCTTGCCTGTATGCTCTAGCGCTGTAGCGTTCCTGAATAAAATACCCTGCTGCGCCGCACGTCCTATGCCGACTGATATCGCGGTTGGCGTGGCCAGCCCCAAGGCGCAAGGGCAGGCGATGACTAAGACGGCAACGGCGTGGATCAGCGCGGTAACGGCGCTATCCCAATACCAAAAACTCCCCAGAAAGGTCAGTACGGCAATCGCCGCTACGATGGGCACAAAGATGCCAGAAATCTGGTCGGCAAGGCGCTGGATAGGTGCTTTAGAGCCTTGGGCATGGGCCACCAGCCGCACAATTTCTGCTAGCTGGGTTTTGCTGCCCACGCTGCTGGCGCGGATTTTGAGCATGCCGCTGCTGTTTTTAGTGGCGGCAAATACTTTGCTGTCTATGTTTTTTTCGACCGGCAGGCTTTCTCCCGTCAGCATGCTTTCATCAACCGCAGCCTGGCCCTCGATGACTACACCATCGACAGGAATTACTTCGCCATGGCGCACAATCACGATATCGCCTGGCTTGAGTTGGCCGATGGCTACGTCAATCAGTCCATCAGCCGTTTCTACCCTTGCGGTTTTGGGTTGAAGCTTCAAAAGCTCACTAATCGCCCCTGATGTTTTCTTTTTGGCGCGGCTTTCTAGCCATTTGCCTGCCAACACCAGCGTAATAATCATCGCGCTGGCCTCAAAATAAACGTGCTGCTCGTGTATGCCTAGCAGTGTGACGGCGGCGGATAGGCCATAGGCCATGGTGGTGCCCAGCGCCACCAGCACATCCATATTTGCACCACCACTTTTCAGTGCAAAAAACGCGCCGCGATAAAAGCGCCAACCCAAAATAAATTGCACCGGTGTAGCCATCAGCATTTGCAGCCAGCGCGGCAGTAGTTCGGCGTGCTCAAGACTAAACATGCTGGCCATCAGCGGCAGGCTAAGCAGGGCGGCAATCAGCAGCGGCCAGCGCTCGTCTTTCTCGGCCGCAGCAGGCGTGCTGGCTAACTCGGCTGTAAATCCTGCGCGGCTGATCGTCGCAATCAGCGATTCGGCAGTGATGGAAAGATCGCTACGGTTGATATGCGCGGTTTCGGTCGCGAAATTAACCTCTGCAGCCACGCCAGCCTGGCGATTAAGAATTTTCTCAATCCGCGCAGCACACGCCGCGCAGGTCATACCACCAAGACGAAGTTGGATTTCTGAAGTCATTTTGCCCTCCTGTTAGAAATGATAGTATACCCATGTAGGGTATATTGAAAGCCTTGTAAAAAAAGAACTGGCTTCCATTGAAAAATAAATTGATTAGGAGTCCTTTACAATTTAGGCTTCATGTTTTAGGATGCAGGAATGGAAACAAAACTTTCAACACTTTGGGGCGATACCCCAGCGGGCAGTGAGCGCATCGTCAGTGCCATCTCTCGCATTGCTTCGGTATTGCGCACGGGGGTGTGGCAGTTTGCGACGGCCGAGGGTTTGAACCACGCTCAGGTGGAAGTCTTAGAAATCTTGCGCTCACGCAGCGAGGGTGTTCGGTTATCGTGGATTGCGCAGCAGCTGGGCGTAACAGCGGCCAGTGCTAGCGATTCGATTGCCTCTTTGGTGGCTAAAGGGCTGATCGAAAAAGGGCGCGCTGCGGGGGATGGGCGAGCGGTGGCTTTGCGGCTCACTTCAGCCGGACAAGCGCTGGCGTTAAAAATTGTGGATGCTACGGGTTTTGCGCTAGAGGCTGTCGAGCGTTTACCTCAGCCTAAGCAAGAAGAATTATTTTCATCGCTACTAGCTTTGATTGGTCAGCTACAGAAAACCGAGCGTTTTCCTGAATTACGCGCTTGCCTTAGCTGCCAGTATTTTGCGAGCAATGTTCATGTAGATAAGGCTGCACCGCATCATTGCCGCTTGGTCGATGCACCTTTGTCAGTGGCCTTGCTGCGGCTCGATTGCCCTGAGCATATTCAGGCAGAGTCTGTGATCGCCCAGCAAAATTGGGAAAAAATGGAATAGCGGTAGTCGTGTTATTTTTTTAATCTAAATAGTTAGGAGTCCTATGTTTGTATGTGGTCCATGAATAAAATCGCGCTAGTTGTCATTGTTTACCCCTCTCTCATTTATATTTATGCAAAGGAATTAAAATGTCACATCTTCCCTTAATTGACACCCAATCAACGACTACTGATCGTCAGGCCGTTTTGTCACAAATTCATGCTGCATTCGGGGCCACGCCAAATATGTTTCGCGTTGTTGCCCATTCGCCAGCGGCGCTTAAAAGTATGTGGGGCTCTTTTGCTGCGCTGGGTGTAGGGGTGATTTCCCCTAAGCTGGGCGAGCAAATTGCGGTGGCTGTTGCCAATCGTAATCGCTGCGAATACTGCTTAGCAGCGCATACCGCCTTAGGAAAAAAAGCCGGGGCAACAGCCGATGAAATGCGGGCGGCCCAAGCGGGTGAAGCTAGTGATCCGCAGACCAGCGCTGCGCTACAGTTTGCCTTGAAGCTTGTGGAAAACCGCGGGCAGGTCTCAGCGGACGATATTGCTCAGCTGCGAGTGCATGGTTTTAACGACGAGCATATTGTCGAGATTCTTGCCCACGTCGCTCTTAATTTATTCACCAACTATGTCAATGTGGCATTTGATGTACCGGTGGATTTTCCTAAAGTAGCGCTGCTTGCTTAATGGATAAGGGGGGGGCAGCAGCGAGCTGCCCCTTAGTAGGAGCATTTTAGCAACTGGAGAAATAATCATGAATTCATCCCCGCGATTAGCACCTGCCCTGCAGACCTCGCAATGGCTTAATAGCGATCAGCCCGTGGTCTTAAACGATCTTTTGGGTAAAGTGGTGCTGATCTACGTGTTTCAAATGCTATGCCCAGCCTGCGTGAGCCATGGCTTGCCACAAGCCAAGGCAATCCGTAGCGCTTTTGCCGAATCGGATGTGGTGGTGTTGGGGCTGCATTCTGTTTTTGAGCACCATTCGGTGATGGGCGCTGAGGCTTTACAGGTGTTTTTGCACGAATATCGTATCGGTTTCCCTGTAGGAATCGATCAAGCATCCTTGCAGGGGCCTATCCCGCAGACCATGCAAAACTACGGGCTACAAGGCACACCCAGCCTCATTTTAATCGATCGGCAAGGGCAGCTACGCCTGCAGCACTTTGGCCATCTGGATGATTTAGGCCTAGGAGTAAAATTGGGTGGCTTGTTGGCGGAGGCTGTGGTGGATACTGTGGCAAATACGCTAGAAGGCAGTTGCGACGCCAATAGTTGCCGCATTGCTTAGAATGGGGCTTACTCAGGAAAACCCAAATCTTGAGTCCTCGATGCCACAGAGAACATGGAGTTGCACAGACAAAATCAAAGATTTGCTGCTTGTGTGCTCTGTGTTCTTGCTTACTCTGTGGTTTAAGGTTGCTTCGCTTCTTTTAACTCAGCGTGTTTTGTTTGCTTTCATCTTCCGCATTCATACTGTCGCCCAGCGATGTCCAAAGATGCTGCGCAGCATAGGCTCGCCAGGGCCGCCATGCCTCGGCTCTGGCGCTGAACTTGCATGGGCCTTCTAATTGGGTGATGGCTTTGATGAGGGCGACATCGCTGGCGGGGAAGGCGTCAGGTTCGCGCAATTGGCGCATGGCGATATATTGGGTGGTCCAGTCGCCTATGCCTGCAATGGCGAGCAGTTTAGTGCAGGTCTCGGCCACGTTGCTGCCATTGCTTAATAAATCAGGGGCGGCCTCAAAGGCTGTGGCCAGCGTCGATAGAGTCTTGGCGCGGCTCTGCGGCATGCCGGTGAAATTAGCCTTACTCAAGATGGCAGGAGTGGGGAAAACATGGCTTAAAGAGGGGTATTGCGCATCGGGTGTGCCTAATGGCTCGCCACATTGCGCCACTATTTTTCCCGCGAGTTTAATCGCAGCGGCGACGGTGATTTGCTGGCCAAGTACCGCACGGATGGCCAGCTCAAAGCCATCCCAAGCGCCTGGCACACGCAGGCCAGGCCGTTTGGCGGTGAGCTTTGCCATCAACGGATCACTAGCTAATTGCTGATTAATCATGTCTGGATCGGCGGCTAAATCAAACATGGCCCTGAGGCGGGCGATAATTTGTGGCAAGGCGGCGAGGTTGGGGAAGCGAATGGTGGCTGCCAGCGCATGACTATTTGCCTGTCGCACCGATACCAAGCCCTGCACACCATTGATGCAGATGGACCGCGTGTAGATGCCGTTCTCAACGATTTCTAGCCCAGTAATGGCGCGGGCAGATAAATGGGCCAGCATGGCTTGCCAATCGTAAGGCGGGTGATAGCGCAGCAGCAGGGTGACGCCAGTCGATGATCCGGTCTGCTTATCGCGGCGCAAATCACTGGGTGGGCGCTGGTAAAGCTGCTGAAAGACTTCGTTAAAGCGGCGCACACTGCCAAAGCCTGCGGCAAAAGCAATATCGGTGATGGGCATGGCGGTTTCGTGGATCAGCTGCTTGGCGAGCAACACACGTCGCGTTTGTGCCATACCCTGCGGCGATGCCCCCACATATTGCTCAAACAGGCGGCGCAATTGGCGCTCGCCTAGGCCTAATCTATCGGCTAGTGAATCGAGCGATCCTTCGTCTAAAGCCCCCATCTCAATTAGCCTGAGCGCACGGCTTACCGTGTTGGAAAATCCTGAGTTAGATACGCCACGCCAAGCGCCAGAATGCGGTGCAGCCTCGGGCCGACAACGTAAGCAGGGGCGAAAGCCCAGCTCTTGCGCTTCGGCGGCGGTATGAAAAAATAAAACATTCTCTTGCTTGGCCGTGCGGGCAGGGCAGATGGGCCGGCAATAGATGCGGGTGGTTTTAACGGCAATAAAAAACCGCCCATCAAATCGCGCATCGCGGCTGGCAAGTGCTCTGTAGCAAATATCGTGATCGAGTTTCATGGACGAAATCATGACAGGCAAGTTTGATACGGGCTAGCGGTTTTCGGACGTGGTAGGGATAAAAGTTCTGTAGACACAGAGAGCGGGGAGAACACAAAGCACGCAGAGAAAACCCAAATCTTGAGTCACGAAAGAAAGCATAGCTAGGTTTTCTCTGTGCTCTCTGTGTTCTTTTGTTTAAAGATCTGGGGTTTCTCTGTGCCTACAGAACTTTTTAGCAGCCATGTCCACGTCCGAAAAGCGCCAGTCTTGACATCGCCACCGCGGCAAGATGCGTTTTTTTTAGGAGATACACCATGCAACTTGCTCAGCAATTTCGCACACTTAATGAACAGGGCCAATTTTTACTCGCTAATGCTTGGGATGCAGGCAGTGCGCGGGTTTTTGCCGCAGCGGGCTTTGCGGCCATCGGCACAACGAGCGGCGGTATCGCCTATTCACGTGGGTTTAAAGACGGCGAGCAAATTGATCCGCAGCTGATGTTTCGCGAGCTGGCGGCCATCTGCCGCGCAGTAGACCTGCCCGTAACTGCGGATATTGAAGCGGGCTATGGCAGATCCCCGGAAGCGGTTGCAGAAACCATCAAAGCGGTGATTGCGGCGGGGGCGGTGGGGGTGAATTTAGAAGATAGGCAGCATGGCGCAGCGGGGCTATTTGATTTAAGCGCCCAAGCGGCCCGAATCAATGCCGCCCGCAGCGCGGCGGGAGATTTGCTGTGGATTAATGCGCGTACAGATACCTATTTGTTGGGCTTAGGCGTGAATGAGGAAGAACGTTTAAGCATCACGGTAGAGCGGGCCAATGCCTATTTAGCCGCAGGGGCCGATATGGTGTTTGTGCCTGGCCTTGTCGATTTGCCCACGTTGACGTATCTTTGCCAGCGGGTAAATGGCCCCGTCAGCGTGATGTCCATGCCCGGCGCGCCTTCCGCTGCGGCCCTATTTGCCGCAGGCGTGCGTCGAGTTAGCCTTGGCGTTTGCCCGATGTTGGCGCTGATGGGCACCTTGCGCGATATTGCTATCGAGGCGCGTGAAGCAGGAACATGGCAGTTGATGGGTGAGCGCTTTTATGGATTTGCAGAAGCAGAGTCGCTGGGGCGATCAGCAGCGGGCAGGGCCTGATGTTTTTTCCATTTGCGCAGTTTTGAGCGTGCACTTTGGTAGGGGGCAATGGTGTTGACCTGTATCCATTTTACGATCGGCCATTTGTCCCCTGCCCATTTCCTTTTGCCCAGTTCAAAAAGCGTGCTTTCTTCATTGTCCAGAATAAATTGCCGGATTTGCCCAGCTAATTCGGTAAATTCTGTATGCAATTGGCTGAATGATGAATTGCAATGATGGGTGTAAAAGCTTTGGGCGAGCAGCCCAAGCTGATTCCATTTAAAACCCGGCGCAGGCATTTGCGCGGGTTTCCCTTGTAATTCGTCTTTATCCCATTGCAATAAAAGCCGCCCCCAGCCTATTTGATAGGCAAGCAAATCGCATGCAGATATTTCACCTGCTATTTCGGGCAATCTTGTATCTTGCTCCGGTATGGTGGCAAGCTCATTAATGAGCTTGGAATAAGCGCTGTCAAAGTTTAGAAGCAGCTCTGCTTTATTGCATGGAAGTGGCATGGCATCACCCTGCTGATTCATTTAATGACATAAAAAATTCTATTCAGGAGATGTAAATAATCTGGGTATCTGCTCTGGCGTATTCAGGTTAACTTTAGCATCCATCATCCCATGCAGAGCGATTATGCTTAGCCGATTCCTCAGTTTTACTCTGGTTTTATCCGTCATGAGTTCGGCGGCTTTCGCTGCCGCTCCGACTCTGCAGCATTATATTTACATTAATCACCGCGAGGCAGGTGGTGAAAATATTAAGGCGGATAAGGGCCTGCTTGATCCACGCTTTAGTGGTGCACAAATTGTTTATAAATGGCGGGATCTTGAGCCAACTAAAGACAACTACGATTTTAGCGCGATTAAAGCGGATATCGCCTATTTGAATTCGATGAATAAAAAACTGTGGATTCAGCTACAAGAAAAGTCATTTTCGCCCCGCCCCAATGTGCCTGCCTATCTTTTGCAAGACCCTATTTATAAGGGCGGCGCGATTAAGCAAAGTATGCTGAGTGCGCCAGAGCGGGACCCTAATAAGCCGGTTACGGATGATGAATATGGCTGGTCGCCCAAAATGTGGGAGCCACCAGTACGTGATCGTTATCAAAAATTAATCCAGCAATTGGGCCGTGAATTTGATGGCAAGATTGCGGGGATAAATTTTAGCGAAAGCTCGATTGATGTTGGCACTGAAAACGCTGATGGCAGTACTACTTTCCCTCAGGATTTCAATCCTAAAGCCTATGTGGATGCGATTGGCGACAATATGCGCGTATTGGCAGGAGCATTTAAGCAATCCACCGCCATGGTTTATTTAAATTTCCTGCCGGATGAATGGCTGCCAGTCGATGATAAGGGCTATATGCGCGGCTTATTTGCCTTGGCTAAATCCCTGAAAATGGGAATTGGCGGGCCAGACTTAATGCCCTACCGCAAAAGCCATATGGCGCAGACCTATGGGTTTTTTAAAGATTATCCAAACAATCTGGTAAAGGGCATGGCGGTGCAAGACGGCAACCTTCGCCAAATTAATCCTAAGACAGGCAAAAAAAATACGGTGGAAGATATTCTGAAGTTTGGTCAAAATTATCTCGGCTTGGATTATATTTTTTGGGTGGAAGATGAGCCTTATTTTAGCAATGAGGTATTAAAGCAGCTACCCGCTGCGCTTCATTCAAAATAGCACTAATCTTCAATATAAGGGCCACATGTGGCCCTTTGCTATCTATAAACCCGTAAAATGCCCGCATTCGCTCTAAACTTTATGCATATTGATTTTTATTGAACTGGATACACCGTGGAATTATTAAATATTAACTGCCTAGGCAAAGCGCTTAGGCTGGAAGGAACGCCAGCGGGCTGGCAGCAGTTGTTTTGGAACAATACCTTAGTTGCAGAAAAAAACGCCTCGGCTGAGCGCGAAGGATTGAGCGTTTTGCAATTTGAGCTATCGGCGGTTAGCCCCGATGGCTCCGCAGCAACGACGCGTGTTCGCCTAGAAACAGATCTGCAATGGCAGCCCTTTTTGCTCAAATATCGCCTACTCGTTGATGAGCAAGAGGCGGTACAGGGCCAGCGCAATACACAGGATATCGAGCGGCAAACCCCCGTTGTGCCAATCACTAAAACCAATAAACTGAGCCTGCTTGGCTTGGGTGCTTTGGCGTTGAAGCTACTTAAAAGTGCCAAGTTGGTGAAAGTGGCTTTAGCAGGGGCGAGCGTTGCGGCCTATTCATGGTTGTTTTCTTTCCAGTTTGCAATCGCCTTGATTGCCTGTTTGGTTTTTCATGAATACGGCCATATTAGGGCGATGAAATACTTTGGCATTAAGACCAAGGGCATTTATTTAATCCCCTTTATGGGCGGATTAGCGTTATCAGATGAAAAAATTAATACTCGCTGGCAAGATGTAGTGATTTCAATTATGGGGCCGACCTTTGGCTTATTATTGTCGATTGCATCGTTGGTGATTTATTGGCTAACCGGCTCAATGTTCTTTGCTGGCTTAGCCGCATTTAATGCGCTGCTTAATCTATTTAATCTATTGCCTATCCTGCCGCTTGATGGCGGGCACATTTTAAAAAGTATTAGTTTTTCGATGAATAGTGTGCTGGGCTTAGTGGCCTGTGTGGTAGGTGCTGCCTTTGGCGTATTTATCAGCTACACCCTTGGTTTGGCGCTATTAGGATTTTTATTACTGATTGGTAGTGTGGAAATCGTCTTTGAATGGCGAGGCCGTCACCAAAGCCATCTATTGCCGCTGGATCGCTATGGGCAAATCTTCTCTGCGGTGTGGTATTTAATCACCGTTGGCGCATTGATTGGCATCATCTGGTATTTTGCAGGGCATGGCGATGACATGTTGCGCATGCCTTTGCAGATTTTAAAGAGTTAAGGTGTTGCTTAGTTTGTAATATTAAAAAGCCAGATTGAATGATCTGGCTTTTTAATGGGGAAAAGGTCAATAAATGTTTAAAATAATAGATCTGTTATGCTTTTGTAGTTGCTGAATATGATAGATATGATTAAATCTAGCGATAATAGTGCAAGTAATAATGAAAGAACCGCTAGTATTAGCATGAGTTTTGCGTAGGTGTGTTTTTGGGCTTCTACATTCTTTTTGTGTAGTTTGAGGAAAATGCTTATAGCCAAAAGTAAGGGAGCTAAAAGCATAGTGGAGCACATTGTGGCAGGGAAAAGGCTTCCCCAGCCTCCCGGCCCTCCATGGCCGCCATTGCCAAAAGTATATGCTGTAAGTATTGATAGTGGAACACAAGCAAAGCTACTAATAAGGAAAAAACGAATTAATTTTATATGCATTCGGGTCGCCTAAGATACACTTTTTATTGCTATTTGAAATAGAGAGTGGCTAGTTACTAAGTGTTGGCTTTATTTTATCTTGATTGATCTCTGTCAGCTGTTTTAGAAGGCCTGTATATCCTTCTGTGCGAATTATTTTGCCAAATTGATTGCGATATCTTTCTTCAAGCGAATCGTTTCCAGAGATGATATCGGCGATCCGCCAATGATCCCAGCCCCTGAGAAGAAAAAAATCGACACGTTTTGATTTTTTATTAGCTAATTTTACTGATGTGACTACATAACTAACCGTAAAATCGACATTGCTTTTTTGCGTTTTCAAATTTGTTGCTGAGCAGAATAATTTAATGGCGCTTAAATTATCCTGAATAATATATTTTTTAAATTCTGTACTTAACTGGTTTTTAAAATCGTCTGGAAATCCGGAAAGAGATTCTTCCGTTTGCTTAAATCCAATATTGTGAAGTAAATTTTGCGTACTTAAAAATGTATCCAGTTTGATCAGCAAATACTCTTGAATAGCTAATTCATTGCAGCTTTTCAGCTCTTCCTTGGCCGATAAATCATGACGAAGCTCTTGATAAACATGCTGAATGTGTTTTTCGGGGTTTTCAAAGTCATCTGCAAAAGCCATGTTTGATATGGAAATGAATAATAGCAAACTTGCGTGGGTGAAGTAGTTAATGAATCGGAAAGTCGTGTAGTGTTTTTTGGTTTGCATGGGCTTCTCTGGTTAAATGAACTGTGATGGTTTGAATGTTTTAACAATGCTTGAAAGTTTGCTCCGCCGCTGGATATTTGTCAGTTCAGTGTTTTGCTTACGGTTATTTTTCTTGATAGTTATACTGATTTTTCTGAAGGGTTTGATTTTATATAGGCACAGCGGACGAGGCATGACATTTTTTGTATTCCCTATATTTGATCGCCTCCTGTGTCTATTAAGCCGTAAAATATCCCCCTTTGCCTCAGCCAGATTTACGCCATGTCGATTATTCTTTCTACTTTAAACGCTCGCTACACCCATGCCTCGCTTGGGTTGCGCTATTTGCTGGCCAATATGGGCGATTTGCGGGGGGAGACGCAGTTGGTGGAGTTTGTGATTGGCACCAAGACCACTGAAATCGTCGAGCAATTGCTGGCTAAGCATCCCAAGATTATTGGTTTTGGTGTGTATATCTGGAATGTGGAGGAAACAGAGCGGGTGGTGGCGATGCTGAAACGCGTTGCCCCGCAGATTAAGATTATCTTGGGTGGGCCAGAGGTGTCTTATGAAAGCGCTGAGCAAAGTATTGTTAAGCAGGCAGACTATTTAATTACTGGTTGGGGCGAGGTGACTCTGCCGCAGCTGTGTAAGCAAATTTTGAACGGCCCGCAGCCCTTGATGAAAACGCATGTGGGTGTGCAGCCGCCGCTCAATGACTTGGCGCTACCGTATTCCCTTTATACCGATGAAGATATTGCACACCGCACCCTGTATGTGGAAGCTTCCCGAGGCTGCCCGTTCAAGTGCGAATTCTGTTTGTCGGCGCTGGATAAAACGGCGTGGCCGTTTGATCTGGATGTGTTTTTGGCCGAGATGGAAACATTGTATCAGCGCGGTGCGCGGCTATTCAAATTTGTGGATCGCACGTTTAATCTGAATATCAAATCTAGCTTAAAGATCATGCAGTTCTTTTTGGATAAAATTGCCGCCCACCCAGATGACCCTGTGTTTGCCCATTTTGAAGTGGTGCCCGATCATTTGCCGGAAGCCTTAAAGGCAGGCATTAGTCAGTTTCCTGCTGGAGCTTTGCAATTTGAGATCGGCATTCAAAGCTTTAATCCTGAAGTGCAAGCACGGGTAAGCCGTAAGCAAAATAATGAAAAGGCGGCGGATAATATTTCCTGGCTGATTGAGCATTCTCACGCGCATTTGCATGTGGATTTAATTGCGGGTTTGCCGGGGGAAGATATGGCGAGTTTTGGCCGGGGTTTTGATCAGCTTTACGCCTTGCGCCCGCATGAAATTCAATTTGGTATTTTAAAACGCCTGCGCGGCACGCCAATTATTCGCCATACCCAGGATTTTGGCATGGTCTACGACAGCTTTCCGCCGTATACCATTCTGGCAAACAAGGTAATCGATTTTGCCACTATGCAGCGCTTGGTGCGCTTTTCACGCTATTGGGATTTAGTCGCCAATTCCGGCCGCTTTGCCCATACCCTGCCGGTGTTATTGGGCGACTCGCCATTTAATCGCTTTATGGCATTCAGTGATTGGCTGTATCAAAACACTGATGCCACGCACCGTATTGCGCTAGATAGGCTGGCGAAAATGGTGGTGCAATATTTGGTGGAAGAGCAGGGCTTAGCAATGGCCACGGCACAAGATTTAATTGCCAGTGATTACGCCGGCAAGCAATCTAAGAACAAAACCACCGCCGCACCACAGAGGCAGGCCATGCATTTGCATGCTTAGCGGATAGGGCGAAGTAATGCACTCGTCGCTTGGGTTAGCAAGGCGGTTCGCCGGTTTTGAGCGGGCCACCTTGTGTAAGCCAACATCCATGCTTTTAACCAAGGAATTTTATGTCGCAGCAAACGGAACTCAACTTTAGTGTTAATCAGCAACAATTGGTCTGCGTCGCCAGTTTTTTAGCAAAAGAAGGTCGGCAGGCGGAGCTGCTCGCTGCCCTTGCTTCGCTGGTTAGCGACACTCGGCGCGAAGCGGGGTGCATTCGCTATGAGTTGAATATCAGTCGAGATGAGCCACGCCGAATCACTTTTGTGGAGAAATTTGTCGATCTAGCGGCCTTTGAGCAGCACTGCGCTAAAGAGGCGATTGCTCATTACTTTCACCACATCATGCCGGATTTGGTGGAGTCCTATCATGTTGAAACTTACCACCAAGTGATTGTATAAATCACTGTGCGCGGCGTTTTACTTGGGCTTGAAGGTCAAAGATGCAGCACTCCCGATGTATTGCGTCCAAGTGTCTGGTCATCAATCGCGTCAATTGCTCAACGCTATTGATGGCAAATTAGCCTAAGTAATTAGGCAATTTAAATGCAAAAGCATAGATTTTCGTAGGGTGTGCAAGCGCTTTTCTTGCGCACCGGCCCTAGGCGACGTTATCTGGGCTGATGGTGTGGTTTTATAGGGTGTACAACGACGCAGTCGTTGCGCACCGAGAGGCGGTGCGCAAGAAAAACGACTTGCACACCCTATGTAAAACCAAGCGTTTCCAATGTATCAGGCTGATCTTAATTCCTCGTAATCAGAGCCTGCAATTTTTCTTGTAATTGATTAGGCTCTCGTTTGCCATCGCGGTACATAATCACTGGGCTAAAAATGGGGGATTCACCCATGGAAAGCTGGGCGACGTTATCTGGGCTGATGGTGTAGCGGCCCAGTGTTTGGGCTAAAGGCCAGTCGATATCCGGGAACACCACATAAGCCAGCTCAGAGCAGACAATGCGCTCGTGCGTCATCACATCAAAATTAAAATCGTACTCTTTTCCAAGCTGCTGCACGGCGGTGAGGGCGGCATTGCGCTGGTACTCTGGATTAAGCGGGCGCTGATCGCGCAGCACGAGGAGATCATCAATATTCATAAAATGATCGAGCGTGCTGAGCGTCACGCCAGAGCGCAGCGCCTCAACGATACGCTTGCCATTGCGTATCTGCTCTTGCCATTGGTTGGGAATGGTTTCCCATGCGCCAATTTCTTTCAGCTCGGCCTCACTGCCCAGCCATAAAGCCATATGGCCGTAATGGCCGGGGATCATTTTATCGGTGAGGCGGAAAGGGGTTTTTTCTAGCAGAATATCGAGCGGCTTCATTTCGGATTCAAGCAGGGAAATTGCGTCTTTATCTAAACTACGCAGCTTGCCACTGCGCGTTTGCACCAAACCCACCATTTGGCCAAAACCAAAGCTCAGCCCAAAACTCAGCGTATTAAGCGCTACTTTTTTCTGCTGATTAAAGTCTTCCAGCACAAATTGCGTGATTTGCAGCGGGTTAATCCCTGTGGATTTGCGCTGACTCACATACCAGACCGTGCTTTGGCTCAGCGTATATAAATATTGCTCTGTGGCGCTGGGGGTGATGCCGCTTTCGCGTTGTATTTTAAAATACTGATCGACTAAATCACTGGCTAAACGCAATTGGCTGTGAACATCACCTGAGCGATATTGATTGATAAGTTGATCAATTTGCACGGAGTTTTTAACGTCGTAATTAAGCAAATAGCGCACTTCAGAATTCTGAGCATAGGGCTCAATCGCAATTTCATAGCTATCCATTAATACTAAGGCAGCAGCCAGCCCGCGTTGAATATCTAATAGTGTTGTTTTACCAATTTCATCAAAAGGATTAAGCGTGGGGGCCCATCTGCGTGCGGTATGGCAAAACGTGGGCAATCCTTCCGTACTCGGCTTTTGTATATTGATGCGTATCGGTGCGATCAAGGAAAAGCAAGGTGCAGCACGCTCTACTTCTGGCATCAATAGTGCGCGCGCGGCCAGATAGCGTTGAATAATCTGCCGCAGCTGCTCGCTTTGCTGACGGTTTAATTTAGGCGTGTCGCTATTGCCCATGATTTGGTGCAATTCTGCAAAGCGATAGGCTTCGGTGCGGATGCTAATGAGCTCGCTAATATGGTTTTGAAAATCCTGCATATTGCTGGCGGCATGGCTGGGCAGGCTAAAGCCAAGCAGCAGGGCAGCCAGCCGATATAGCAGGGTGGCGCGCGTGATCAAGGATTTAAATAGGGGTTTGCGCGGATTCATATTTTCTCGATAACAAAATAAACAGGCAGGCTAGCGTGGCAAAAAGATGCTTAAGCGTATGGCCAGACACAATTTGCTGTAGTGCATTAAATAAGGCTCTATCTTGTAGCTCGGTGATTTTGGCTAAAATATAGCAAAGGCTGGCGAATAACATCAGCCAAAAGGCGCGCCGCTTGCCGCTGATCTGCCATTGCCACAAAGGCAGCAGAATCAAGGGTAAAGCCTGTAGTAATAAATATGGGCGCAAATCCTGCGTGTATACCCAATAGCTCACAGAAAATATCGCCCATAAAGCCAAGGGCACAGCAAACCACTGGCTTTTCAACTGGCCGTGTAATTGGCTGGCAAGGGCCGCTAAAAAGCCTGCGCAAGCCAGTGCAATCGGTAAGCGATCCCAAATCAGCCGCGTGTCATCAGGAGCAAGGTGATACCAGACCGAGCCCAACGCCGTGAGAATCAGGCTAAAAAATCCCAAAATCCAGCCCGCACGGCTGATGCCTGCTTGATGCCAACTCAGCTTTAAACCCCAAGTCCCGATCAAGGCAAAGCCCGCGTTAGACAGCACATCAAATAGATTGGGAATACCTAAGATCGCTCGCTGATCAGCAAAATCATGGTAATGCGCATGCTGGGCAATGGGGCCATGCCAGAGCATCAGCAGTGCCAGCAGGGCGATGATCCATAAAGCGGGTTTGAAACGGCTTAGGGCTGTATTGGTTTGATGGGGCATTAAGTTCCTTTGTATTTTAGCCAGCAATGACTTTCATCCAGCGCGAGTGGATCCACCCCTGTTTACACTTGCCGCGATAAGGCGCTAATTTTTTAATCGCGGAGGTCACACCACAGTCATTGGTTTTGTCTGTGGAATAAACAATCCCCACCCACTTTTCATCTTTTGAGGATGAGCAGACGTAAAAAGTCTGCCCTTCTTTAAGTTTGTCGCTGAGCGGATGCTCTGTGCTTGGGCCGGTTCTGACTGCCAGAAACTCATCCCCGCCTTTTCGCAGACCTATAACCTGACCCGTACCAGGACAGGCATCCATATATTCATTGCCACCAATATAAATGGGTGTAACTGGGCTGGCTTGGACGAGGCCAGATAAAAGCGAACTGATGATTAGTATTTTGAGTTTCATTGCTGTCAGTAAATGGTCATGGATAAACAAAGCTGCCTACCAGCGTTAAATCGCCAGTTTTGCGCATAGGCACATTAAACAGCTGCTGTTTCTCGTGCAGGGTGTTTTCGTTATTGATGATAGAAAGCTGGGCGATGGTCATGGCGGGTTTTTCGTTGTAGCCGCCGTAGTAGTTCACATATACCAGATAGCGGCCCTTGGGTGGGCTGGGGTTGGCGTAGATTTCCGGGCCGTAGCCGGAGGTAACGTCCACATCCAGCGCGCCGCCGTTTTTGCTGACACGATTGCCATAATAAGTGTGCTCGCCATCAGGGCTAATGACGTGTAAATCCAGATCGGTGCTATTGGTGTTCCACGAAAGCACGATGCGTAATTTGGTTTGCGGGCGGTCTTTATTACTGTCGTAAAACTGCGTGGCCGCGCGCTCCTTGCCATCCGGGCTTTGAATTTCTACGCTATTTGCGCCACGGCCAAAAGAATAGGGGCGGGAGAAACTGCCATCCGCATCAACCCGCAGCGGCATAGGCACGCCGTTGACGATTAATCGATAAGGCGGGTTGTCTTCTCCCTTGCGCAGCTCCTTAGGCGTTTTGCCAATATGCCCACGAATCAAGGCCATCTTGCCTTGGTTTTCAGGTGTATTCACCAGCGTGGCTGGATACTGCACGTTTTGTGTATAGCGCTCAGGCTTACCCGCCGTATTACGCCAGCCGCCAGCAGGAGCGTCGATTTGCAAACCGGCGGCAGCGGCAAAGGGGCTCAAAAGGCAGAAAAACAGGGCTAAAGGCTTCATGGTATGGGTCCGAATAGTGCGCGTTAGGGCGGAAATGATGGTCTGTCGTCAGAGCTAAGGCATGCAAGCAAAACCTAAATATTTAAACCCACACCTTGAACCACGGAGGAAAAGGAGGACGCGGAGTTACACGGAGAAAAGCAAAGCCTTGTCATACTACTGCCCAAGTGCAGCGCACTATCTTTGACACAAAATTGCGTCATCGCGGATAGAAGCACTCGGGGATGATGAGTTTATTGCGATTGGTTTTCTCCGTGAAACTCCGTGTTCTCTGTGCCCTCCGTGGTTAAAGATTTGGGTTTAATTTGTCCAATCACTGCACCCTCACCAGTTGTCTTGCCATGGCTTCGATAAACACCTCGTCGTGGCCGCGTGGGTGGTGGCTGAAGGCGAGGTGTAGGTATTCATGGGCGAGAGTGATTTCATCGTTCTCGCTGGCTAGGCCTCGGATATAAATGCGTTTTAGCTGGTGATCCGCAAAGGGTAGGCCGTTTTTTAATTGGCAAACGTTGTAGCTGGGCGGCGGCGCATAGCCGGTTTCCATTGCGAGTATGCTATGCCAGCCACGAGCAAGCTGCCCGAGGCGTTGCTGGATTTCTGGCAAGGGCAGGCAGGGTATGCTAGCTGCGGCGTGGTTGTTGGTGAGTAGCAGGATGAGGCCAACACAAAGCCAGCCGTAGGGCGGGTGAAACCCGCGGGTTTCACCCACCCTACGAATTTCAATGCCCCCATTGATGGGGCGGCTAGCGAATATCCACAACACGAGCAGCTCCTTCTTCTATTGCGGCTTCGTCAGGCTGATACATCCTGAAGTAGCGTGCCGCAGGCAGGGTAAAGCGGCCAGCTTGGGTGAAACGGATAATTTGCCGCTGCACGACTTTTCCATCTAAGACAGCCACAGGCTGGGCGTAGCCTAGGGGGCGCTGTTGCATGGGCTGGACGGCGAGGGTGTTTTGTTCCTTGCCCTCGAGATCTTCGTATTTATCCTGTCCTGGCAGATTGTCGATATTTAATCCCCAATGCTGTTCTTCAACCATCGCGCCCGGTGGCAGTGCCGCTTCAATCAGGCCGTAGCGGTAGGTTTTTTTCGATTGCAGCACGATTTCATCAATATACAGTTTGTCGGTAGCCAGCTTACTGGTCCATGGCACGGGTTTGGCCGTAAAGCCTGCTTCTCCTTTAGGCTCTAATACATAGAGCTGACGTGTAATGCTCACCGGCAGGGCGCTTGCTGCTTTGCTGGCGCTATCGTATTTCAGCGTGGCATTGAGTAAGGCCGGTGCTTTGGCGACTTGAACCGACAGTGCTTCTGTGGCTTTACCCGTTAAGCGCCATTCAATGCCGCCGCTGCTGCTTGTGTTTTTGCGCCAAGCACCCTGTGGTGCTAGCGTGCTGGCTTTGGCGGTTTTCCACTCGTCTTGCAACCATAGCAGGGCGAGCGATCTCTCCAGCGTGGGCGTGTTTTGGCTGAGTGTGGCCAGCAGCTGTGCGGTGTCGGCAGCGTCGCCACTACTCCATGCTGCCAATGCCTGCAGCCATGGCTCGTTTGATTTTTTAAGGCTGAGCGTTGCTGCCTTGGCCGATGCTTGGATGGCGTCTGGCAGTGCTAGCTTGTGCTGGCTGGCGAGCTTGCTGACCAGCACCAGCGCGGCCTGTTGGCCCTGCGCCGAATCGGGCGCGTTCATGATATTGGCCTTGGCGGTATTGGCCGAAGGGCTGGTTTTTGCTAGCTGATCAACCAAGCCGGAAAGCTGGGTGCGTATCGCCTCGCCGGTGTCGGCCGCCATCCATAAAGTAAGCGCCTGATGCAGCGGCGGCATGGATTTCACTTGATTGGCATACAGTGTTTGGAAGGATTTGCTGTTAGCCAACCTTGGGCTTAAGCCCAGCGCACGGCTGGCTTGCGATTCGGCAAGGCGGGCGTAGCTGGTCAGCATAGGGTCGCCTGCGGTGCTGTCGCCCCACCAGCTAAAGACCGCGCCGCTGCCGCTCATTTTTAGTAAGCGCAAACGTGCGTTTTCGATGCGCTGGCGCAAGGCAGCGCGCATAGGCGCTGGCGCGTCGCTGAGCTTTTGGTAAGCAAGGCTTAAGGGCAGCAGGCGGCTGGCGGTTTGCTCTACGCAGCCATAGGGGTAGTCGATTAAATCATCGATCACACTGCGAAACGCCGCATCGCCGCTATCTAAAAGCTGCAGGCGCACGGCTTGTGCATCGGCAGGCAGGCTGATATCGGCCTTACCCTCTTTAAGCTGAATGCTCTGGCTGACCGTGTGCATTTCTTGCGCCGCTTGTAGGCTAAGATCGGTAATTAGCCGGTCGATCAGTTTGCCACCTTGCTTTAATTCAACAATCAACTGGCCGTTTTGCAGCGGGCCAGTCTCCAGCGGAATATAACTAGTGCCCTTGGCTAGGTTAAGCATTTGCTCTTTTTGTACGCTATTCCCTGCGCGCGTCACCAGTTGATACTGGGCCTTTTCGGCCTGCTGAGTCACGGCAATTTGCAAGCTGGGCGTGTCGCCCTCGCGGAATGTTTTAGCTGCGGCCCATTGCACATAGGCGGCTTTATTCGAGTTGATATAGTGGGTTTTTTGCCCGACTACACCGTCGTTGTCGATCGCACGTGCAGTAATGCGCCAGCGGCTGAGCGCGTCGGGCATGCGAAACTGGATTTTAAGCTTGCCATTGGCGTCGGTTTTAAGCGCGCCGTTCCAGTAGGCGGTATCCATATTGTCGCGCCGTGGGCGGACCAGCATTTTTTGCGAGCGCGAGCTATAGCGCATTTCATCGGTCCCACCTGCGCGCGGCGACCATGCCATATCGTAGCCATAGAAATTTAAGCTGGCGCTGGTGCGCACCGCATTGCGGCGGGCGTGATAGAAAAAGTCATAAATATCTGGCGTGATTTCAGGCTGCAGCAGATAAATCATTTCATCGACCACACCCAAGCTAAGCTGAGCCGATGCACCTTTACCCGCCACACTGCTGCTTAGCTCTAGCGTCACCATATCGCCGGGTTGATATTCTTTTTTATCGCTCTTAATGGCAACGTCGATTTTGGGCTGAATCACCGCTAAACCACGGTTTTGGAAGGTATGGCTGCCGTGCTTGATATACAGCACCGAGAAAGTCATATTCGGGCGATAGTCTTTGACGATAGGTAGGCTGATTTTCCACTGGCGCGCGTTGATTTTATCCAGCTTGAGCCAATCACCGCCTTGGGCCAGCGTGGCTTTTTCCTGCACGTTTTCCAGCTCTAAGGTGAGCAGGGCATCGCTCACATCTTCAGGAAAACTCAGCACGCCTTCGGCGGTTTCGCCCACCGCATAGTTTTCGCGATCAAACAGCAGCGAGATCGAGCCAGGAGCTACATTTAGCCCCTTGCCGCTGACAATAAAGCTGCTTTGCCCTAGCGATTTGCCCGCAGCATCCAGCAAATTAATCTGATAATTACCGGCCTGCTTAAACTGAATATCAAACTGCTGGGCATTGCCTGCGAGTGCGCCGCTTTGTGTGCTGCGATCTTCCAGACGCTGGGCATTCCAGCTGGCGGGTTTATTCTGCCCCGGCCAATCGCTGATCAGCTTAAAGCGGGCGGTTTCATTGGGGGCTGAAAACTGCTTGTCCGGCACAATCCGGTAGCGGCTGGCGGCGCTGTCGATCAGCACTTCGCGGCTGGCCGTCACAGGGTAAGCGCCAGATTGGCTGCCGATTACGCGCAAGACATAGCGGCTAGGGTCGGTGGCGGCAGGCAGGCTAAAGCGGGCATTGCCGCTGGCATCTAATTTGAGCGTGTCTTGTTTTACCTTGAGTGGAAACAATCCTTGATATTGCACCTCGGCATTCACCATGGATACACGCTGGCTGCGCAGCACTAGCTCTACACTGGCACCCGCTACAGGGCGGCCATCGGGGTAGCGCATGCTGACTTTGCCGCTGACTTCTTCGCCGGTTTTAAGCGCAGTTTTATCCAGATCGATGCTGATGTCGTAATGCGGCTTGGTGTATTCAGATACGCGAAACGGCGCGGCATAGGGTGTGTTCTGATAAACCAGCCTCAGCTCATAGCCGCCCGCCACGGCATTATCCGGCAGGGTAAAGCGGCTGATTACGCCATCGCTGCTGATTTTGATTTCTTGGCGCGATAACTCGGTGCCCGCAGGATCGCGCAGCATCAGTTGCACGGTTTCAGATTTAAGCCGGCTGCTTTCGCGGGCGCTTTCAAATTGGCGGCCTACTAGCGACACATTGACTTCATCGCCGGGGCGGTAGAGCGGGCGATCGGTGATGATATACAGCTTGCTATTGTTCACCTCGGCCGGGTAGTAGAAGTTCTCCGAAATCATCGCGCCACCCTTGCTGTCTACGCCGTAAACATAGCTTTGCTCGGGTGCGGTTTTTTTAAAGACGGTGATACCTTCTTTATCGGTGTCGCCCGATTTTAAAGTGCCATTGCCGTCGCTCCAAACCAGCTCGCTGTCTGCTACGGCTGCGCCGCTTTGTTTATGCGCCGTCCATGCCAGCATTTGCTCGCTGGATACCTTGGTTACCAGCGCAGTATCGGATACAAACAGCAAGGTGGCTGCACGGTAGCTGCCTAGATAACCTTCGATAATATATAAGCCAGGTGCCAGCTTGCCCAAAGGCACGCGAACATTGCCAGCGGTGACGCCGCGCTCGCTGCTGCTGCCCTCTAGTCGACCGGCTTTATTCGCGGCTTCTGGTTTGGCCAGATGCAGCGGATAGCGAAACTCGTTCACCAGCTCAAACCCTTTAAGCGGCTGATACTGGCGCACCGCGGTATAGCGGGTGGTGGTAGGCGGCGGAGTTTTGAGAGCGGGCGCGGCTTGGGTGACGGCACCGCGCGCAGGGGCAGAAAATACCCGCTGCCAAGCTTTGCGAGAGCGGGCATACCACTGATCCCACAGATAGCGCAGCGCATTGGCCGCGCCTTCGCCTTGATAATTGCCCTTCAAATCGAGCTTGTGCGGGTCTTTTTGCTGCTTTAAAAAATCCAGTGGCTTAGGAACGCGGTAAACCAGAATATCAACCCCGCCATAGCTTTGTGCGTCGTAAGTGGAGGCTTCTAGCCGCACCGTGGCCTCGTCTGTGCTGGCAAAGCCAGAATCAGACAATAAATAAAAAGTATTGCCGCGCACAGCGTAGTCCGCTGCAAAGCCGGGGACACTCAGCAGGCTGCAGATTAAGAGGCAGAGGGCAAGAAAGCCAGGCGATAGATGCCGATAAAATTGGGATTGTCGTTGCGTGGCTGCCATCGCGTGTCTTTCCATTGCATTAATTGATCGATTCTTACGGCTCTTAAACCCGAGTCTTTGGGGTGAGACGTACCGGTGTGGTAAGCAATATAACGACCAGTCCAGACCATCACATGCTGATCGTCGCCCTGGTCAAAAAAAAGTAAATCACCTGCTTCTGCCTGATTAATATCTTTGCCTATCAGGCGGGCATTGTTTTGTACCAGCCCAAAGGCGGGCACATAGGCGGCACGTTTGCCATCAGATTGCTTCCAGTTGTGCCGCAAGGCATCGCGGCTAGCTGGGCTTAAATCCACTTCTGGCGGTAAGCCTGTCCGGCTGATGCCATTGTTTTGCAGCCATACGGCGTCGTGCTTTTGTAAAGCTTCTGCCACCGCAAAACGCACCAGCCCCGCGCAATCTCTATGCTGCCAGCGCGGGTTTGGCCCTTGACGAAGCTGCTCATTCACAATCCGCACAAACCAGCCCCGAAAAGCTTGTGTTTGAGCGGGGTTGAGGACGGGTTCTGCGGCAAGGCTGGTGGTGCTGAGCAGGATAAGGCCGGTGCAGAGATATTTACTTAAAAACACAGACGGGTGGTTTCCTTGTGTTGGGGGTGATCTGTAGGGCGGGAGCAAACCGCCGTTGTTTTGGAGCTCTTGCCAGATTTGACGGGTTTTACTCTATGTATGCTAAGCAAATTCAAAATGATCTTTTTTAGTGCCTTCGGCACGTTGATTTAGGTGCGGGCGTCCCGCTGGACCTTCCTTTCTTGTGTGGCCAAGAAACGAAGCCAAAGAAGGCCACCCCACGAAACACGAAGGCCCCTGCGCTGCGGACAATCGAGTCGGCGGCGGGCGGCGGGCGGGATTAGCTCGCTGCCTCGCTCCCTTGCCGAAACCCCGTCCCGCTTGTTCCTCTCTCCGGCGTGTTTCAAGGGGAGGATTTAAGCCCCGTGCCACGAGCAGCTATCTACCTCCCCCTGTCACTGTTTTTTGAAATGCTAAAATCCTACTCTTAAGCCTTGTTTTTCTCCGTGAAACTCCGCGTTCTCCGTGACCTCCGTGTTTCAAGGTTTGGGTTTGTTATTAACCTAGCTAATCACTTCGGGCTCTTCCACTCCAGTCTTTCCCAGTGCTGATCTTTGCGCTGATCTGCGCTAGGGCTGAGTTGTAGGCCGGTGTTGGAGAACTCGCCTAGCGCGGTGATATGCGGGATCAGATAGGTAACCGCGGCGTTTTGCAGCAGGGGTTGTGCTTTGCCTGGCAGCGTAGACATGGTGGCGGTGGTTAGGAGTTTGGAGAGCGCTTCTGGGGCGATATAGCCTTGTTTCGGGCCTTCCATTCTATCGGCCAGTGCGGCATAGCGTTTTTGCTGTACGGCCATGGCGGTGCTGACGAGTTTGCTGTCTGGCGAGAATACGATGGATGATCCGGATTGCGCCATGCTGACGTCAAAATAGCGGCCCAGCGTGAGCTTGTCGACATCAGGCGCTGCGTCTTTGGCGTCTTTACTCAGGTTGCCATCGTCGGCGCTGACTGCGCGTTGCAAGAGCAGACCATCATCTTTTTTGCTTTTTCTGACAGGCAGGCGCGATGTTTCTTCGTCACGCAGGCCGGCTTCACTTGCGCCAATCAGCCAGTCAAATAGTTTGGGGGCGTGCTTGGAAAATTGCTTAGGCTCGCGGGTTTGTGCCAGCAGTAGTGGGGTGTAGATGGATGAATCTGGATACCAGCACACGCCTGCGGCAGGCTCTAGCTGCGCCAGCCATTCGGCGGGGATATTGGCTTTTTTGCTAACAGGCTTGAGTGTTTTCCAATCAACAGGGGCAGATAGACAAAGTGCAGCGCCATCGGGGGCGGATTGCCAGAGCGCCATGCCGTCCCATTGGGTTTGCTGATTAAGCAGCACATGGCTGAACCAGCCGTTTTCTTTGCTGACATCCATGCGCAATGCTTTTACATTGGCAAAGAGGCTTTGATAGCCAAATGAAAGGTATTTCATATTCGCCACCACAGCATGCCCGCTGCTGGCGGCTTGCACGCCGTAATGCTGGAGTAAAGGATTGGCCTTGTCATCAAGCAGGCCGCCGAAGATTTTAGTCCACGCCGCAGCCTGCTTGCCTTCCAGCCAGCTTTTATCAGAAAACACGACTAGCTTATTATTTTGGCTAAAAAACCAGATGGCGTCGTCGTTACCATATTGCAATTTATACAATGGCACTTTGGCGATACTGCCATCCACGCTAAGCTGGCTATCGCTTAATGAGGCCTTAGCCACCCATTGCAGCAGGCTGGCAAAATTGTTTTTTGTGATGCGCAGCACCCAATGCCCTGGCCGGCCATCGTCGCTTTTCCACATCGCCATTTCGGCGGGCTCAGAAAGCAGCGCATTCATAAAACGGTCTTGCAGATCAAGCTCGTGCTCAAAAGCAATCCGCCTGAGCGAGCCTTCTAGGCCTAGTTTGTCTGGATGATGCTCGTAATAATCCACTGCGTCTTCGGTAAGCACTTTTTTAAGCAGCGGCACTTGCATCAGCGCGGCAGGCAGCTGCGCCAAATTAGGGGTCGCCAGCACAACATCAGGTGCTGCCAAGCCTGCAGCCAGCGCAATAATCGGCGTATCTAGCTTGGGCGGGATTTCTTTGTTTGGCTTGAAAACCCAGTAAGCCCCAAGCGCGGTAACGCTGCCAAGGGTCAGTGCCAACATCCATTTTAAGGAGATTTTTTTCATCATCTTTTCGCTGGCTAGTACGCAGTAGCGTCAAACCCAAACCTTGAAGCACGGAGGAAGGGGAGAGATCGGAGGGTCACAGAGAAAAACATAATAGAAGGTTTTCTCCGTGAAATGCCGTGTTCTCAGAGGTCCCCGTGCTTCAAGGGTGGATTTTTGTGTGAGGCATTATTTCTGCTGCTGTCTATTAGGATTGGTGTCTCTGGATTGTAAGCTATTTGGTGACTAAGTATTATAGGGTGAAATATCTGCGTCAGGCTTTTTGCCTTGTTTTTTAAGCAAAAAAATACCCTTAGGCGTACCTAAAGGTATTTTGTGTTTACGGATGATCCGCTTAGCTACTGAAATTACTTAGCAATTAATATTGCACGGTACGACATAGCTTAAGTCCAGTTTTTCTCCCTTTCCTTCGTGGTTCAAGGTTTGGGTTTTGCTACGTCATATTTGCTTCGTAAATCAGCTCAGCGCTTTATTCACAATCTCAGCCAAATCGCTGGATAAATCATCCTGCTGGGCAATGCGTTGTAGCTCGGCTTGCATCATTTGCTTGCGTTGTGGTTCCATTTTTTTCCAGCGGTTAAAGCTAGAAGCCAGGCGGGCTGCCACTTGCGGGTTGATTTTGTCGAGTTCAATAATTCGATCTGCGGCAAAAGCATAGCCATAGCCGTCTGCTGCATGGAAATGCACCGCATTTTGCAGGCAGAAACCCATAATCAACGAGCGTACTTTATTCGGGTTTTTGATCGAAAACGCCGGATGATCCATTAGCGCTTGCACACGGCTGAGTGCGCCTGGGCGGCGGCTGGTGGATTGCAGGGCAAACCATTTATCCATGACCAGTGCGTCGTCGTGCCATTGCACCGCAAAATCTGCCAGCTGTGTTTCGCCGCCATCACGGTTGACCAGTGCTTTGAGCGCGGCAAGGCGGTCGGTCATATTGTCGGAAAGGCGATATTGCTTGCTCAGCAGCTCGGTGACTAAGGGCTCATCCAGCTCGGCTAAGTAATCTAAGCAGATGTTTTTCAGGCTGCGTTTACCCGCGTTTTCATACAGGTAGGCGCTGCCATCGTTGAGCTTATTGTAAGTGGCGATTAGCTCGGCGCGTAATTCGCGGGCGATTTGCGCTTTGACGCTGCGATGCACCCGATGCAATTGCGCAGGGTTTACGCTATCAATTTGCTCGAGCAGGTAGTTTTCACGTGGCAGATCCAGCATCAGTGCAATCAAGGAAGGATCGAGCTTTTCGCTCAATACCTTACGTAGCGCATTGATAAAGCTGGCTGGCGCGAGTGGATTGTCAACGTTGCTGGCGTACAGCGATAGCAGCAGGTTTTTGGCGAAGGTATTGGCGGCTTCCCAGCGATTAAAGGCATCGCTGTCGTTTGCCATCAGAAACACCAGCTCTTCATCGCTGTATGCGTAGCTCAGCTTCACCGGTGCAGAAAAATCACGCAGCAAGGATGGCGTTGGCGCTTCGTCAATATTGATAAAGCTAAAGCTGTGGTTGGTGGCGGTTAGCTCTAGTACACGCGTTGTGCCCTGTGCTACCGCTTCGCCTGCTAATTGCAGCGGCAAGTCTTTGCCGCTCTTATCTAGTAGGCCGAGTGCCAATGGAATATGGAAAGGGCGCTTTTCGGCTTGGCCAGGTGTGGCGGGGCAGCTTTGGCTGATCTTTAGGGTGTAAGTTTTTGCATCAGCATCGTATTGGCTGGTGATGGCCAATTCTGGTGTGCCTGCTTGCTTATACCATTCTTCAAACTGAGTCAGATCTACGCCGTTGGCGTCAGACATTGCAGCGCGGAAATCATCGCACGTCACCGCCTGACCATCGTGGCGCTTAAAGTAAAGGTCCATTCCCTTACGGAAGCCTGCCTTACCTAGGAGGGTGGCATACATGCGAACCACTTCCGAGCCTTTCTCGTAAATGGTCATGGTGTAGAAATTATTAATTTCTGAGTAAGCTTCTGGGCGTACCGAGTGCGCTTGCGGGCCAGCATCTTCGGCAAATTGCATTTCGCGCAGTGCTTTCACATTATTAATACGCTCAACTGAGCGGCTGCCGATATCGCTAGAGAATTCTTGGTCGCGATAAACCGTTAGTCCTTCTTTGAGGCTGAGCTGGAACCAATCGCGACAGGTCACCCGATTACCAGTCCAGTTATGGAAGTATTCGTGTGCAACTACGGCATCGATGCCATCAAAATCAACGTCAGTGGCGGTTTCAGGCTTGGCCAACACATATTTGGTGTTGAAAATATTCAGGCCTTTGTTTTCCATCGCGCCCATATTGAAGTCGCTGGTGGCAACGATCATATAAGTATCTAGATCGTATTCAAGGCCAAAGCGTTCTTCATCCCAGCGCATGGCTTTTTTAATAGCGGCCATGGCGTGGTGGCATTTATCCAAATTGCCCGGCTCTACAAAAATCTCCAGCGCCACTTGGCGGCCACTTGGCGTGGTGTGCTGATCGGCCAGCATGACTAATTTACCTGCGACTAGCGCAAACAAATAAGCCGGCTTTTTAAAGGGATCGACCCATTTAACCCAGTGACGGTTTTTATCCATCTGGCCGCTATCGACGCGATTGCCATTAGAAAGCAGTACTGGGTAGCGGGTTTTATCGGCAATGATGGTGGTGGTAAATTTAGCCATCACATCAGGGCGATCTAAGTAATAAGTAATCTTGCGAAAGCCTTCGGCCTCGCACTGGGTAATAAAATTACCGCTCGAAACATACAGCCCATTTAAGCTGGTGTTGGTGAGCGGATTAATCAGGGTCACGATTTCTAGAATGGCTTCGTCGGGCATGGCCGAAATGACTAAGCCTTTGGCAGAAATCGTATAGGTATCCGCCTTGAGTGGCGCGCCGTCTAACTTGATTGATTCAAGTGTCAGCTCTTCGCCTGCCAGCTCCAATGGTAATTGGGGAGCGGCCTCAGGATTACGTTTGAGTACCAAGCGGGATTTCACCCGAGTTTGGTTCTCGATCAGCTCAAAAGTGAGATCCACTCGGTCGATTAAAAAGGCCGGAGGAGTGTAATCGAGGCGATTAATTGAAGTGCTTTGGAGTGTCATGCTGTGGATTCAAAGTTCGATTGAAATGCGAGGATACTCTTCGTGCAAGAGCCATGTAAACAAATCGCCATCGTGGTTATCCCATACGATTGTTTTATGCCAGACAAGCGCAAGGTAAATAATACGCAGTACATTGTTTTACTGAGGGTTTTTGCGGTGCATCGCACTAGCTCGTTTAAAAAATAGTGGCAGTGCTGCACAGTAGTGGCCGTGCTTAGGGGGTGTTTAAATTTACGGGGCCTTCTTTTTACTTATGAAGGGAAGCCTGTATATGCCGAATGCAGCCTAACCTTATTCAAAAATAGTCATTTGGTTTGCAAAGTGCCGCTGGTATAGTCTGAGGCACAAATAGGCTTAAATGCTGAGCGCTCTCGGGTAGATAATCTCTGCAAGTAGTGAGATTTTCTGCCCTTTTTATTGCGGCATTTAACACATAGCCCGATCTCTTCTTTGGATGATTCAGATGTATATCTACGACGACTACGACCAACGCATCGTAGACCAGCGTGTGGTTCAGTACCGTGATCAAACCCGCCGCTTTATAGCCGGTGAGCTAAGTGACGAAGAATTTCGCCCGCTGCGTTTGCAAAACGGCCTTTATATCCAGCGCCATGCCCCTATGTTGCGCGTGGCGATTCCCTATGGGCATCTGACTAGCATCCAATTACGTAAACTGGCAGAAATTGCGCGTAAATATGATAAAGATTATGCGCACTTTACCACTCGCCAAAATCTGCAATATAACTGGCCCAAATTAGAAGATGTGCCTGATATTCTGGCTGAATTAGCGACTGTGCAAATGCACGCTATTCAGACTTCGGGTAACTGTATTCGCAATACCACCTCGGATCAGTTTGCCGGTGTGGCGCACGATGAATTACTTGACCCGCGCCCTTGGTGCGAAATCATTCGCCAATGGTCGACGTTCCATCCAGAATTTGCCCATTTGCCACGTAAATTTAAAATTGCCGTCAATGGCGCAGTAGAAGATCGCGCAGCAATTTGGGTGCACGATATTGGTTTAAATGTGGTGCAAAATGAAGTCGGTGAAATTGGCTTTAAAGTGATTGCAGGGGGTGGCTTAGGCCGCACGCCGATTATTGGCAGCGTAATTCGTGAGTTTTTACCTAGTATTCATTTGCTGACATATTTAGACGCGGTATTGCGTGTATATAACCGCTATGGCCGTCGTGATAATAAATATAAAGCGCGAATTAAAATCCTAGTTAAAGCCATGACGCCCGAGGTATTCGCCAGCAAAGTTGAAACAGAATGGGCGTTTTTAAAAGATGGCCCACAAACTTTAACGGCTGCCGAAATCGATAGAATGAAAGGCTTCTTTACCGTGCCGGATTACACTGCTTTTGCAGGGGACGATACAGGCTTTGTTCAACAGCAATTAGAGAACAAAGCGTTTGCCCGCTGGGTAGAGCGCAATGTGTTTAAGCATAAGCAAGCAGGCTATGCCGCTGTTACGCTCAGCCTTAAAAAGCATGGCGCTGCACCGGGGGATGCTTCTAGCGATCAATTGGCTGCCGTAGCCGATTTGGCTGACGCTTATTCCTTTGGTGAATTGCGTGTTTCGCATGAGCAGAATTTGATTCTGGCCGATGTAAAACAAGCTGATTTATTCGAGCTTTGGGAAAAAGCCAAAGCGATTGGTTTTGCTACACCCAATATTGGCTTAATGACCGATGTAATTTGCTGCCCCGGCGGCGATTTCTGCTCGTTAGCCAATGCCAAATCAATCCCGATTGCCATTGCAATTCAAGCGCGCTTTGATGATTTAGATTATCTGCATGATCTGGGCGAAATTGATTTAAATATGTCGGGCTGTATGAACGCCTGTGGCCATCACCATGTCGGTAATATCGGCATTTTAGGCGTCGATAAAAATGGCTCCGAATGGTATCAGGTGTCCTTGGGCGGGCGTCAGGGTAATCAGGCTACTTTAGCTAAAGTGGTTGGGCCTTCTTTTGCCCAGGAACAAATGCCAGATGTCATCGAAAAAATCATGGCTGTATTTGTAGAAAATCGCTTGGGCGAAGAGCGCTTTATTGATGTGTTTGATCGCATTGGTATGCTGCCCTTTAAGACCCGCGTTTATGCAAAGGAGATTGCATAATGGCGCGCATAATTAAAGATGCTGTAATTGTGAATTGTGATGCTGAGTTGCTACGCCTTAGTGACGATGGCAGCTTTGCTGTGCTGCCTGCTAGCGGGCTAGTGATTGTGCCGCTAGCTCAGTACTTGGCGCAAAAAACAGCGTTGACGAGCCGTGGTGATTTTGGCGTGTGGTTTGCGCCCGACGATGAGCCGGAAAGCTTGGGTGCAGAGGCCGCTAGCCTTGCGCTAATTGCCGTGGAGTTTCCTGCGTTTACCGATGGTCGCGGCTTTTCAATTGGCCGCATTTTGCGCGAGCGCTTTGGTTTTGTGGGCGAATTGCGTGCCTTTGGCGATGTCTTTAAGGACACGATGGGCTATTTAAGGCGCTGTGGTTTTAATGCCTTTGTCGTAAAAAGTGATAAAAATCTAGAAGATGCTCTATTGGGTTTAAATGATCTTCCAGAAGCGTATCAAACAGGTATCGATCAGCAGCAGCCATTGTTTAGACGTCGCGCTTAAATTATATTTTTTATAGGGGAACTACTTTTTATAAGCGGCGTCTAATTTATATTGTTGAATATTAATGCCTGATTTACAGGCGGGTTTGGAGATCTGAGTATGAGTGCATTACCCCCAATTACCGTATCGACCTTAGATAGCGACCGTCTTTATGCCTTGCTCGATAAATTGCCTGCAAATGCTTTTCCTGATTTAGATGCATTGGAAGCAGAATTAGCGCGTGCCACGGTACTAGAGCAAGCCGATATGCCGGTTAATGTGGTGTCTATGCATTCCACCGCGCGTTTTTTAATGACGCCGGGAGATAAAGAATTTGAGCTGACTTTATGTTTTCCGCATGAGGTCAATGGAGAGGCGGGTAAAGTGTCGGTGACGGCTCCAGTAGGAAGCGCTTTATTGGGCTTGTCGGTAGGGCAAAGTATTGATTGGCCAGCACCGAGTGGTAAAGAGGTAAAAGTTAAAATATTAAGCGTTAGCAGATAATATTGAACGCATAAAAAAACACCGGCATATTTTATATGTATGCGGTGTTTTTTTTACGTGTTCTATTTTTAGCCTAATTCATTGGCCCAGCTCATGGCGCTAAGTAGGTCATCAAAATCGCTAGGAATTTCATTGCTAATATGAGGGTTATTGTCTTCAGCGAGTAGCGCTTGATTCAGTAATTCCCCCAGTGCGTTGTTTTTACCTGTTAGCGCATCACGCACATCATCATTTAAATTAAGCTGCTCGATAAGCTCTTGAAGTGGTGCATTAAAAAGCACATCAATTAATGAAAACATGCCCACCATAAAGGCCTGATCTGCAAAGATTTGGTCGCGTGGTTTTTTTTTTAATGCGAGCAGCTCCATAAATTTACCGCGAATTGCCGCAGTTTGAACGAGGGGATTGCTACCGATATTTTTTCCTGATTGCTGCACATAGGCTAATAGATGAATCCAGCGGCCAAGCTGGCGGCGGCCTAATACGGTAATGGCGGCGGCAAGACTATCAATTTTTTTGGGCGTGCCTGAGCCCACTGAATTTACGAGTTTAAGTAGATTGATGGTTAGATCTGGGGAATGCTTAAATGACAATTCAATATCGTGGTTATCGGCATTGCTATTAATCAGGCCTAATAAGCGCAATAAAGCCAATTGTGAGGGCTGGGGTTTACTGCCCGATAAAATTGTTGGTTTGGCAAAGTAATAGCCTTGGAATAAATCAAACCCAAGCTTCATACAGAGTTGATGTTGATCGGGGTTATCTACTTTCTCTGCCAAAATTTGTAAAGGATAGGGGCGAAGCTCCTTGATCAAGGCACTCATTTGCGCTCTTTCCATGCCCATGACTTCTAGCTTGGCAAAGCTTAGATGGGGCAGGAGTGCCCTTTGCTTGTTATCCAAATGAATGATGTCATCGAGGGCGAGTTTAAAGCCTTTCTTTTTGAGTGCAAGGCAGCGCTCAATAATGACGGGAGTGATTTCAACGGTTTCTAAAATTTCTAAAACAACTTGCTGTGGTGGGAGCAATTCCAATACGTCAGACATGAGTAAATCTGCGCTGACATTAATGAAGCCTAATTTGTCGCCCAACACGCTGCTTGCCCCTAGCGTGCTGAAAGCATGTTGAATGACATCTAGCGTGGCCAGGAAGTCATCGGGGACGATGGCTTCGTTACGCTGGCTGCTGTTTCTGAATAATAATTCATAAGCCACCAGCTCTTGCTGACGATTTAGAATGGGCTGACGTCCCAGATGATATGAATTTTGCATGGCCGTCTGAGTAAAGGTGAGTAATCCAGTCTAGTCGTAAATTTTTAAGACCGATGAACTCAGTTTTACTTTGTTGAGACCCGACAAGATAATCGGTTTAAACCAAGGGCGCCGTGAGCGTGCCTTTAAGTCGTAGCAAATCCTGCCATGCTTTAGATTTATCGGGTAAGTTACGTAATAGATAAGTGGGGGGGTAGCTGACGACTAGCGGAATTTGCTTGTAGTGCTGTAGCTTCTCACGTAATACGCTGACGGGCTCGTCGGTTTCTAGTAATGTTTTAAGGGCGAAGCGGCCAAGCACAAACAATGATTTGGGTTGAAGTAGTTCGATCTGGCGCTTTAAAAACGGCGCGCATTGCTGGGCTTCGGCAGCCTGCGGATTGCGTTTATTGGGCGTGCGGCACTTTAGAATATTGGCTTTATAGACCAAGCTGTCTTCGCTAATGGCGGCCAGCATATTGTCGAGTAGCTTGCCTGCCTCTCCCAAAAATGGCTTCTGCTGGGCGATTTCGTCAGCATCAGGGGCTTCGCCGAGCACCATAATGCTCGGCTGCATTGGCCCTGTGCCAAACACAGGCTGCTCATTATTTTTTTGTCGGCTTTGGCAAAGCGGGCAGGCAGTGCAGCTGCTGACAGCACTCTGTAACTCATCCCAATTCATAATGGCAATACGTTTGGAGCGCTCGTCTTCCACCGGATCATTGGCGGGAATGGCGGCCGGTGGCGGGCTGAATTTGGGCTGGCTAACTAAAGGCGCAAGGGCTTGATGTGCTGCCACGGCGACGGGGGACAAGCCTTGTGGGCGCGGTGCTGGCGCAGGCGCGTTGACGGCCACGGCCTGCACGGCTTGAGCTGCAATTTGCAACTCAGGCAGTATGGCTGTGCGCACCCAAACAGGGTTGAGACCCAGCTCTTCCAGTATCAGCGCCCGGCGGCTCATTAGGCTTTACTCATCATCATGGCAAAAATTAGCGCGTCTTCACGGCCGGAGCCGCTGGCTGCGGGGTAGTAAGCAGGGCGGATGCCGGTTTCGGCAAAACCTGCCGATTCGTAAAAACGCCGTGCTTGGCGGTTGGATTCGCGCACTTCTAAAAATAAACTCTGCGCGCCGTTATTAGCTAGCTTTGCGGTCAGCGCATTAAAAATAATCTGGCCCATGCCTTTGCCCTGCAATTTAGGCTGAACAGCAATCAGCAGTAGCTCGGCTTCATCGACCATTTTCATCGCTACGGCAAAGGCGACGATGCCCGCTTCGCCATCAATGCCAAGGCAAACATCTGCTTTTAATGAATGCTGCCAGTGGCTGATATCCCAAGGATGCGAGTTGGTAGCCGCATCCAGCGCCATGAGCTGTGGAATATCGCTGGCGTTTAAGTCGCGCACGCTCATTTCTTAATTCGCTCGTGGGTTTTAAGAGCCACTTTATTGCGTAAATACACTAGCTCGGCCTCAGCGGCTGGCATGCCTTTGCCTGCTGCAAAATCAGGCAAGGCGAGTGTCAGCACATCTTTGGCTTGTGGGAATCGCTCGGCATTTGCGCCGTTGAGCTGAGCACCAAGGCGTTGCTTGAGCATTGGGCCATAGGCGGCAAAGCCGCTGCCTGCGCCTAGCCAGTTACTGCCGTCTGGCAAGGGAATGGCGTCAGGGTCGCTCAGGCAGGGCTCGATGATGGTTTGCCAAACGCCCGCTTCCTTGCGATAGGCTGCGCAATAAACTTGGTTCATTCGGGCGTCAAGACATACATAAACCTGATTGGCGTGACAGCCTTCGGCCAGCGCCGCCAAGGTGGAAATCCCCAGCACAGGGATATCTTGGGCAAAGGCTAAGCCTTGGGTGATTCCCGCCGCGATACGCAGGCCCGTGAATGAGCCAGGGCCATTACCAAAGGCGACGCCCTCGATGTCTTGCATCGAAAGCTGACACTCTTTGAGTAGCTCGGCTAAGGAAGGAAGAATCATCTCGGCGTGTTTTTGCCCCGCAGGCCAATCACGGGCAACAATGCCCTTGCTGGTGCTGATGGCGAGAGATAAGTATTCGGTGGAGGTATCGAGTGCAAGATAGGGCATGGTTTGGCTGAAAAACATATAAGGCTAGATTCTACCATGTGAGCCGGTATTGCAGGTTTTGGGGATGGATTACTTGAAATGTAAAAAGCCCACGTTGTCGTGGGCTTTTGATGAACTACTTAGCTTTCTTTACAGAATTAGTGAAATTGCACTTGAATCTGTTGTTTGGCTAAAGCTGCGGCGCTGTTTAATACGCTGTGCAACTTATTGTCGTGTGCTTGGGGTGCTGCTTGCCAGTCGGTGACTGGTTTTTTTTGCTTGCCGTGACAAACGACGATTTGGTACCAACCTTCCATACCGGTGTGACGGGTGGAGGGACGTGCTTCTACGATAAAATCAAATTGTGCCATGATGGCTCCTAGTAAATGGCCATCCAAACATTGGATGGCAAAGCACCAAAAGAAGAGCACCTGGTTCGGGGAGAACTTGCAGAAAAGCTGAGAAGGCTTGCTGGATAGTACTGCTACAAACACATTGCGAATAATGGTATTCGCTTTACAAGGTTATGCTCAATCAAATTAGTGAGGTGATTGTTGCTGTCTTCTTGTTTCTTGTCAACTGTTTTTCGTGTTTTTTGATAAAAAAGTGCAAATTACAGAATTTTCCTATGTCTTTATTCTGTAATAATATGTTTTTAAAGCATAAATGCACAAGCCGCCACATTTTTAAAGTAGCGGGCTGCGTTGTGAAAAATGCTAAAACAAGTCATTGCTTTCTTTTTTATTTCTGGAGTCGACAGGCCTTGGCTATGGCCATGAAGTATTGTCGTTACGTCGGTGTCAGTACTTCATCCATAATGCGGTGGCGTTCGTCATGGTAAGCCTCTTCGCTGTGCTGGTATTTCCAGTAGGGCACGATGTAGCAATGGCTTACGTTGAGTTTTTTATTAATGCGCAGATATTTGCGTATTTGTACGACGGCTTCTGTTTCACCTGCCACGGTGGCTGACACCGATTCTTCTGGCCAAGGCAAATCTAAAACGGCTTGTGGTAACAGGGCGCTAGGGGTGGCGCTGACTAGCCATACAATATTTATCCCTGCCGGATGCTGTAAATTGTGCTGATCTGCCGCAGAGGGGATTTCTATTAAAGCGGTGCCGATGGCATGCTCAGGCAGATCTTCAAGCACGGTGCTAAGTGCTGGTAGGGCTGATAGATCACCCGCTAATAAAAAATAATCTGCATTTGGATTGAAACGAGCCGGGCCGCTAGGGCCTGCTAGGCCAACATCGTCACCTATCTGTGCATGCTGAGCCCAGTAGGAAGCAGGGCCGTATTCATCATGAATAACAAAATCAACGATCAGCTTTTGTTGTTCGGCATCAAATTGGCGAACGGTATAAGTACGTACCACGGGGCGGTCTTGCGCAGGTGGCCAGATTAGTCCTTTTGGGCCCACGGTAGGCAGAGTGAGTGCCTGCCCTTGCTGTGGTAAAAGTAGCTTGATATGTGCGCCATTACTGGGGACAGGAAAGCCTTGTAGCTCTGGCCCTCCCAGAGTTAGGCGCTGCAAATGCGGCGTAAGCTGTACGTTTTGTAGGACTTGTAATTTACGCGGGGCTTGTTTTGGGGGCGATGCTTGGCTCATGGCTGCTCACTTTTTTACGCTGTATCAATAGCGATACATTAGTATAAATGATAATGATTACCAATTGTATTGTTGGGAAATAAACACATTTCTTTGGTTGAGGCGTTCCCCATATAGCCGCCATCGCCTCCCTGGCGATGGCGGCTCTTTTTTACAGCGCTGGCGCGCTTAAGTGGCGAGCGATATCGTCTTGTGAGATTTCACCTTGATAATTATTGTCATCATCCACAATCGGCATCCACACCAGATTGTGCTCATAAAGCTTGGAAAGGATGACGCGCAAATTATCGCTGGCTTGGGCGGTCACTTCGAAGGGGTGCAGTTTATCGAGGCAAGTCCCGCTGGCGTTACGGACTTCCCTACGGCTTACATAGCCCAGTGGGGTCGCTTTATCATCCACAATGGTTAAAAAGCGCTGCTCATTTTCATCCATCAGATTAAACGCTTCTTTTAAATCGGTAGAAGGTTGCGCTGTTAGGGTGGTTTGGCCATCGCAGACCTGGCCAGCATTAATCAGCAGTAGGCGTTTTAGGGTGCGGTCCTGCCCTACAAAAGAGCCCACAAAATCGTCTTTAGGTGCGGCCAGCAGCTGATCCGGCGTGGCGTGTTGCACAATTTGCCCTTGCCTAAAGATAGCAATGCGATCCCCCAGCTTAATGGCTTCGTCAATATCGTGGCTGACCATCAGCACGGTTTTGTTGAGCTTGCGTTGCATCAGTAAGAATTCATTCTGAATGGATTCGCGGTTGATCGGATCGACCGCACCAAATGGCTCGTCCATCAAAAGTACAGGCGCATCTGCTGCCAGCGCACGAATCACACCAATACGCTGCTGCTGGCCACCCGACATTTCACGCGGATAGCGGCTGAGAAAACGATTCGGGTCGAGTGCAACAATATCCATTAGCTCTCTGGCCCGCTCACGGCTGCGTTTTTTATCCCAGCCCAAGAGGCGTGGCACGATGCAGATGTTTTCTTCGATGGTCATGTTTGGGAACAGGCCAATCTGCTGAATCACATAGCCAATCTGGCGGCGCAGCGCTACCACATCCATTTCTTGCGTATCTTGGCCATTAATTAAAATACGGCCTGAAGTAGGATTAATCAGGCGGTTCACCATTTTAAGTGTGGTGGTTTTACCGCAGCCTGATGGCCCGAGTAAGACACAAATCTTGCCTTCTTCTACTTGTAAATTAACGTTATTGACCGCGGTAACGGTTTGGCCATTTTTCTGGGTAAATGTTTTACTTAGATTTTCTAGCTTAATCATGAGCTGGCCCCTTGTGAGGTGGTGCTGAATGAGCGATTCGGTGTGCAATTACATCGTCGTGGGGCTGCTTACACTCACGTCGATGAAATGGCCTTGTGTTTTTTCCGCGCGAAATTATGAGCGGATACCTTTAGGTGTGAGGTAGTGCTGGATACGATTGAGGATAAGATCCATCACAATGGCGAGCAGGCTGATCATCACTGCACCCGCGATCAGCTGGCGGATGTCGCTCTGGCTAATGCCGTGCAAAATCAAGAGGCCAAGGCCACCTGCGCCGATGGTGCTGGCAATGGCCATCACGCCGATATTCATCACCACTGCGGTACGTATACCACCAAAAATAAGCGGCACGGCTAGGGGTAGCTCTACCCAGCACAGACGCTGGAAGAAGCTCATACCCAGCCCCTTGCAAGACTCGCGGATACCCGGATCAATGTGCTGCAATGCGGTGTGGGTATTGCGGATAATCGGCAGGAGCGAATATAAAAACACCGCCGAAATGGCCGGTACATAACCGATGCCTTGGTTGATCATCGAAAACAGCGGGATCATCAGGCCAAACAATGCAATGGATGGCGTGGTAAGAATGACCGTGGCAAGGCCGAGTACCCAAGGCGCTAGCGAGGGGAGCCGCACAATCAGTACACCGATAGGCACGCCTAGTAATATGGCAAAACCAACGGCAATTGAAACCAGCATCATGTGCTCACGGGTTAATCCCAGAATAAAGCTGCTGTTTTCCCAAATATAGTGAATGGTTTCCATCTTATTTTCCTTGCAGTAAGCCTTTGTCTTTCAGAAACTGAGCGGCCACTTCGTCCACACGCAGGTGTTCAATATCTACTTTGGCGTTAAGCGTAGAGATTGTGTCGTTGTCGAGCAGCGCAGATAGGGTATTGAGGGCTTCTTCAAGACCGGGGTTGGCTTCGAGCACGCTTTTCTCAACGATGGGGGTGGCGGCATAGCTAGGGAAAAAGTGCAGGTCGTCTTCGAGGATAATAAGATCAAAGCCTTTGACTCGGCCATCTGTGGCATAGACCAAGCCCACTTCAACAAAGCCATCACGAATGGCGTTGTAAACCAAGCCTGAATTCATCTGCTTCATTTGCGGGCGATCAAACTCCAGCTGGTATTTCTCTCTCATCGGCTCTAAGCCATCTGGCCGACCTGCAAACTCAATATCTAGCCCTAGTTTCCAATCCTTATGCTGGTTAAATTCTTTGGCCATACCGCTCATGGTGGTGATGCCCAGCTCCTCGGCCCGTTTGCGTTGCATGGCAAAGGCATAGGTATTGTTCATGGCGGCGGGTTTGAGCCAGACGAGGCCATTAGGAATATCCAGCTCCTTCACTTTTTCATAGCTTTTCTCGGGGTTTACTTCGGTGAGCTTGTGATAAACGATCAGCGCCGTACCGGTGTAATCCCAGACCATATCCAGCTGTTTATTGATCAGTGCGCCACGCATGATCACGCTGGGCAAATCGGTGGTGGTGGTGACTTCAAATCCCTTATCCACCAGATATTGCTTGGTCATCGCTGAGAGCAAATGCTGCTCGGTAAAGTCTTTGCTACCTAAGCGAATAGGCGCTGCGTTGGCTAAGCTGGCGATCAGCATCAGGCTGATCGAGAGGAAAAATCGTTGCATGACTCGCTCCTGTTAGTTTGATGCGCGCTTGGCAAAAATCTGGCCAATACGGGCAACGGTTTGATCAAGTGCCAGCGCCACAATGGCGGTTGCACCTGCCCCGACTAAGAGCTGGGTTTGATTATTCAAAAAGATGCCGGGGAAAATAAGCTCGCCATAGCTGCTAGCGCCAATGAGGAAGGTCAGCGGCACTGTACCCACATTGATGACCAAGGCCAGACGTACACCCACCAAAATAACGGGAGCGGCATTGGGCAGCTCAACATACCAAAGGCTTTGTCTGGGGGTCATGCCAAGGCCTTTTGCTGCTTCAAGTAAGGCAGGTGATACACCGCAAAGGCCGGTGTAGGTGTTGCGGACAATCGGCAGGAGCGAGGCTAAAAACAGCGCAATGATGGCAGGCTTGTCGCCAATCCCAACCAGGATCATAGCCAGAGCCAGTACGGCGAGCGGGGGGAGGGTGTTACCAATATTAAAGAGCTGCAATATGGGCTCGGCGTAGCGTCTGGCTCTGCTGCGGCTGAGCAAAATGCCCGCAGGCAGGCCAACAATCAAGGCTAAGAACATCGAATAGCCAGCAAGGCGAAGATGCTGCTGGCCAAGGTAGATGAGATCGCTTTGGTAGGTTTTTAGCCACATAGGTTGCGACTGAATCAGGGCGAAGATCGCTGCCAAAAAGGCAATGAACAGGCCGCGTTTTAGATGCACAGACATGTGCTGACTCCTTTCTTGTAGAGCGTAAAAATCCGCTCGCAATGATGAGAGTGACAACTTAAATGTTGAGGGTTGCCTTGCTTGGGGTGTTTGATGCTTGTTTTGCACAGGGCAGATACAAGCAACACCCCTGCGATTTTGCAAAATCGCAAAGTGAATGCACTGGCTGAAGCCGCGATGATGTTTCACAGCTTGTTTCGAGAAATACTTGGGCTTCGCGCCACAGTATCGCCAGTGCAATAAGAGAGGTTTTTAGGCCTTGATCACCGCTTTCTGAAGGGTGATTTTTAATAGAAGAGGACAGTTTTTATCATGATGCCAAGCAAATTAGCAATGTAAATGTAAGGCATTGTAATTAATTGGCGCTCCTGTTTTTGTCGGATTATTTTAGCTATTTGTACTTTTTTTCTCTATTGGCACTGCATAAAATATCTAGAATGAATTTGCATGCAGTGCCTTGTTTTTTTAGATTTTTTTCATAATAAAAATGGCGATCGCGCCTGCAATGAGCCCCCAAAATGCAGCGCCAATTCCTAACAGCGAAATGCCTGAAAGCGTGACCAAAAATGTGACAAGGGCAGGCTCGCGAATTTGCTCATCGCTCATCGCTGCGCTCAGTCCATTGGCAATGGTGCCCAGCAGGGCAAGGCCGGCAATCGCCAACACCAAGGCTTTAGGAAACGCGGTAAAGAGCGCTCCGATAGTTGCGCCAAAAACACCGAGTACTAGATAAAAACAACCAGCGGCAATGCTGGCCTTATAGCGCTGAGCAGGGTCTTCATGCGCCTCTTTGCCCATGCAAATGGCGGCGGTTATGGCGGCTAAATTGAGCGAGAAGCAGCCAAAGGGCGCAAGTAATAAAGTGGTGACGCCGGTCCAGCTAATTAAAGGTGAAATTGGCGTGTTGTAGCCATTGGCTCGAATCACCGCTACCCCCGGCATATTTTGGGATGCCATCGTCACTACAAAGAGCGGCACGCCAATGCTGAGCATGGTTTGCCAGTTAAAAATGGGCATCATGAATTCTGGTTTGGCAAAGGCGATCTCTACTTCTTTTATATGTAATAAGTCCTGCCCCGCAGCAATTGCGATTCCCAGCAGCAACACCAGCATGATGGCGTAACGCGGCCAAAATCTTTTACAGATTAAATAAGCAATGAACATGGCAAAGACAAGGGTGAACTGGCTTTGCATCTCGGTAAAAATATTCATGCCAAAACGCGCTAAAACCCCTGCCAACATGGCTGCAGCAATCGGCAGCGGAATTCGACTCATAATGCGTTCAAACCAACCTGTGATGCCGCTCAAGGTAATCAGAGCCGCACAAAACATAAATGCCGCAATCGCTTCCCCCATAGAAATGCCCTGCAAACTGCCCGCCAGCAGCGCCGCACCCGGCGTGGACCATGCGGTAACGACTGGATTTTTATAGCGTAGCGATAAACCAATACAGCTAAGCCCCATCCCCATCCCAAGCGCCCACATCCAAGAAGCAAGCTGCCCCGGCGTTGCACCCGCAGCCGTGGCGGCCTGAAAAACAATCGCGGCTGAGCTGGTAAAACCCACTAAAACGGTGATGAAACCGGCGGTTAAAAGCGGCAAGGTGCTGGAGGTCTGTCGCATGGCGAGGGCTCAAAAAGGGGGCGAGCTTCGATCATGCCGATGAGCAGGCATTTTGCCTAGGGCTAGGGCTTGACTGCATCGCTTTAGCTTTGAATTTGATCGACTTTATGATTATTTCTTTGAAAAAAGTGCCCTTGTCATATGATTGTTCGCTAATATTCGGCCTCGACCGCTTTGACCTACCCAAAATCAATATTAATGACGAGTATTTTATGATCTTCCTCAGTCGGAAATTTTCCGCCGCCCTGATTGGTTTCGCCTTGTTTTGCCTGCCGCTTGAGGCATGGTCTATGCAAATATTTGCCAAAACCTTAACGGGAAAAACCATTACGTTGGATGTTGAAGCGAGTGATTCAATTGAAAACGTAAAAGCTAAAATTGAAGATAAGGAAGGCATTCCCTCCGATAAGCAGCTGCTGAAATTTGCCGGTAAAGAGCTGGAAGATGGTCGCACGCTCTCTGATTACAATATTCAGAAAGAAGCAACGCTGATATTGTCTGTGCTTGAGCCCAAGCCAGACCCTGTGCCGCCTACAGCTACGTTAACTTTTGCCATTCAAGGCAGCGTCAGTGTGATCGCAGGCAATACGCTGAGTAATGTTGCCAGCTCGTCTTTAAATGGAGCTCCTTACGGCGCGATTATATATAGCAGTAATAAGCCCGCTGTAGCCTCGGTCGATGCCAGCGGCAAGGTAAGTGGGCATGAAGCTGGAACCGCTCTGATTACCGCCAGCCAAGTTGGCGTTGCTGGGGTTAATGCCGCAGCCAGTCAGTCTTACACGCTGACTGTCGCGCCTTTACCGCAAGCCAATTTAAGCTTTGCCATTCCAAATTCGGCCAGTGTTAAGTTGGGCAATACGCTGAACAACGCCGCGAGCTCTAGTTTAAGTGGTGCTCCTTACGGCGCGATTGCCTATCAAAGCGCCAATCCAGCAATTGCAACGGTTGATGCCCGTGGTGTAGTGAACGCAGTGAGCGTTGGAAGCACGGTGATTACCGCCAGCCAGCTGGCAGTTGCAGGGGGCAATGCCCCAGCCAGCCAGTCTTACACGCTGACTGTCGCGCCTTTACCGCAAGCCAATTTGAGCTTTGCCATTCCAAATTCGGTCAGCCTTAAATTGGGCAATACGCTGAACAATGCCGCGACCTCTAATTTAAGTGGTGCTCCTTACGGCGCGATTGCCTATCAAAGCGCGAATCCAGCCATTGCAACGGTCGACTCTCGTGGAGTAGTCAGCGCAGTCGGTGTTGGAAGTACGGTGATTACCGCCAGCCAAGCTGGCGTTGCTGGGGTTAATGCTGCAGCTAGCCAGTCTTACACGCTGACGGTAGAGCCTTTACTACAAGCCAATTTGAGCTTTGCCATTCCAAATTCGGCCAGTCTTAAATTGGGAAATACCCTGAGCAATGCTGCAAGGTCTTCAGGCTCTGGGGAGATTACTTATCAGAGTGCTAATCCTGCCATTGCCAGCGTGAATGCCTCGGGTTTAGTGACTACCGTGGGTGTAGGTAGCGTGGTGATTACGGCAACTCAGGCCGCGGTGCCGGGAGTGAGCGCGGCGTCAACGCTAAGCTACACGCTGACCGTTACCCCTTTGTCTGTGCCTGTGCTGATGTTTGCAAGCCCTAATGCAGCAAGTGTGATGTTGGGTGCTGCGTTTAGTAATGTCGCCACCTCTACACTGAGTGGCGGCATGATTACTTATCACAGCACTCATCCAGAGATTGCCCCTGTTGACGTGGCTAGCGGTGTGGTGAGCCCGCTGAGTGCCGGAACAACCGTGATTACTGCCACTCAGTCGGCTGTTGCTGGGGTCAGCGCGCAGGCGACGCAGACTTACCGCCTGACGGTGCATCCTATTCCTGAAGTATCCAAAGTAGTGCAGGCCGCAGTGCAAAGTAATAGTAGCCAGAACATGATTCCACTCGCCACTAATGTGGGGGAGATTAGCCATATTGAGCTGCTTACTCTGCCTCGGTTTGGGGTTGTTGCCCTGAGTGCAGGCGTGGCGTCCCAAGGGGCGGGGCAAAAGATCGCCGTAGCAAACGGTGCAAGCCCTAGCCTTAGATATACCCCTCAGGCTGCTTATATTGGCGTCGATCATTTTACGTATTTGCTGCGCGGCACTCATGGGCAGGGGAGTGTGGTTGCCGTGGCGGTGCAGGTGAATCCACCGCCGCCGGTTTTAACTGAGTTGGTAGCAAGTAGCACTTCGGGCACGCCTATCTTGTTGGATGTGGGCGCTGCTGCCAGTGGCGGGCCTTTTACTGCATTGGCTTTATCTGCGCCAGCGGCTAATTGCCGTGTAGAGATCCAAGGGACTCGGCTGTTGATTACACCTGACCCACAGTTTACGGGCGAGCTGTCTGTGGCTTATGCGCTGAGTAATGCCTATGGCACATCGACAGGGCGGGTGAAAGTGAATGTGGCGGCGCGTATGGATCCGGCTAAAGACCAGGAAGTCTTGGGTTTGTTGGCCGCACAAGCGGATACGGCTCGCCGCATGGCCAGCACACAGCTGGGTCATTTTAATCGCCGTTTGGAGCGCTTGCATGATAAAGCCGGTAGTGATTTTGGCTTGGCCATCAAGCTTAAAGAGCTGAACTTCGCGCCCTATATAAAAGCGGCAACAGATCAATGCGCTGCATCAGCCACTATCGACGCCCAGCCCGCTTGCGCGGATCAGCCGCCTCAAAATGAAGCCGCGGCTTTTTGGTTGGCTGGCACAATAGGCTTTGGTCAGCAGAATGAGGGCGATTTTAGTTTTCATACCGATGGCATCAGTATGGGGGCGGATTATCGTATCAACGAGCAGTTTACAGCTGGGCTGGGCGCTGGTTTTCATGCAGAGCGCAGCGAAATTGGCACCCAGGGTAGTTTAAGCAAGAGCCGTGGCGGGGTATTGGCCATGTATGCCTCGCTGCGCCCTGCAGAACATTTTTTTGTTGACGGGGTACTGGGCTATGGTCAGCTGGATTTTGAATTAAATCGTTTTGTGACGGCCACCAATAGCGTGTTGACTGCTCAAAGGGACGGTGAGCAAGTGTTTGGCTCGCTGGCTACAGGCTATGAGTATCGTGAAGAGCAACTGATGATTTCGCCCTATGCACGTGTGGAATGGATGACGGCCAAATTGGCCGCATATAGCGAGGCCGATACAGGGCGGCAGGGGCTGAGCTTTGAAGCGCAAACCATGAATAGCCTGACTGCCAAGTTGGGCCTGCGTGGCGAGCGGCATTTTCAGTGGGCTGCTGCCAAAATTATTCCGCGCTTTAAGGTGGAGTATCAGCAGCATTTGGAAAACGCAGATGACGCCAAGATGCGCTATAGCGATTTAGCTGAGCAGGGGCTGCGTTACACCGCAGCATTTCGCCCTGCCAGCCAGCATCAGGGCTTCATTGAGTTGGGAAGCCGTTTCTTTTTAACAAAAAATATGGATTTAAATTTTTCTTATGGCCGAGTACTTAATCGTGAGGGGGATGAACAAACGCTGAGCTTGGATACGGTGTTTAGATTTTAAAGCAGTCCTTATTTGCACGGGGCCAGATCAATTGCATAGGCAATTAATCTGGCCCCGTAGCGATTGGATCGACTCGCCAAGTCATATTCAGTGTTTTCGAGAGTAAAATTTTCTCTAGCATTGGTGGCGCAGTAAGAAAGCGAGTTGCGCTTCGGTTTCTACCCCTTCCGCGATCACTTCAAGTTTTAAGCTGTGGGCCATACGGATAATGGCCAGCGCAATGGCCACATCGTCGGGGTTGCTGGTGACTTCGCGAATAAACGCGATATCAATCTTGAGCTTATCAATCGGAAAGCGCCGTAAATAGGCGAGGCTTGAATAACCCGTACCAAAGTCATCGATAGAAATTTGCACGCCTTGCGCTTTTAGATTTTGCAAGATGCTGATGGTGCGTTCGGTGTTCACCATTAATGATCCTTCCGTTAACTCTAATTCGAGCAAATCGGCGGGAATATCATGATCAAGCAGTGCTTTAAGCACATCTCCTTTTAAATCGCCCTCAATAAATTGACGACCCGCCACGTTGACAGAGATTTGCATGGGGCCAATCGTACCGTGTAGCCAGCGCCCAATTTGCTGACAAGCTGTTGCCACGACCCAGCTTCCTACTTGCACAATCAGCCCTGTTTCTTCGAGGATAGGGATAAATAAGTGGGGGGAGATTAAGCCATGTCCGGGGCGCTGCCAGCGTAATAAGGCTTTAAGTCCTACAATCCGGCCGCTTTTAAGGTGCACTTTGGGCTGGTAGTGCAGTACAAATTCGCCATTCTCTACGGCTTTGTGTAAGGCGGCTTCTAGCTCGTGCCTTGCTAAAACGTCTGCATTCATTTGCGCAGTAAAAAAACGATAGGTGTCTCGCCCTGCTTGCTTAGCACGATACATCGCGGTGTCTGCATATTTGATCAGGGTGTCATGGGTCGTCGCGTCGTCGGGGTAAATGGTGATGCCCATGCTGGCGCTGATCGTTACTTTTTGGTCTTGAATCTCAAAGGGCTCGCGCAATACTTCTCGTATTTTATTGGCAACGAGCGAGGGATAGTTGGGCTCGTCTTGCATCGGCAAAATAAGCGCAAATTCATCGCCACCCACGCGGCCCACTGTGTCGCGGGGGTGTATACATTAGACTCAGCGATCACTAAATTGGCTGAGTAGCTCATCGCCGATGGTGTGCCCTAAGGTGTCATTTACATTTTTAAACAGGTCTAAATCAACAAATAACACAGCAAGCTGGCCATCGCTATCAGTGGCTTGAATCAGCGCATTTTTAAGTGCCTCATAAAACAGGGTGCGGTTGGGTAGGCCGGTCAGTACATCGTAATGGGTCAGCTGGTGTAGGCGCTGTGCTGATTCTTTGCGCTCAGTTAGGTCGCGTGCCACGCCCACCATAATCCAGTCGTTTTCTGATTTTTGGGCTTGTTGATGAACTTCCACTTGTAAATAACTGCCGTCTTTACGCCGTATTGTGGTGTCCACCAGCACATTAATGCTCTAGGCTGAGTTCTGCGGCCCGGATGATTAATTCCTGCGGGTCAGAAATATCTGCAGGGGTGATTTTGTTCATCACTTCGGCCGCGGTATAGCCCAGCATGCGCTCGGCCCCCACATTGAAAATCTGAATTACGCCCTTGGCATCGGTGGCGATGCTGGAGAAATTGGCGCTGTTAAAAATAGCTCTTTGTAATGCACCTGCTTTAAGCAGCGCTTCTTCTGCCTGTTTGCGGGCGGTATTGTCGGTGCCAATTAATAGATAACCAATAATGGCATCCTGCGCATCGCGTAGTGCGGTTACCGAAACAATGGCGGGGAAACGGCTGCCATCTTTACGAATATAAGTAAGCTCGTAAATATCCTCAATACCGCGCGTGGCCTTGAAAACGAGGGCCTCAAAGCCTGGGGTGATCGGCGTATCTAATTCAAAGCTCAGGGCTGCGGCCCGTGCAATGACCTCTTGTGAATCAGAAATATCGGCGGGCGTGATTTTGTTCATGACTTCAGCCGCGGTGTAGCCCAGCATGCGCTCGGCCCTCACGTTAAAAATCTGAATCACGCCTTTTGCATCGGTGGCAATGCTGGAGAAATTGGCACTGTTGAAAATGGCACTTTGTAAAGCGCCTGCCTTCAGCAAAGCGTCTTCGGCCTGTTTGCGTGCGGTATTGTCGGTGCCAATCAGCAGATAGCCAATGATGGCGTCCTGATCATCACGCAGTGCGGTCACGGAAACCACGGCGGGAAAGAGGCTGCCATCTTTACGGATATAGGTGAGCTCGTAAATATCCTCAATGCCGCGTGAGGCTTTAAAGACCAGCGCTTCAAAACCGGGAGTAATCGGAGTATCAAGTTCTAGGCTTAAGGCGGGCGGCCCGCATAATGACTTCTTGCGGGTCAGAGATATCGGCAGGCGTAATTCGGTTGACTACATCGAGCGCTTCATAGCCCAGCATGCGCTCAGCACCGACATTGAAAATCTGAATCACCCCTTTTTCATCCGTGGCAATGCTGGAGAAATAGGCGCTATTGAAAATTGCGTCTTGCAGCGCGCCTGTTTTGAGTAACGTTCTTTGGCGGCGAAATTCCCTAACCCCATCTTGGCTGCTTGGCTTTTCGCCTTCTTCTAAACCGATAATCGACATATGCACTTCCGCAAACAATACAGCTTAAGTAAGCGTTCGGAGAAGACGGCCGGCACCAAAGATGAAAAAAGTAATCAGGATCGGGACAAGCTAGCGAGTACAGAAGAAAGGTAGTGTTAAGAAATACTAACAGAGTATTTCGAAAGCACAATCCGTTTCTCATCGGGTAAAAATGGCAGTCGCAAGATGCTAGAGCACAAAAGAGGGCTTATTTAATTGAAGAGTAGGTGCTTTTTATTTTAAGCAAGGAGTCGGTGGCTTGCGGCTTACGCCATTTAAAAATGATGATCTGAATCAAAGTATGCTGCCCTGTTAGGGATTTCCAAGGTATGAAATGCTGGAGTCAGGTAGGACGTAGTTAAATAGGGACTGTTACAATTTAACTTTCCTGCTATATATTTTTCGGAGTGATGGTCTTGCTTGCTGAATTTTGCCTGCCTATTGATTTAGCCCAGCTGCGTAAGTGCTTTAAAACCAATGGCGTGGTGCTGGTACGCGGCTTGCTAGCGCCTGATCGCGTGAGTGAAATTCGCCGCTTGGCGATGGATGCGGTCGCGGCGCGGCAGCCCCCATTTGAGCTAGAGGCTGAGCTTGGCTACCCCGGCGCACCTGCTTCTACAGCGGTGGAAGGGGGCGGCACGATACGTCGCTTAAGAAATATGGCAGCAAGGCACCCTGAGTTTGCTGCTTGGGCGGCTGATCAGCAATTACTCTCTATGATGAGCGCTCTACTTGATACGCCGCATATCACGCTAACCCAAGCGCATCACAATAGCTTAATGAGTAAGCAACCTAGCTTTAGCAGCGATACCCGCTGGCATCGTGATGTGCGCTATTGGCGCTTTACCCGTCCTGAGTTAGTTTCTGCATGGCTTGCGCTGGGTAGTGAAACCAGTGAGAACGGCGGTTTAGGCTTTATCCCAGGCTCTCATCAAGTCGATTTTCCTGAGGATGCTTATGATGAGCGTGAATTTTTAATGAGCGACCATCCTCTGGCAGCGCCATGGGTGACACGGGCAGTGTTTCCTAATTTGCAGGCGGGGGACGTGGTGCTGTTTGATGCGCGTACTTTTCATGCGGCGAGTAGGAATCGCACGCTGCAGACTAAGTATTCTTTGGTTTATAGCTATCACGCCAGCAGTAACCCACCACAGGCGGGATCACGTTCGGCCAGCCAAGAGGGTTTGGCATTTGATGTAGAAATTGCCGTCGAATCCGTTGCGCTAAATATATAAGAGGGTGGGGTAGTCATAAATAAATGCTTTTGGACGATTTACCACAACCGGTAATCGACTGATTAGTATGAATTATTTCCTAATGCGTCGGAACTTAGTCGCGTAATCCACTTCGCGTGGTACAATCGCGCACTTTTTTTACAATCTGCAGCCCAGACAATGACAACCCGCGCTATTCGTAATATTGCAATTATTGCCCACGTTGACCATGGTAAGACTACCCTCGTTGACAAACTTCTCCGCCAATCTGGCACATTCCGCGATAACCAACAGGTTACAGAACGCGTAATGGACAGCAACGATATCGAAAAAGAGCGCGGTATCACGATTCTGGCTAAAAACACCTCCCTTCAGTACGAAGGCTACCATATCAATATCGTAGACACTCCAGGTCACGCCGATTTCGGTGGTGAAGTGGAACGTGTTCTAGGTATGGTTGACGGTGTATTGCTGCTGGTTGATGCTGTTGATGGCCCTATGCCACAAACACGCTTCGTTACTAAAAAGGCTTTGGCTCTTGGCTTGAAGCCTATCGTTGTTATCAATAAAGTTGACCGTCCTGGCGCGCGCCCGGATTGGGTTGTAGACCAAACTTTCGATTTATTCGACAAGCTCGGCGCGACTGATGAACAGCTCGATTTCCCAGTTATTTACGCTTCTGCTCTGAATGGCTACGCTAAGCTCGAACTCGAAACTGAGTCCGACAATATGCGTCCATTGCTAGACACTGTATTGACACACGTTCAAGCGCCAGTTGGCGATCCTGATGCACCATTGCAATTGCAAATTTCTGCGCTGGATTACTCCACATACACCGGTCGCCTTGGGGTTGGTCGTGTATTGAATGGCCGTATCAAGCCAGGTCAAGCTGTTGTTGTGATGAATCACGACGACCAAGTCGGTCAAGGCCGTATCAACCAAGTATTGGGTTTCAGTGGTCTGGAACGCGTTGCGGTTGAAGAAGCACAAGCTGGCGATATTATTATTATTTCTGGTCTGGATGAAATCGGTATCGGCGTTACCATCTGTGACAAAGAAATGCCAGTAGGCGTGCCGATGTTAACCATCGATGAGCCAACACTGACTATGGACTTTATGGTGAACACTTCACCATTAGCCGGTACTGAAGGTAAATTCGTTACTAGCCGTCAAATTCGTGACCGTCTGACTAAAGAGCTGCTGATCAACGTAGCGCTGAAAGTAGAAGACACCGAAGACGCTGATATCTTCCGCGTTTCAGGTCGTGGTGAATTGCACCTGACCATTCTGCTAGAAAACATGCGCCGTGAAGGCTTTGAAATGGCCGTGGCTAAACCACGCGTTGTTTACAAAGACATCGACGGTGTAAAATGTGAGCCTTACGAAAACCTTTCTATCGATCTTGAAGATGAACATCAAGGTGGCGTGATGGAAGAAATTGGTCGTCGCCGTGGCGAGCTGACCAATATGGAATCTGATGGTCAAGGCCGTACTCGTCTGGAATACCATATTCCAGCGCGTGGTTTGATCGGCTTCCAAGGCGATTTCATGACCATGACTCGTGGTACTGGCTTGATCGGTCACGTGTTTGATGACTACGCACCGGCTAAAGCCGACATGCCAGGTCGTCATAATGGCGTATTGGTTTCTCAAGAAAACGGTGAAGCTGTTGCCTACGCATTGTGGAAGCTGGAAGACCGTGGTCGTATGTTTGTAGCTCCAGGCGACAAATTGTACGAAGGTATGGTTATCGGTATTCACACCCGTGATAACGACTTGGTAGTTAACCCTGTTAAGGGTAAGCAACTGACTAACGTTCGCGCATCCGGTACTGATGAAGCGGTTCGTTTGACTACAGCGATTAAAATGACGCTGGAATCAGCAGTTGAGTTTATTGATGATGATGAATTGGTTGAAATCACACCAACAAGCATTCGTATTCGTAAGCGTTACTTAAACGAAACAGATCGTCGTCGTCATTTCAAAGCAAAAACACACTAAGATTGGTTTTGTTAATCTAAGTAAACAAACACCCCGCTGCTGCGGGGTGTTTTTGTTTGTTGGGGAGTAAAATGGCTGAAGTAAAAGGTGTTCGGATAGATAAATGGCTGTGGGCTGCACGTTTTTTTAAAACACGCTCCTTAGCCAGTGCCGCCATTGATGCGGGCCATGTGCATATTAATACGGAGCGTATCAAGCCTGCACGGCTGTTGAAAGTAGCGGATCTAGTGCGCGTGCATACCGAGCAGGGTGAATTTGAAATCAGTGTGTTAGCTTTGTCTGAGCAAAGGGGGCCTGCGGCTGCCGCGCGTATGCTTTACCAAGAAAGCGCGGAGAGTATATTAAAGCGAGAGCGAGATAAAGAAGCACGCCAGCTTGCCCCAAAGTTTGAGCACCCAGCAGGAGAGGGGCGGCCAAGCAAAAAGTGGCGTCGGCAGCTGCATGAATTTGAGCGAAAAAATAACAGTATCGACTAGGATTTACAGATATTTAGGCAAAGACTGATATTCTGACAGTAGTAATTAAAAAACCAGTAAAGATCGTTCTTGCGATGGACTCTTTGCTGTTTATCTATATTAAGCGTTAGGTCAATATGAATTCAAATCAAAAAAAACCAATTGTTTATTTGTCTGTGAGCCAGACTCATGGGATTGCCGAATTATCTAGGCAATTAACATTTTTTGGTTTTGAATGCTTTGTCTTTTCTAGGCAAAGTGCTTTATTGGCCGCGATGCATACTACTGCTCCTTTTGCTGTTTTGCTAGGAGAGGCGGGCTTGGAGGATTGCACTGCTGAGAAAATTCTTCCTTTATTGCATAAACTCTCTCGTGGCCCTCTTTTATACATCACTTCATCATTGAGTGTTGCGCAGCAGATTCATTTAATGAAAATGGGTGTCTCTGATTTTGTTTATTTTCCTTTGAATATTCAAAAGCTGATTGAACGACTCGATGTTTTGCTCGAAAGAAGCCAGCGCACACCTTATCGTGTTTTAATTGTTGATGATTCAGAAACAATGGGGAAGTTAAGTGCCGATATTTTAATTCAGGCGGGCATGCAAGTGCAGGTGTTAAAAAATCCACTCGATGTTTTTGTTCCCCTTGAGCGATTTTCCCCTGATATTGTATTGATGGATGTCTATATGCCGCAATGCTCAGGGGACGAAATTGCGAAAGTGATTCGTCAGAAAACACAATTTGATAGTGTGCCTATTGTCTTTTTATCGACAGAAACAAATCGCAATAAGCAATTGATGGCTCGGAGTATGGGGGGGGATGATTTTTGGGTTAAAAACATGCCACCAGAGGAATTAGTTGCCTCTGTTGCAATGACCTGTGAGCGCTATCGTTTATTACGTCGCAGAATGAGTTGTGATAGCCTTACCGCTTTATTAAATCATACGCATATAATTGAATTACTTGAGCGTGAAGTATTACGGGCTAAAAAAGAAACGCTCTCTTTATCTTTTGCCATGATCGATATCGATCATTTCAAAAAAATAAATGATAATTATGGTCATGCGATTGGTGACCAAGTCATTAAAAATTTGGCGCGCCTATTACAGCAATCGATTAATGGTGATGGCTCAGTAGGACGCTATGGCGGTGAAGAATTTGCCGTGGTTTTTTTAGGATCTAGCTTGATTCGCGCGGCTCAAAAGCTCGATGCTTGGCGTCAGCGTTTTGCTGATTTAATTCAATCATCGGGTGATATTCAATTTCACGTTACATTTAGTGCGGGTGTCGCGGCTTTAAAAAATAATATGGATGTGGCTCAACTCATTGATGCTGCCGATGCCGCGCTTTATCAAGCCAAACATGCAGGGCGTAATCAAATAGGATTACATCAGAACTAATACTTATAAGCTTATTTAAATAGTGCAGCAGTAGTAAATGGCTGTTTCCCTCGACTTTCGTTTAAAGATTAATAATGACTATTTCTTATACAATTTCGCCAGCGTCTTTACACGCACATTTATTTAATGTTTCCATAGTTATTCAAAATCCTAATCCAGCTGGTCAGTGCGTATGGTTGCCTGCGTGGATTCCTGGGAGTTATTTAATTCGTGAATTTGCGCGAAATATTGTAGAAATTCGGGCTGAATCAGCAGGCAAGGCCGTTATCTTGGAGAAAAGTGACAAGCATACTTGGCATGCTGCAGTAGTTAATGCACCTTTAGAAATTCATTACAGTGTTTATGCTTGGGATTTATCGGTGCGTGGTGCTTATTTAGATCAAACGCGTGGTTTTTTTAATGGCACCAGTGTGTTTTTGGCGGTGCAAGGGCAAGAAAATGTGCCATGCAATGTAGAGATTATTGCACCTGAAGGTAAGCAATATAAAAATTGGAAAGTGGCGACTACTTTAGCCACGCATCATACTAAGCAAGGCCAATTTGGAGCCTATCAAGCGGCTAATTATGATGAGCTGATTGATCATCCGGTTGAAATGGGTGAGTTCAGCCAAATTAGCTTTAAAGCTTGCGGCATTCCTCACGATATTGTGATTGCTGGTCGGCATAATGCAGATTTAAAGCGTTTGAAGAAAGATTTAAAACAAATTTGCGAATACCAAATTAAGCTTTTTGGTGAGCCAGCCCCATTTGATCGTTATGTATTTATGACCATGGCAGTGGGCGATGGTTATGGTGGATTAGAGCATAGATCATCTACCGCGCTGATGTGTAATCGTGATGATTTGCCTTTAGCGCATGAAACACAAATTAAAACAGGCTATCGCCAATTTTTAGGGCTTTGCAGCCATGAGTATTTCCATAGCTGGAATGTAAAGCGAATTAAGCCAGCCGCCTATGCCCCTTATGATTTAAAGCAAGAGAACTACACTCGTTTATTGTGGGCCTTTGAAGGAATTACCTCTTATTACGATGATTTAACCTTAGTACGCACGGGTTTAATTAGTCAGCAAGAATATTTAGATTTATTAGCACAAACCATTAGTGGCGTAGAAAGAGGCAATGGCCGTACTAAACAATCTTTAGCAGATTCTAGTTTTGATACCTGGGTGAAGTTTTATCGCCAAGATGAAAATAGCCCGAATAGCTTGGTGAGTTATTACACCAAGGGTGCTTTGGTGGCACTGTGCCTTGATTTATTAATCCGCCAACAAACGGCGGGGCAGAAGTCGCTTGATGATGTGATGCGTGCATTGTGGCTGCGTTATGGCAAAGATTTTGCGACTCAAGGCGAAGGCGTTGCAGAGGATGATTGGGAGCGAATAGCGGCGGAAGTCAGCGGCCTCGATTTGCAGTCCTTTTTTGATTTAGCACTACGCTCTACCGAGCCTTTGCCCTTACAAAATTTACTGGAAACATTTGGCGTGGATTGGCAGATGCGTGCCGCAGTAAGCGCTGCAGATAAAGGCGGCTGGCTAGATAAGGCCCTGCCAAGCACTAATAATCTGGGGGCAAGGACGAGTAACGAAGGGGGCTTTGTAAAACTAAGCCATGTTTTAGATGGCGGCGCGGCGCAAAAATCGGGTTTATCTGCGGGTGATTTATTGATTGCAATAAATCATTTGCGTGTGACCAATGGTAATTTAGACGCGCTACTCGCCAGCCAGCCGACTAATGGTGAGATTGAGGTCATGGCTTTCCGTCGGGATGAGTTGATGCAGTTTAATGTGCATTTGCAGCAATCCGAAGCGACGACTTGTGGTTTAAGGCTAAAGACAGGAGGTGATGGAGTTAACATTACACAAGGTACTTGGCTGCTTGGGTAGCAAAATGACGTTGCCTTGCTAGCACCTGACTGCTATCAATTTGGGATGACAAGGAAGATTGAACATGTCGTCCCAGATGTTTACTCCATTTATAAAGAAACGCTTTCGTCAGCTAAAAAGTGCGCGTGTAAAAATTTTACTGGTGCTATTGGCGCTCAACCTATTGCTGATGATTATTTTTACATTACTGCTTCAGTCAGTCATGTGCGACGAGGTGCGCCGCGACGCAGATAGCCGCCTATCTGCTGCGGTGCAAACTTTCCCCATGATCTTGCCTAATAATTCTTTGGCCCGTGCATTGGCAGGGGAAGAGATTTCATCTGAAGAGTATCTTCAATATCTGGCTATCTTAGAGCGTTATTGCCAGATCGCGGGCTTACGCGATCTCTATGCGTTTAAATTAGTAAATAGCAAGGTTTCCTATTTGATTGATAGCGCAACGCCTGCAGTGCTTGCTAAAGCAAATTATGGGCGTTATCAAGCCCTGAATGACGATCCAGCTAGTCCCGCTTTATTGGCTTTAAAAGATGGGCATCCCCGTACCGTTATTGTGAATGATGCTTGGGGGGAATCTCGTTCTTATTTATTGCCTATACAGCTAGCTGATGGTTCTTATTATTTAATTGGCGCAGATATTGATAGCGCCCTTCTTTATGAATCGCTGACTAAAGCGAGATGGCAAGCATTAGGAATGGGGCTAATTCTTTTTATTGCCGCATGTGTGGTTTGTTATATTGTGGCCCATCATTTTTCTGCGCCATTGGCGACGCTTTCTAGGGCTGTACGCAGAATGGCTACGGGTGATTTTGGGGTGAGAATTCAGGCGGGGCGTAGCGATGAGTTGGGAAGTATAGCAAGAGCATTTAATGCACTTGGCGAGCTAGTTACGGCCAGAGATCAGTCATTACGTGAATTGGCTTATGTAGATTCATTATCTGGATTGGCTAATCGAGTGGGATTTTTGCATTATATGTCTGAGCACTTGCATACAGATAGAGGCCCATTTGCTTTGTTAGTCCTCAATATTAATGATTTTCATTTTATTAATGAATATTTAGGCTATCAAGATGGCGATGCTGTTTTACGTGTTATCGCAGGGCGTTTAAATGGATTGCACCGGCCCGTTACAAAAGTCGCTCGTTTGGGGGGGAATACTTTTGCTTTATTGCTAGAGCGGGTATTAGGCGATGATGTGCTTAAAGTATTAGAGCGGGTTGACGTTAGCATGGCAGGACCTGTCTTTATTGGCAAAGAGCGTTTAGATATTAGTGCTACATCGGGTGTGGCTTTATTTCCTGAGCATGGTTTAAGTGCGGATATTTTATTGAGAAATGCTGAAGTGGCCCATTGTGATGCCAAATCAGCTCGGCGAAGTTTTGCTTTTTATGATCCAGAGCAAGAGGCTTATTCTCGTAATCAACTCACCTTAATGGGCGATTTGCGTACCGCATTAGCAGAAGGTCATTTGTTGGTGTATTACCAGCCGAAAGTAAAAATGCTCGATGGTATGGTTTGTGAGGCGGAAGCCTTGGTGCGTTGGCAGCATCCAGAACGGGGGTTTATTGCTCCCAGTGTATTTATTCCTTTTGCTGAGCAAACCGGTAAATTAAGGGCCATTACCGAATGGGTGGTACACGATGTATTAATCCAAATGGCTGCTTGGATTGAAGATGGATTGGTGCTGTGTATTTCGGTGAATGTGGGAGTGAGCGATGTAGAAGACACGAGTTTTGTGTCTTTTTTAGAAAAAGAATTAGCGCTCTGCAATGTGCCGCCGCAAAATCTATGTCTTGAAATAACCGAAACGGGGGTAATGAGAAATGCGAAGGAATTAATGCGCAATTTAGAATACTTGCGTGCGATGGGCGTGAAGTTATCAATTGATGATTTTGGTACCGGTTATTCTTCTTTCGCTTATTTAGCCAAAATGCCGGTACATGAATTAAAAATTGATCAAAGTTTTGTGATTTCGATGAATGAGCGTTTTGAAAATGTTTCTATTGTGCGATCCATTATCGAGCTTGGGCATATCTTAGGCTTGTCGGTGATTGCAGAAGGAGTAGAGACCGAGGCGGTATGGCAGGCTTTGGCCGTGATGGGCTGCGACGAAGCTCAGGGTTATTTAATTGCCGCGCCCATGCCGGCACAGGCTTTTGCGCTTTGGTGCAAAGCAGATTCCCGTCTGTATTTGCCCATTACACCACCGAGCATGGCCGAAGGAAATCATCCCATACGGCATTTTTCTTGAGTGTTTGGGGTAAATCCTATCAGCTTAAGAGTTTGTAACGTAGGAGCGGCTTTAGCCGCGAATGTTTTTCTACATAGTGCCTTCGCGGCTAAAGCCGCTCCTACGAAAAACATTTTCTTACGCTAATCAGAGTGAGCTTTGGGGATGTTAATAACTGCTCATTAACGCCGCACTGGCCGTCCGAATCTGCTCATTGCTTAATGAGGCGTAGCCAATAAGCCAGCCTTCAATTTTTGCCTCTTCCAGATAAAAAGCCGATAGCGGTCTTAGCGCCAGCCCTGCTGCAGATCCTTTAATCGTCCATGGTTTTTCTAAGCCCTTGGGAAGTTGCAGTGCAAATTGCAAGCCAGCCGCTGAATTAACGGGCTGGATAATGTCGGATATGGGCTGCAGACTTTCTAATAGCAAATCCCGGCGGCTGCGATATAGCAGGCGCATATGGCGTAAATGCGTGGCAAAGTGGCCCTGCGTAATAAAATCTGCCGTAACGGCCTGTAGAAACTGCGCACTATGCCCATCAAAAGCGGCTCTTGCAGTAATGAATGCATGGACTAAGGCTGTAAGGGCTCAGCCGTACCACAGCAATTTCTTAACTAACTCTGGCATGCTGCGCTTTTTATCTCTGGAGCGGCAGCATGGGCGTTCGTCAATGGGATCTGAGCTTGAAAGCGGTACACATTTGGCGAGCCAGCGGCTT
>JAPLQI010000003.1 GCA_026399755.1 Pseudomonadota bacterium
CAAAAGAGTCGATAAATTACCAATTATGTCAGTTAAGGCGCTTAATCATATTGTAATTATAAATCAGTGAGTTGCGATTGATTAAAGATGTTGCCGCATGCCTTGAATAAAGGCAAGCGGCTTAAGTTGATAGGATTGAGTGCACACCTCAGTACAATTCCTGCACATTATTTGCATTCTTCTGGAAATTTTCATTTGTACGATCCACGCGCTCAAATATTGTTTTCTGGCGATGTGGGAGCAGCGCTGTTGCCAGATAGTAATAGTGATTTATTTGTGAGTGATTTTGATCGGCATATTCGATTTGCAGAAGGCTTTCATAAGCGTTGGATGGGGTCGAATAGTGCGAAGCGAGTGTGGTGTGAAAAAGTAGCTAGCTTGAAAATTGATATGCTCTGTCCACAGCATGGCTCGATTTATGCTGGTGAAGATGTAGAGCGATTTATTAATTGGTTTGATGAGTTGCATGTAGGGCTGTATTGATTGCAGGGTGTGCAAAGGAATTTTATTTGGGGGCTGGAAATCCACACATTCAGCCCCCATTTCAATTTCTTACCCCATAAAGCAATGTAAGGACGATGATGAGTATCTCTGTTAATGGCGTTGAAATTACCGATGCAATGATCGAAGCCGAAAGCCAACACCATCAAGATGCACCGTCTGCGCTGGATGCCACGATTCAAGAGCTCATCTTGCGTGAACTCTTGCTGCAACGTGCCGCGACGCTTGCCATTGAAGCCAGCACGCCAGAAGAAACGATTGGCTTATTGCTGCAAACTGAAGTCAAAATTACCGATGCGGATGAGGCAGCTTGTCAGGAATATTATGACAATAATCCACAGTCTTTTGTACGCGGCGAAATGGTTGAAGGCAGCCATATTTTGTTTAAGCCAAGCGAAGAAGCCTCTGTAGAAGCCATTCGTGAAACGGCTAATGCCGTATTGGCCGAAGTAAAAGCAAATCCAGAAAAATTTGCAGAATTGGCTCTCCAGCATTCGGCTTGCCCATCGGGCCAGAAAGGTGGTGAATTAGGTCAATTTGGCCGTGGCCAAATGGTGCCAGAATTTGAACATGCCGTTTTTAGCCTGAATGCCGGTGAAGTGGCTGCAGATTTGGTAGAAACTCAGTTTGGTCTGCATATTATTCGTGCAGGCGAGAAAGTTGCAGGTGCAACGGTTGCTTTTGATGAAGTTAAGGCTAAGCTGGCTGAGTTTTTAAGCGATGTAGCAACACGCCGAGCGATGAATCAGTATCTGCAAACTTTAGTGAATGCCGCTAAAATTGAAGGCTACACCCTGCCAGGCACAGAGCCAGCTGCAGCTTAATATGTAACGTTTACGTAATAGACATCAGTTACTCAAATGGCCAGCAATGCTGGCCATTTTCAATTTAAAGCCCAGATAAGCGCCATTGTATGCTACTTGTGCGCGAATCAAACAGCATAAAAACCTAAATTTCACGCGTAATCGCCAGAGAAATATGATTTATGCCGCAGACTATTGGATAATCAGCCCGTCTCTTGCTGGGGTAAACCCTTATGTCCGATTTGTATCAGTTTATTGAAGGCTTTCGTGAATTCCAACAGCAGTACTTTGCTGGCGAAACGGCTTTGTTTGACCGTTTACGTGCAGGGCAGACACCAACCACCGTGTTGATAGGCTGCTGTGATTCCCGTGTTGATCCCGCTATCCTGACTCAATGCGCGCCTGGCGAAATGTTTATTATTCGCAACGTGGCCAATTTAGTGCCCCCTTTTGAGCAGGGTACTACCAATCAAGGGGTATCTGCAGCGTTGCAATACGCTGTTACTGTGCTAAATGTCAGCCGTATTGTGGTACTTGGGCATAGCCATTGTGGTGGGATTAAAGCCTTGATGGATAGCTCGGAAATTGTTGATAAAGATGATTTCTTAGGTCGCTGGATTCATATCGCGAGTAATGCGAAAGAGCGCGTCTTGCAACAACTGCCTAATGCCGAGAAAGCGATCCAGTATCGCGCCTGTGAGCTAGAAGCGATTCGGGACTCCTTAGATAATCTGGTCACCTTCCCTTGGATTAAAGAGCGCTTAGGCAGCGATGCCCTTAGCTTGCATGGTTGGTTCTTTGATTTTGAACACGGCGCTTTGCTAGGCTTTGATAAAGAAAATGGGCAGTTTCAGCCGCTGGTGAGTGCTTTACCCGCTCAAGATTTTTCAATCGAGATTTAATTGATCGCCCCCAAGTCCCACACTCAGGCTGTTTTAGGCATTGCTGGCTGGTCGGGCAGTGGTAAAACCACGCTGATTGAAAAGTTGCTACCCGAGCTGGCAAGGCTGGGCCTTGTCGTAAGCGTGATCAAACATACTCATCATGCAGTGCAGTTTGAGCCGGAAGGCAAAGACACCTCGCGTTTTCGCGCGGCAGGCGCGGGTGAAATTTTGTTGGCATCGCCACAAGGTTTTGCCCTGCTGCATACGGGCGCTCAGCCCCTTCATGAGCTGCTGGCCCGCTTAGCGCCGGTGGATTTAGTCTTGGTCGAAGGTTTTAAGACGGCTGCGATTCCTAAAATAGAAGTTCGTCGTTCCAGCCATCCTGCTTTAGCGGATGAACACATCATTGCCATTGCCAGCGATTTTTCGCTGGACAGCCATCTACCTATTTTCGATCTTAACCAAGCTGCAGAGATTGCAGCGTTTATTGCTGCGAGATGTCATGCTGGATTTTGATAGCGCTTTATCCCAATTATTAGCACAAGCCCGTGTGAGTGTTGCTGTTGAAACCTTGCCCTTAAATCAAGCCTGCGGCCGCATATTGGCGACCGATATTGTTTCGCAAATCGCCGTGCCTGCTTTTGATAATAGCGCGATGGATGGCTACGCTCTGAATGTGGGTGAGGCTTGGCCCGCTGATTTTGCGCTGGTGCAGCGAATTGCTGCCGGTGAAGTGGGGCAAGCGCTTGGCGAGGGGGATGCCGCAAGGATATTTACCGGCGCGCCTATTCCAAGCGGCGCTAATGTAGTGGTAATGCAAGAAGATTGCCGTTGTGAAGATGGGCGGGTGTCTATCGCTCAAGAAGTAAAGTTGGGTGCCAATATTCGCCTGCGGGGTGAGGATATTCAGACGGGCACGGTGATTTTGCCTGCAGGCACCCGCTTGAGTGCGGCTGCCATTGGTTTAGCCGCATCGATAGGGGTGGCAGAGCTGCAAGTGAAGCGGCGACTAAAAGTGGCGCTACTCTCAACCGGCGACGAGTTGGTGGAGCCGGGCCAGCCGCTTACGGCTGGTAAGATTTATAACTCCAACCGCTATGCCATCACCGCATTACTGGATGATTGCATCATTACTGATTTGGGTATTGTTCCCGATGACGCGGCGCTGACTAGCGATATTTTGGCGCGGGCCGCCAAAGATCATGATGTGCTGATTACTTCAGGCGGCGTATCGGTAGGCGAAGAAGACCATGTTAAAGCTGCAGTCGAGCAGCTTGGCAGCTTAAATTTATGGAAAATTGCGATTAAACCCGGCAAGCCATTTGCTTATGGCCGGATTGGTGAATGCGATTTTATTGGCTTACCGGGTAATCCAGTTTCTAGCTTTGCAACCTTCCTTTTGCTGGTGCGGCCATTCTTATTAGCAAGGCTGGCTTGTTTGAACTTGGAGCCACCGCGTTTTAAATTAACGGCTGCATTTGATTGGAAAAAACCCGGCAATCGCCGCGAATTTTTGCGTGGCCGATTAAATGCCAATGGGCAGGTGGAGATTTATCCACAACAAGGCTCAGGGGTATTAACGTCCTTGGTATGGGGGACTGGCTTAGTAGATATCGCGATTGGTGAAACGATTAGCGCGGGAGATACGGTTAGCTTTATTCCCTTGAACGCCATGCGTTAAATGAGGGGATTAATGCTATGCTGCAATTTATTCCATTTAAGTAAGACTCGAGTTAATTACGGGATCTATCTATGAAAGTAAATCTCTGGTGTAGCCTTTTCATTAGCTTACTTTTCTCTATTGCATTACCCGCTTGGGCAAGTGGTTTTGACTTACTTTCTGAGCGTGATGCCTCGGGCGGCTTAAAAGAAGCACTCATGCAAGGCGTGATCAATGCCACTTTGCAGCTGAGTAAAACCGATGGTTTTTTAGCCAATGATAAAGTGCGAATTCCCCTGCCCGATGCAATGCGACAGGCCGAGCCTGTGCTGCGTACTTTAGGCATGGGCCAGCCCTTAGATGAATTACAAACATCGATGAATCGCGCGGCAGAAGCTGCCGTACCAAGAGCCAAGCAATTACTCATTAATGCAGTTAAAAAAATGAGCGTGCAAGACGCAAAAAATATCCTTTTGGGCGGCGAGGATGCCGCCACCCAATATTTTAAACAGGCTAGCCAGGCACCGCTTACCGAGCAATTTTTACCTATCGTGCGGCAAACCACGTCAAAGCTGCAATTAGCCGAACAATATAATCGTCTGGCCAGCAAAGCATCGGGTCTCGGTTTAGTTAAAGCAGAAGATGCAACGGTGGAGCAATACGTGACGCGTAAAGCTTTAGATGGTTTATATCTGGTGATCGCAGAAGAAGAGCGTGCCATTCGCCAAGACCCACTGGCTGCAGCCGGAAAACTAGCTAAAAAAGCGTTTGGTTTATTGGCTAATTAAAGAATATGTGGCAAGTATTATTTAATTTAATGTTCGCTCAATATTTTTAGAATGATTTATCTAATGAAATATTTGTAATAGGTCGTCAATCCATGATTCGTGTTTTATATTTTGCTCGGCTACGTGATGTATTTAATTGCAGCGAAGAAACCCTGCCTATGCCTGCGCCCGCCACAGTCGGTGCTTTGCTGGCTATTTTGGCTGAGCGTGGCGGTGTGTGGGCGGATGAATTATTAGGTAATAAAGTATTTAGAGTCGCAATTAATCAAGAAATGGCCAGCCTGAGCGATGAGATTCCAGCTGGGGCCGAAGTGGCGATTTTCCCGCCGGTAACGGGGGGATGATGAGCGACATCCGAATTCAAGTACAAAGCGCTGATTTTGATTTTGCTGCCGAATACGCCCGCTTTGATGGCAATGCCGCAATGGGCGCAATCGTGGCTTTTGTTGGTCGGGTAAGGGATTTAGATGGCAGCATCAGCGCCATGAGCCTTGAGCATTATCCTGGCATGACAGAAAAATCGCTGGCAAAAATTGTGGAAGAAGCCTGTGGCTACTGGCCTTTGCAAGCCGTTACCGTGATTCATCGGGTGGGGGATTTACAGGCTGCGGAGCAAATTGTACTGGTGCTTACCGCTTCAGCGCATCGCCAGGCCGCGTATGACTCCAATGCATTTATTATGGATTTTCTAAAAACTCAAGCGCCTTTCTGGAAAAAAGAAGGAAGTGGCGCTTGCCTAAAATGGCTTGATGCACGAGAGAGCGATCAAATTGCGCTTGATCGCTGGCAGTATTTAAGGACAGCAAGATGATTTTGGATGCAGAGCACACTGTGCTGGCGCCTACCGCTTCGGCGCATCACGCCGTGTATGAATCGAGGACAGCCGTATGATTTTGGATGCAGTTATTCTGGCTGGCGGAGAAGGGCGTCGCATGGGTGGGCGCGATAAGGGCTTGGTCGAGCTGTCTGGCCGCCCCTTGGTGGAGTGGAGCCTAGAAGCTTTATCGCGGCAGACACGGCCAGTCGATCATATCTTAATCTCTGCAAATCGTAATTTGCCTGACTATGCGCGCTTTGGCTCACCTGTTTTGCGTGATGTGTATCCCGGCCACCCCGGGCCTTTAGCGGGTATTCATTCCGCCCTATTGGCGTCTCCCGCCAAGTATTTATTAGTGTTGCCCTGCGATGTGCCCTTTTTACCTGCCGATTTGGTCGAGAAATTACTCGCCTGCATCGAGCAAGATGGGACGCAGGTGGTGGTGGCACGCACACCAGACGGCCAAGTTCACCCTACGATTTGTATGCTGCGCCATGATGTTTTGCCCTCATTAATGGATAGGCTCTCTAGGCAAGAGCTTAAGTTATCTGCTTGGCAAGAAAGCTTAGATTTAAAATATGTCGATTTTCTTGATCTAGCCTTTCCCAATTTAAATACTCAAGATGATCTGGCCGCCTGCGCGGCACGTTTATCTGGAGTAGACACTATTCCTATGCCCTATCGCGCCACCGAGCAGAGCCAGACCATCAGTGCCAGCGGTTTAACTCACTTCAACGCCAATGGCGAAGCGCATATGGTGGATGTGGGCAGCAAGGTAGATAGCCATCGCATCGCCCGTGCTGTCGGCGAGATCCGTATGCTGCCGACCACCTTGCATTTAATTGAAACCGGCAGCCACAAAAAAGGCGATGTATTAGGCGTGGCGCGGATTGCAGGGATTATGGCGTCGAAACGCACGGCCGATTTAATCCCACTCTGCCACCCGATTCCGCTCACCAGCGTGAGTGTCGATTTCACGATTGATCGAGCGGGCAGCTTGGTTCGCTGTGAAGTCAGGGCTGAAACTGTGGGGCGTACTGGCGTAGAAATGGAAGCACTCACTGCGCTGAATGTGGCACTGCTAACCATCTACGATATGTGCAAAGCCGTGGACCGTGGCATGGTGATGTCGCAGATTCGCCTTTTAGAAAAGCAAGGTGGTAAATCGGGACATTGGCAGGCTAGCCATACGGTTTAATGCAACGACATAGCGGGGATGAGAGTGATTCAAGGGCAGATTCAAACATTGATAACAGGCCGTGGATCGGAAATCACGGCCACGTTTTTTTATCCACAAGGCATCGCAAAAGCGGCGGTGCTGATCGTGCCTGCAATGGGCGTGAGTCAATCTTATTACGCACCCTTGGCATCTTGGCTGGCCGAGCAAGGCTTTCTAGTGGCAAGCTTTGATTACACCGGCATGGGTCTATCCCAGCAGGGTAATTTACGCCAGCTTAAAGTCGATATCTTGGATTGGGCTAAGTTTGATTGCGACGCCATGTTGAATGTCATGACGCAGGCAGACCGGCCCCTTTACTGGTTGGGCCATAGCTTGGGCGGGCAGTTGCTTGGCCTTGTGCCGCAACCTGAGCGCATCACTAAGGCGATTACCATTGCCAGTGGTAGCGGTTATTGGTTAGAAAACACGCTCAGTTTACGTTGGAAAGTATGGTGGCTATGGTTTGTGCTAGTGCCTGTACTGCTGCCCATTTGTGGTTATTTTCCAGGCAAGCGCTTACGCAAAGTGGGTAATTTGCCTCATGGGGTGATGCAGCAGTGGCGACGTTGGTGTTTAAATCCTGACTATATGATTGGGGCAGAAGGCGACGCCGTCAAAAAGCAATTTGCCGAGTTTACCCAAGACATTACTGCGCTCTCATTTACAGACGATGAGTTGATGTCGGCTAGTAATACCCGCTCATTGCAATCGTTTTATCGCAATGCACCACAAAGTGCCAAACGCTTTTCTCCTCAAGATCTTGGAGTAAAGCAGATTGGACACTTTGGCTTTTTTAAGCCACGTTTTGTCGATAGCCTATGGCAGGCACATTTATTGCCAGAGTTAAGCTAATCCCAAAAATGCGCTTTTGCTAAAGGCCACGCCAATAATATAGGCAAAGGTGAGCACTGAAGCGACTAAGGCACAGGCGCGTATCGTTTTGGTTTTGCCGCGTTTTAGTGCAATCGTCCCGAGTACGATATACACCAGCAAGCCAACAACCTTGGCACCCAGCCATGCTTTTGGCCCCGGATACATCATCGCTAAGCTAATTGCGCTGATCAAAAGCGCGGTATCGATAATATGCGGCGCAATGCGGAAAAAACGCTGCTGCAAGCGTGCAGAATCAGCCAGCATCAAGCCTCCTCGCAGTAAAAACAGCCCGAGACTTAGGGTAATAAACAGCATATGCAGATGTTTTACAGCAAGATATTCCATCGTTAGGGCTCTCTCGTGCGAAAATGGTAGGTTCTGCATCTTAATGGCTTCTGCTTACATTGAGTATTGCGATTAATTGTTATTAAATTAATTGATGCTTATTTGTCGCCATTAAAGAGTGGTGTACCTGCCGAGCATTTCAGCCAAGCATGGACAGTGGAATGAAAGGATAAAAGTTTATGGAAGAATTACGTTTATCAAAGCGCTTAGCTGAACTAGGCCTTTGCTCGCGCCGTGAGGCCGATGAATATATTGCCAAGGGCTGGGTGAAGGTCGATGGCGTGGTGGTAGATGTGTTGGGCAGCAAGGTTTTGCCTAGCCAAGTGGTGAGCCTAGAGCCCGCTGCTAAAGCTACGCAAGCAGGGCGCGTGACCATCTTGATTAATAAGCCGGTGGGCTATGTTTCTGGCCAAGCTGAAAAAGGCTACACCCCTGCTGTGGCGCTGGTGGTGCCTGATAATCATTGGGAAGGCGACACCAGTGGTATTCGTTTTGTGCCCCCGCATATGCGTGATTTAGCCCCTGCTGGCCGTTTGGATATTGATTCGGTTGGTCTTTTAGTGCTGACGCAAGATGGCGTAGTGGCTAAAACGCTGGTGGGTGAGAATTCCAGTGTTGAAAAAGAATATTTGGTGCGCGTGTCGGGCCAGCTAACCAGCGATGGCATGAAAAAGCTGAATCATGGCCTGAGCCTCGATGGCAAAGCCTTAAAACCGGCGCGGGTGAGTTGGCAAAATGAAAACCAGCTGCGCTTTATTTTGCGCGAAGGTAAAAAACGCCAAATTCGTCGTATGTGCGAATTAGTTGGTTTAGAAGTCGTTGGGCTAAAACGTATCCGTATTGGTCGTGTCTTGCTGGGTGATTTACCGCCGGGTAAATGGCGCTATCTTGCTGCTTCGGAGCGCTTCTAATGTGGCGCGCGCTGGTTTTAGTGCTTTTGAGCAGCATGTCTTACGCTACGCCAAATGAAATTACCGGCCCCTATCAATGCAAGAGTGGCACGTCGTTTTACGTGACATCGAGTGCCGATATGGCGCAGGTTCGCTTGCGAGTCGATGGCCGTATCTATGATTTGGATGAGCAACGCACGGCCAGTGGCGCTGCTTGGGGTAATGGCGAATGGCTGTGGTGGACTAAGGGCAGCGATAGCTTTTTAGAACGCAATAGCCTCATCATTGCTAAAGATTGCCTGAAGAAATCGGTGCATTAATGTTGCGTGTAGATGTTTTATTAGTAGAGCAGGGGCTTGCCCCTTCTCGCACTGCCGCACAAGTCATGATTGCGGCTGGCCGCGTTAGCTGCGCGGGCAAGATCGTAACCAAGGCCAGTCAGAAGCTTGCAAAAGATTTGCCACTCCTTGTAGCGAGCGACGAGAGCGATCGTTTTGTTTCCCGTGGTGGCTTTAAATTGGCGGGAGCTTTAGAGCAGGCCGGTGTGGATGTGGCGGGCTGGCAAGCGCTCGATGTGGGGATTTCTACCGGTGGCTTTACCGATTGCCTGCTGCAAGCAGGCGCGCGCAAAGTGATAGGCGTGGAAGTCGGCCACGGCCAGCTTCACCCAAGGTTGTTGGCGGATGCCAGAGTGGTGCAATTTGAGGGCGTGAATGCCCGACATTTAGTGCCTGAGCTGATTGCTGAGGTGCAAGATGGGCCGCTGCAACTGATAGTGGGCGATGTGTCATTTATCTCGCTCACGCTGATCCTGCCCGCACTACGCGCCATGTTGCAGCCGCAAGCCACACTGCTGTTTTTGGTAAAGCCGCAGTTTGAAGTAGGCAAAGCAGGTATCGCCCGTGGCGGCATTGTGAAAGATGAAAGCCTTTACGCTCAAGTAGAAGAAAAAATAAAAACAGCCGCAGAGGCGGCTGGATTTATAGTTCAAAATTACTTCGCCAGCCCAATCACAGGCGGCGATGGCAATCGTGAGTTTTTTATTCATGCATTGGCGGTGTAGATTACGAGGCGGGGTCAACCCCAATCCTATCAACTTAAGTAAACCTTGCGGAATATGATATTTTTGTAGGTTGGGTTACGCGATAAAGCCTGCTAACCCAACCTACAAATTCCCTTAATTTGATAGGATTGGGATCAACCCCATCTCTCTTACTTCTTTTCCTTCCCAAACAACTTCTCAGCGTCTTCCACTTCCTTGATTAAAGCGCGTACTTCGGGCTCTTTAAACTCTAGGATTGCTTCGCGGAAGTAACCTAGGCTTTCTGGGTAGGAAAACGCAGCTTGGCGCATCAGTTTGTGGGCTTTGCTGGTATTACCACGCAGCGTTTCCATAATGGCTTGATCGCTTAGCTGGCTAGGATAAGGGCGAACTTGATTGAGTCTGTCCAAAATCTGTAGCTTCCACGGCATGTCTTGTTTGCTGGCTACGATGTAATTCGATAGCGCAAAATCAGCGTAGAAATCGATTAATGGATTTTGTTTTAACTTTTGCAAAGTCTTAATCCGAGCCGCGTTGTCGCTTGCTTTATCGGATGGATCCATAATCGGGTAAATTTGGATATACAGCAGGCCGCCAAACACTGCCGTAGCTAGTGCAGCCGCACCATAAGCGCCAAGGCTTGCCCGCTCTACCCAGTCAGGCAGTTGCAGCTTGCTAGGCGCATCAGAGCGCATAAAGAATAGCGCCAAGGCGAATGGGCCAAGCAGGTGGTAATACCAGAGAGGGTATTCAACCAAGCTATGCAGCACCGAAACAATCACCATCGCAGCGCCAAATATTTTGACTGGATCGTGTTCGCGTTTCAGTAGGGCGATAAACATCCACAGCATGCCGCCAACCATCACCAGCGTACCGGCCAAGCCTGTTTCCGCCATGATATTGAGCAGCGAATTATGTGCGTGGGTAAACAGCACACTTTCTTGCACAATGGCAAAAGCAGGGTTGATTTGCAGAGCGATACTTTGCGATGGATAAGCCGCCCAGCCTATACCCAGCCAAGGGTGGGCCAAGAAGGTAATCCACGCTTTATTCCATTCAACAAATCGGCGAGCGCCGTTGGAATCAAGGCGATCCAGCCCCGTGGGCACTTCATTTTTAGCATGGAGCAGCGATTGCAAAGCGTCGTTAACCCAAGGGGCGACAAATTGCATCACGATAATCAGCACGGCGCTGGCTGTTAGCAGATAACCAAAGCGGCGCACGCTGTCTTTGCCTAAATAGGCAGCTAATGCCCCAAACACCAGCCATGCACCTGCATACATCAACGGCGAGCGTGAGCTGCTCCAAGCAATGGCAAGCGCTAGCCAAACGGCGACAGGCCAGAACCAAGTTTTAGGTAGTTCTTTTTCGGCGGTCAGCCATGCTGCCGCAGCCAAGCCCCAAGTTAAGTAATGGCCGTATAAATTCTTTTGTCCTAAATGACCAAAGATGAGTCGTGGACCATTTTGGATTAGTTCAATTACCTGCTGTACGGATATCGCCGAGTTGAAAATCGCTCCAGCGAGTAAGCCCCAAGCAAAATAGATGGCGAGTTGCATCTTGCCAAAGTGATCTGTCGCTCGTGCCAAGGCCCACACCGAAAATCCTGCGGTGAGCGCATAGAGAATAGGCTCGGTACGATCAGACCAATACAGCACCGGCATCAGTAGCATTTGCAGCGCAACGACAGCCGCCAGACCAAACCAAATTAGGCTGGCATAGGGCGGGCTGGATTTTTCGCGTTTGGGCAGCAGGGTGGCGGTGAGCACCATCAGTAGAGCAAAGACCAGAGCGGCTAGCTCGGATGGAAAAACCGGATTGGGCTGATAGCGAAAAGGAATGCCGCAGGGCACTGCGGCAAGCAAGAAAAGTAGGGCTTGGAAAATACGGAGTTGCGGGATCATGGCGTTTTTTCGATGGATTTCTGGGGTGAGTTATACATCCAGCCAGCGACTAAAACACCGGCCTCAAAGAGTAGCCAGAGGGGAATCGCCAGCAGGCATTGGGATACAACATCAGGCGGCGTCACTACGGCCGCAATGACGAAGGCGCCGACGATAACATAGGGGCGAATCTCTTTCAGCTTTGCAATGCTGATAAAGCCCATTCTTACCAGCACAATGACTAAGATCGGCACTTCAAAGGTCACACCAAATGAAATAAACATGCCGATGGCAAAGTCTAGATATTCACCTGAATCGGGCAACCATTGCATGGATGCGGGCACGACCGAAACGATAAAGGCAAACACCACGCCAAATACCAAGAAATAAGCAAAGCCCACGCCCAGCATAAACAGCAGGGTTGATGCGACCACCAGCGGCAAAATCAGTTTTTTTTCTTGGGCGTATAGGCCGGGGGCAATAAAGGCCCACAGCTGGTAGAGCGTGTGCGGGAGGGTGATCATCAATGCCACCATCGAGGTGATTTTGATTTGCAGCATAAAGGGTGAGGCAATACCAATCGTAATGAGCTTTTGATTGGGGAGAACGTGGGTGAGCGGAGCCACCATCAGATCATAAAGTTGTTCTGAAAAAGCAAAGCAGGCAATAAATCCCACTAAAAAAACCGCGGCGATGCGTACAATTCGCGTTCGCAGCTCGATTAAATGGACTAAAAGGGGCTGGAGATTATCCGTCATTATTTAACGCCGATCTGGCCGAGAGCCTGGAGGAGTAGGTGCGGGAGGGGCGAATAAATCACCCTGCGGGCCGGGTGGAAGTTCAACCGGCTGGTTTTCTGCAGGCTCGGATAAGGCTGCGGCCGCTTCTTCCAAAGGCTGATGAATGGTTTGGCTTAGTGTGAGGGCTTCAGCACGGATTTCTGCTTCGACTTTTGCTAATTCAGCCAACTGAAACTCTTTATCTAGATCTGATTTTACGGTCGAGACAAAGCGCTGCGCACGGCCCAATAACGACCCAGCCATTCTTGCGACTTTGGGTAGTTTTTCTGGGCCGACCACGACTAAGGCGACGGCACTAATAATCATTAGCTCGCCAAAACTCACATCAAACACGGGCGAGCCTTAAGGTTTGTTGGTATCGACTGGCTTATCTTCGGTTTTGGCGGCCGGTGTTTCACCGTCTTTAATGCCGTCTTTAAACCCTTTTACCGCTGAGCCTAAGTCCTTGCCGATATTGCCTAGTTTTTTGGTACCAAATACCAAGACAACAATCACCAATACAACTAACCAGTGCCAAATGCTAAATGAACCCATGATGAAACTCCTTACGCCTTATTGCGTGCTAATTTCTGAAATGTTGGTTGATAGCGGCTTGCCGCCAATAATGTGGATATGCAGGTGGAAAAACGTCTGCCCACCGCCATGCCCAGTATTAATAATGGTGCGATAGCCATCGCTCAAGCCTTGCTCTGCGGCCAATTTGGACGTAAGCAGCATCATTTTGCCAAGCAGCGCTTGATGCTGAGCTGTCGCATGCGCCAAAGAATCAATATGCACTTTGGGTAGCAGTAAAAAATGTACAGGTGCCACGGGATGAATATCGTGAAAAGCGATCACATCCTCATCTTCAAAGATTACTTTTGCTGGAATCTCGCCGGCAGCAATTTTACAAAATAGGCAGTCACTCATTGCTTATGATTCCTTGCGTGAGTTTTTTTCGTCAATGCCCGAAATACCTTCACGGCGGGCTAATTCTGCCAGTACATCTTCATGGCTTAAGCCCTCAGAAGCCAGCAACACCAGTGTATGAAACCATAGGTCCGCCACTTCACGAACAATATGCAGCTTATCGCCATCTTTGGCCGCCATAATTGTTTCAACGGCCTCTTCTCCCACCTTTTTTAAGATCTCGTCCGTGCCTTTATGAAACAACTTGGCTACGTAAGAGGTGGTGGGGTCTGAGCCACGGCGGCTTGCTAGCGTGGCGGATAAGCGTTCTAGAATGTCTGCGGAAACCATAGATCTCTATTCCTGATGCAATTCAGAGCTCGATTATATTGCTATTAGGTTACAAGTATGTGGCGAATATATGGAAATCTTGCGGATTAGCTCTTTATGCAGAATCCCTAGCTTCCTTGTGCCTCTAAAGTATTATTTTTGTCGGCATGTCTACGTCGCCTGAGCTATCCCTAACATGACTTGTTTGTAGAGCCATAAATAGCAGATGGATCTTTGATAACTTCGTCGGTAATCACCCACTCACCATTAAGCAAAGTGCGGAAAAAACAGCTACTACGCCCCGTATGGCAGGCAATGCCGCCGACTTGTTCGATTTGGTAAATCAGTACATCGCCGTCGCAATCAAATTGAATCGCCGAGACTTTCTGAAAATGCCCCGACTCCTCGCCTTTATGCCAGAGCTTTTGTCTGGAGCGAGTCCAGTAATGGGCGGTGTTTTTTTCGGAAGTTAGCGCCACCGCTTCGCGGTTGGCATAGGCAAACATCAACACTCGGCCACTGTCTTTATCTTGAGCAATCACCGGTACTAGGCCTTTTTCATCCCATTTAATTTCGTCTAGCCAGCTCATAAACGCACCTCGATACCCGCTGCCCGCATCGCTTCTTTGGCTTGGCGGATGGTGTATTCACCAAAGTGAAAAATGCTCGCGGCTAGCACGGCGTCTGCGTGGCCTTGGATTACGCCGTCTATTAAGTGCTGCACATTGCCGACGCCCCCTGAGGCAATGACGGGGATATCCACCGCATCGCTCACCGCTCGGGTCAGTGGCAGGTTAAAGCCGATTTTGGTGCCGTCTCTATCCATGCTGGTGAGCAAAATTTCACCCGCGCCCAGTATCTGCATACGGGTGGCCCATTCAATGGCATCCAGCCCAGTGGCAGTGCGGCCGCCGTGGGTAAATACTTCCCAGCGTAGTGGCTCGCCAGGTAGGCTGACTTGCTTGGCGTCGATCGCCACCACAATTGCTTGGCTGCCAAAGCGATCTGCTGCGTCTTTCACCATTTGTGGATTGGTCACCGCCGTGGTGTTGATGCTGACTTTATCGGCACCCGCATTCAGCAGTCGGCGAATATCATCGACGACACGCACGCCGCCACCAACGGTGAGTGGAATAAACACCTGAGCCGCTACTTCTTCAATCACATGCAAAATAATATCGCGCTGATCGGATGAGGCGGTGATGTCTAAAAAAGTGATTTCGTCTGCGCCCTGAGCATCGTATTTCTTTGCGATTTCAACAGGGTCACCTGCGTCTCGCAGGCCGACAAAGTTAATACCTTTTACAACACGGCCAGCGGTGACGTCGAGGCAGGGGATAATACGTTTGGCAAGAGACATGGATTTTTTTACCGAGAAGGGCTATTCAAATTGCTGGCTAAGCCAAAGTGCCCATAATTTTTTTGCTGTAGGCGCATATTGATCAAGGCTGCCAGCAAAGTCTGAGCTGAACCATTGAGTAAACACATTAAACAAAAGTTCTTGCGCGTCTTGTTCTGATTGGCATTGGGGTAGTGCACGTAAAATGCTGCCGGCTTCGGGTGCGTAGCCTTCGGGTTCGGCAATCAGATGGATCATCATCGGATCGCCATCAAACAGTAGTTTGCAAACCTCCCCAAATAAATGAGGATTTTCCGCGCGAAAATAATCGCCGATGCTGCGCTCGCTTTGGGCCCAATCAAACCATTCAGGCTGTGACATGGGCCCCTCGCAATATTTGAAAAACGGCGCAGATTGCCATTTTTGTTCTAGTTTGGTTTAGTTAGACAATTCGTCGGCCAGTTCTTGCGCCGCTTTAAAGTCTATCGTGCCTTCGTATATAGCACGGCCGGTAATGACGCCTTCGATTCCTTCTGCTTCGACTTCGGCCAGCTTTCTGACGTCGTCTAAATTGGTCAGCCCACCCGAGGCGATGACGGGGATGCTTAAAGCTTGGGCCAGCTTAACGGTGGCTTCGATATTCACGCCGCTCAGCATGCCGTCGCGGCCAATATCGGTGTAAATCACACTTTCTACGCCATAGCCTTCAAAGCGTTTGGCTAGATCAATCACATTTAGATCGGTGATCTTGGCCCAGCCATCGGTGGCCACAAAGCCATCTTTGGCATCTAGCCCAACAATAATTTGCCCAGGGAATGCGTCACAAGCTTCGTGTAAAAAGCCGGGTTGCTTGATGGCTGCGGTGCCGATGATGACGTAGTCGATACCCGCATCCAGATACATTTCGATGGTCTCTAAGCTGCGAATGCCACCGCCTAATTGCACCGGTACTTCGCCATTAATCGCTTTAAGTATGCTTTTAACGGCAGCTAAATTCTTTGGCTTGCCAGCAAAGGCACCATTGAGATCGACAAGGTGCATGCGGCGCGCGCCTTGGCCCAGCCAGTGGCTTACAAAGCTGGCTGGGTCGTCAGAAAATACTGTGGCGTCGTCCATTTCGCCTTGGCGTAGGCGTACACATTGGCCGTCTTTTAGGTCGATTGCAGGAATGATTAGCATGATGGCGTCAGGTTTTGTTTTGTGATGGGGAAAAAGTGTTTTTGTGCTTGGGTCAAGAAACTAACGATAAGCATAGAGCTAAAGAAAACGATGCAGGAATGCCGATCTAAAGAATGATTACTGGCGAAGCAGACGGTAATTACGCTGTAAATGCCGGTCGTAAGAAAGCTTGTTTGTAGTGCTTTATCACAGCATTCCCAACTCGTTTTCCAAAGCGTTTTCATTCTATTGCCTTTTAGGTATTGCCATTCCAGTTTACAAAATTCTTCAATAAGCTTAGACCAGCTTGATGACTTTTTTCAGGATGACATTGAATAGCAAAGATATTATCCCTTGCTACTGCCGCTGCAAAGCGATAAGGGTAGCTGCTTTCTAAAATAGTAATATTTTCTTTGGGCTGAAAATGATAGCTATGTACAAAATAAAAGCGCTCTGCATCGCTAATGCCTGCCATCAGGGGATGCTCATGCACTTTAAACATTTCATTCCACCCCATATGCGGTACTTTTAATTTTTGGCCTTGGGCGTCAAACATTTTATCTTTGGGAAAGCGCACTACATTGCCTTTGAAAACGCCAAGGCCGGTGGTATCCCCTTCTTCGCTATGCTCAAATAAAAGCTGTGCGCCTACGCAAATACCTAAAAAGGGTTTTTCTTGGGCGGCATCGAGTACGGCTTGTTTTAAGCCGCGTTCGGTTAGCTCTTTCATGCAATCGGGCATGGCGCCTTGGCCGGGAAAAACCACTTTATCGGCGGCTGCCACGATGGCGGGGTCTGCGGTCAGCACAATTTCTGCCTGATCGCCTGCGACGTGTTCTAAAGCCTTGGTAACCGAGCGTAAATTACCCATTCCATAATCGACGACTGCAATTTTCATAGTGATTTTCAGCGTTTGATCAGGGCCTCATCGCCGCAGATCGGGTGATTGATATCAGCTTGATACTGACACAGTTGCAAGGCTGTGCCACGTTTTTTCTGCTCCGCTATCAGGCAGGCGACAGCATGCACGGTGCCCGCTAGATTTTGTGTGATGAAATCATGGCCGGCAAGTTCAGCAACTGGCGTATTTTTCAGCAATAACAAGTGCTTTAAGCTGGCACTCTTCCCTGATTGGCATTCAACAGCGGCGCTGGTTTGGCGCGTGTCGTATTCGCCATCAGGGCTGTTTTGGGCCGTAAAATAGCGCCATTGATAGCGGTAATAAATGTGGTTACGGCGCTCGGTGACTGAGTCAGTATCGATCCAGCTGCTGGAATCGCGATCTTGCGCCCATTGCAGCCAGTGGTCCGCATAGGCGGAGCTTGCAAAAAGTAGCCAGCAAACAGCGATAAACTTAGACATTAGCCGACTAAAGTGCCCTTGGTAGAAGGGGTAATTCCTGCCATGCGCTCGTCTAATTCAACCGCCATTCTGAGTGCGCGGCCCAAGGCTTTAAATACGGTTTCGGCTTGATGGTGGGCGTTTTTGCCTTTTAGGTTATCAATATGCAGGCTAATGGCCGCGTGATTGATAAAGCCACGGAAAAACTCGCCAAATAGATCAACGTCAAAGCCACCAATCATTGCGCGGGTGTATTCCACGTTGTATTCCAAACAGGGACGGCCTGATAAATCGACTACAACGCGCGAAAGTGCTTCATCGAGCGGCACATAGCTGTGGCCGTAGCGACGGATTCCTTTTTTATCGCCTACGGCTTGGGCAAAGGCTTGTCCTAGGGTAATACCGACGTCTTCTACCGTGTGATGGGCATCGATATGTAAATCGCCGACCGCTTTGATTTCAATATCAAACAAGCCGTGGCGGGCCACTTGATCGAGCATATGTTCAAAGAATGGCACGCCAGTATCAAATTTTGATACTCCTGTTCCATCAAGATTAAGAGTGACAGTAATCTGGGTTTCTAGCGTATTACGACTAACAGTAATCTGACGCATTTCGATACTCTCGATCAAGGGACTATTCAAAAAATGGTGGTTTGCTAAAGAAGCATTTCCATTCATCGCAAATTATTATTTTTGAAACTTGTGCATTCTGCTTAATTGTCTACGAGAACCGCTTTGTCGGGAAGCTTTAAGGCTCTATTGATGTTTGTTTTGCCGCTGTGAAACAAGCGCCAACAGAGCCTAATGCTTACGTAATGCTGCGGCAATGCCTTTTTTTGACCAAAAAATCATCTCTTGTGCGTCTTCAAGGGCTGCATCCGGTAGCGGGTAGTAAGCCATGCTTTGCTCTGAGCCATCTTTTTTGCGGTAGCTAAATGGCTTAAGGCCTAGATCAGTAAAGTCCGTTTTCGATTCCGCATCCGCTTTGATATACAAAATATCGTCCACAACAATGGCAAAGAAGATTTCATCACAATAAAACCCGTAGCCACCAAACATGGCTTTGGCACGAAGTAGCCCCAGTGCTGCCAGTTGATCGAGTAGATGCTCGATATATTCATTTCGTTTAGCCATTTTTTCACCCTTTTCATCTGTTTTTGTAGTTTATCTGCACAAGGCTACATTGGTGCAGGCTGGTGTTCTGAGCCGCAACGTATGCCAAAAATACAACGAATATGCCTATATCTTGACTTGCACCTACAAAATGCCTACATTTTGCTTTTAATCACCTAAGCAAAGTGCTTTATAAGGCACTCTTAGCCGTGATTAAAACACCTCCAACTGCGTTTATTAATTGCTTGTGAGGTGTTTTAAAAGCCATATTCCTTTCGTATTGATGTAAATGAAAAGAATGAAACGGGTGTTTTTAATAAATACCTATTGCAGTCGGTCGAGTCAAAATCAACGTCGTATTCCAAAATGGTGAGACTTTTTAAAAGTCCACTTTATAAACTCGGAGAGAGAGTCATGGCTAAGCGTTTCAAGTTAGTACGTCCTTTAATGTTGGCAGCTTTATTGTCTTCAACATTTGCACATGCAGCAGACACTACCAAAGTTGAATTCTGGACATTTAATCTGACCAAGTTTGCACCATATTGGAATGATACAGTTCAGCGTTTTAATAAAGCCAACCCAGAGCTGGAAGCTGTTTGGACTGACATGAACTGGGATCAAATTCAGCCTAAATTGATTTCAGCAATCGCTGCGGGCAATCCTCCGGCGCTGGTTAACTTCAATACGCCTTGGACTCATGAATTTGCGCACAAAGATATGCTGACTCCGCTTGATGCATTAATCGGTAAAAACAAAGCGGAATATCAGCCGGGTGCTTTGGAAGATCTGACTGTTAATGGCAAAATTTACGGCTTCCCTTTCTATAATGCAGTTTCAGTTATTGCTTATAACAAAGAGATCCTGAGCAAGGTCGGTATCAAAAAAGACCCTAAGACTTTTGACGAGTTTGTCGCTACCGCTCGTGAAATTACCAAGAAAACTGGCGTTGCAGCATTCTCGCCTAAATTGGCAACCAAGAGCGGCGATGGCGGCATGATTCCTTGGTTCCAATATATGGGCCTGCCTATTTTTGCAAATGGTAAAGCTGCATTTAATAGCCCTAAGCATATCAAAGCGGTTGAATTATTTGCTGATCTTTATAAGAAAGGCGTATTGCCAAAAGACAGCTTCCGTCTTGAATACGAGCAAGAAATTGCTGGTTATGGCGCAGGTAAAATCGCCATGATGACGACTGGCCCTACCGCTTTGGGTAAATTGGTTACAGATAACAAGCCTGCTTACGACAAAACTGCGGTTATGGCATTCCCCGCTGGCGACGGCAAAATGGCACTGGGTGCTTGGTTGATGTCTTTTGTAGCACCTAAAGGCTACAAAAACCCAGAAGCAGCCGCAAAACTGGGCTTGTTCATTACCAATAGCGAGCAGCAATTGGGCTTCTCACAAGCAACCGGCACAACCTTCCCATCTGCTCGTAAAGCAGCTGCGAATGAGTTCTTTATGTCGGGTGCTAATGGTGGCGATCCAGTGGGCGTAGCGCGTGCAACAGCGGCTAAATCAATGGGCGCTGCGCGTACTTTGACTTTACCAGCTGCGCTGATGCCAGATGATACTTCGATGCGTAAAGAGTTTAACGATGAAGTTCAAGCTGCTGTAGAAGGCCGTAAATCGGCTAAAGAAGCTTTGGATATTGCAGTTAAGAAATGGAATGCACGTATTGCTGCTAAGTAATTTAAAGCATGTCTTGTTGTTTTCCTCTGCCGGGTAATCGGCATTTTATTCCCCTGCCAAGGCAGGGGAATTTTTTTATCTGTTTCTATTGTTTTTTTTGTTGAGTATATTTTTTAATAATTTAATGGGTAAGGATAGGATTCTTACAATAAATGGCTAAGATTTTCCATTGCTAGGGAAGGGGAGTTGTTCAGCTTTCTTTATTCTGCAGGGAGGCGTTTTTCCTCTCGACGAGGCTAAATGTAGTCCAGATAAAAATAACAACAAAATTGGTTTGTTTTGTATGTCCATGGCTTGACGCCACCTATAAAACACCTATACTACACCTACAAACACCCATGCACTGAGGTTACGAAAATGCACTCTAGTCTAAAAGCTCTGCTACTTACCCTTTTCTGTACCCAAGCCTTTGCTGCCGTTGATCATACTGTGGGGCCAAATGGTGAGACGCCAACCTCTTATACCCAAGTAAAGCTGGCCGCACAGGATATGGCTCAGCTTAAGGGCAAGGGCTATAAAGCAGCGATTTTGATGCACACCACCTCAGATTTTTCGACCGCCTTAATTGCGGGAGCGAAAAAGGTATTTGATGAATTGGGTATTAAAGTCGTGGCCGTGACTGATGCCGAAATGGACCCAAAAAAACAGCGTACCGATCTAGAAACCGTATTGGCGTTGAAACCGAATATTATTATTTCGCTGGTGATTGATCCTGTTTCGGGCGCTGTAGCGTTCAAACAAGCGACTCAGCAGGGTGTGAAGCTGGTGTTTATCAGTAATGCGCCTCAGGGATATAAAGCAGGCAAAGATTATGCAGGCATTGTGACTGACGATTTATTTGGTATGGGCAAAGCGGCGGCTGAGTTGATGGCCGACAGCATTGGCAGCAAGGGCGATGTGGCGGTGATGCACCACGCGGCTAATTACTATGTGACCAATCAGCGCGATAACGCGGTAAAAGCAGTGCTGGCGCGTTATCCAAATATCAAAGTGGTGGCCGATAAAGGCATTGCTAATCCTAATGACGGCGAAGTGATTGCTTCGGCGATTCTGACGCAAAACCCATCAGTAAAAGCCATTTATGCGCCATGGGATGCAATTGCCGAAGGCGTGACCGCCGCTGTTCGTGCTGCGGGCCGCAAAGACGTAAAAGTGATCACCATGGATTTGGGCGCAGCCAATGCGCTAGATATGGTGAAGGGCGGTAATGTGGCAGGGATTGTCAGCGATCTTCCCTACGATATGGGTAAAACCTTGGCCACTATGGGCGCGATGTCCCTGATCAATAAACCCACCCCGGCTTTTGTTACCGTTGACGCTATCAAGGTGACCTCGGCTAATTTGTCGACTCAGTGGCAAAAAGCCCTGTTCCGCCAACCGCCTGATGCTGTTGTGAAAGCATTGGCTGCAAAAAAATAAAAGGGTATGCGGCGGGTTTCAGTTCAGCCCTATCAACGTAAGCGAAACGTTATTCCTAGGGCGGGTGCAACCCGCGAGCAATGCTAAAAAATACGCGGGTTGCACCCGCTCTACAAAGCTGATTTTATCTTATAGGGCGAGTGCATATCCGCCAAGCAATAGGGATTTCATCTCAATGAATGAAGCTGCAATTCAAGCACGAGGCCTCACTAAATCGTTTGATGGCAATGCCGTATTAAAGGGGGTTGATTTCACCCTTAGGCAGGGCGAAGTGCATGCGATTGTTGGGCAAAATGGTGCGGGTAAATCCACGCTGATGAAGCTACTTAATGGCTATTATCAGCGCGACGCGGGTGAGCTGAGCTTATTTGCTAAGCCGGTTGATTTCCAGTCTCCACGTGATGCAAGGGATGCTGGGATTGTGATGGTTTATCAAGATTTAAGCCTCGTTGCGAGCATGAGCGTGGCTGAAAATATTTTTATGGGCAATTGGCAGGAAGGCTGGGCAGGTATGGTTGATCACCATGCCATGGAAAAGGCGACTCTGGCGGTGCTGGAAAAAATGGGCATTGCGCTCGACCCTTGGCAACCCGTGGGCGAGCTGACGATGGGCCAGCAGCAGTTTATCGAGATTGCCAAAGCCATTTCGCAAAATGCCAAGGTTTTGATTCTGGACGAGCCCACTGCTTCTTTATCTGATAAGGAAATCGAAAAGCTGTTTGCTGTGGTGAATACGCTGAAATCGCAGGGCGTTTCCATTATTTATATCACCCATTATTTGCGCGATATTTTTAAGATTTGTGATTCGGTCAGCGTGCTGAGGGATGGTTATCTGGTGCGCAGCAGCCCTGTGATCAGCACCAATATTGAAGAGCTAGTCGCCGATATGCTGGGCCATCATCGCAATGCCAATGAAAACTGGCAGCGCGTGGCGGTGGATACCGAGCAAACGCCGCTGCTAGAACTACGCAATGTGGTGACCTCTGTCTTGGAAGACGTGTCTTTCAAGGTGTATCCGGGGCAGGTAGTTGGCTTAGCGGGCCTGCTTGGCAGTGGCCGCACCGAAATCTTAGAAGCGATTTTTGGCCTAGATGCCATCGAATCCGGGCAGATTTTACTCTCTGGTCAGAGCGTTAAAATTAAAAATCCGAAAGACGCGATTAAGCTGGGTATCAACCTGGTGCCAGAAGATAGGCGCAGCCAAGGTTTGGTTTTAGATTTTAGTGTTGCTGACAATATGCTAATGTCTTTGTTTGATAAATTGTCGTCTCCCTTACTACTTGATGAGGCGCGCGGCAGGGAATTAGTCGAAAGCCTGATTAAACGCCTGCATATTAAAACCAGCGGGCCGGACCAGGTAGTGAGATTTTTATCGGGTGGCAATCAGCAAAAAGTAGTCATTGGCAAATGCATGAGCACCAACGCGCGCGTCATGCTGCTGGATGATCCTACTTTTGGGATTGATCTGAGCTCCAAGTACGAAATTATGCGCATCGTGAATGAATACGCTGCACAGGGAAATGCAGTGATCTTTGTTTCTAGCGAATACAGTGAAATCGCCAGTTTTTGCGATAGCACGTACATCGTGAATAAAGGGCGGATTTCTGGGCTGATTAAAGAAGGCCAAACAGAAGAGCGTTTACTGGCGGCGGTGCAGTAAGCAATCCTATCCGCTTAAGCAAAATGTTTTTTTGTAGGGCGGGTGAAACCTGCGAACAAAGCTGAAAAATACGCGGGTTTCACCCGCCCTACGATGATTCAATTTTTTGTGTGCAGTGCACTCGAAGCTCGGCGTGCGACAGTTTGTAGGATGTAGGTTGGGTTAGTTGTTTTATTCGCGGATTTGGGTGAATAAAACAGCGTAACCCAACATGCTCATATGCAAATCAGAAAAAATCTAAGTCCTAAATCTAAGAGGGATGGTATGGATATCACAGCAAATAAGGCGGACACAGCGCTTGTTCCCGCTCGCCAGATAGACTGGAAAAGCTCAGTTATTTATTTAGTTTTCATCGGCATTTTCTTGTTTTTTTCGATTACGCTGCATGACAAAGGCTTTTTAGATGCAGGCAATCTAATGAATATCGCCCGCCAAACCGCCATGATTTCCATCATGGCGGTGGGGATGACGTTTGTTTTATCTGCAGCAGAAATTGATTTGTCTTTTGGCGCAATTGTGGCGCTATCTGCAGTCACCGCCGCCATGCTCATGCCGTATGGGATTGTTTGGGCCGTGCTAGGCGCCTTGCTGGTGGGTTCTTTGTGTGGGCTGATTAATGGCCTGTTTGTGGCGAAAGTGGGCATTCCCTCTTTTCTGGTTACTCTCGGTATGGCAGGGATTATCACTGGGGTCACGCGTTGGATTACCGCCTTGCAATCGATTCCGGTAGAGAACGAAACTTTTGTATTTGTGTTTGGCTCTGGCGATATCGGCCCGGTTTCGGTGTTATTTATCTGGATGATCGTGATTGCCGTGCTAGGTCATGTTTTATTGCGCCGCACCGCTTTTGGTAAGGAAGTGCTGGCCAGCGGTGGCAATAAGATCGCTGCGATGTATTCAGGAATTAACGTCAACCGCATCAAGCTGTATGTGCTGGTGCTCAACGCATTCCTTGCTGCATTGGCAGGCATTCTCTACTCAGGCCGCTTGCAAAGCGCGCGCTACACCTTGGGCGAAAATGATCTGATGATGGTGGTGGCCGCGGTGATTATTGGCGGTACTAGCTTGTTTGGCGGCAAGGGCACGGTGATGGGCTCCATCATCGGCGCGCTGATTATGGGCATGGTGAATAACGGGCTGGTGCTGATGGGCCTGAATGTGGATCAGCAAATGATTTTCCGCGGCCTGATCATCATCTTTGCCGTCACGCTGACCATGGGCAATTTACGCAAGAAAAAGCGCTGATCGAGCTTTAAAAAGACCTGTAGACACAGAGAACACCGAGCACACAAAGAACACAAAGAACACAGAGAAAAACACACCCACTATTTGTTTTAGTTTTTTCTCTGTGTGCTCTGTGTTCTTCATTATCTCTGTGTCTACAGATCTTCATTCCTGAATTACCTATTTCCTTAGTTACCTCAGACCGTGTTTTACATGGCCTATGGCCCTTTATTGCTTAAATTTGGAGTTTTAGTATGTTTGAATCGTTTCGCAGCCAAGCTGCACAAAAAATAAGCGGCTGGTCTTTGGAAGAAAAAGTGGGGCAATTGTTTATTTTGGCTTTCCCCGGCAAAGACGCCGAAGCGGCTCGGCCACTAATTGAGCGCTACAACTTAGGCGGTTGCTATTTAAGCCAAGATAATGCGGCTACTTTTGCCGAGGCGCGTCAGCTCACCCAAGCAATGGCCGCGATTGTGAATCAGCGGGTGGATAGCGTGCCGATGCTCTTGGGCGTGGATCAGGAAGGTGCATGGAGCGTACTGACCCCAGAATCAACCACAGGGCCGGGTAATTTGGCCTTGGGCAGCGCCGATAATCCAGCGCTTAGCGCACAAATGTATAGCGTATTTGGGATTGAAATGCGCTCAGCGGGCTTTAACTGCGTGCTTGGCCCATGTGCCGATGTAAATCTAAAGCCTAATTCGCCGATTATTGATACCCGAGCCTTTGGTGAAGTGCCCGCACAGGTGGCGGTGCAAGTGGGGGCGGCGGTGCATGGTGCTCACGATGGCGGAATTGTCGTTTGCGCTAAGCATTTCCCTGGCCACGGTGACACCACAGGCGACACGCACCGTGAAATCCCTGTGGTGGATAAATCGCTGGCCACACTGCTGGTGGAAGACCTTGCCCCGTTTAAAGCCGCGATTGATGCGCGGGTAGAGCTGATGATGACCTCGCATATCTGCTACCCGCAGATTGATCCAGTTTATCCGGCTACTTTATCGAGGGCTATTTTGCAGGATGTTTTGCGCGAAAAGCTGGGTTTCAAAGGTATTGTGATTTCCGACAGCATGAATATGGGCGCGATTCGCCGTAATTTCCCGCCGGTAGAAGCCGCCATTATTGCGTTTAAAGCCGGTATCGACATGATGATGCTCTCTGAAGAGCACTACGATCACAACGATAACTACCTAGAAAATCAGCTTGCCATGATAGGGGCTATTGTCAGTGCGGTGGAAGATGGCCGTATGCCAGAAGCCGAGCTGAATCAGATTGTAGAGCGCGTTGTGGCCTTTAAATTGGCGCGTTTAGTGGCTATGCCCTTGTTTAGCGAGTTTAATTTAGAGGCTAATCGTAAGGTGGAGCAAGCTGCCGCCAAATCTGCTGTGCAAATCTTGGCCGATCCAGCACGTAATCTGCCTATTCAGGCAGATAAACATGTTTTTGTATTGCAAACCACGCCATTGGCCGATTATGCCAATCTGGTAAATCCTCGCGGCATTGGCCCCAATCAAGCCACCCCAGCTTTCGATTATTTTGCAGCAGAAATAAGTGCAGGCATGGCTAGCGATAGGCTGAGTATTCTGGACTATAGCGAGGCAAAAGCATGGCTTGCTGCCCCAAGTCAGCTGATTTTGGCCGTGATCGAAAACTACCCACTGCCCGGTGAAGATTTTAAACAAGCGGCATCTAAAGCCTTGGTTGCCGAATTAGCCGCCAAATTTGGCGCGCAATTGGTGGTGATTGGTTTGCGCAATGCCTATGAGGCTGTGCCTGAATTAGCAGGCCATGTGTGTGCCTACGGCAGCCGCGAATGCAGCGCGCGGGCTGCGGCGCAGGTTTGCTTGAGTATTTGATTTATTGAAACCGTCATTCACCATAAAGAAATTCGGGGATGACGGTTTAATCAGATCGGCTTTCGCTTAATCATTACTTTTTATAAAAGGAGGTGCAGAAATTAAATAGGCTGGGTTTAGCTTTGCGTATTAGATTTTTCACAAAATATAAAGAACTTGCTTTTTAAACAGCATTTATCCTAAATAATCGAGAGACGAATGAAAAATTCAATGAAACACCGCTTAACCGTATTAGCTAGTTTATTAGTTTCTGTGCCTATGGTTGCGATTGCCGCGCCTGCTGCAACTAAGGGATCTTTCCAAGATTTCCTTGAAAATATGCGTGCTTTTGAGTCGGGTATTGATCCTGCTAAAGCAGAGTTTTATAAGCAAAACTTTAATTCACCTATTCTTCGCTATGCCAAAGTAGTGGTCCCTGGCTTGCCCGTTCGCGACCCGGCCACCGGCAGCTTAATTATTGAGCCTACAACGGTAAATCAGTATTTTACCAAGTTGGGACTTAATACTATTTATGATCAAAATGCAGTAGACCAAGCTGCAATGTTTAAAAAAATGCAATATAGCTCTTTGAATGCATGGGGTTTTATTGGTTATCAGCTAGGTGAAGCATTAATGATTGATACCGGCTATTACACACCGGTGAAATATGTTTCAGCAACAGAAAGCCTAGATAAATTCTATATTTTTGCGCCTGATTCCACATGGGCAAATGGCGTTACAGAAGCCACGATTGAAATTCCTGGCTCGGGCGGTAATAAAGTTCGCGGCACGCATAATAATCGCTGGGAAGGCGCTTTCTCCGGCCGAAATGGCGTGAATAGCTTTGCTGATTTAAAAGATCCAGCAAAACAAGAGTATGTGATTCGCGATGCTATGCGTTTTAACTATGGCGTGATGTCAGAAAAATTAGCGGCTGCAAATATCACTTGGGCACAGGCTTTAGCTAAAACTTGGCCGGGCAAAGATGAAAATGGCAATCCAATTACCGTTAAAGCCACCATGTCTGGTTTATTGGCAGCGGCTCATTTGGGCGGTGCTTGGGGTGCAGCGGATTTATTAATCACCAATAAAGTGGCTTGCGATGAGCAAGGCACTTGCGTCACCACGTATATCCATAAATTTGGTAACTACGACACGCTGATTGATACGCCGAGCGACGACACCATCAGTGGTGGCCCGCTGGATGAAGTTTTATCTGCAGGCTTGGGGAATGACACGGTTTATACCGGCGGCGGCAAGAATACAATTTATCTTAGCCAGTTCCCAAGTGGCACGACTACAGTCAAAGACTTTGTTGTGGGCAAAGATAAGCTGGTATTACGTAACTGGACTGGCTCTAACCCGCTGGCTAATTTAGCCGTTACGGATAGTGCTGGTGGTGCATTGCTACAGTTTGCAGGCCAGTCTGTGCTGCTTGAAAAAGTCTCTGCTGCCTCGGTGAAGGCAAATCCTGCTGCGGTGATTGCTGTTTCTGTCGTGTACAAGCTGGCATGGTCGGGCAAGCAAACGGCATCGGGCTTTAACCCGGCTCTGGATCAGATTCAAGGGACTGCGGGCTTAGGCTTTAAGCACCTGAAAATTTTCCAAGACAACGGTAGCTTGTTTGTAGGTACACAAGCGGCGGATGGCGGTATTTACTCTTGGATCGAATTACCAGGCGTAACTCGCGCGCAAGTGACACCTGACATGTTTAGCAATATGACCGGTAGCTATTCTTCACTTGAATACACCGTGCTGCTGAACCCAACTACATGGGGCTGGGGCAAGGTAAAAAGTATTGATTACTTTAAAGCCGCTAATACCACGGTTAATTTAGCTGCATTTGCTTACAACTTTGGTGCTTTAGCCTTGAAACAAGAGGGTGCGGATGTGGTGCTTACCTTAAACCCAGCTTCCAATGGCGGGGACACTAAGGCTCTACGTTTACTCAATACTAAAATCTCTGATCTGTCGGCTAAGAATTTCTTCGGTGTTACCGGCAATTACAGCGATATTAAGATTGATGATCCATCGACTGCAGTTTACTTCCCAGTAACCGCTTCGGCTGGTACAGGCGGCGTGATTGCGCCTTCTGGCGTGGTGCAAGTGCGTGAAAAAACCAATCAGGTTTTCACTATTACACCGAACGCTACCTACAAAATTAAGAGCATTACTGTAGATGGCGTAGCACAAGCCATCAGCAGCTCATTTACCTTGGTAAATGTCACTGGCCCACGCAGTGTTGCGGTTAGTTTTGAACAAGGTAGCTCAAACACTTGCGCCGCAGCTGCATGGTCTGCAACAACGGTTTATGCCGCTGGTGGCACCAAGGTTTCACACAAAGGCTTTGAGTACTCCAATAAATGGTGGACTCAAGGTAATGAGCCAGGCACAAACGATGTATGGACTAAAGGCGCTGCTTGCCAATAAGCCATATGAGAGCAGTAGTGAATAAGCAGTAGATAAAAGCCCTAGCATCGATTGATGGTAGGGCTTTTTTTGTGAAAATGTAATGAGATGACTGATACTGGAAATTGATTAAGTGGATAAGCTAATTAAATAATTACGCAGATTAATACCTTTATTGGTAATACCCAATTTGCTTCTTAAACTATTTCTGTGGTTTTCAACCGTTTTGGAAGCCACGCTTAAGCTTTGTGCGATTTCTTTGGTCGACATGCCTACTTTAATAAATTTGGCGACTTGTACTTCAGAAGGCGTGAGTAGGGCATATAGGCTGGTATCAATCTCGCCATTATCATTCACGGCGGAAGCCACAATGCCTTCGATTAAATCGAGACACATAATTAAAATAGGGTCAGAAATTGTGGCTTTTACCTGCCTGATTTGCGGCAGATGTTGGCTGCGAATACGCTCTAATACCTCATCAATTTCTCCGCCGTCTTGCCATTCTCTGAATTCGGTCAGTGTTTCGGTGAGGCTATAAAACTTAGCAAAATCTGGATTAGGGTAATTGCTATCGTTTTCTTCTTCTAAAGAGCCGACTTCGATATGCCATAGCGTTGGATTAACGCGGAATAAATGCAGTTTTAAATCGCGGTTAAAAAACTTCCAGCCATCAGAGCCACTAACCGAGGTTTTAATCAGCGCTTTAATCGCTGCCAGATTGTCTTGTCCAATCAAAAAGCTGAAATGATCGAGCTGAGTAGCGGTTTCGTGCGAAGGATAATTATGATCCAGAATCTCACCCGAGCTAAAAAAGCTAATCACAAAAATATTGCGATAGGCGAGTACATATTGAAATGAGCTAATTTTCATTTCAAGTTGTTCAATCAGTTGCTGGGTCTGGTCAGTGGTCATTCTTTAGCTTGAAAGTGATTAGGGCGCACGGTATTTGTGAGATTCATTTTAGCTTAGCTGTTGTGGGATGGGGGGATTGAATGTTGCGTTGCGGGGGGATGGTTTGAGTTTGTGTGTGGTGGGCTGCAGTCGATGCGTGCTACGCAAAATATTTTAAGTGCCTTCGGCACGTAGATTTTAGAGCGTAAGTATCTACACAATTATTGTAAAAGGAAAAGGTCACCGTAGGGTGGGTTAGGCCACTCTCGATGCTCATTAGAGCGCAGATCTATTTCGGCCGTAACCCACCATGGCACTGTACTTACTACGAAAAAAAAACAGATCTTTTTAGTGCCTTCGGCACGTTGGTTTAGGTGCGGCATCCCCGCGGGGGACTCACTTTCTTGAACGGCCAAGAAAGTAAGCAAAGAAGGCCGCCCCGACCAGCACGAAAGCCCCTCACTGCGGATCATCGGCTCGGCGAAAAAGGCTGCTCGCTCGCTGCCTCGCTACCCCTTTTCCGAAACCCCGATCCGCTGATTCCTCGCTTCGGCGTGCTTTAAGGGGGATTTAAGCCCAATCCTATCAACTTAAGCTCAAACCCCTGATTTATAGGCTGTAAAATCATGCGGCTTAGGGTGTTTGGGGCGATCTTTTTTTGCATGAGGGTCGAAGTAAATCAC
>JAPLQI010000083.1 GCA_026399755.1 Pseudomonadota bacterium
GCAAAAGAGTCGATAAATTACCAATTATGTCAGTTAAGGCGCTTAATCATATTGTAATTATAAATCAGTGAGTTGCGATTGATTAAAGATGTTGCCGCATGCCTTGAATAAAGGCAAGCGGCTTAAGTTGATAGGATTGCCCCTCTCCCCAACTCAAAATACAATCCACTACCATCTCATCACTGAGCACCCGCTGAAATGCCACGTTTAGTGTTCTAAGCCCGTCCGTATCATTTAATCCCAATAAAAGCAGCACATCAGCATGAGTTACCTTGCCTATTAATGACGCCCGCTTCAATCCAATTTTATTTAGAAAATAATCATTACAAAACTGTAAAACGCCATCGGCCCCAACAATATAAATGGGAAAGGGTGCACCATTTATTGCCCCAGCCAAAAGATCCAATTGATCAAGCAATACACGATTGGTGGCCGCCCTCTGCTTACCGAGCATGACCAGCCTAAGATTCCAAATTACAAAAATAACGATAACAAAAAACACAAGAACGATGATGCTATAAATTAATGATTTATGATCAAGCCAGCGGCCTGAAGACACCATAGGCGGGGCCTGCCAGCGACTACGAATCATTGATCGCTCTTCAACAGAAATCGCAGCCAAAGCCTTATCTAAAATAGCAAGCAACTCTACCGAATCTTTTTTTACAGCAAAAGCAGGTTGATATAGGACTTGCTCATCGCCTAAATCTAGCATCGAAGAAATATACAATTCATTTTCAAATAGACTATGAATATAATACTCAGCCCGAGGCAACGTCACCAACGTTGCATCTACTTTGCCTACCGTGGCAAAGCCCAATGCTTCCAGTGCATTATTCATATTTAATAATTTAATTTTCGGATATTTTCTTTTTAATACCTCTATTAGCTCTTCATTGTCGACAACAGCCAGTTTCAAACCATCCATACTTGAAAGATCATCAATTCTGGCCGCTCCTTTTTTAACCACAAAAACAAATTGACTATAAAATATAGGCCGGCTAAATATAAATTTCTTCTTTAATGAAATTGAGCGTGACAAAGGTGCATACACATCAATTTTACCATCTTCGATCATAGAAAAAGCATCACTCAAAGATGAGCTACGGGATATTTTAAAAGTCAAACCCGTATTAAATTCTATTATATTTAAAACATCACCAAGCACCCCCTGCAAACCACCATTTATATCAAAATATGATATAGGGGCCATGTAGTCACCCACATCAATACTTACAACAGGGTTTTTATTTATCCATCGCCGTTCTGATTCAGTGAGTATGATTTTATTTTTATTACCCAGAACAATACCGTTACCGTTCCAACGACGGGCAATCCCTGATTTTTCCTCGCCTGTAATGGCTTTGAGCGCAGCGTTAACAACACGCTGCAATTGTGTATTATTTTTTTCAAAAACATAACAACAACCATAACTTCCTAAATCAATTTCGCTCAATCTATTTATTTCAAGGTAATTATAAAAATCATTATTAATTAAATAATTAGCAGAAATTAAATCAATAATCATCACATCCGCCGCCCCAAAAGCAACCGAACCAAGCGCATTACCAACTGAAGAAAACGATTTGAAATTAGAATTTGAATATTTATTTTTCAAAACAGATAAAGGAATGTAATCAGGCACTACGGCAATATTTACGCCACTAAGATTTGCAGGGAAATGGCTTTGTTCTTTTTTCCTTGATACAACAACAAGATTATTCTCAATATACTTATCACTAAAAATATACCCACCATCGGAGGAATAAAAAAAATCCGAACCATCCAATAAATCAATCTCACCCGCTTTTAAAGCATCCAACAAGAGCGCTTGGTTGGCATAATGATAGACCTCAACCCTAAGCCCTAGCGACTCTGCAATCACCCCCATATAGTCTGCAGTTACTCCAGAAAACTCACGCCCATAAGTTGTAATACCAAACGGGGGCACATCGGGTAACGCAACGCCTAGTTTTAATACTTTTTTTGCTCTTAACCAACGTGAATCTTGTTCATCAAGCGGCACATCATGCATGGTAGAAAAAACATACTCTGACAACACCAACTTATCCAAAAAAGGAACCTGTGAGCTGGCCTGGTGCATAAACAAGGAAAGTAACAAAAATATAAGATACTTTACATGGCTCATACGGGGGTATTCCTACTCACCATATTGATTAAATCAGTAAGACTGCTAATCCCCAATTTAGTAAAAATCCTAAGCTTATATGTACTCACCGTTTTAGGGCTTAACAGCATATCAGCGGCCATTTCTTTATTGCTTTTCCCCAAAAGCAACTGCTGCATAATCATCATTTCACGGTTAGATAAACTATTCAGCATTTGACGCTCTGACTGCAATAGATTATCCCCCGTAGAGGCTAAAAATGACTGGTTTGGAAAATACCCCACCCCTTTCATTATCATCTTTATTGCATCAACTAAATCTGTGATTTCTTTATCTTTCCCCAAATAGCCGGAGGCCCCCGCTCGCATACAGCGCTGCACCATCTGTTCAGGATCACCTGATGAAAAAACCATAACCCGAATAGGAAGCTTTGATTTTTGAATACGAGCAATCACCTCAAACCCATCTAAATTAGGGATAGAAAGATCCAAAACCAGCACATCAGGAACTAAACTCTGGGCCAATTGCCAAGCATCCACCCCATTATCCGCTTCACCCACCACAACTAAACCATTCTGTTCCAGCAGCATTTTTACCGCCAATCGAACAACAGGGTGATCATCCACAATTAAAACTTTTGTCATAAAAAATCCATAAGTGAAGCACCCATCACATGCCAAATAACTATTCCCACATTTGCCTTAAACAAAAACACCCATAGACGAAAATACCATTATCTACAGGTCATAAAAAAACCACACTAAGGATAATTTAATGTGAAGTTTGCTACCGCACTAAAACCCCCTGCTCCAATCGTTTTACTTTCAATGGTACTAGGATCACCGCGAACAAACGCACTAAATTGAAGCGTGTTCTCACCTGAAGTTAAATCGATCCCCCCTGTTGAGGAGCCTAAAGGCAAAATATTATTTTTATATTTCAAGCCTATTGCCACACCTGATGCAATAGACCCAGTATCAAGCGCCAATAGACCACTTTGCTTAGTACTCTTTTCACCCGTAAAAACAATGCTAACTGATTTACTAATACTAAGATCACAATTTTTTAAAATCAAACTAAAATCTTTTGTACCCGCTTCACCTGAAGCGTACAAATCCTTAGTTGATATGGCATTAAAGCGTACTATTTGATCACCACTTTCTATTGCTAAAATGCAGGGGCTTGCAAGCAATTCTCCTGAAATCTTCACATTAATTGCCATTGCATGCTTTGGTATAAACATGAGCAGGCCCAACAAGAAAATTTGATACATTAGCAGTTTCAAAATAAAACACCTTATCTAATGATAGAAATCAACGTAATAGTTGCTGAAAACTTCCCAAGAGCTATTGATTTTGTTGTATCTAATTTAGTGGGAGCAATACTTAGTTTCAACTTATCATTTGTAGAGTTGACTAAAAAATTACTCCCACTTCTTACAACCTGGTCATTTACTAATAATTTCAAGCCCAAATTAATATTACTAGTTCTTAACACATTAGTAGTACCCACAAAAGTGCCATCAATTTTAGCTAGATACTCCGCAGCCCCCAAACCAGCGATGCATTTTTGAGGGATATCGAACTGAATAGATGGTTCACTACCTATCTTTTGAATATCCAACTTTCCCAAATCAATATTATATTCTGTATTTAGATTAAAAGCGCAGCGAGCAGGAATAAAAACACTCCCGTTTAATTTAACCACCAGATTTACATCACCCGCAGCAAAAGCATCTGATCCCAATAGTAAATTGAACAATATAAGGAATGAAAAATTAAAAATTTTATTCATTATGTACTCTAAAATAACAAGGGATAAATTCAAAATAGAGAATAGCTTTCATTCTTATGGAAACACAATAGTCAATGTGGCTGTGGCTGTAAAATTTCCACTTACGTTTTTACCGCTTCGCTTGACTGGCACAAAACCTACAGGAATTGTCCCACGGCCACCAGTAGAAGACACCTGAAACGAAGCTCCTGGATTAACGACCTTATTTGCAAACATCATAGCGATCCCTAAATCCGCGGTTATTTTCGTGTCTATTGTCGAAGCAATAAGCGTATTAGATAAAGTGGATGAAGTAGCTGTAAGACGTACCGTTAAATTACTTGCATCCACCACAGTACCGGTACAATCAAAACCTAAGTTATATGCCTTATAATTACGAGCACTTACACTCGCAGAAGTAGTAATCAAATCAGAATTAATACTTCCAAAATTGATATTTAAATCTGCCCCCGCATTTATTTTGCATTTAGACGGAAAAGTTAACGTAGTGGCCTCAGTCTGCAATTTCAAATAAGGCTGCGCTGAAAACACAGCACCCTCTGTATCCGCATAGGCAAGAAAAACAGATGAAATAACAATGCCAGCGGGAATCCTTATGGAGCCTCCCGTCACGTTACGCCTCAATTTATAATAAAGAGATCCGCCATATGTTGGCAGACTCAATCCCATCGATTTGTTAGCATACGTTCCAGTCTCTATGGTTGCACCACCGGTATTTACAAGCGAAAAAGGAGCCGTATTACCAGCAGGCGTAAACCCAGGTATTAAACCATATACAACACGTACATCAATATCATCAGTCAATTTATAATAGCCAGCATTAATACCTGGGGTTAACCCACCCATTGTGGATCTTAAATGCATAGCCCCAGGTTTTTCTCCTTTTGTATTACTACAAAAAACGGTCTGGTATTGGCCTGGCAACCCCCAACGAGGTAGAACCTCAGTCCCTACTGTATTGCTCTTAAAAATATCACTAGCTAAAACAGGTGCAGTAGTTAACCCCGCTTGACAATTAATAGCAGCAAAAGAAAATGCAGAATATGTCACTGCAATGCATAAAAAAACAATCCTAAACAGATTATTCATAGCTATACGCCTTTAAGTACATCCACTTTCAATTAATTACTTTTTTACCGCACATTGATCTTCACTACATGCAAATAACAACTCTATATGCCCGCCATAATCATTAATGTACGTCAGCACAAAATGATTCAATTTATTGTCTTTCATAGGTAAATCTAAGCTTGATTTTGGCGCTATCATAAAGCCTGAAAAATCTGCAATAGACTCCTCTTTTTCTGCAAGTGCGAACTTTGTTACCGTAATATGATAGGGCGTTGGGTTTACCACCTGAAAGCCTGTAGCCACTTTATTGACCATCAATTGACTTTGCCATTCAACATCACCAAGCAAACCAATACTTTTAGGGCGATAAAACATTTTAATTTGTGTCTGCATTGCAATTTGCATTACATTTTCTTTATCACTTTTTGGCGGTATTTCACGTAGATTAAAATAAAAAACACTTTCTCTATCCTGCGGCAAATTCGCAACTAAAGCCGTTTTTTCAATTCGTACTAAGCTTTCTGAGTCAGCCTCTAAGCGCTGCAATGGGGGTAAAACAGCAAAAGGAATATTCTCTTTTTTGTAGTCTTTATTTTCCAACCAAGCTTGCGCCAAATAGGGCAATGTCTTGCTCCCATTAAAAATCCTAAGGCTGGTTGACTTATCCTGCTCGTTATAAACTAATCGTGTTCTATCCAAACCAACGGCGGCATTAACAATCGAAGCTTGCGTGCCACATACTACTGCAAATATTATAAAGAATAATGATTTCATCTTATAGTTACCTTTAATTTTCATTTATTAATAGGGCACACACGTTAATGCGGCTAGACTTTGAGGGGTATATTTTTCTGCAATATAAACACGGCATTTACTATCACTCCAAGTGGCGGTAAATTCGCTATCTGAATTTATCCCAGACAAGTACGCCATTCCTGCGTCACTTACCAAGCCAGCCACACGCCCCTTAACATCCACAATTTGAACCCCAAAAGGAAGATACCTGCCATCTGGCAATGTAAGCGTAGTCATTAGCTTCATTCCCTGCTGTACAGATAGCTTTCTATAGCCAACCGCCCCTTCTGTTAATGTTGCATCCACAACGGGGCTTGATACTTCAACGTCATCGGCCAATTGATTCACATCCACTGCAGCGCTGGTTCGAGCATAGCTATTTACATCACCAACAACGGCCTTTCCCCAGTAATTGCTTTGCGTGCGCCCACCATTAATAGCCACCCCTCCCACGCCAGCGGTATCAAGCATCAATCTTGTGCCACCATTCACGCTTTGTTGATGCAAAGCGGCCCCTTCTGCGGTAATCGTTATTGCACTCCTAACGGTTGCAGCAGCAGACCAATACTCGCCACTTTCATGCCCCACACTCAAGGTAGTGCTCGCCATTGCTCCTTCATGGGCATAATAGCCACGCACAGATTCAGCACTACCCCCTTCTTTATTTCTTACCCCAGCACTGATTTGCCAATGATTTCCGTCGTTTTGATAATTACTATATGTAACATCATGACTATTTACGTCATTATTTCTACTTGCCGCATAATGCGCTGAAGCACCCTGCCCCATGGGTATGGACAAGTTCATTGATAGCATATTGCCACTGCTATTTTGATTTACATTTTTAGAAAAAGACAAATTAGCAGACATGCCTTTTATGAAGCCAGAATCAAACATTTTGCTTACTGACAATTGAATACGCTCTTCAGGAACAATATTCCAATAATCCTGATGAGTATAAGATGCATATACAGAGGTTTTAAAATTTGAAAAACTTTTACTGCCCGTAACGGTATACATGGATTTACTGTTTCCAATATTTACTAGGGCTTTATTTGCTTCTAAAAACTCATTCATGCTCATAAATTCACGCTGAGAAAAGCGGTAACCTGCAAAGGCAATATCACCATCAATTTCATCAAAACGCTTCGAATAATTTAACCGATATGAAAAGCCTTGACGATCATTCTCGTTAGCTAGATTCGCTGCAGAACGCGTTATATCCAATGATAAAGCACCAAGTTGATATAAATCTCGGCCAAGACCCAATGCAACAGCATTATATTTTTCTGAAAAAATAGATCCGCCGAACAAAGACCAACTATTACTCACCCCCCACGAAAACTCACTAGAGCCAAATAATATATCCCCAGAATTACCCGATTTATAACCAGAAGCTGACGATTTACCCAGTGCAGCCTTATACCGTACACTGCCTGGGCGTGTTAAATAAGGAATTGTTGCTGTATCCACACTAAACGTTTGAATGCTGCCATCTTGCTCAAGCACTTTCACCTGTAATTGGCCACGCACCCCACGCCCTAATTCTTGAATATTAAATGGCCCTGCAGGAACAATCGTTTCATACAAAATATTAGCATTTTGGGAAATAGTCACCTTTGCATTTGTTTTAGCAATGCCTCTTATCTCTGGTGCATAGCCTTGTAATGCAGGTGGCAACATACGATCGTCGCTACTTAGCGCGATTCCGGTATAGCGAAAAGAATCAAATAAATCCGAGCCTAGATAATTATCACCGATGACCAAAGTAGAATTGATACTTGGTAATGCTCGATAGGCATAAATACGCGACCAATTGAAACGCTCCTCCGCATCTCCCGTACCTTGATTACCGCCCTGAAAATCACCTCTAAAACGCCACGCCCCCAAATTGGCACCTAGCGTTCCATATACACTTAGCTTTCGCTCACTAGGCTTATTTTTAAATCTAGACTCATAAGCAGTGGCACTATAATCCAGCATCAAACTCGGCAATCCATTATCCCAAAAAGCGGGTGGAACCCAATCTGCATCAGAATATTCCATATAAGCTAAAGGAATGCCAATTGCAATATACCCTTCATTAATTGCATTACGGATACTTATACCTTTCAGCTCACTAAAATCAGCACATTCACCATTATGCCAGTATGAAATTAACTTAATCGATTCATCTTTTAAGCCTAACTTAGCAAGCACATCAGACGTAATACAGGCCTCTGCACTTTCTTCCGGCAATCCGCGGGCATGAAACATCACTGGCAGTTCAGGAATTAAATGATTATTTGATTTAATTCCTAATATGTAACGGCCTGGCAAAACATAACCAACTTTAGAGAATACAGACAAATCAATATTTTCACGATCAACCGCATCTAATACGCTAATATTAAATTCTACAGCGCAACATATAGTAGGGATAAATAAAATAGTACCCAGTAGTTTTCTATTAAACACCCCATCCCCTCTTTTATAAAAAAATAGTAATATAGCAATAATTTAACATTACCAGCCGGTATGGCCCTGTATATTAGCGAGCAAAACGATGGTTAATTCAAAACCACAACAAACAACTCATAAGTAAATTAATAAATAGTGCACGAACTATTTGCATCTACACCCAAAAACAAATAAAGCGCGCAAAAAAACGCTCACAGCAGGTATTTAATTATCAAACAAAATAGATATGCATCTTATGCGAAAGTGGAAGCCAAAGTTTAGCCAACCTCTTCACTGATAAAGAATCAAGAGTAGTGCGGCCATGGCATGGCCCAAGTAATCTAAGTATAAGTTTTAATTAAGAATGATATGAGATGGTACTGGGTGCAAAACAAAAGCATCGTTATGCACCCTTACACATAGCGCATTAACAAAATAAGCGATAATTCTTATAGTTTTTATCAAAAAAAACCGAAGAAACATTTAATTAAAGCTAATTAATGTTTATGCAAAAATTAAGTTATGGATAATTTAATGCAAACGTCGCAGTCGCCGTAAAGTTACCTGGCTTAATATCCTCGGCACTTACCGCCGCAGTAGTAGGCTTCAAGTAAGCATTAAATTTTAAATAATTCTCACCAGGTAGCAATAGAGTTTGGGCACTGGCGGTACCCAACACCATTGGTACACCATAAGAATCGTCGATCTGAATACCCGCCCCTGAAGTACCTCCCTCAAGAGCTAACAAGCCATCGTTAGCCGGGCCACTAAACGTAATCGTTACATTCTTTTTAGTTGCATTAGTGCAATCTTCTAGCTTGATCGTGAAGTTAGATTTAAGCTTGCCATCCTTTGAAAAAATGGATTTATTTGAGATTGCGCCCATAGGGATAATTTGATTTTGTGTTGAAGCTGAAATTGAGCATGGTGCATCAATAATTGAGCCTTCAAATTTAACGGTACCAGTGCCCTCATCCGCAGCGAATACAGAGCCTGCAAACAACATCGAACACGCCATAACGGATACAATAGACTTTAACTTCATAGCATTTATTCCAAATATATTAATTAGAGATGAGTGCGTCATATACAGATAGCCATATGGCATTGACGCCACCGACAGAAACAATTTTATGCTTATTCAATTTAATCCACACGTCAGCACAGACTCAATTAAGACGAGAACATTCTTTTACTGTCGTAGGAAAAATCCTACAGCCGTCTGCAAAAAAAACCGTACCCTTTCCAATATTTAAAGAAGCACAACACATGCGCTATTTCCCACCTTGGCTGCTCTTACTGGGTGCGCTTACCGCACTTGGCCCGCTTTCCATTGATATGTATTTGCCCAGCTTTCCTGCTATTTCACATAGTTTGGGGGCCTCACCTGGCTCGGTGCAGCTGACGCTTGCCAGCTTTTTTATTGGTCTGGCCATAGGCCAGGCGATTTATGGCCCGTTTAGTGATCGATTTGGCCGTAAGCCACCGCTCTACTTTGGCCTTGTGATTTATATTCTGGCCTCCATAGGCTGCGTCTTTGTCACACATATCGATCAGCTGATTGCTTTGCGCTTTTTACAAGCGCTTGGTGGCTGCGCAGGCATGGTGGTTTCTCGGGCGGTAGTGAGGGATAGATGCAATGTGCAGGAAATGGCAAAAGCTTTTTCTACCCTGATGCTGATCATGGGGCTGGCCCCCATCTTGGCGCCGATTGTAGGAGGGTGGGTGGTCACCACACTGGGCTGGCGCGCCATTTTTGCTTTTCAAATGCTGTTTGCATTGGCTTGTTTAATTAATGTGCATTTCTTTTTTAAAGAAACGCACAATACTCAGCACAGCCCAGCACTTGAATTGGGCAAAGTTTTAAAAGGCTATGCCGCGCTGATCCGCGATAAAGCCTTTATGCGCCACACCCTAACGGGCTCTCTAATTATGGGTGGCTTCTTTGGCTATATCGCCGGATCGCCTTATATTATTATCGAGTTATTCGACGTGCCCGCCGAGCACTTTGGCTGGATCTTTGGTAGCAATGCAGCGGGCTTTATTATCAGTAGCCAATTTAATGTGCGTGCACTTAAAAACCACAGCTCCGCCACGCTACTCAGACGCGCGCTGTATTTGCCTGCTATTTCTGGGCTCAGCCTATTTTTGCTGCAAATCTTTGGCCTGCTGAATTTCCCACTCTTGCTGCTAGGTTTATTTGTTTTTATCACCAGCATGGGCTTTATCACCCCCAACACCTCGGCAATGGCTTTGCAAAACCAAAGCAAACAAGCTGGGCTGGCTTCTGCCCTGCTCGGTACCTTGCAATTTGGCTGCGCCACACTGGCCGGTTTGTTAATGGGCTTGTGGCACGACAACAGCGCACTTCCCTTGCTGACTCTGCTCGCCGCATGTGGCACAGGCGCATGGTTGCTTAATCGCACAGGGCCAGCGACGGTTGTAAAAGTTTAAATAGTACTCACCGTGTCGCCCTCTTAGGCGACACGTTTTTTCAAGCAAGTGATGACGTGCAAGCCCAAAAAGCAAGACGAAGCCTTCTTCTTCCTGGCATGCTTTTTGTATGAAAAATACGCCAGCAAGCCGTCAGATTCACTCCCCCAGCTGCAAGCTCACCCCCTTATTAACAGGGCGCTACCCTGATGGTGGGCTTTCATTTAGAATCAATACTTTCGTATTCACCGAATACCGACCCTACACACTATGAAATCAAACGAAATCCGCCAGAAATTCCTCGACTTCTTTGCCTCTAAAGGCCACCAAGTCGTCAACTCCAGCCCACTTGTGCCAGGTAATGATCCAACGATCATGTTTACCGTGGCCGGCATGGTGCAATTTAAAGATGTGTTTCTGGGCTTTGATAAGCGCAATTACACCCGTGCCACCACCAGCCAAAAATGCTTACGCGCTGGCGGCAAGCACAACGACTTAGAAAACGTTGGCTACACCGCACGTCATCACACTTTCTTTGAAATGCTCGGCAACTTTAGCTTTGGCGATTATTTCAAGCGCGATGCGATTCATTACGCTTGGGAATTTCTGACTGGCCCTGAGTGGCTAGCCATTCCTAAGGAAAAACTGCTGGTTACGGTTTACGCCTCAGATGACGAAGCGTTTGAGATATGGAATAAAGACATGGGCGTGTCTGCGGATAAAATCATCCGCATTGGCGACAACAAAGGCGGCGCTTTTGCATCAGATAATTTCTGGGCGATGGGCGACACCGGCCCTTGTGGCCCTTGTACGGAGATTTTCTACGATCACGGCGATCATATCTGGGGCGGCCCTCCGGGTAGCCCGGAAGAAGACGGCGATCGCTTTGTAGAAATCTGGAACAATGTATTTATGCAATTCAACCGCGATGCAGACGGCGTAATGCACCCGCTGCCTAAGCCATCGGTTGATACCGGCATGGGGCTAGAACGCCTATCCGCCGTGCTGCAAAAAGTACATACCAATTACGAAACAGATTCCTTTGTTGCCTTATTGCAAGCTGCAGCGGCCGCAACGGGCGTGCCTTACAACCAAGAAACACCTTCGCTTAAGGTCATTGCCGATCATATCCGCGCGTGTTCCTTCCTGATTGCTGACGGCGTATTACCAAGTAATGAAGGCCGTGGCTATGTATTGCGCCGCATCATTCGCCGCGCCGTGCGTCATGGCTATAAATTGGGCCAGAAGAAATCGTTTTTCTTTACGCTGTTTGCTGCACTGGTGGCCGAAATGGGCCACGCTTATCCAGAGCTAACGCAAAAACAAACCCTGATCGAAGAAACGCTGAAATACGAAGAAGAGCTATTCGCCAAAACGCTAGAAAACGGCATGGCCCTGCTCGATACCGCCTTAGCGGGTGGTAAAACGGTATTGGATGGCGCAACCGCCTTCAAGCTGTCTGACACCTACGGCTTCCCTATCGACTTAACCGCTGACGTATGCCGCGAGCGCAATGTCAGCGTAGATATGGAAGGCTTTGAAGTGGCGCTGAACACCCAACGCGCACAATCCAAAGCAGCCGGTCAGTTTAAAGCCGTAACCGGCCTTGTGTACGACGGTGAGGCCAGCTGCTTCCACGGCTATACCGAAAGCACCCAAGTCGCCAAAGTATTGGCGCTGTACCGTGGTAGCGAGCCAGTTGAAGTACTGAACGCAGGCGAAACAGGCGTGGTTGTGCTGGATCACACCCCATTTTACGCCGAATCAGGCGGCCAAGCCGGTGACGTAGGGAGCATTCGTGCTGCGGGCGATATCCTGTTTGACGTAACTGACACGCAAAAAGTGAAGTCCGATGTATTTGGTCATCAAGGCACAGTGAGCAACGGCAATCTGAAAGTAGGCGATGCCGTAACCGCCAGCATTGATCTAGCCAAACGCCAAGCCAGCCAACGCAACCACAGCGCAACCCACCTGCTGCACGCCGCACTGCGCACCGTACTTGGCACGCATGTGGAGCAAAAAGGCTCGCTAGTCACCTTTGAGCGCACCCGTTTTGACTTTAGCCAACCCAAACCGGTAACCCCAGCTGAAATCGCCCAAATTGAAGCCTTGGTCAACGAAGAAATCATGCGCAACGACGCCGTTTCTGCTGCAGAAATGAGTTTTGACGACGCAATTGCCGCCGGTGCTATGGCGCTATTTGGCGAAAAATATGGCGACGATGTGCGCGTATTGCAAATGGGCGAATTCTCTACCGAGCTATGCGGCGGCACGCACGTTGGCCGCACAGGTGATATCGGCCTGTTTAAAATTGTGGCTGAAGGCGGCATTGCGGCAGGGATACGCCGCATTGAAGCCATCACCGGCGAAGCCGCTTTAGCACTAATTCAAGCACAAGACAGCGAAATCAAAGCACTGGCCGCGATGACGCAATCTAAGCCAGGTGAATTAGTCAACAAGCTGGAAAAACTGCAAGCTGAGCTAAAACTGGCCCAGAAAGAAGTGCAAAACCTAAAAGGCCAAATGGCCTTTGCCCAGCTAGACAGCCTAGTTGGCGGGGCCTTGCGCAGCATCAACGGCATCAAATGCATGGCAGCCGTAGTTGAAGGCGCAGAAGGCACCGTATTGCGCGAAATGAGCGACAAACTCATGGACCGCCTACAAAGCGGCATCGCCCTGCTCGCCAACGTATCTGAGGGTAAAGTCAGCCTAGTCGCCCGCGTCAGCAAAGATTTAACCGGCAAAGTAAAAGCCGGCGAACTCGTCAACTTCGTCGCCCAGCAAGTCGGCGGCAAAGGCGGCGGCAAACCCGACATGGCACAAGCGGGTGGTATAGAGCCTGAAAACCTAAAAGCAGCACTAGAAAGCGTTCCGGCATGGCTTGAAGCCAAGCTGTAAGGCTGTGGTGTAGTTATTAAAAAAGCGACTCTTGCCTAGAGTCGCTTTTTTTTGTTTTTATGCGGGGAAAGCTAGGTTTTGAAATACAGAGGGCACGGAAACTTAAGGGTTTGGCTCAAAATAACTTTCCGAATTAATCTATCTCATTACCCAATCCTGTCAACTTAAGATCAACGTAAAGAATGGTTTTGCTTAGGGTGTGCAAGTCGTTTTTCTTGCGCACCGGCCTTCGGTGCGCAACGGCTTCGTCGTTGTGCAGCCTACGAGCACCGATTTAACTTATGACATAAGCTGACGTCGATAGACGTGTCTCCCCCCAAGTCTTTACAAACAGAAACGTGACTTATAGTCCGTAGACCTATAAGTATCACCCACCCCATGATAACCATAGAAAAAAAGGGGCATCACCATGGAAAATCAAGGCTTAATTGAATTTGGCATTCGGCTAAAAAATATACGTTTAGCGCAAGGATTAAGCCAAGAACAATTGGGCATGATTGCCGAATTAGATCGCACCTATATCAGTGGCATTGAGCGCGGAGTTTGACATTCAAGGCTTAGAGCTGGATTGGTGCTTAATCGGCGGGGACGCTGATTATCGTTACCAAAACAGGCAATTTGAACACTGGAAGTTCACAGGCACCACGTGGAAGAAAAGGCATCAGCTTGAACAGCAGCGCTTTTTAGAAAACGCCTATCGCGTTTTACTCACCCGCGCCCGCCAAGGCATGATTATTTTCATCCCCCTTGGCGATCAAGCTGACCCGACGCGCCAGCCACAGTTTTTAGATGAAACTTTTGATTATTTAATGAGTTGCGGCATCGAGCTTATCTAATTGAGCGATCAGCAAATAGGATTACGACCCCATGCCCCCCACCCTCCAATCTCGCCGACTACAATCCTCCGCCGATATCGCAGCACTGCAATCTGTACTCGAAAACACCGCGACCTTTAGCTTACTCACCGAGGGGCATTTGCCTAGCCCAACGGCGGCGCAGGAAGCCATGTTGGCGAGGCCTCCTAATTTGAGTGCGGACGATAAATGGATGTTGGGGTTTTATCTTGATGGCAATCTAATCGGCTGTGCAGATATTTGCCGTGGCTATCCAGAGGCAGGCACGGCGTTTATTGGCTTGCTGCTTTTTGCCGAGCCATTTCAGGGCCAAGGTCATGGCAAAACCGCAATGCAGCATTTACGCAGGCTTGCTCTTACATGGCATTGCCAACGTATCAAAATTTCGGTGATTGCCAACAATACGGCAGCACTGGCATTTTGGCGGCGAGAAGGCTTTGTTGAACGACTCAGAAAACCTGCGATAGGCTTTTTGGACGATGCCATTGTGATGGAATGCCAGTTAAATCTGTTGCAAGCTGCACACTAGCCTTGCTTCTGTCATAAACGTCCTTTAATCTCTTGGTACTTACAATTACAGCAAGATGAGCCATGAGCTTTGATGATTTTATTAAAACAGCGTGGGCAGATCATGGCGATCAGCCTTTAGTGGTTGCCGATCGGCTGAGTAGCTCGTGTCATCTTGTACAGGCGGCCAGCCAAGTCCCCGCTTTTGCCCGCTTAATTACCCATGTGTATGGCGAGCATTTGGCGAATTGGGACGCGGGCATTAGCTTGCTGAAATCGCTTCCCTGTATAGATAAGGAGCTGATCGCACAAAGCGCCATCACGGTCAGCATCGCCACCCTGCGCTATGGCAGTGGCGAAGTGGATGCGCTGGCTTCGCTGTTGCCACTTGATAAAATCACCGTATTAGCAAACGCCAGCAGCCTGTTTGCGGCGCAGCAAAAAGGCACCTTCGCCATTGAAAGCTATGCCGAAGCGCTTGCTGCCTATGCACAATTAGACATTGAGCCGAAGCAAGCGCCAGTTCATCGTGCACTTGCCGTTGCCGGGAGCAATCTGGCTGGCACACTAGAAGAACAAAGCCTTCGCAGCGATGCCGAAACAGCCGCCATGCTGCTAGCAGCCCAAAGCGCCCTTAAGTTCTGGAAACTGGCAGGCACTTGGCTAGAAACCGAGCGCGCCGAGTACCGCTTGTGCCGTAGCGCCTTGCAAGCGGGGCTGCGGGATGAGGCGGTGCAAGCGGCCCAGCGCTGCTTAGATATCTGCACGCAAAATAACGCCCCCGCCTTCGAGCTATTTTTCGCCCATGCCGTGCTGGCGATTTCCCAAAAAGACCTAGCCGATACTTTTGAAAAACATCGTGCAGCGGCCATTGCGTGTCTTGAGCAAGTCCCACTTGATGAGCAGCATTGGTGTGAGGCGGAGTTGAAGGAGTTGAATCAGTAAGGCATTAGTGTGGGCACGCTAACACCCCTTATGCACAGCACTAAAGCCAACAATATGCATTGCATATTTTGTAGGGCGGGTGAAACCCGCGAGCCATGCTGAAAAATACGCGGGTTGCACCCGCCCTACGATGATTCAATGCTTGTCATTGTGCGGCAACGCCATGACATTTGGTTAGGTCAATGGATTGGGGTGAAACCCGCCAGATTTTGGTATGAAATGCTACGAAAGCCGGCGGGTTGCACCCGCCCTACGGAGATTCAATGCTTGTCATCGTACGGCAGCGCCATGATATTTGGTTAGGCCAATGAGATTGGGGTGAAACCCGCCGAGCTTTACTGAAACACGAAAAACGGCGGGTTGCACCCGCCCTACGATGATTTAAAGCATGTAGACGCAAGCACAGCAGCGCTTACCTCATTGACCGGCCTAAGCCACCCTAGCAATGCACATAGTCAGGTAAATAATAAACCTCACTCAAACACAGGACACCCCATGCGCCTCGCCCTTGTTTCAGATATTCACGGTAATTTGCCCGCCTTAGAAGCCGTGGTTAAAGACATTGCCCGCCATGGTGTGGATGCGGTGATCAACTTGGGAGATAGCCTTTCTGGCCCCTTGATGCCGCTTGAAACGGCGCAGTTTTTAATGGCACAAGACTGGGTGCATCTGGCGGGCAATCATGAGCGCCAACTTTTGGCTGCAAATAAAATGAATGCGTCAGATGCCTTTGCGCATAGCCAGCTTGGCGCTAAGGAATGGGCTTGGCTGGCGACATTGCGAAGCTGCGCGCCGCTTAATTCCGATGTATTGCTCTGCCACGGCACGCCGCGTAGCGATGTTGAATATTTTATGGAAACGGTAGAGCCCACGCAGCTACGCGTGGCAACGCAAGCTGAAATCCAGCAACGCCTTGGCGATGTTCGGGCGGGCATAATCGCCTGTGGCCACACACACATTCCAAGGATGATGCGCAGCAGCTTAGGCCAGCTGATTATCAACCCCGGCAGCGTGGGCCTGCCCGCTTACGACGATATTCACCCCTATCCGCACAAGGTAGAAAACGGCAGCCCCGACGCCCGTTACGCCATTGTGGAGCAAGGCAAAGGCAGCTGGTCTGGCTCACTCATTGCCATTCCTTACAAATTCAAAGCGATGGCCAAGTTGGCGCAAGCAAGGCAGCGGCCAGAATGGGCCAAGGCTTTATTAAGCGGATATATTTAATGACTTTATTTGTTTTAAAAAGCAGGTAAAAAAAACGGCACTTCATCAGCGTTCATTAGCAGCGGACGGCTGAATAAATAAGTGAATGCCCACTAAAAATTCCAAATAAATACCCCGAAAAAATACTGCCAGAAAAAGTATTCTCAAAGAATCCTCGCAAATATTGTGCATATCACCACCTGCGCTAATGCGATTTTAAGTTTGTGTATACTGCGCCATCCCATTTTGCACAGATGCTCCGATGCCTGTTATTTCCCGTAAGCTGATCAGCATCTTAACAGCAGCGCTGATGCCGCTTGCTCATGCTGACATTAACCTTGATGCCTTGCAGCTTATTGTAAACAATCAGGAAATATCCCCTATTCCCCAGGGATGGACGATGGGTGCGGTGGCCTACGCAGGCTCATCGCCTTATCAGGCCGCCAGCCACAGCGTCATGGCCATCCCCGGTGCAATTTATATCGGCAAACAAACCATGTATCTGGGCGACCGGCTGCTGCACACGTTTTATGAGAATAAAGATTTCAATATCTACGGCGTGGGGCGGTTTCGTGGCGGCAATTTAAACCCTGAAGATCATGCGGAATGGGCAGGCTTAAAGCAGCGCAAATGGGAACTTGATGCAGGCATAGGCACGCATATCTACACGCCTGTTGGCCTGATTACCGCAAGGGTTGCCAGTGATATCAGCGGCCGGAGTAAAGGGCAGGACGCCCTACTCTGGTTTGATGCCCCCATCGTGCGTGAAAAATGGGCCATCATGCCGGGCATGGGCATGATTTGGCGCAGCAAGAACTTAGCCAACTATTACTACGGCGGCGTTTCCAGCGAAGAAGCCACTGCAGTACGCCCTGCCTATGATGTGGGCTCAACTTTATCTTTATCAGCCAGCCTGGTGATGACTTACCGCTTCAGCCGCCACTGGCTGGGCGGCATCGTGCTTGCTGCTGAGCGCTACCCTGATGCAATTAAAAACAGCCCGCTTATTAATAAAAAAGGCGAATACGATTTATTAATGGGCGTCGGCTATGTCTGGTAATGCACTGTCTCTTAATTACGCAGGCAGACAAGATTAAATTGCCCGGGGCCGGATATATCGCAATAATTAAAGACCTGACACACCGCTTAAATAAGCCCCCATGCCCCTTACTCAAACTTGCACAACCATTATCCGCCAGGCCAAAGCAAGCGATGCACTGGCCATTGGCCAGATACGTGTCGCCGCATGGCAAGCCGCTTATGCGGCCTTTATGCCCGCAGATTTTCTAGCCGCGCTCGACCCAGCCGCCCATATTGAATCACTACAAAGCAAGCTATCGGCTCCATCGCGGGATTTTTATCTAGTGATGACCGATCAACACAATCAGGCTACTGGCTTTTATTTACTTGGCAAACCGCGCTTTGAAACCGCAGATAACAGCGCCGAGCTCTGGGCGCTCAATGTTGCCCCAAGCGCATGGCGCAGTGGGCTGGGGTTTGAATTGATGCAAGACGCCATCACCAAGGCGACGCACTTTGCTTACCAGCGCATTTTGCTGTGGTGCATCAGCGAAAACCACGCGGCACGGGGGCTTTACGAGCGTTGCGGTTTTAAGTATACCGGCGAAACGCGCAGCAGCTCCACACTGACAGGCCATCCATTACACGAAGTGTGTTATGAATTGTGTCTAAGTTAAATAAAAGCGCTCTATCCTTGCAATACGAAATGGATTGCCATGCTCATCACCACCACTAGCGATATCGAACAAGCCCTATTGATTGCCGCCCAAGCAATAGGCTCAATGGATAGCCTTAGCCAAGCAGAATGCGATGAATTAATACCCCATATCGCAGAGAATTACTCCCTTTGGCAATCAAATAAAGCAGCACATTTATTTTTGCAATGCGTGCATCAAGACCGAGTTATTGGCACCATTTTAGTAAAACACTTTTGGAACTTAGCCGAGTTCTATGTATTACCTGAATTCCATGGCCAAGGGGTAGGAAAAAAGCTATTAAAAGCAGCATTGGAAATTTGCCATATTCAATCGCCCCGTGGCCATTTACGGGTTAATTCATCACCCAATGCTGTTAGCTTTTATACTCAGGCTGGATTTGATAATTTCGATTTAGCCACACCATTACCCTATGGTTGCGTGCCACTTATCTATTATTTCTCATAAAACAAAACCATTCATATTAATTAAAGAGAAAAACATGCTTCACCATTTATCATTCGGCGTCACAGATATCCAACGCTCAGCGGTTTTTTATGACGCCGTATTCGCCCCGCTTGGCTATATTCGGGTTTGGGAAGATTTTGAAGGCGATGATGCGGCAGTGGGCTATGGCATTAAAGATGGTGGCGACAAATTTGCGATTAAGTTATGCAAACATATAGCTATTGGCCAAGGGTTTCATTTAGCGTTTTCAGCCACAAATAGGACAGCAGTTGATGCATTTTATATAGCCGCCCTAGCAAATGGCGGCAAGGATAATGGCCCCGCCGGATTACGGCCAGATTATGGCGAACACTATTACGCCGCTTTTGTGATTGATCCAGATGGATATCGAATTGAGGCGGTGAAATACACCGCCACAATAAATTAGGGAGGCAAACCCAATTCTATCAACTTAGCCATATCTCATGCCGTGGCCACACAATTAACAAACATTGAATCATCGTCGGGCTCGGCGGGTTTCACCCGCCCTACGAAAAGCATTTCGCTTAAGTTGATAAGATTGAGTTTCACTTGCCAAACAAATTCAAAAATCAAACACGGCGCTCAAAGAATACATTTGCATAAAGATAATTAAACAAGAGGTTTAATTATCTTTATAGAGTTGTACCACAGTTGCTTATCAAAAAATAAATCACTCAGGTAATAAAACCTGAGAAGCACCATCGCCCACGCCAATTTCGCCTAATTCAAAGGGATTAACTCCGGCAATACACGCCACATTAAAACCAAATTGTGATGGATTACTACGCCGCTGATGATGGGTGTAGATGCCACATACTTTACAAAAATAATGTTTAGCCGTTTTGGTATTCCATTGATAAAGGGTGAGCATGTTTTCCCCTTTAATTACTCGCAAATCTTCAACCGGCACACTGGCAATAATCGAGCCTTTGCGGCTGCATAAGGAACAATTGCAGCGGCGCAGATTCTCTAAGCCCTGCGCTAAATCCACCTCAAACACCACTGCACCACAATGGCAACTTCCTTGCCTTGTTTCCATGCCTTCTCCTTCAATATCAATCCTATTACTTCAAGGGAATGAGTAGCTTGAGCCAACGGGCTTTATCGCGTAGCCCAAGCTAAAAATATTATGTACCGTTCTGGCTTTGCTTAAGCTGATAGGGCCACCTTCAATATCGGTCACTATATTATCAAACGCGCATAAAAATAGCCTGCAGCGCAGGCTATTTTTATTTTAAAAAAAAGTATTTAATTAGCCCAAACTACCAGCTTCATCCGTGTGCGCACCAGCAATTGATCACCCGCTTCTGCTTTAGCCAGCAACTCTCTATTGCTCACAGGAATAGTTATAATTTTGCCCGCTACATTTTTAACCCGCGCATTACCCGCGTTTAAATCCACACTTAAAATATCGTTATAAATAGTCTGTTTTTTAACGATGCCTGCACCATCAGCATTCACATCACTGCCCTGCTCATCAACGACTTTACGTACGCCTGCGCCGCCTTTTTGTAAGATATAGGCCATTGATTTAGCAGCGTTCACAGTCACTTTGTCATTTACTTTTAAAGTATCAAAACGCGTGATCTTGCTATTGATATTTACAAATTCTAGCTCTTCACCATCGGGCGTAAGCAGAATTAAGCTGCGCTTAGCTACATCGATGGCAACAACTTTGGCCTCAATCATTGTTTTTTCAGCCAAGCCAATCAAAACTTCATTATCTACAGGTTCCTGAGCTAAGGCCACCTGTCCAAATAATACACCAGCAGTAATCATCAGCGAGCAAAGTATTTTATTACGCATTTTAATTCCCTAGTGAATGAGATTCAGACAAATAGGCTAACATATATTTCCAGGCTACGTATCCGCGATTACACCCAAAAAATACCGCAAACAATCAGACACCTTACACAAAGCCATCAAATTGAATAAAAAATATAACAATTGTATTTACGCAATTAAATTAACGACGCCCCCAAAAATCTTTTAATAGCATTAATCCATCACTATCTTTTTTTGCCCCCGCAGATTCATCTACGACTTTTTCCCAGCGAGCGGAAGATAATGCCAGCAGCTGTGATTTAGTGGCTTTAGTATAGCCCATATGCCAATCAGAAAAATTACGCTCGCTGATTTTTTCCTCGCATAAACAAATAATCCCTGTATGCCGCCGGCTGGCCTCAATTCGATTAAATGTCTCACGCACCATAGATTCAGGCCCTTCAATGCACTGCATAAAATCGCCGTCGTTATATAGCAACACCCCCGTTATACCATTCAGACTATTCTGCACAACCGCCCCCAAAAGCAAAGCCTCTAATTCCGCCTCATCCATTAAATGAGTCGCCGTACTTACATAAACTAGAATGTAAAGGTCAGTCATTTTTCGCTTTTCCTTTCACTTATAAAGGCAGTAATATTTACTGCATCACAAACAACAACATGTAATCGATCAGACCTTATTTATAGCGGGAAAATTGTTATTTTAACAATTCCACACAATATATATCGAATTACCACTCACAAACTCGCTCCATCGAGTCGCCGCTAAAGTAAAACCTAGCCCAACAAAAACAAACCCCAAAACCTTGTATTTAAATCGCTTTACTTAATAAGCGCACCAGCAACATCATGCGTGGCATAAATTCGCCAAAAGCTTGAAGCACTTCCTTATTAATCGAACTTTTGCGACTAGACCCATCACCCATAAAAACATTTATGAATGCGCTTTCGATCAAGGCATGCTTAGGTACTTACACCAATTCGCCTTGTGCTAGACTTGCAGCCATTCTTGCAGCGTGCGATATAGGAAAAGTGATGAGTTTGCGTGTTCTTACCGGCATTACCACCTCGGGTACGCCCCATTTGGGCAATTATGTAGGCGCAATTCGCCCAGCGATTGTTGCTAGCCAAAGCCCAGACAGCGATTGTTTCTTTTTTATGGCCGATTACCATGCGCTGATTAAGTGCGATGACCCGGCCCGAATCGAGCGCTCGCGCTTAGAAATTGCCGCTACTTGGCTGGCGGCTGGCCTAGACCCTGAACGCGTGACTTTTTACCGCCAAAGCGATGTACCCGAAGTCACCGAGCTGAACTGGCTGCTGACGTGCGTCACAGCCAAGGGCCAAATGAACCGCGCCCACGCTTACAAAGCCAGCACCGATGTGAACGAGGCCGCGGGCGAAGACCCTGACGCAGGCATTACCATGGGCTTGTTTTGCTACCCTATTTTAATGGCCGCCGATATTCTACTATTCAATCCGCATAAAGTACCTGTGGGCCGCGATCAGATTCAGCACATTGAAATGACGCGCGATGTAGCCGCCCGCTTTAACCATTTATTTGGCCAAGGCAATGATTTATTTGTATTGCCAGAGGCTCATATCGAAGAGCACGTTGCCACTCTGCCCGGCCTAGATGGCCGCAAAATGAGCAAAAGCTACGACAATACGATCCCGCTCTTTGAAGGCGGCCAAAAGGCGATGAAAGAAGCCATCGCAAAGATTGTGACCAATAGCCTCTTGCCAGGGGATGCAAAAGACCCGGACAACTCGCACCTTGTGACGATTTTTGAAGCCTTTGCCTCAAAAGAGCAAACGCAGCAATTTAAAGACGAGCTGCGTGCGGGCCTAGGCTGGGGCGATGCAAAGAAACGCCTGCTGGATTTAATTGAGCGCGATATTGCGCCCATGCGTGAGCGCTATGAAACCCTGATGGCGCATCCAGAAGAAATTGAAGTGCTACTGCAAGCCGGTGCCGCCAAAGCCCGTGCCACCGCAGCGCCTTTATTAAAAAAAGTACGTGAATCCTTAGGCCTGCGCGCCATGCAAGCGATTGCAGCACCCGCTGCCAAAGCCGAGAAAAAAGAAGCGCTGCCACTGTTTAAACAATTCCGCCTAGAAGATGGTTTGTTTTACTTTAACTTTAGCGCCGCCGACGGCCGCCTGCTACTGCAAAGCACAGGCTTTGCTCAAGGTAAGGAAGCGGGGCAATGGATCGCTAAGCTTAAAAACGAAGGCGTGGCAGCGATTGATGGCAATACGCCCATTAGCTTAAGCGAAGGTGTTACCGCTGCAGATGTAAGCGCGGCTTTGGCGGTGTTGTTGGTGGAATAAAGCCCCCTTAGGCCTCTATCAAAATCAAACCACAAAAAAGCCACTCAAATCATCATGAGTGGCTTTTTTTACGCTCAAAGAAATACGCTTTGCTGATTAAAACAAGGGACGACTCAACAAAGCATCACCACCTTAATCCCCAAACGACACCCTTGTTGCAATCAGCACGCCATTACTCAATGCGCCCTTCACTTCCACGACGCGGCCATTGGCAAGATCGCTGCTTTTCCCGTCTTTAAACTCCGCCTTGCTGGCATCGGTTTTTTGCCCTGCAACTTTAAAATCACTGACGGACACAAAATCGCTCAGTGCGCCTTTTACCTCTAGCGTGCTTGCCCTGCCTTTGATTTCTATTTTTTGCGCTTGCAGCTGATCTGCGCTTTTTAGCACGCTGACTTCTACTTTTACGCCGTTCACCAGACTAGCTGACGTTCCGCCCTCTATAGGAGTGGTGCTACTCCAAAGTATGAGCACGCCATTTAATTTAAACTGGCTGCTGCTTACCCCACTCACTACCCCTCCCAGTTTGACAGGCTCTACCTTGGTAGCCATAAATTTCACTTCACGTACTTGTAAAACATCAGCAATCACCTCGCCCCTGACGGTCACTTTTTTGCCATTGGCAAAATCTGCCTTCACAGCAACTTTATCTGAGCCGGTATTGAGATACACCGTTTTATCAGTCAATTGCATGGCTTGACTTACACCCGCCAAAGTAAACTTGCCGCTCGAAACCACATAATCTTTAACTTCCCCGGGGAATGTTCTGACCAATTGATCAGGCTTGGCACTCGTGCTTGTACCCGTGCTGGTTTCAATTTTTAACGATTTAGCATTCACCACACCACTCGCGATGCTGCCTTCTAGCTTAACCAAGACGCCATTAGCTAGATTATCGGCCGTGCCACCTTCAATTTTTGCCGTACTGGCATCGACCAAAGCGCCGCGTACTTTAAAACTGGCCAGCGAGATATAGTCCGTAACAGGGCCTTTTAGCTCGATTTTGGCGTCTGCACTGTCTTTTACAAATTTCACCCCCACAGCTACCAATTTATCGGTCTGCCACACGCCACCCACCCGCACCGCCTTACCATTGGCTAGATCGGCCACTACGCCGCTTTCAAACTTGGCCCTACTGGCGTCCACCAACACTTCGCCGATTTTAAAACTGACTGCCTTGACATCCAAACCGGCAATCAGCCCGCCGATTTGCATTTTTAGCCCATCACCAGCCTGCGGCTTTCTAACTTTCAGTGCCTTGGCGGTCATTACATTGGCAGCGCTAATCGCTTGATCGCTCCATGCAGCAATCAATTGACCATTTTCTAACACCACACCTTCTGGGCGAAGTTTTGCCCCGCTAAAGTTAACCGTTAAGCCACTCACCACCAGCGTTTTAGCCGTGTTGTCTAGCGCGCTCACCACGCCAACTACCCGCACCATCACGGCACTGGCTGGGTCTTTGCGCTCAATTCGGGTTGCCACAATCACACCTGCAGCATCGCGGCTGCCGTGCACTTCTACGATATCGCCAACCAATAAATCAGCCAGCACGCTAGCGCCTTCAAATACCGTGGGAGCGGCGGCATCGGTCGATACTTTTATCGTTTGCCCTGCCAGTTTGAAGCCTACGCCCACTTGTAATTCAGAAATTTTGCCGTAAACCTCGGGCAAGGCAGTCAACGTTTTGATTTTGTCATCGCTACCCTGATCGGATTCCACCTTCATGCCCAGCTTGATGTCATTGCTGGTGCCGGTACTGCTCAGCGATGGATCTTGCTCAACCTTAAAGCTGGCGCTGCTGTCATCCAGCGTAACGCCATCAATAATCACGCTACCAAAGCCGGTGACCGTGCCTTGGGCATAAGCGCCACCACTTGGGGCGGGGGTTGGAACAGCTGTTGGCACCGTGGTGGGTACAGATGTTGGCGTTGTTGCTACCGGCGTTGTTTCAGACGACGAGCCGCCACTGCCGCCACCGCAGGCATAAAGCCCAACACTTGCCACCAAAGCTAAGGTCCAAACTTTTAAGCGCTGATCCATCATCCATCTCCCATAAATATATGCAGCAATAAGCTTTATGGATTGTGGTGGGTAAACATCGGCTGACAATCATACTTACGGCCTTTTCCGTGATAAGCGGTGCAAACGCACAGACCTTTCTACACAAACAAACACCCTCTTTAATCAATAATGCGCAAGCGCATAAATCAAGGCCACAGCACTTAGTTTTTAAAATGTGTAATTTTACCTATACACCCCAATGTTTAATAGGTAAATTAAATGCACATTTAAAAAACACAGAGATACATATGCTGAATGCCACCCAACGCGATCTAGTCCGCGCCACCGCTCCCATCCTCAAGCAACACGGCGTTGCACTGACCACACACTTTTATGCACGGATGTTTCAGCACAATCCGGAGCTAAAACAAATCTTCAACGAAGGCAACCAGCAATCAGGCGCGCAGCAGCAAGCACTCGCCATGGCTGTGGCGGCCTACGCCGAGCATATCGACAACCCTAGCGTGCTCGCCCCTGTGCTCACCCATATCGCCAATAAGCACATCAGCCTTGGCATACGCCCAGAGCACTACCCGATCGTGGGCCATCATTTGCTGGCATCTATCCGTGAAGTATTGGGCGCTGCTGCCACAGATGAGTTAATAGCAGCTTGGGCCGCAGCTTATGGTCAGCTTGCTGATGTATTAATTGCCGAAGAAGCGCAGCTCTATGCTGCAGCCGCTTTTAAACAAGGCGGCTGGACAGGCTGGCGTGGTTTTGTGGTGGCAAAAAAAGAACAAGAAAGCAGCGAAATCACCTCCTTCTACTTACGCCCCGCCGACGGTGGCAGCGTGCCCGATTACGCGCCAGGCCAATATATTTCAGTAAGGATGTTTGTGCCAGAATGGAATCTAATGCAGCCGCGCCAATACAGCTTGTCTGATGCACCTGGCAACGATTACCTGCGTATCTCAGTAAAACGTGAACAAAGCGGCGACATCATAGGCCAAGTGTCTAATCTACTGCACAACACAGTAAATGTTGGCGATGTGGTCGACCTGGCCCCGCCAGCGGGTGATTTTGTCCTGCATCAGGATCGAACAACCCCCGTCGTTTTAATTAGCGGCGGCGTGGGCATTACCCCAATGATGGCGATGCTGAAGCACTTAGCAAAAACCGGCAGCGATAGAGCCGTGCGCTTTGTACACGGCTGCCGTAATAGCGATGTGCATGCATTTAAAAACATCGTCAATCAGCTAGCGACTCAAGAATCCAGCGTCGAGAAAGTAGTGTTTTATGGCGACGCCTGCCCAGACCACAGCCACGACCATTTAGGCTATGTCGATCTAGCTAAAATCGCTGACAGCGTGATTTTGCCCGACGCCGATTACTACCTCTGTGGGCCACTGGCCTTTATGCAAGCCCAGATCAAATCATTACAAGCGATGGGAATTAGTGCAGAGCGGATTCATGCGGAGGCATTTGGGACTGGGGGCGTGGCGGCTTAGTTATATAGCGGCGTAGGGCGGGTGTAATCCGCCGTTTTCATCGTATTTCATACCAAACTCGGCGGATTTCACCCGCCCTACAAAAGATGCATTACATGATTTTGGCTTAGGAAATCTCGGTTTTTATAGGGGGCACAACGACGTAGGCGTTACGCACCGAGAGCCGGTGCGTAGCGCATTGCACACCCTATAAAATCAGCTTTTGTTATGTTTTTGGCTTTAGCGATCTGCGTGGACAAGGTAACGCTTTTGGCCCACGCAACTCAGCTCTTACTCAATATCACTCGACCAGCCATCTGGGCGAACCAAGGCGTTTTCGAAGCGGGAGTGCTGGCCCACAAACACCAGCGGTATCTTGCCTACGGGGCCGTTACGGTGTTTACCGATAATGCATTCGGCAAGGCCTTTGAATTGGGTATCGGGGTTGTAGTATTCATCGCGGTACATAAATAAAATCAAATCCGCATCTTGCTCAATCGCACCAGACTCTCGCAAATCCGACATCATCGGGCGCTTATCTGTGCGCTGCTCTACAGACCGAGAAAGCTGCGAGAGCGCAATAATCGGCACTTTTAATTCTTTAGCCAGTGATTTTAAGCCACGGGAAATCTCACCCAGCTCAGTCGCGCGGTTCTGATCTTTTGCACCCGCTCGCCCCGCCATCAACTGCAAGTAATCGATCACGATCAGCCCTAGCTGTCCACCACATTGCCTTGCCAGACGCCGCGCCTTGGTACGAATATCCAAGGCAGTTAATGAGCCGGTTTCTTCAATAAAAATCGGCGCTTCGTTCATTTTGCCGACGGCGTGCGTCAGACGCACCCAATCTTCATCTTCAAAACGACCCGTTTTAAGCTTGTGCAAATCGATGCGGCCAATCGAGCCAACCATACGCATACCCAGCTGAGTTGCGCCCATTTCCATAGAGAAAATCGCTACCGGCAGCTTAAGCTCGATGCCAACGTGCTCGGCAATATTCACCGAAAACGCGGTTTTACCCATAGAAGGCCGGCCTGCCACGATAATTAAATCGCCTGCCTGCATGCCCGAAGTCATACGATCGAGATCTAAAAACCCCGTTGCAACGCCCGTGACTTCGGATGGATTGTCTTGCTGGAAGAGATGATCGATGCGCTCAACAATTTCTTTTAAAATCGGCGGCATGCCGATAAAGCCTTTCTGCCCACGGGAAGATTGCTCAGCAATTTGGAACACGGCCGATTCGGCCTGATCCAGCAACTCGGAAGCTTCACGCCCGCTGGGGCTGTAGGCTGCATCGGCAATATCCGTGGCCACCGACGCCAACTGGCGCATCACCGATTTTTCGCGGACAATCTCACCATAACGACGGATATTGGCGGCAGATGGAGTGTTTTGCACCAAAGAGCCCAAATAGGCCAAGCCGCCCACATAAGTAAGCTCTTCGTGGGTATCGAGCGCTTCGGCCACGGTAATCACGTCAGCGGGGCGGCCTAATTCAACCAGCTTGGCGATCACGGCAAAGATGCGGCGGTGATCATCGCGGTAAAAATCGGCTTCAAACAAGGTGTCGGCAATCTTGTCGAATGAGCTGTTATCCAGCATCAGGCCACCAAGCACAGATTGCTCAGCCTCAACCGAATGCGGTGGCATGCGGATGTTTTCAAGTTGCGTCATGGAGTGGTCGGGGTTACGATGCTCGGTCATTTTTTTACATCTAGTTTGGCTTCTTTGGAAGCTCGGCATTTTACGCTACAAACAACGATCAAGTGCGGCGGATAGAAATATCTCACGCCGCCATATAAAGACAAACTAAGCAGTCAATTCGTAAAACAATTATAGGGCGGGTGCAAGCCCCGTGTTTGTTAACATTGCTCGCGGGTTTCACCCGCCCTACACTACAAAGCAAGAAAATGAGTGGGAAGCAGATTTTTAGCATCTCCCAAGTCGGCTTATTATATAAAGACAAACTATGCAGTCTATTCGTAAAACAGTATTAGTCACCCATTCTGCTGATCGCATGTTTGATTTAGTCGATCATGTTGAAAACTATCCAAAATTCTTGCCTTGGTGCGGCGGAGTAGAAGTGCACGAGCGGACTGACACCGTGCTGGATGTCACCGTGCAAATTGAGTTTTTAAAAGTAAAAACTTTTTTCCGCACCCGGGATATTAAATCTAAGCATTTAATCGATATGCAATTTGTGGATGGCCCGTTTAAAGCCTTGCACGGTGTATGGCGCTTTACCCCGCTGATGGAAGACGCGTGCAAAGTAGAATTTGAGCTGGATTATGAGTTTTCTAGCCGTGGTTTAGAAATGATTATTGGCCCGGTATTTAATAAAATCACCAGCACTTTTGTAGATGCTTTTATTAAGCAAGCCGACAAAATCCATCCATAAGCCAACATCTGAAGCCCATCATGAGCACACTCATCAATATTGAAGTGGTTTATGCCACGCCCACATTGCAAAAACTGATCACCCTAAAAGTGGCGAACGGGACGAGTGCGGAAGATGCAATTACTCAATCGGGCATTCTGGACTTCTTCCCTGAAATTGATTTATCCAGTAATAAGATCGGTATTTTTTCAAAAGCTTGCAAACTCGACACCGTATTACGGGAAAAAGATAGGGTAGAGATTTACCGTGCCCTACTGGCCGACCCCAAGGAAATCCGCAGGCAGCGGGCATTAGAAGGAAAAGTCACCAAAAAAGGTGGTGGCATTTAGCCTAGCCCTCTAAAACCCAAACCTTAAACCACCTTCAGTCCCGCATTCATTTTCTGCAAAATAGGCAAGGCTTCGCCAAAGTTAAACCTTTCCAAGGCAATTCTAAAGGCGGCAAACTCGGCCGGATCAAAGAAATCTGACATGGCATCGCCGTATTTACTCATCACGGTTAAGGCTTCTGCATCCATATCGTTCAGCAAGCGCTCTAGCCAAATTAATAAGTTTTGTAACTCTTTAATCGGTATTTTCCCTACGGGCTTGGGGGCATTAGCAAAGGCATCTTCACCGTTGATATAAATAAGCACTTCATGCATTAAAACATTTAAGTGTTTATCTAAAGCCAGCAAATCTTCTTTGACCTCATTGATCCCGCCGCCATGAGAAATCGCGGATTCAATTCGCCCAGCAATACCTGCCACCGCCACGCCACCCAAAGTAGCACTTAGCCCTTTTAGGGTGTGTGCAAAACGCAGTGCAGGCTCTAATTCATTATTGAGCAAGGCTTGATTAATCCGCGTCACGCAATCAACTTCAGTGCTGCTAAATTGCTTCAACATCCGTAGATAGAGTGAGGGATTATTCATCACAAATCCCAAGCCCACCTTCACCTCCAGCTCAATAAACGTGGCTTGTGCAACAGCCGCCGACAGGCTTGGTGCCTGCGCTACAACAGGCGCGGGCGCTTCCAATGGCACAGCAAGCGGCACTTCTAAATGTTTTTCTGCTGAGGGCTGCGCCAATACCTCCACGCTTTCGGCGATAAGCACCAACGGTGTAAGCACGCCAGATGGCGAGGTAATTCGCCAGTGTTTTAAGCAGCTAAACAACTGCATGGGATCAATAGGCTTAGAGACATGATCATTCATCCCCAAATCTAAGCAACGCGCCCGCTCTTCCACCATGGCATGCGCTGTCATGGCAACCAATGGAATATGGCTATAGCGGGCATCGGCACGAATACGTTTGGATGCCTCGTAGCCATCCATCACCGGCATCTGCATATCCATTAAGATTGCTTCAAAGTAAGTTGGGCCAAATTCTTCCAGCCGATCTAATGCCTCTTGTCCGTGATTGGCTACCACGACTTCTACCCCAACCATCGCCAGCAGCTCAGTAGCAATTTGCTGATTAATTGGGTTATCTTCCGTTAGTAAAACCCGCATCTTCTTCAGCCCTGCGCCTTCTTCTTCCTGAGGCTCTTTATTACTTAATGCCACATCATCATCCCGAGCAAACAGGGAAATCAGGCAATCGGTTAGGGATGATGCGTTTACGGGTTTAGTCAGCACCGCACCAATATTCAGCGTCTGAGCCTGCACATAAATATCTTCACGATCAAATGCAGTGACAATCACAATTTTTGGCCCCTCTTGCGGCAGTGCTTCTTGAATCTTTTGCGCGGCCTGAGCGCCATCCATATGTGGCATTTGCCAATCCAGCAAAATCAAGCCAAACGGATCACCTCGCTGCTGAGCCGCAATAGATAACTCCACAGCACCTTGCCCCGAGCCTACATTTTCAATTCGCACATCAAAACGTTTTAATACTTCGATAATAGCGAGACGCGCATGTTCATGATCATCCACCACCAACACACGCATATTATTAATTTCTTTGGGCGCGGCTCGCTTTCTAATTTCTTTTTCTTCCACGCCAAACCAAGCCGTGAATACAAAATGACTCCCTACCCCACTTTGACTTTCCGCCCAAATTCGTCCGCCCATTAATTCAACTAAACGCTTACTAATTGAAAGCCCTAGGCCCGTACCACCAAATTTACGGGTGGTACTGCTATCGGCCTGAGTAAAGGGCATAAATAATTTGCCGAGTTGGTCGGGCGTCATACCAATACCGGTATCTCTCACTCTAAATTCTAATTGCACCTGTTCTTTATTTCTATCTAAGCAAGTAATGGTGATTTCCACATCCCCCACTTCGGTAAATTTAACTGCATTATTTACCAAATTAATCATAATCTGGCTTAATCGTAAAGAATCCCCAACTAGGCAAGGTGGAATATCTTCTGGGTTATGAATAACAAACTCTAAGCCCTTTTCAAATACCTTTTGTGTCGTTACCGTACACACATTATTAAGCACTGTTTCTAATTCAAACGGGGCCAATTCAATATTCAGTTTTCCTGCTTCAATTTTTGAAAAATCTAGAATATCATTAATAATCCCCAGCAAAGAAGTACCTGCATGATGGATTTTAGATAAATAATCTCTTTGTTTAGGTGGCATTTCTGCTTTTAATGCCAAATGCGACAAGCCAATGACCGCATTCATTGGGGTGCGGATTTCATGACTCATATTGGCAAGGAAACTGGATTTCACTGAGGCGGCTTCTTCTGCGCGGGTTTTAGCTAATTGCAGCTCTTGCTCAACTAATTTTCGCTGACTAATATCACGCGCAAATAAAGTGCCACTGCAATGCCCATCCATATTTAATACCGTCATGCCAACTTCGATCGGCAACAAACTACCCGAGCGATTACGTGCCAGCAATTCCCAAAATCGAGCCGTGGTAATTCGCGAGGTGATTTCGCTTAAACCCCGCTCTAATACCAAAGGAAAATCGCCATCGCCTTCAATATGAATCAAGCTTTGTAATTTCAAACCCACCACTTCAGTAGCAGCAAAACCAAAAGTTAGCTCTGCAGCGCGGTTCCAATCCGTAACGCAACAATCTTGATCAAGCAAGATCACCGCAATGGGCGCGCCTTCAATCACAGCCTTTGATTGCATTTCACTTTGCTGCAAAGCCATTGATCGGCGATCCACCTCTTGCTCCAGCCCTTGCTTATGCGCTGCTAGCTCGGCATTGCTTTCTGTCAGCACAGACATTAATTCATCACGTGTTTGCTCATTAATAATATTTTTGACCTGCAAAATGCTTTCTGCTTTTTGAATGCCGACACGAAACTCAAGCAGCACGGCCCCATCGGGCATAAGCTGCTGCACATCAAAAAAAGCCGACAAAGTGTGTTTTACCCAGCCGCCTTCTACACGCACCTCAAAGCTAAGGGCATCATGATCAAAACCCAATGGCAAAATATGATGAGAAGTGGACTGCCTGACAAATTGGCAAAGGGAATAAAAGCCCGTGAGTAAGAAATCGCTGCGCATGCGATTTAATTGCAAGCATTCTAGTGCTCGTCGTAATTTATCTCGGGCAATAAAAACACCTTCTTCTGAGCGCAAATCCAACAGGCCAAGTTCAGTCATAATGTGCACTTTATCGCCAGGCAAGTGGCATCGTCGTACAACTTCCCAAAACGGCTGAGCAAATTAGCTACCATTTGATTCAGGCTATTCCTGCGCTCCAACAGTATTTGATCCGCAGCAATATGCTCCTGTATGCCATCCGTCGCCAAAATAAATACATCGTCGCTTTTAAAGCTAAATGTTTCGATACGAATGCTGCGCAAAATAATGCCTAATGTGCCCGCCTGAGCCGGAAAGGTATAGCAATCCTGCCCCAGCTTACGCATCACCGTATTGCCGATAGTAATACAGCGTGCATTGCCATCATCGCCCAAAAAAGCCATCGTAATGGCCGTTCCACGCGAACCACGGATATGCACATGCAAGGCCTTGAGCATCAATTCAAGATCTTCACTGCTGTTTTCTTCTAGCCATTGCTCACACAGCCTAGCCAGCTCATGCGCCTCTGGCCCATGCCCCAGCACATCCAAAATACCGACTAATACGCCGTGCTCCATTTTCTTGATAAAGGTGCCATCACCGCACACCACCTCACCAAAACAAGGGCGTAAACAACGCGCATATTCGAAATGCATTTAGGTTTTCCACTTGCGAAATAAGACTCGTGTACCCATTTCTGGCTCTGACGTGATTTCAAATTCATCCGCTAAACGACGCGTTCCCGGCAAGCCCAACCCTAGTGTCCCTTTGGTGCTGTAATGCTCGGACATCGCCAGTGCCATATCTTTAATACCTGGGCCTTGATCTTCCGCCATCACCTCCAGCCCCTCACGGTTTTTGACCACCACCCAAGAAAAGGACATCACGCCCTCGCCAGCGTATTTCACAATATTGGTGGCCAGCTCAGAAGCACCGGTCGTTATTTCTGTGACTGCAACGGGTGAAAAACCACATTGTTTGGCTAAAGAAAAAGTGTAAGCCACCAGCATAGCCACATCCGCATCGTTGCGTATTTTTCGCCAAACTGTGGCCATTTCTAGGCTAGGTTTCATGGAGTAAATCCAGAGCTTGTCTAATGGTTTGACAGCCACGCAGCGCAGATAAATCACTATCTAGCGCCGCCAGCCCCGCAACAACACCGGGCCTAAACCCAATAAATACTGTTTTTGCCCCCATGATTTTTAACATTTGTGTGAGATCAACTAAGGCTGCAAAGCCATCCACATCCAGGGCGTCCACCTCAGACAAATCCAGCATCACGCCTTTGACAGCAACCTTGGCCACCTGCTGCAATAGCTTACTTTGCAGAGCAATCATCGTAGAGGGCCGCAAATCGCTTTGCACACAGGCAAGTAATGCATCTTCAACTACAGAAATTGCTACCCCTCCTCCTGAATCGTGCTCGTTCATTACACCTCCCCTGAGCTCTATTTTTTTGCTTTATGCCTCAGCCAAGCCGAAAACCGGCCCCTTATGCATAAACATCAACAGAAGCTAAGCCTCATCCACTTTTTTCATTCTGATACCCACACTCTTAAATGCCTGCTCTAGCGCATCACGCAAAGTGGCATGGGTAGTCATGCCCTCAATATCAATCCCTAAATGCACAATAGTTTGCGCAATCCCTGGTGACACCCCCGATATCAGGCTGGTACAGCCCATTAAGCGAGTCGCCTTAGTGATTTTAATCAGGTGATTGGCAACGCCCGAATCCACAATCGCCACACCAGAAATATCCATAATAAATACACGGGAGCGGGTTTCAGAAATCTTCATTAAAATGGCCGCCATAATGTCTTGCGCCCGTTTTGAATCAATAATCCCCACCACCGGCAGCATTAAAATATCCTGCCAAATCATGGTGACTGGCGTAGACATCTCCATTAAGGCACGGCTTTGATCATTAATTCTTTCATTAATTAAGCGACTATAGGTTTCCACTACAATCGTGGTATCTAAATGCAATAATTTAGTAATTGAGGCAACGGCCTTGCCATACTCCTCACTAAACAATCCACCGTCATAAAGTTTCTTAGTAAACAACACAAATGAGTAATTCATGCCTGCAAAATAACTAGGTAAAGATAAACCAATCCGCGCATGAGTTTCGCCCAAACGACGGCGATCCTCCATATAGGCATCATCTAGGTGAGCGGCAAAAAAAGTTTTCCAATAATTTAGCTGCGAATTTTGTGCCCGCTTTTTCACCTCATCATTCGCCATCAGCGTTTGATACTCTGGCAACTCGCGCATCCAATCATAAAAATGAGTAATGTATTCGGACATTCTCGGCACGACTAAAGCGCCATATTTACGCACTACCTCAAGATCCACCTCATCAATATCATGCAAACGCATGATGTCTTTAATCGATGTTTGGCTGGTATGTTCATGCATCTTCATTCCCCTCGTATTACCTAAAACTAACGACACCCATGCTTACATGAAAAACATGGCACGCCACCCCAAAATTCTCGCTGAAAGCTTCGCAATAAAACATTGCTGCCTTTCTAGATAGCTAGGCGAAAGAACTTTAGCAATATATAAACTCAAACTTTCCAGACCCGAAGAAATCTGACTAAACAAAGTCAGTCTATAGAAAGATACGGCCCAGCCAAATAGCGAAACGTAAGCCTACTTACAAAAAAATTACAAAAAAAAGCCACCATACTTGGCGGCTTTCCTCGCATAAAAATGCAACTTAACTTACGGGCAAAAGCGTTTTACGCTGGCCTCAACGCTTGCCGTTTCTGCTTTACGCTGAGCAGCCTCCATAAACTCTAATTTGCCTTTCTCATTCACACTGGAAAACTTTTTTGAGCCTTGCAAATAACCCAAGCGCGCTGTAGCCTCTTTACAGGCTTTTTCATCTTTTTCACTTTTTACAGGGGCAGGTACGCTGGCCACAGGTGCGCTGGCCTTTACCGCTATTCCGCTGGCCATAGACGCGTCTTTTCTCCCCCCAGACATCGTGCTGACAGGTAAATCCTTTGTTTTAACGACTTCTGCTTTATTGCCTTTAGGCGGCTGATCGGAATAATGCATCTTGCCGTCCGCATCTTTCCATTTGTAAATTTCCGCGTGCGCAGCACAAGCGAGAAGTAAGCTTAAAACAATCGCCATTTTCATTATCAAATATCCTTCGTTGTATGAACCAACACAATCCACATTGAAGTTGAAACAAATTTATCTTGTAAATATAGGTTAATTTAAATAACCCATATCAATCAATGCCAAATAAATAATTTTATCATAAATATTTTTAAAAATAGAATAAAAACAATCAGTGCGCATGAAATGCAATTAACAATGTGCTTTATCAAAAATAAAACACCCCGCAAAAAGAATGAAACTTTCCACAAGAAAAATCGTCCATCTTTCAGACAAACCTTACTCCTTATTTCGAATACACTCTATTAGCTTGACTATTGATCGGGGAATACCAGCATTCTCTATACACAAGGGAATAATAGTTTACAAGCGACAAAAGAAGGCCGAAAGCAACTTACTCAAACAAATAGCGTAAATGTAATCGATACTATAGGGCATCTGAAATCACAAGCCCAAGCCCCCTAATATAACGACTACCTAGCAATGACCTGCCAAAGATGGCTGTGCAAATACGCAAGCCGAAGACCTACCAAAAAAGCAAAGGAACCTGCATGAGCGCCATTCTCTTTTATGACCACCAACTGGCTTATCATGGCGATCGGCCCCGACCGGAGGACTTGGCGCTTTGGCAGGAGCACGGCACCTTGGCCGATTGCAAGACTTTGATTAATGCGCTAAACAGCGCCTCTGCAGGTAGCTGCTTAGTTGCCAGTCATGGCCCTTATTTTCCGAGTGAGGCATGGCCGGTCTTGCTACGCTTTTTACAAAATGGCGGTAATTTGCTCAGCATGGGCAATATGCCTTTTTCCGCCCCTAGCACTTTGTTTAGGGATTTAAACATCCATGAAATGCTAGCTATCAATACAGCTGCAACGCTTAGCATAGAGGCCAGCCAAAAATATCCACTTCTCATGGATAAAACCCATCTTTTTACGCCACAAGACGCTAGCTGTGGCTTTGTGCTAATGCCAACAAAGCATAAAGATTGCCCCAAGGAATCAGGCTCGAGCGGGCCAATGGATGCCCGAATTTATCCGCTCATTAGCAGCATCGACGCCGCAGGCCGCGCCATTGCCGCGCCGGTCGTACTCATCGAAAATCATCGAGGCCGCTTTGCTGGTAGCCGCTGGATCTTTGTGAATGTAGATGCCAGCGCCCTGTTTTGGGAGCAAGGCGGCAGCGAGGCACTGCTTGAGTGGGCCAAATTTTGCGGCCGAGGCGTAAGCGAAATCTGGATTAAACCCGATTTCGCCTGCTACTACCCCAGCGAAGTCCCTACGATTAACTTACAAATTGAAGCCTTACGTAGCAATGCAGCTTGCCAGTGGCAATTTGAAATCAAAATCATGCAAGCGGGCAAGATGCTGATTCAAGAAACGCTAGCGCTCACTACTACCCCGCACGGCCCTGTGTTTCACCGCAGCACGCTACCTATGGTGGTTGTACACGGCTATTACGCCATCCACTGCCGAGCCGTTTCAGCCTTTGGCGAAGTCCGTGAATTACAGCAGGGATTTTGGGGGCGAGACCACCGCTTACTCGAAGAAGGCCAGCCACTTTGCGCAGGCCGCGATTACTTCACCCGTGGCGGCAAGCCCGTGCCGATTGTCGGCATGACCTATATGGCCAGCGATGTGCATCGCAAATTTTTACAATTACCCAACCCAGCGGTATGGGATAGGGATATGGCCGAATTTGCCCGCATGGGCATCAACTATATTCGCACCGGCATCTGGACCGCATGGCGACAAGTGATGTTTAGCGATGGCCACGCGCAAGAAGCTGCCTTACGCGCCATCGATGCCTTCTTACACTGCGCCAAACGCCACAATCTGGAAACGTGCTTTACCTTTTTTACCTTTACCCCAGAAACATGGGAAGGCCAAAATCCCTACCTAGACCCACGCGCTATCGCTGCACAAAAGCGCTTTATTTCAGCCATTGTTAGCCGCCACAAAAACAGCAGCCATGTGCACTGGGATTTAATCAACGAGCCATCCATGTTTAACCCCGAGCAGATTTTCCTTGGGCCGCGAAGCGTGCAAGACACTATCGAAATCGCCGCATTTAGAACATGGCTGCAAGAGCAAAACGCAGATATCGCCAGCTGGCAGCAGCGCTGGAACCGCAGCCCTGCCGATCTGCCCGATTGGAACGCGGTACTTCCACCGCAACATCAGGATATAGGCCATAACCCAACTGAAATTCTGCCTAAGCAACACGGCATTTGGCTGGATTACAGCCTCTTTAGCCAAGCCATGCTCAATCGCTGGATCGCCGATTTAAGCGCCACCATCCGTGCCATCGCCCCGAACCGCCTGATTACAGTCGGCCAAGACGAGGCACTGGGGATGCAACGTCCATCGCCGATGTTTTTTGCCGAAACGGTGGATTACACCAATGTGCATAGCTGGTGGCTGAATGACGATTTGGCTTGGGATACTATCTTTAGCAAAACGCCAAATAAGCCAAGCCTCGTGCAAGAAACCGGCATCATGCATATCGAAAACCCTAATGGGCGCAGTAAGCGCAGCGAAACCGAACTCGCCCATATGCTAGAGCGCAAATATGCTTACGCATTTATTAATGGCGGCGCGGGTGCAGTACAGTGGTTGTGGAATATCAACTACCATATGGATAACATCAACGAATCGCATATTGGTGCATGCCGAGCCGATGGCACGCGTAAGCCCGAAGCCATGATCAGCGAAGATTTCGGCAGCTTCTTTAAAGCCATCGCCCCGATGATGCAAGACAGGCAGCTGGAAGACGTGGCGGTGATTTACCCCTTCAGTAACGATTACGGCAACCGCCGCTTTGCGCTAGAAGCCACGCAGCGCTTAGTGCGCGTCATGCAATACGAGCTGAAAGTGCCGGTACGCGCTATCAGTGAATATCACCTCGCCGACTTAGATCACGCCCCCGCCAAGCTGATTATCATCCCCAGCCCGCACGCCCTATCGCAAGCCGCCCGCGATTGGATTGGGCTATGTAAAACGCCCATCTTACTGACTGGCCCCTGCGACTTAGACGCTTACTGGCAACCTTGCCAAGCCCTAATGAGCGAATCAGACACGTGCAATCTGCAGCGTGAGGAATCTATCCATATTGGTAGCCATAAGTATCGCGCCAGCTTTGGTGGTGACAAAATCGCCAAGCTTAGCAAGGGAAATTCACTGGGTAACTTACAAACCACAGGCAACATCCTTTGGTGCCCACTACCCCTAGAAATGAACGATCGCACTGAGCCGCTGCTTGCGCTCTATCAAACCGCGCTGGATTGGGCAGGCCTAAGCTCACCTTTAAACTGGCTATCCGGCGAGCAACCCGGCGTATTCGCCCAGAAACTCAGCTTTGAGTTTGGCGCATTATGGATTTTGGTGAACGAATCAGGGCAGACAGAAGCCATAAGCTTTGAAGACAAAGCCAGCGGCATCACCTACTCACTCACCATCGCCAGCGAGCGAGCGGTCTTATTTGCTACAGACAAGGAAGGCAAAGTGACGGCAAGATTGAGGAAGCATAAGGTGAATCAGCTGTAAATAAATCGGGGAGAACAAACGAGCATCCCTGAGCATCCAATAGTAAAAAACCGGTTTTCATAGGGTGTGCGAGTCGTTTTTCTTGCGCACCGTTTTTCGGCACACCGACTTAGTCGTTGTCCCCCCATAAAACCGAATTGATGCCCTACTAAGCAATAAGTATCTGCACAAATTGAAATGAACCAGGAATGTAGCCTTAGGGTGGGTTAGGCCAGAAAATGCATTCAATATAGGCGCTGCCCTATCCTGGCCGTAACCCACCGCAGCGCCGTGCCATGGTGGGTTACGCGCGACATAGATCAGCACCCTAATGTGTATCAAGAGCGCCCTAACCCACCCTACGATGACCTTTTACTTCTGCAGAAATTCTGTAGATACTTAGGCCCCCTAAAGCTAAACCACACATCCTTTCATCAATAGCTGAGCCATCCCTTGCAGCCAAAAAAATTCCACAGCCCCGCCGTCAACGACCATATCGAAAGCATCAGCCAGCACATCTCTAATCCCGCCTTAGAGCGCTTATTTCGCCAGTGTTACCCCAACACCCTCGATACCACCGTGGCGTTTCAGATGGTGGATGGCCTGCCGGATACTTTTGTAATTACCGGCGATATCCACGCCATGTGGCTGCGGGACAGCGCGGCGCAGGTTTGGCCTTATTTAGCGCATATCCGAGCAGACCCTGAGCTTGCCACCATGATTGCCGGGCTGATCCGCCGCCACAGCGCCTGCATCCTGATCGATCCTTACGCCAACGCCTTTAACGACGGCCCTGCCCATAGCCAATGGCAGAGTGACAACACCATCATGTTGCCCGAATTGCACGAGCGCAAATGGGAGCTGGATTCGCTGTGCTATGCCATCCGACTGGCGCACGGCTATTGGCAAGGCAGCTCCGACCGCAGGCCTTTTGATGCGCAATGGCTGGCAGCCATGAAGCTAGCTGTAGCCACCATGAAAGCGCAGCAGCGCAAAGAGAATCGCGGGCCTTACTCTTTTACCCGCAGCGGCAGCTGGCAAGCCGATACCTTGGCTTGCGATGGCTGGGGCAACCCTGCTCGCCCCGTGGGGCTGATCGCCTCAATGTTTAGGCCATCGGATGACGCCACTGTTTTGCCGTTTTTTGTGCCATCCAACTTTTTTGCCGTGATTAGCCTGCGCCAGCTCGCCAGCATGGTGCTCGACCTCGACTCAGCCTTTGCCACCGAATGCACCGCTCTGGCTAATGAAGTCGCCGCCGCGCTGCAAGCCCACGCCATTGTTCAGCACCCTAAACACGGCGCAATTTACGCCTATGAAGTGGACGGCTACGGCAGTGCGCTGCTAATGGACGATGCCAATATTCCCAATCTACTGTCCTTACCTTATCTAGGGGCAGTAGCGCAGAATGAAGAGGTCTATCAAAACACCCGCCGCTTTGCGCTCTCCTTTGACAACCCGTGGTTTTTTAAGGGGGGCCAGTTTGAAGGCAATGGCAGCCCGCACACGCTTGCGCCGATGATTTGGCCGATGTCCATCATCATGCGTGCCATGAGCAGCGATCAAGACGACGAAATCAGCCTCTGCCTGCACATGCTTAAAAGCAGCCACGCCGAAACTTACTTTATGCACGAATCATTTAATGCCAATCAGCCGCAGCAATTTACCCGCAGCTGGTTTGCATGGGCCAACACCCTGCTGGGTGAACTCATCAGCAAAATAGCCCAAGAGCGCCCCCATTTACTCTCTGCAAAGGAATAGCCATGTTTCGCACTAGAGAATTCTTACTTAAACATATTCGCCATACGATGGCGTTTTACGACCCGATTTCGGTCGACCCGGCGGGTGGTTTTTATCATTACTATATGGATGACGGCAGCGTTTACGATAAGGAAAGCCGCCACCTCGTCTCGTCCACCCGCTTTGTATTTAATAACGCCATGGCGTGGCTAGAGTTTGGCGAAAAGGAGTATCAGGCGCGCGTCAGGCACGGCATTGATTTTATCCGCAAAGTGCATTTCAACCCGCTTTCCGGCGGCTACGCTTGGGAAGTTAAAAACGGCGAAGTGACGGATGCCACCAACCAATGCTACGGCCTCGCCTTTTTGATGCTGGCTTACGCCTGCGCCTATCGCAGCGGCATGGATGAAGCCAAAGTATGGCTGGATGAAACTTACGACACCATGGAGCAACATTTCTGGCTGCCCGAATACGGCGTTTACGCCAGCGAAGCCAGTAGCGATTGGGTACTAGATGATTATCGCGGCCAAAACGACAATATGCACGGCTGCGAAGCCATGCTCGCCGCCTTTGAAGCCACCGGCGAAATTCGCTATTTAGACCGAGCCAAACTACTGGCAGCCAACTTTACCCAGCGCCAAGCCGCCTTAACCGAAGGGGCAATCTGGGAGCATTTCCGCACCGATTGGACGCCCAATTTGCAATACAACAAGGGCAACAAGACCAACATCTTCCGCCCTTGGGGCATCCAAACAGGCCACCAAACCGAATGGGCCAAACTGCTACTCATTTTAGACCGCCACGACCCGCAGCCCTGGCATCTAGCCCGCGCCCGCGAGCTATTTGAGACCGCCATGTCATCAGGCTGGGACGAAGCACACGGCGGGCTAATCTACGGCTACGACTTAGACGGCGAGCCTTACGATCAGGATAAATACTTCTGGGTACAAGCCGAATCCCTCGCCGCCGCTGCCTTGCTGGCGGATCGCACTAGGGATGAAAAATACTGGCAAGCCTACGACAAAATCTGGACCTACAGCTGGGAGCATTTTGTCGACCACCAACACGGCGCGTGGTACCGCGTACTCAGCCCCGACAACCAGAAAATCGACCAACACAAATCCCCAGCGGGCAAAACCGACTACCACACTATGGGCGCGTGTCATGAGGTTTTGAAGGTGGTTGATTAAGCGAGGTAATTAAAACGTAGGGCGCAATCGCCGCATGTATTGCGCCGTTGAGGTAATCGTTGATATAAATCCACTCAATCTAGCGACATTGAATATGCCAAGTTAATGGCCGCAAGCCTTGAGGAATAAATAATGACTACCTTTACCCCATTTGATGTGGCAGATCATCTTGACGATAAAGAAACCATCAGTGCTTACTTATCTGAAGCACTTGCAGACCCCGACCCTGCCATGTTTTTACTTGCCATCAAAGACGTAGCTCGCACCCGTGACATGACACAACTCGCAAAAGATTCTGGATTAGGTAGAGAAAGCTTATACAAAGCACTTGCACCGGGCAGCAAGCCTCCTTACGAAACAATTATGAAACTCTTGCATGGGCTAGGCATTAAATTAAACGCCACACCTTCGGTGTAATTTAAACATAAAGCAATGGCGACCAGATGGTCGCCATTTTGTTTATTCCCTCTCTATTTGCGGATTAATCCCAAACCCTATCAATTTAAGGTGAATTCGTAGGGTAATCCCCCCACAAAACCAGCTCATTTTTAGGTAGAATTTTCTCGCAGTCTTTGAGGAGCTCTACATGAAAGCAGCACGTTATTCCGACAGTCAGATTATGGCGATTTTAAAGCAAGCCGAAGCCGGCTCGACCGTTCCTGATCTATGCCGCGAGCACGGCATGAGTTCTGCCTCTTTTTATAAGTGGCGCGCTAAGTTTGGCGGTATGGACGTCTCGATGATGACGCGCATGAAAGAGCTGGAGGATGAAATCAAGCGCCTTAAAAAGATGTATATCGAAGCCCAAATGCAGGCTGACATCATCAAGGAGGCCATGTCAAAAAAGTGGTGAAGCCATCTCAACGTCGCGAGATGGCTCACTGGGCCGTTGAAACCAAGTCTGTGTCCATTCGTGCGGCTTGTGCTAGTTTTGCGATTAGCACAACTTGCTATCGCTATATTCGTAAGCTGGATGCAGAAAATGCCCAACTCGCTGATTCATTAGTCCAGCTCACGGAAACGCATTGCAACTGGGGCTTTGGCCTCTGCTTTTTGCATTTGCGCAACGTCAGGAAAAAGCACTGGA
>JAPLQI010000016.1 GCA_026399755.1 Pseudomonadota bacterium
GGCTTTCTGCCCGCGTATTTTTTCTCTAGTGCGGCAAGGCTGCTGCGGTATTTATTGGCTGCCGCTTGTGCTTCGCCCTCTTTGGCCGTTAACACGCCTAAACGCTCCATCACCGTGGGCACGTCTTCCAGTTTTTTAGAGAAAGTATAAAAAACCGGCAGGCCGAGGGTTTCGATTTGCGCCAGTTGCTTGGCGGGGTTGCCACTTTGCCATGCCACAATTAGATCGGGCTTTAAGGCGCGGATGCGTTCCAGATCAAAGCCGTTATAGCCGCCAATACGCTCAATTTTATTCGCTTCTGGCGGGTAGTCGCTGTAACTCACCGCACCTACAATGAGCTTGCCTGCACCGATGGCAAATAAGTCTTCGGTGGCGTGCGGGGCCAGGCTGATGATGCGTTGTGCGGGCTTGGCTAAGGTGATTTCCTGGCCACGGTCGTCTTTTACACTGACGCTGGCGGCGCTGGCGGCGTGGGCCAGTAGTAAGCTGGCAAAAGCCGCATAGCGGATGTGTTTCATGCTGTTGTTCCAAAAAGAGCCGCGCTGGCAGCGGGGTTACTCATCATCCATGCATGCACGTAGCTGGCGGTGAGGCTGCCTTGGCGATAGATCGCCTCACCTTGGCTGCCTAAACGGCAAGGCGTGGCATGGAGTAATGGCTGCAGCGTGCTTTGTAATGTTGAGTAGTGAAAAGTGTGGCCACGTAGCTCGCCCGCGCCTAAGTCAAAAGCTTGCATGCCGAGTGCTGAAAGGCGTTTTTGCATGGTCGCTGTGGCACCTAAAATTCCCCACATTTTATGTGAGGTGCCATCGTTGAGGGTTAACAATTCGCAAAGCGCCAGCATGCCGCCGCATTCTGCAAATACCGGTTTATCGGCTGCTAACCAGTGGCGTAAATCGGCGGCGATACTTGGATGAGCCGCGAGTGTTGCTGCGTGCAGTTCTGGATAGCCACCGGGCAAGTAGAGCGCGTCGGCGTCCGGCAGGGCTTCATGGGCAAGCGGGGAGAAAAACACTAGCTCTGCGCCCATTTCGCTCAGGCAAGTTAAATTGGCTGGGTAAATAAAGCAAAAGGCAGCGTCACGGGCGATGGCGATGCGTTTGCCTGCAAGCAGCGGCGCTAATGCTGGGCGTGCTGAGGTGCTGTAATCGATGACTGGCGGCAAAGCTGCAATCGGCTGGCTGGCTAAAGCATCGGCCAGTGCGTCGAGTTTTTGCGCTAGATCGGGGATTTCATTCGGCAGTACTAGGCCTAGATGTCGCTCGGGCAGGGCTTCATGCTTGCCCAGCCAACCTTGCCAATGCTCAGGCTTGGCGGATTCATGCAACATTTGCGCGTGACGGTCCCCTGCTACTTTGTTGGCCAGCACGCCATAAAAGGGCAGATCGCTTTTATAGTGCGCCAGCCCAAAAGCCAACGCACCAAAGGTTTGCGCCATGGCGCTGGCGTCGATAATCGCCAGCACCGGCAGGCCTAAGCGGGTGGCTAGTTCGGCAGCGGAAGGCTCGCCATCAAACAGGCCCATCACCGCTTCAATCAAAATCACATCGGCGTCTTGCGCCGCATCGGCCAGCATCTGGCGACATAAATCCGCTCCTACCATCCATAAATCCAGATTATCTACCGGAGCGCCACTGGCGTAGCTGAGTATGAGTGGGTCGAGGAAATCCGGCCCGCATTTAAATACCCGCACCTTGCGGCCCAAGCGGCGATGATGCCAAGCCAAGGCGGCCGTGATGGTGGTTTTGCCGCTGCCTGAAGAAGGCGCTGCAATCAGCAGCGTCGCTGCGCTTACCATTCCAAACCCTTTTGCGCCTTGATACCTGCTTTATAAGCATGTTTTTCGTCATTGAGCACGGTTACGGTATCGGCAATCTCGTGTAATTCTTTGACTGCGGCGCGGCCTGTGACGACCACATGCTGCATTTCTGGGCGGGATTCGAGGTCTTTAATCACGATGTCCTTATCCAGATAGCTGTAGCTGAGGCAGTAAGTCAGCTCATCCAAAATCACCACATCGTAGCTGGCATCGTTCAGCATGCGTGCGGCCACGGCCCAAGCTGCTTCGGATTTGAGTTTGTCAGCGTCAAAATTCTGCGTTTCCCAAGTAAAGCCATCGCCCATTACATGCCATTCGCAATGTTTGCCGAGCAGGGCTTCTTCGCCAGTATCGGTGCGGTTTTTAATAAACTGCACCACGCCGACTTTCAGCCCGTGGCCGATGGCGCGCGCCACCATGCCAAAGGCGGATGATGATTTACCTTTGCCATTGCCGGTGAGTAAAATCATGATGCCGGTATCGATATTGGCTTCGGCAATATGTGCGTCGATGACGGCTTTTTTACGCGCCATACGGGCGGCGTGGCGGGCGTTGCGTTCGGTGTTGATGGTCATGGTGATGGCTCCAGTAATTCGCTGACTTAAAGTCAAAAATATCTTTTTATAAGTGCCTGCGGCACGGTGTTTTGGTGCGGGAGTCCCCCGCGGGGGACTCACTTTCTTGAACGGCCAAGAAAGTAAGCAAAGAAGGCCGCCCCGACCAGCACGAAGGCCCCTCACTGCGGATAATCGGCTCGGCGAAAAAGGCTGCTCGCTCGCTGCCTCGCTACCCCTTTTCCGAAACCCCGAAGCCCCGCGCTATGAGTTGCGATCTGAATCTGGGTAACGCTGGGTTTAAAAGTATTAAAACCTTGGTTTTCTCCGTGAAACTCCGTGTTCTCCGTGTTCTCCGTGTTTCAAGATTTAGGTTTTGTGTGTAACTGCCAATCCGCAATAATTTTTTGGATTTGCCCTAAGCCATCCCGAATCGCGGCGATGCCGGGGACGAGGAGGTCGTGGCTGGTGATTTCGAATAGTTGATTGTTGGCAATGGCGGGTATGGATTGCCAGTTTGGTCTTGCACGCACCGCATCGGCATCGAAGGGCTGGCCACACCAGCTGCCGATGATGATATCAGGCTGGGCGGCAATAACTTGCTCAGGGCTAACGGTGCGATCCTTGGCGCGCGTTGCGTGGGATAGCTCGCTAAAAATATCGTCGCCTCCGGCAATCGCTATCAGCTCAGAAACCCAGCGGATGCCGGTATAGAGCGGGTCGTGCCATTCTTCAAAATAGACTTTAGGCCGTGATTTAAAACTGGCGGCTTGGGCGCGGGCGGCGTCGATCTGGGCCTGTAAATCGGCAATGAGCGCCGTGGCGGTTGGCTGGCAATCGAGCAAGCGGCCCAGCGTGGCGATCATATTGAAAATACCAGCTAAGCTCTTTTGGTTGAAAAAATGCACTTCCAAACCGGCCAATACGCATTCTTTTACCATCTCGCCTTGCAGGCTGGAATAAGCCAGCACCAGATCAGGCTTTACCGCGAGGATTTTCTCGACTTTGGCGCTAGAGAAGCCACAAATAATCGGGTGCAGCTTGGTCACGCCTTCCGGGTGGCGCGAAAAAGCGCTAATACCCGCGATGCGATGCTGCTGGCCAAGTGCATATAAAACATCAACAGTTTCGCTGGAAAGACAGGCGATTCTTGTGGGGGTGTTCATATTCAAATCCTTTTTTCGCGTGCCGTGTGAGTGGCGGCGGGTAAGCACTCCAATTCCATCTATTTAAGCAAAATGTTTTTCGTAGGGCGGGTGAAACCCGCGAGTGATGCTGAAAAATATGCGGGTTTCACCCGCCCTACAAAATCATCGTTGGATTGCTTAGCGCCGCTATCAGCCGAGTTTTAAATAACGTTTGCTGATACTCTGCCACCGGCCCAAAGCGCAGGCCTTGGTGATTGTTTTGATCGAACAGGCGGCACCATATTTTTTGTTTGGCGAGTTGGCGATGTAGTGCTTTGGCATCAGGCGTCGGGCACCAGTGCAGCAGTGGCAGGCTGCCGCTGGGGGCTAAACCTGCCTCGCTGAGTGTGGTGATCATCCACGCTTGATTTGCCAGCAAACGCTGTTGCTGCGCAGCTTGCCAAGCTTTATCGCTTAAGGCAATTTGCCCTGCCCATTGCGCCGGGCCGCTGATATGCCAAGGGCCAAGGGCTCGATTTATTTCTTCTAAAAGCAGTTTTTCGCAGGCGATAAAGCCCAATCGAATACCTGCCAGTCCAAAAAATTTACCAATAGAGCGCAGAATAATCAGCCCTGTTTTACCAGCGTGTGGTAGCAGGCTCACTGCGGGGGCGCAATCGGCGAAGGCTTCGTCAACAATCAACCATCCACCGTGTGTAGCCAATCTTTTATGCCAAAAGAGTAAGGTGGCGGCGCTAATTTGCTGGCCGCTGGGGTTGTTAGGATTGACCACGATCAGCACATCAATGCTGCGGCTTTCTAAATATTTATCAACCTGCTTTGAAGTAATGGCGATGACCTCATGCCCAGCCTGCTGCCATTGCCAATGATGCTCAGCATAGGTGGGGCTGATGATGGCCACGCGGCAAGCGGGGCGTAGTTTGGGCAGCAGGGCGATGCCAACTTGGCTGCCAGCCAGGGCCAGCAGGTGCTCGCAGCCGTAATAGTTTTGTGCCGCAAGCAGTAGGGCGTGATCTTGGTCGGGCAGGCGTTGCCAGATGTGATCGGGCACGGCAGGCAGGGGATAGGCCCAAGGGGCAATGCCGCTGGAGCAGTCGATCCAGTCGGCTAAATCTCCGCCATATGCAGATACTGCACGCTGGAGATCGCCGCCGTGTTGGGGCTGATTTACAGCATCCATAATGAGCCTCCTAATAAAAGAGCGATCCACAGGGCCAGCGTTTTTTGTACCAGCACAATACCGCGCTGCAAATCATGGGCGGTTGGCACGGGGCCGCAGCCCAGTTCTGGGCGGGAATGGATTTCGCCGTGATACGTCGCCTCGCCGCCCAAAGAAACTTGCAAAGCGCCTGCGCCGCTTGCCATTACGGGGCCGGCATTGGGGCTATCCCAAAGTGGTGCTTGGTTTTGCCAGCAGGAAAACGCGCTGCGGCAGTGGCCGAGTAGGGTGTAGCTGAGTGCGGTGAGGCGGGCGGGGATAAAGTTGAGTACATCGTCGGCCCGCGCTGCAATGCGGCCAAAGTGAAATAAGCGCACGGTTTTATAGCCCCACATGGCGTCCAGCGTATTAGCCAGCCGGTGCAGTAGCACGCCGTAGCCACCAAACAGTGCAAAGAAAAATAGGCTGGCAAAAATCGCATCTGCGCCGTTTTCTAAGGTGGATTCAAGGCCCGCTTTGGCAATGCCTGTGTCGTCTAATTCTGTGCAATTGCGGCTGACAATGCGGCTAAGGGCCAGCCGTGCCGCTACCAAGTCTCCAGTGCTTAATGGCCTGGCGATGGCCCGAACATGCTCAAACAGGCTGCGCGCGCCAAGGGCAAACCACAGCGCCAAAGCGTCGGCCCACCAGCCTAGTAAATATTTTAGTAAGGAAAAGGTGGCCAGAGATGCGCCTATTAGTAAGAGCCACGCCAGCGCGCCGCGTAAGATATTGAGTTGATTTAATCGGCTACTTGCTTGTTCATCCTTAGCCAGATTAAAGCGCCGCTCCAGCTTGGATGCTAGCCAGCCAAAGCCCACCAGCGGATGAAATCGCTTAGGCTCGCCCAGGCAAAGCTCCAGCAGCAGGCCAAGGGTGAAGGCGAGTAGCCAGTGAGTTGGGCTTAGATTCAACATCCGCTGCGCTTCACTGGCATAGGGATTCCGGCGACCACCAGCGTAACGTTTGCAGCTTGCTTGGCGATATCCTGATGCAAGCGGCCAGCCTCATCGCGGAATAATCTGGCTAAGGCATTATCAGGAACGATGCCAAAGCCGACTTCATTACTCACCAATAACAGCGTGCCGCGGTGTGCCGCTGCTGCTGCGATAAAGGCCTGTTTTTCTTGCGCCCAGCCTGCCAGATCATCCAGACAAAGCCAGTTTGAAACCCAGAGCGTCAGGCAGTCAATCACACAAAATTGATCCTGGCTTTGCGTGAGTGCCGTGGCGAGTTGCAATGGCGCTTCCAGCGTTTGCCAATGCGCGGGGCGCTCTGCCTTGTGCTGCAGGATGCGATCCCGCATCTCCGCATCAAATGCCTGAGCGGTTGCCAGCCAAAACACCGGCCCGTCATGGGCCAGTGCCTGAGCCAGAGCGTAGCTGCTTTTGCCGCTACGCGCCCCACCTAATATGAGCTCGGTCATTGGCCTGCCAGCGCCAAGCGCCCCAGTAGGATCGGTGCTCATTGTTGCCAGCGCAAATTAAGCATGGCGTTGCGCCCTAGCGTGCCGTAATCCTTAACCTGCTCGTATTCTTGATCAAAGAGGTTATTAACACGCGCTTGCAAGGACCAGTTTTTATTGATTTTCCAGCTGGCAGAGAGGTTAGTTAGCGCATATCCCGCTAGCTCTTTTTGATTAGCAGGGTCATCAAAGCGATGCCCCTGAGCTTGTATTTCAGTGCGCAGCGTCCAAGCATCTAAGGCCATGCCTGCATAGATGAGACCAGAGTGCTTGGCGCGGCGGGTCAAGCGCTTGCCGTGGTCGGCTCCTGTTGATTCATCACTGGCATCTAAATAATCGTAACTAAAGCCGGCTAAGTAATCGCCTTGTTGCCAATCAGTTGTGAGCGTGATGCCGCGAAGCTGCGCTTCTCCCACATTCATCGGCTGAGAAAAATAAGGGCGGCTTTCTGCCCACTGAATCAAGTTGGTGACTTTATTGTTGTAGGCGGTTAAAGAGGCATTGATCGTGCCCGCGCTATAGCGGATATAGAGTTCTTTATTGTTGGATTCTTCAGGGCGTAAATTGGCGTTACCACTGCTGTATGGATCTTCCGGCCAATATAAATCATTGAAAGTGGGCGCTTTGAAAGCGGTGCCTGCGGTAGCGCCTAACTGCCAATCATCATTGAGTTGCCAAGCCAAACCTGCACTGCCGGTATTGTGCCGGCCCAATTGGGAGTTATCATCGCTACGTGCATTAATCTGTAGCGAAACGTCGCCAAAATGCGCTAAATAGCCTGCTTGTAGGCTATTTACCCGGCGTTGATCTACGGCATAAGCCACATCACCACTCACCTTTTGTTCTAAGGTTTCTGCCCCTAGTTGAAAGGTGCCCAAGTCGGTTTTTATATCATTAAGCCAAGATAATTGCGTTTGATCGGTTTGAATGCGGCTTGTTTTATCGCTGTAATCAGTGGCTGACTGCGGGGTGAATGAGGTGTTTTTATCACTGCTGTGGCCCAGTTTGATCAGGCTGCTCCAATTGCTCGTTAGGCGATTTTTGCTCCAGATATTGGCGCTGCTATTGCGTGTTTCATCTCGATAGTCATAGCTTTGCGCGGCCGCTGTGCCATTGCCATCAAATGCATAACCATCTAGCTGGTTTTTTCCCCATGCAGAAATCAGGCTAGCGCCCAGTTCGTTGTTTTCGTTGATTTTATGCGTGAGAGCAAAAGACAGGCTGTTGTTTTCATAGCCATCATCATCAGGATAAAAGCCGAGATTGCTGCTGTTTTTAATGGCGCTGATGCCATCTGTTTTTGAGTGGGCCAAATTTAGCGCGTAGCGAGTGTCATCATCGCCGCCTGAAATTCCCGCCTTAGCTTCTATGCTGTTGTGGCTGCCATAGCCGATCTCTGCCGAAGGGTGAAAACCTTTTTGCCCTGTTTTAGTAAAGATTTGAATCACACCACCGATGGCATCAGGGCCATACAGGCTGGCGGCTGGCCCGCGTAGTATTTCAATACGATCAATCTGGCTTAGTGGGAAATGCTGAAATGCAGCCGCACCCAGCGTGGCTGAGCCAACGCGAATCCCATCGATTAAGACCAGGGTGTGCTGGCTATTATTGCCACGCAAAAATACGCTGCTTGGTTTGCCTGCCCCGCCGTTACTGGAGATTTGCAGGCCGGGTTGGCGGGCCAGCAGATCGGGCAGGCTGATGGCCGCTGTGGCTTGAATGCTGGCTTGATCAATCAGAGAAACATCTCCAATCACTTCGCGTGGCGATTGGGGCTGGCGTGCGGCCGTGGTGATCACAGGGGGCAGCAGGATTGTTTCGGCTTGAGCACAAAGGCTGGCGGCAAGCGTCGTCAGCATAAAGAGGGATGTACTGCGGAACAACATGATTGATCTCCTGAGCGCCACCACCCGCAATAGGGGCAATGATGACAAGGAGGAGGCAGAGAGGAAACAAGGCGCAAAAGCACGATGAATCAAGCTCGCTTCGGCTACCCTGCCGCGCGTGGTTTACCTTTGCCCTGAGGGCGAAGGTTGTAAGGCCGGTCTCCGGGCTTACAAGCGGATCTATCAATGTGAGCGCGCTCAATTTATAGACCTAATACATCACCTTCCCATCTTGCTTAGACAGTGGTTTATCCGATGTATTTTTACTTGCTTACCGTTGCAGGGGCAGCACAGGATTTGAACCTGTTTCCCGTTTTACTCTTTCGAGCACCTTAGAATGGGCGGATTGTATACCTCCTCAGCACAAATTGCCTATGTACTCAATGGACGGCTGGCTGAAGGGCTTCGGTTCTATTTATTGTTTTGAACATTAAAGATAACGGCGATGTTATGCGGCTCGTTCCTTGTAAGTTCAGACAGCGTCCTCAAAAAATAATGGGTATGAGGATAAGTTTTTTGTTGGCGCTGTGTTTTATCTTGCTCACTTTTTAGCCGCTTAATTCTTAGCTCATCACTGTTCCTCCTCCCTTCTGCTTTACGCATTCTGCTGGCTAATCCATTGTCTTACGGCCTTATTGTTCCTCGCTTCAGCAAAAATTGCTCCCTTTTATGCTGTGTAAATTTGCACATAAATTGTTGCCGATTTTTGATAGTGGCCTATTTGAGTGGCGAATTAGTATGCAGTCTAAATCAGCATTTCATACGGCAGGTTGGCATGGAAAAGGAAAGAATCATTCAGGAGTTTGTGCCCGGCAAGCAGGTGACGCTGGCGCATTTGATTTCACATCCAACCGAAGAGCTAGCCAAAAAAATTGGCGTGCCAACGGCTGAGGCGATTGGAATCATGACGCTCACTCCGGGTGAAACCGCAATGATCGCCGGTGATTTTGCCAGCAAGGCTGCCAATATTCAGATCGGGTTTTTAGATCGTTTCTCAGGTGCGCTCGTGATTTACGGATCAACAGGGGCGGTAGAGGAAGCCTTAAATCAAACCATTCTTGGCCTGCAACGTGTGCTTGGCTACACCATTTGCGTACAGACGCGCAGCTAATGCAGACGACGATTCGTTACGCCATGGTGGGCTCTGTTGCCGCAGGTAAATCAACCTTGTTTCATGCCTTGCAGGGCGATGGGCTGGTGGCACAAAAAACCCAAGCATTGGAATTTGATGGCAAGGGTGGGGTGGATACGCCGGGTGAGTTTTTTAATCATCCTCGTCTCTATAGCGCCTTGATCAATACCGTGAATGATGTGGATGTCTTGGTGTATGTGCATGCCGCTAATGATATGCAGTATCGAATGCCGCCGGGTTTGCTGAGTGTGTATGGCGGTAAGCGGGTGCTGGGTGTGATTAGCCAAATAGATTTAGACGATGCTGATCCTGATGCCGTTGAAGCCATGCTGCACGAACATGGATTTGTGGGCGAAATTTTCCAAGTTTCCAGTTATTGGCCTGAAACGGTGGCCGCACTGAAATCCTCTCTCATGGGTAGTACGAATAAAGACTGCCTACCGCAAGGAGCTATTAGAGTATGAAGCAATTAATCACCGCCGACGCCCTGCGTACCGCACACGCCGAAGGCAAAACGAGTATCGAAATTACCCTGCCAGATTGCATTGTGACGGCAGAAGCTCGCATGGTTGCAGAGCGCTTAGGGGTTGAGATTATTGAAGTGCTTGCGAGTAAAGCACCCGTTTCGATTGCTAGCTCTGCGCAGGTGACTTCAGCCGCTACTCCTGCAACTGAGCATGAAGCCACGCTCGCAGCAATTCGCCAAGCCGTATTGGCGCAGTTGCCTGCAGGTAGCGTGCCGGAAAACGTGATCGATCAATTGGTGCGCAAAGTGGCGGCAGAGCAAGCAACTGCGGCCACGGCATCGACTGCTTCGGCTATGGCTGGCTATGAATCAATTACTTTAAAAAGCGGCATTAAGCGTGTGACGGGCAGCTCGGTAAAAATGGGCTTGCTTGAGGGGGCAGGCGCGAATCAGATCGGGATTGCCGATGTGATTACCGGTGCTGACGGCAGCACGATGGCGGCTGGCTTTATGCAATGGGAAAACAGCTTTTTTCCATGGACGCTGCGCTACGACGAGATCGATATCGTGCTGGATGGCGAGCTGCATATTCGCTGCGATGGCGAAACAGCCATTGCCAAGGCCGGTGATGTAATTTTTATTCCGAAGAATTCCAGTATCGAATTTGGCACGCCAAGCAAAGTGTCCTTTTTATACGTGGCTTATCCGGCGAATTGGCAAGATTGCTAAGGAGTTTGACGCATGATGACCTTCATTACTGAAGACTGGCTGCGTGAGCACTTTGGCCGCGCCACAGGCACCGAGATTCAACTTCCCGCGAATGCGCGGCTTACGCCAGCGGCGCGCTCTTTAATTGAAGATCGCCATTTAGTTGTGAAGTTTATCAATGCAGACGGCAGTGTATTTGTAGAGCAGGCCGACGCAGATGGAAAAGTCGTCCTCGCGCCGGTCCATGTATTGACGGGCGATGCAGAGCACCACGCCGCGCATTGCGCCCTGTGCCAGCAAGTTGTTACACGTAAATCCGCCGCGATGACGCATTTGAATGCCGACACGATGGTGGCCAAAAATGATGAGCGTATCCGTTTACGTGGCTTACTCGATAGCACCATCGCCTTGGCGATTTGGGCACAAACAGAGTTTGATCCTCAGGGCAGGCGCAAGGCGCTGGCGTATATGCTCGCCGATATCCGTTCATGGCTAGGCAATGTTTTACGTGCCGAGGTGACCGGGGAGCAGGTGTCGGCTATTTCGATGGGTGAGTTAAATGAAGCGCGAATTCACGCCCTATCGCATCAGCCATTAAAAGAGCTGGGTCACGATCATATCGTTCCTGCGCTTGAGCATGGGGCAAGCATTGCCAAGCTTAATTTACTACGTGCACGGATACGTGAATGCGAAGTTCAGGCGGCAGACCTTTATATGGATCGTGATTTTGAGCTGGTCCGGCCCGATATTTTGCAAGCACTCAACCGGCTTTCCAGCGCGGTTTATGTGCTGATGATTTTGGTTCTGCTGCAAGAAGCAGGCAAACCTTTGCCTAATTTGGGAGGCCATTGATGACTTTGTTAGACCAATGCCGCGCCGCAGCCTTAGTGAGTCCTGCGCGTTTGGTGTTTCCAGACAGCCTTGACGCCAGAAGCGTGCGTGCAGCGTTTTATTTAGCCGAAGCAGGCTATGCGCAGCCGATATTACTGGGCAACCCTTTTGAAATGCGGGCGTTTTGTCATCAAGAGCATCTGCCGCTTGGGCGAGTCCCGATGATAGATCCGCAAACATCGGCCAGATTACCCACGTATATCGCAGCCCTTGCTGAGCGTATGCCAGGCAAGAGCGAAGCAGAGTTAGCTACTTTATTGAAAGACCCATTGTGGTTTGCCGGAGCGATGCTCATGGCGGGGGATGTGGATTGCGTGGTGGGCGGTAATCATTCCCCAACTAGCAATGTATTGCGCGCGGCTTTACGCGTAGTGGGCTTGGCTGAAGGCAATAAAACCGTGTCTTCGATCTTTTTTATGTTGCCGCCAGATGATGGCCAACCTTTGGTCTTTACCGATTGTGGTGTGGTGCCGCATCCAACGCCTGCACAGCTCTCTGATATTGCCATTAGCGCCGCAGATAGTTATCGCCGCGTTACAGGGCTAGAGCCTCATATCGCCATGTTGTCGTTTTCGACTTTGGGTAGTGCGCGCCATGCCTCGGTTGATGCGGTGCGAGAAGCCACCCGTTTGGTGCGTGAGCGCCGGCCTGATTTAAGCGTCGATGGTGAGCTGCAATTTGATGCCGCCATGGTGCCGGAAGTCGCCGCGCAAAAAGCCAAAGATAGCCCAGTGGCTGGGCGTGCCAATGTGCTGGTTTTTCCTAGCTTAGAAGCGGGCAATATCGGCTACAAAATTGCCCAGCGCATGGGCGCATATACGGCGCTAGGCCCAATGATTCAGGGGCTGCGCCTGCCTTACCACGATTTGTCGCGTGGCTGTACTGCCGAAGATATGGTGCAAGTTAGCCTGCTGGCAATGAAGATGGCCCAATCGGGTGACGCACGATCACAGCCAAGTTTGGCCGTGGCCGAGCCCGCTCGAAGTTAATTTTTTTAGATTTAACCACCCTTAAGGAGTTTGAAAATGGAAGCACTTGGCATGATTGAAACACGCGGTATGGTCGCTCTGATTGAAGCTTCCGATGCGATGGTAAAAGCGGCTCGTGTAAAGCTAGTCGGTGTGAAAAGCATCGGTGGCGGTTTAGTGACAGCCATGGTTCGTGGTGATGTGGCTGCATGTAAAGCGGCGACAGATGCAGGTGCGGCAGCGGCTCAGCGTATTGGCGAGTTGGTTTCTGTACACGTCATTCCTCGCCCGCATTCTGACTTGGAAGATATTTTTCCAATCAAAATGGATAGCAAAGATTTCGACTGATCTAGAAATACTGCCGGTGCGCTAAGGCGCGTCGGCTCACCTTGCTCTCGATTTCCCTCTGAATTTTAGAAGTGCCGAAATAGCAGGCAGGGAATCGCTTTGTCTAATTTTTATGAATTGGAGCTCGTTATGAGGCTTGGTGTAGTCGTTGGGCAGGTTGTTTCAACTGTTAAACATGCCGCTTTAACGCGTGAGCGCTTGTTGTTAGTGAAGATGATTGATGCCAATGGTGTGCCCAGTGGTGAGATGCATGTTGCTGCAGACAGTATCGGTGGTGGTAATGGCGAATGGGTGCTGCTGGTTTCTGGTAGCTCGGCTCGTGAGTCGACCAACGATGGCGCTCCGGTCGATTTATGTGTCGTGGGCATTATTGATGAAGTCGTACTTGATGGTGCTGTGGCTTATCACAAGTAAGCCCGTGCTTGAGTACAGAACAGGAGATAGATTGTGGATTTGAAAGCGAAGGAAATAGAACAGGTTGTTCGAGCGGTGATTGCCTCGATGCAACCAGCCTCTGCCGTAGTAGCGGCCCCTGTAGCAAAGCTGCCCGCTGGCGTGTTTGCTGAACTTGACGACGCTGTTGCCGCCGCAATCGAAGCCCAAAAAGCATTATCTACTGTTTCGATGCGTCGCTTAGTTGTGGCGGCGATTCGCAGCGCTGGCGAAGCCTATGCGACAGAGTTGGCCGAAATGGCTGTGGCTGAAACCGGCATGGGCCGTGTGGATGACAAGATTACCAAGAATATTTCTCAAGCCCGCCTTACTCCAGGCGTGGAATGTTTAGAAGCCAAAGTGCTGACTGGCGATGATGGCCTCACCATTATCGAAAACGCCGCATGGGGGGTGATTGCCTCTGTAACGCCATCCACCAACCCTGCCGCCACCGTAATTAACAACGCGATCAGCATGATTTCTGCAGGCAATGCCGTGGTGTTCGCCCCGCATCCAGCCGCTAAGAAAACCTCGCAACGCGCTATTACCGTTTTGAATGAAGCCATTGTGGCGGCGGGCGGCCCGGCCAATACGCTGGTAACGATTGCCAAGCCAACCCTCGAAGCTGCTCAGCGCTTATTTAAATATCCGGGCATTCATTTATTGGTGGTGACTGGCGGTGAAGCGGTGGTCGATGCCGCACGCTCCATTACCGATAAACGCTTGATTGCGGCAGGTGCAGGTAATCCACCCGTGGTGGTGGATGAAACGGCCGATCTTGCCCGCGCAGGTCAGAGCATTGTTTGGGGCGCCTCGTTTGATAACAACATGATCTGTGTGCTGGAAAAAGAAGTGATCGTGGTGGATAGCGTGTGCGACGCGCTAAAAAGCGAGATGAAAAAAAATAAAGCCGTTGAATTGACGGCCGAGCAAGCAGAGCGTTTGCAAAAAGTATTGCTGACCAAGGTCGATGAAAGCGGCCACGGCACGGTGAGCCGTGATTGGGTGGGCCGTGACGCCACCAAGATTGCTGCCGCGATTGGCCTCGATGTACCTGCCGATACGCGTTTGCTCTTTGTAGAAACATCCGCCAATCACCCCTTCGCCGTGACCGAGCTAATGATGCCCGTGCTGCCGGTGATTCGCGCGCCAAACGTGAATGCCGCAATTGATCTGGCCGTGAAATTAGAAGGCGGCTGCCGTCATACCGCAGGGATGCATTCCAGCAATATCGACAATTTGGATCGCATGGCCAATGCCGTGAATACCAGCATCTTTGTAAAAAATGGCCCGCATTTGGCCGGTTTAGGTTTTGGGGGTGAAGGCTGGACCACGATGACGATTTCCACCCCGACCGGTGAAGGCGTTACCTCGGCGCGCAGCTTTGTTCGTCTGCGCCGCTGTGTGATGGCCGGCAATTTCCGCATCGTGTGATGAGATGACCACCATGATTCCTCGTGATATTCAAAGCTGGTTACAGCCTCGTTTAGATTTAGCGCATGCCTTACTGAACGATGCAACGCCTACCGAGGCAGAGCCCGTGATGGCCCTAGGGATTGATTTAGGCACCAGCGATGTGGTGTCGATGGTGGTCGATCAAAACGCCCAACCTTTGGCCGTGTGCCTCGATTGGGCGGATGTGGTGCGGGACGGCATTGTTTGGGATTTCTTTGGCGCAGTGACTATCTTGCGACGTCATCTGGATGCCTTAGAAACCATCTTTGGCCAGCGTTTTAGCCATGCTGCCACCTCGTTTCCACCGGGTACGGACCCGCGAATTTCGGTCAATGTGCTGGAAGCCGCCGGGCTGAATGTGATTGGCGTTTGCGATGAGCCCTCAGCGGTGGCGCATCTGCTGCAGCTCGATCGCGCTGCGGTGGTGGATATTGGCGGCGGCACCACGGGGATTGCGGTGGTGGAAGCCGGGCGGGTGATTTACTCGGGTGATGAGCCTACGGGCGGCCATCATATTTCGCTGACGCTCGCAGGCAGTTTGCGCATGGCCTTAGAAGACGTCGATGTGATTAAAAAAACGCAGGGTAAAGACATCTGGCCGGTGGTAAAGCCGGTATTCGAAAAGATGAGCGATATCGTGCGTGATCATCTGGTGGGGCATGAGGTTGCAGATCTTTATCTGTCGGGCGGCTCTTGCACCATGCCGGGCGTGCAAGCGCTCTTTGCGCATGAGTTTCCTAATCATCGAGTTCATCTGCCCCAACACCCTATTTATTTGACGCCACTGGCGATCGCTGCTTACGCCTTAAGCATCGTTGCAGAGGATGGAAATGCCCATGTTTAATCAAAATGAGATGAATAGCGCGATCTATCAAACGATTGATTTGCTCAATGCGCAAACCGTGAGCGCTTTTAATGTGCCACCGACCACCTTAATGGGGGCAGGAGCTGTTGCCAAAGTGGGGACCGCTTTAAGCCAACGTGGCATCGTGCGTGCCTTTGTTTTGATTGATGAGTTCTTATTAAAAAACGGCTTGGCCGATGGCCTGTTCCGCTCGCTGGCGCGGCAAGGCATTGCTTATGAAGCGATGGCTTATCCTCAGGGCGAGCCAGATAGCGCAAAAGTGGAAGCCGCCTGTGCGCAGCTACGCGCCAGTGTTTGTGATGCAGTGATTGCGTTTGGTGGTGGCTCCGTATTGGACACGGCTAAGGCGATTGCGGTACTGGCTTTGCATCCTGAGCTGGTCGTGGCTCAACTGGTTGACCCTGCCAATATCAGCCGTGGCCGCTTGCCACTGATTGCTATTCCAACGACTGCCGGTACGGGCTCAGAAGCCAGCAATGTCTCGGTGGTTACAGATTCTATTACCCATATCAAGCAGCTGATCTTGCATGAAACCATGTTGCCTGATTTGGCGATTATTGATGCCAGCTTAACGCTTGCCGTGCCTGCGTCGCTAACGGCAGCAACCGGTGTAGATGCGCTGACGCATGCCATCGAAGCTTATGTGGCGCTGGGTGCTAATCCGCTGACACAGGCGCTGGCCTATCGCGCGATCAGCCTAATTGGTGATGCTTTGCCGATTGCGGTTGGGCAGGGGAATAACGCCGCCGCGCGTGAGGCCATGATGCTGGGCTCTTATCTTGCGGGCATGGCGTTTTCTAATGCGGGCCTGGGTTTAACCCATGCGATGGCACATCAAATTGGCGCTCGTTATGGCATTCCTCATGGCATGGCCAATGCCTTACTGCTGCCTTCGGTTATGCACTTTAACTGCTTAGTTTGTAAAAAATCCTATGGCGAATTGGGCTTGGCCTTGCTTGGGCATGCGCTTTCAGATCTTGAGCTAATCGCTGCCGTGCAAGCGCTGATTATAGAAGTTGGCCTGCCCGCCAGCTTACAAATTGCCGGTGTAAACCCCGATGATTTTGCAGAAATGGCCGATGCCGCCTTGATCGATGTGTGCGCTGCCAGCAATCCAAGGAGCGCAACACGCACGCAAATTATTGAGATTTATATGCACGCTTGGCAACGCTAAGACATCGATAAAAGGGCATCGCAGCCATGGTGGCTGTTCGGGCTTTGATCTAGAGGGGAAGTAAGCATGGGTATCAACGACATAATTATGTGGTTCATGATGATCTTTATGATCATTGCCGCATTTGATCGAATGTTGGCGCAGTTTGGTGGCTCCGAGGCGGTGTTGGGCAAGATTGGCCTTGGCTCAGTGGGGCGACAGATTGGCGGCTCGGGTGCGCAATTTGATGAAGGCTTTATGGCAATGGGTGCTTTAGGCCTTGCCATGATCGGGGTGATTGCTTTAGCGCCGGTGTTGGCGACTTTGCTTGGGCCGGTGGTGATTCCGCTTTATGAAGCTGTGGGCGCAAATCCTGCCATGTTTGCCGGAACCTTGTTGGCTAACGATATGGGCGGCTATTTCTTAGCCAAAGAATTAGCCAGTGGCGATACTGCTGCCTATCTGTATTCCGGCTTATTGCTAGGTGGAATGATGGGTGCAACCGTGGTGTTTCATATTCCGGTGGCGCTGGGCATCATCGAAAAAGAAGATCGTCGCTTTCTGGCGCTAGGCATTATGGCCGGCATTATCACGATTCCTCTTGGCTGTATTGCGGGTGGTTTGGTGGCCATGGTCATGGGCGTTGCAGTGGATGGCCAAGTGGCTGATTTCAATGTGGCGATGCTGCTGAAAAACATGATTCCCGTGATTATCGTGGCGGCATTGCTGGCGCTGGGCCTGAAGTTTATGCAAGAAAAAATGGTTGCGGGCTTTCAAATTTTTGCCAAATGCCTCGTGGTGGTGATTACCTTTGGCTTGGTTTTAGCTGTGCTTGAAGTGACCGTTGGCTGGACCATTATTCCTGGTATGTCGCCTATTTTCTCTAGCTCTGGCCAAGGTGGTGAGATGCTGGGGATTGAGAATATCGGCTTTATTGCCTGCGTATTGCTGGGCGCTTATCCGATGGTCTTTATGCTCACACGCTGGTTTGATAAGCCCTTAATGCGCGTGGGCAGCTTGCTGGGTATGAACGATACCGCTGCGGCAGGTTTGGTGGCGACATTGGCTAATTCGATTCCGATGTTTGGTATGTTGGCCAAGATGGATAACCGCGGCAAGGTGATTAACGTGGCGTTTGCCGTATCTGCCGCCTTTACCCTTGGCGACCATCTAGGTTTTACCGCTGGCAATATGTCGGCGATGATTTTGCCGGTGATCGTGGGTAAATTATTTGGTGGTTTTACTGCCGTAGCTTTGGCAATGAAACTGGCTCCTAAAGATGATGCGACTCCAGTGGCTAAGCCCGTGAGTCAGTTGTCACACGCTTAAGGAGCTGCAGATGTCATGTCGGCAAATTCAAAGTGTGGGTATCGATATCGGGACCACCACCACCCAAGTGATTTTCTCGAGACTCGAGCTGATTAATCGGGCCGGTGTCTCGCAGGTGCCGCGTTATGAGTTTTCTAAGCGTGACATCGTGTACGTCAGCCCCGTGGTGTTTACCCCCATCGATTTTGAAGGGCGGCTTCGTGAGGATGAACTCGCGGTCTTTATTCGTGAGCAGTACGCTGCGGCGGGGATGGATCAGCAGAGTGTTGAATCCGGCGCGATCATCATTACGGGTGAAACGTCAAAGGCCAAAAATGCCCGCGCTGCGGTACTGGCCTTGGCCGAAGAGCTGGGTAATTTTGTGGTGGCGAGTGCCGGGCCGCATCTTGAATCGGTGATTGCAGGCCACGGCTCAGGCGCGGGCGAGTTGTCTCGGCAAGAAACCAGCCGAGTCGTCAATATTGATATTGGCGGTGGCACATCTAACTATGTGGTGTTTGAAGCGGGCAGAGTGGTCGATAGCGCCTGCCTTAATGTGGGTGGTCGCCTTATCGAGCTGGATGAGCAGGGGCGTGTGCGGCAAGTGCATGCACCTGCACGCCTAATTTGCACCGAGCTATTTGGCGCGAGCTTTGATCCTCTTCAATTGGATCGTGCGGGTATAGAGCGTGTGGTTCATCGCATGAGCGAACTTTTATTTGAAGTGCTGATTGGCGAGCCTTCGCCCTTAGCTCGTGCGCTTTTGATGACCGATTGCCTACACCCCAGCAAGGCTTACGACACCGTGATGTTTTCGGGTGGTGTGGGCGAGTGCTATTACCACCCCGCTGCCGACGTGCTTGCTTTTGGCGACGCCGGCCCCTTATTGGCACTGGCGATGCATGGGCATTTGGCTTTATCCAAGCAGCCGATTCAGATGCCTGCACAAACGCTCCGAGCAACGGTGATTGGCGCTGGCGCTCATACCTTGTCTTTATCGGGTAGCACCATTTGGCTGAATCACCGGCATTTGCCGGTGCGCAATATTCCTGTTGTTCATCCTTTGATTGCATGGAGCGAAGTCACGCCGGGGGCGCTGGCTACCGAGTGGGCGCACGTCGCCATGCTGATGGATATCGATCTGCAACACGATTTTTTTGCTTTGTCCCTGCCGCGAGATTTGCCGCTGACATATTTGCAAATTGAGGCTTGTGTTGATGAATTAGCTGTATTTGGGCGGCGTTATCCCAATGCAAACCATCCCCTCTTGGTGACTGCCCGCCAAGACTTGGGCAAGGTTTTAGGCATGCTGTTACAGCCGCATCTTGTTGGCCGCGAATTGGCCGTGATTGATGAAGTGGAAACTCGTGATGGTGATTACATCGATATCGGGGAGCCTTTATTTGGCGGCGATATCGTACCGGTCACCATTAAATCTCTGGCATTTCCTTCTTAGTTCAGGTGATAGATATGAAATTGAAGACCCAGTTGTTTGGTAAGACATACCAGTTTCGGGATGTCAAAGATGTGCTGGCGAAAGCCAATGATCCTCGCTCTGGCGATGTTTTAGCTGGCGTAAGTGCAGCTAGCTCGCAAGAGCGTGTAGCGGCCAAGCATGTGCTTTCTGAAATGTCGGTGGCGGATCTGCGCAACAACCCCGTGATTCCTTATGAAGAAGACTGCGTAACGCGGATTATTCAAGACGATATTAATGTCGCCGCTTACAACAGCATTCGCAGTAAAACCATTGCTGAATTGCGTGAGTACATCTTGTCCGACACCACCAGCGTGGCGGACATTGATTTTATGCGTAAGGGCCTGAGCTCGGAGACAGTAGCTGCGGTTGCTAAACTTTGCTCAAACGCAGATTTGATCTACGGCGCAAAGAAAATGCCGGTGATTAAACATGCCAATACCACGATAGGTTTGCCTGGCCATTTTAGTGCGCGTTTGCAGCCTAACGACACGCGTGACGATGTGCGCAGCATTGCCGCGCAGATGTACGAAGGTTTGTCTTATGGCTTAGGCGATGCGGTGATCGGGATTAACCCTGTTACTGATAACGTCGAAAACGTGACGCGTATGCTCAATACCGTGTACGAGGCCATCGATAAATTTGCAATTCCTACCCAAGGCTGCGTGTTGGCGCATATGTCGACCCAGATCGAGGCGATTCGTAAGGGCGCACCGGGCGGGCTGATTTTCCAAAGTATTTGCGGTAGCGAAAAAGGCTTAAAAGAATTTGGCGTAACCCTAGAGCTGATGGATGAAGCGCTGGAAGTCGGCCGCCAATACAACCGGCTTGCAGGGCCAAACTGCCTGTATTTTGAAACAGGGCAGGGCTCGGCACTTTCGGCCAATGCGCATAACGGCGCAGATCAGGTCACGATGGAAGCACGCAATTACGGCCTTGCCCGTCATTACGATCCATTTTTGGTGAATACGGTGGTGGGCTTTATTGGGCCTGAGTATCTCTATAACGACCGTCAGATTATGCGCGCTGGCTTAGAAGACCATTTTATGGGCAAGCTCAGTGGCATCTCGATGGGGGTGGATTGTTGTTACACCAACCATGCCGATTCTAATCAGAGCGCGAACGAATCCCTCGCTATTTTGCTGGCCACGGCAGGATGTAATTTCATTATGGGGATGTCGATGGGCGACGACATTATGCTGAATTATCAGACCATGGCATTCCACGATACCGCCACAATTCGTCAGTTGCTTAACTTACGCCCAGCGCCAGAGTTTGAAGCATGGATGGAGAAAATGGGCCTGATGGAAAACGGCATATTGACGCCGCGTGCTGGTGACTCGTCAATCTTCTTTTAATTTTAGGGTGTAAAAATGGACAAGATGCAAATTGATGAGATTGTACGTGCCGTAATGAGCCAGCTTGCTACTGAGCCTGCCAACGCTGTGGCTGAAGAAGTGTGTCAGAGCAATGTGGATCAAGCGAGCTTGCCTGATTTAGGCGGCGAAGAATTTCGTACCTATATGGGCGTAGAAAATGCGCATCGCCCTGAAGTGCTGCAAGAGTTTCGTAATTGCACCGCAGCCCGCGTGAATACGGGCCGTGCTGGGCCTCGGCCGCGCACTACCGCTTTGCTGCGTTTTCTAGCCGATCACTCACGCTCAAAAGACACGGTATTAAAAGAAGTGCCGCAGGAATGGGTGGAAAAACAAGGTTTATTGGCGCTGCAAAGCGAAATCATCAGCAAAGATCAGTATTTAACTCGCCCAGACTTAGGTCGCCGTTTGTGTGCTGAATCGCTGGCGCTTTTGAAAACCAGCTGCAAGCAGCAGCCTGATGTACAAGTCGTGATTTCAGATGGTTTATCGACCGATGCCATTACAGCCAACTTAGATGAAATCTTGCCGCCGCTGTTAAAGGGTCTGGGTAGTGCCAGCTTGAATGTGGGAACGCCTTTATTTGTACGTTATGGCCGCGTCAAAGTACAAGACCAAGTGGGCGAGATTTTAGGCGCGAAAGTGGTGATTTTGTTAGTGGGTGAGCGCCCTGGCCTTGGGCAATCTGAAAGTATGTCTTGCTACATGATCTACAAGCCAACAGCGGCAACGGTTGAAGCGGATCGCACTTGTTTTTCTAATATCCACCGAGGGGGCACTCCGCCCGTTGAGGCTGCTGCGGTCATCGTTGATTTAGCGAAGCAGATGCTGGCAAAGAAAGCATCTGGCATGTCTCTCAGCCGTTCTGCATAAGGAATACATCATGGCAATGCTCGATCTTATTAAACCCAGTGTGAAAGCGATGCGTTTGATTGCGTCGGTTCAGAGTGATTTTAAAAAAACACTCAAGCTGCCTGAGCATATTAATTGCTTGGGACTGCTCACCGCTGATTCAGATGATGTGGCGTATATCGCGGCAGATGAAGCCACTAAACAGGCGCAGGTTGAAGTGGTGTTTGGTCGCTCGCTGTATGCGGGTGCGGCACATAGCTCCTCTCCTACCGCTGGTGAAGTCTTGATTATGCTGGGTGGCAGCTCGCCTGCTGAAGTGCGCGCGGGTTTGGATTCGATGGTGGCGACCATTGAAGCAGGGCCTGCTTTTCGCTGGGCAAACGATGAAGAAACCATCGCATTTTTGGCTCATGTGGTGTCTCGCACCGGCTCGTATTTATCGGCGCAAACCGGTATTCGCTTAGGCGATCCACTGGCGTATTTGATTGCTCCACCGCTGGAAGCCACTTATGGCATTGATGCGGCGCTGAAGGCGGCCGATGTGGAGTTGGTGAGTTATGTGGCTCCGCCATCAGAAACTAACTATTCCGGCGCATTTCTTACAGGTAGCCAAGCTGCTTGTGATGCGGCCTGCCAAGCCTTTACCGCTGCGGTATTAGAAGTTGCACGCCAGCCTATGGGCCGGATTTAAAAGAGGTCGTGATGATTAATTCCTTGGGTTTACTTGAAGTCCGTGGGTTTGTAACCGCTCTTGAGGCGGCGGATGCCATGCTGAAATCGGCGAGTGTGCGTTTGATTCGCCAATATGAGACGAGCCCAGGTTTGATCTCACTCGTGGTAGAGGGCGATATTGCCTCTTGCCGAGCGGCGGTTGATGCGGGTGTGGCTGCGGCGGCAAGGTTGGGGGAAGTGGTTAGCCGACAAGAAATTGGCCGCCCCGATCCCGATGTCGAGCGCATGGTGCTCACGATGTTGGCTCCTAAGAAAAAACAGCGCGCTCCAAAGCCGGCTAGCCGTAGCGTGGCCCAAGCAGAGGAGGTGATCGAGCCATCCGTTATCGACACAGATGAGCCTGTGGTGCTGGCTTTAGCTACGGCTGAAAAAACCGAGGAGGCTTCTTGCGATGAGGTGGCGATCTTGGCGGCGGTAACTGCTTCTGCAAATGGCTTAACGCTTGCAGAGCTGCTGGCCGTGTTGCCCGAAGCTGGAGTGACTCGCCGTGCATTAGAGAATCTATGCAAGGCTAAACGCCTCGCTAAAGTATTGGGCCGCTATTGCAAGCCAAGTTAATTTTAAACGAGTCCCTGCTTTAGCCCACCGGCACAGCGTTAAATTCTGTGCCGGTTTTTTTAGCGTTTTATGGATGGCAGTAAATAGATCGTGGATGCTGTTTGCATCCTTAATGAGGCCTATTTAATGCTGTTGACATAGCCCTGTCGTTATTATTTTATGCTGCGTAATATTTTTCTATCTATTTGATTTGTATCAATAATTTATATCAGTAAATCGCTATTGTCTAATAAAGGCGGCCACTCAGGTGGTCAGTACATCAACTGCTAGGCTGATGTTTGAGAGGGCTGTGATGAGAGCAAAGAAGGGGATCTTAAGCGCTGGCCATATGGTGTTTCTAAGCGGTTTACCGCAGGAAACAGCGCCTCACAATACCGCATTTTCTACCTTGAGTATTTCTTTATGACGGGGGTTTTGCCAGGCTTAGGATGGTCTGTGGCAGAGCCTGCTGGCATGCATCATTTAGTGGGTTTAGCTCAAGGCCCACAGCGTAATCCGCTGGGACGTGATGGTCAGTTGTATGTAGAGAAAAGTGTTGATGTTTGCCAGCAGGCTCAAAGTATTACAGCTTGGCAGCAGCTTTATGATCAACTGAAACCCGGGCAGTTTCATGGTTATTTAGCCGAGACTTGGTTGGATGGAATGCAATGCTTTGAGGAGCACACTAGCCATGCTTTGCGTCAGTCTTGTATGGTGTGGCCCGGCTCTGTATGGGTAGGAATCCCTGCGTCGATTGAGCATTTTGCGCGTATTGGCACGACCACTATCGAGGCTGATACGGTGGCGATACGAGGGGGAGGGCTAGAGTTTGAGCTAGGTACGCCAGATGATTTTCATATCATGGGCTTGGTGCTGGCCCGAAGCGAGCTGGAAAGTTATACCTCAATCTTGCACGGTCAGTCTTTACACTTAGATAGCACGATGGTGCTGCATGTGGGGTCAGAGCGAATGCGTAAATTTACGCATTTTATGCGCACCATGCTGAAGGTTGCGGGCGATGGATCTGGGCAATTGCTTGAGCAAGTTTGCCGAAAACAATTACGGCATGAGTTGCTTGATGGCTTTATAGGCATGATTGATGACGCCAAGCCTAATCGGCAAACCATTCGCCGAGTCGATAGTGCTTGGCAGGCGGTCGCCAAAACGCGTGAGTATGTGCTGGACCGAACTGGAGAGCCGACGAGTATTGTTGAGCTCTGTGAGTATTTGGGCATGAGTCGCCGCACCTTGCAAAATATCTTTCATCAAACTTTAGATATTTGCCCGCTGGCTTATTTGAAAGCGATCCGCTTAAATGCCGTACGGAGAGAGTTGCTCGCTCCGTATTCACAATATGATTCGGTACAGCAAGCCGCAGCAGCTTTGGGGTTCTGGCATATGAGCCAGTTTTCTCAGGATTTCAAAAAACTATTTGGCGAGCTGCCGTCTGCATCTCTTGCGCGGCGGGCCTTAGCAAAGCGCTGCGCTGTAAGTTAATCACATATCAATACGCTATTAATAAAATCCCCACATGGACAGGTTTGACCCATGTGGGGATTTTATTTACTCAGATAGAATCAATGTTGCCAGCGTAGATTCAGCATGGCATTACGACCCAGCGTGCTGTAATCCTTTGCCAATTCGTATTCGGTGTCGAATACATTGTTAACACGGGCGCTGGCTTGCCAGTCTTTAGCAAACTGCCAGTTCACACTCAGATTAGCGAGGGCGTAGCCTGCCAGACGGGCGCGTGGAGCGCCAAATATATCTTCTTCACGATGTGCTTGTGCTTGTACTTCGCCGCGAGCGGTCCATTGGCCCTGCGTTACACCCACATAGGCTGAGCCAAATTGCTTGGCACGGCGCGTGAGTTGCTTGCCATCTGTTGACCCACTGGAAGTATCTTTGGCATCCAGTAAATCAAAGCTACCACCGGCTTGAAACATCTCGCCTTGCCAGTCTGCTGTGAAGGTAATGCCTTTTAGCTTTGCATTACCAATCACGGTTGTGGTGGTTTTGCCTGTTTCTAGCATGCCATCGATTTCGTTGTGGTAAGCCGTTGCGCTCAGTTGGATATTGTTTGCTTCAAAGCGAACAAAAACTTCCGTATTTTTGGAGGTCTCTGGTTGCAATGTCGGCGAGCCATAGTTTGGGTAATAGAGCTGATTAAACGTGGGTGCGCGGTAGCCAGTACCAAAGCTGCCGCCTACTTTCCAAGCATTCGCAAGCTGCCAAGATGCTCCGATGCTGCCATTGGTGTTGTCTCCAAACTGGCTATTGTTGTCATTGCGCAGGTTCAGCTGCAATGCAATATCGTCAAAATGAGCAAGATAACCAGCCAGCAGGCTGTTAATGCGGCGCTGGTCGACATCAAATTTGGTGGTGCTGCTAACTGCTTGCTCTAGTGTTTCTGCACCTACGGTCATGATGCCTGGGCCAACTTTAATTTCATTGAGCCAAGACAATTGAGTTTGTTTGGTTTTAAAGCGGCTTTCACCTGAACGCGTGTAGTTTGTGCTGTCATCAATGCTGACGCCCGCTTGTAATTTGCTGGTCCAGTTCTTTGTAAAACTATTGTTCATCCAGAATGTAGCGCTACCATTCGTGCCATCATCCCTATCGTCATAGTTGCTTGAAATGGATGAGTCGTAATGGTTTTCTACTTTGGCTTGTAACAGACTTGCGCCAAATTCATTTGCTTCATTGATGCGATGGCTAGCATTGATCGATAAGCTGGTATTTTCATAGCCATCGGTATCGGTGCTCAATGTGCCTGCTTTAGGATTGGATCGTGCACTAATTCCATCTGTTTTGCTGTGTGCTAAACCGATGGAATAGCGAGTACCATCCTCGCCGCCAGAAATATGAGCGCTGGTAGTTTGGGTGTTTTCTGTACCAAAGCCTACTTCTATAGATGGATGAAATCCTTTATCACCTTGGCGGGTAAAGATTTGAATTACGCCACCAATCGCATCCGAGCCATAAAGACTAGCCGCTGGGCCGCGCAGGATTTCGATCCGTTCAATTTGTGCAAGCGGAATATGCTGTAAGGCAGCAGCTCCTGCCGTTGCTGAACCAAATCGTATGCCATCAATTAGATAAACCGCTTGTTGGCTGCTGGAGCCGCGAATAAAAATGCCACCGCTTTTACCTGCGCCACCATTGCTGGTGATTTGCACCCCCGGCTGGCGAGCGAGTAATTCTGGCAGGCTGATTGCACCTGCTGTTTCAATGGTTTTTTGATCGATAACGGTTACATCGCCAATGACTTCTTTGGCGGCTTGTGGCAAGCGGGCTGCGGTGGTGACAACGGCAGGTAGCTGAATGGTTTCAGCTTGTGCACAGATGCTGGCGACTAAGATGGTTAAAGGGGCGATACGGAATAACATGACTCTCTCCTGAGTGCTACACCCGCTGTGTAGCGATGGTAGCAGCAGGGGGAGCAGGAGATGATGCACGGCCAAAGCGCGATGAATCTCACCCGCTTCGTGCACCCTGCCGCGCGTTGGTTGCCTTGGCTGAGTGTCAGCAAAGGTCTAAGGCCGGTCTCCGGGCTTGCAAGAGTCGCTATCGATTTGGAAAAACCGATAGATCAATACACCGCCTTCTCATCTTATTTAGATAGTGGCCGTGGGTGTATTTACGCTTGCTTACCGTTGCAGGGGCAGCGCAGGATTTGAACCTGCTTCCCGTTTCACTCGTGTTGAGCACCTTATAAGGGGCGGATTGTATACTGCCTTGGCATTTCTTGCCTTTCGGTTTTCAGGCATATTTATTTGTATTTAAGTAAGTATTTGGAATATAGCAGCGCTTTAGGCAAAAAAAACGCCACGCATAGAGCGTGGCGTTGATTGGAGCAAGCTGCGCTTAGTGTTGCAAAATCTTGGATAAGAATAGTTGCGCACGCTCAGAGCGAGTTTGGTTAAAGAACTCGTCCTTGCTGGCGTCTTCTACGATATGGCCTTGATCCATAAAGATCACGCGGGTAGCCACTTTGCGGGCAAAGCCCATTTCGTGGGTGACACACATCATGGTCATGCCTTCCTGAGCTAGCTCTACCATCACATCCAATACTTCATTGACCATTTCTGGATCAAGAGCAGAGGTTGGTTCATCAAACAGCATGGCGATGGGGTCCATCGCGAGCGCACGGGCAATGGCTACGCGCTGCTGCTGACCACCGGACAACTGGCCGGGGTATTTATTGGCTTGGGCTTTGAGGCCAACTCGGTCGAGCAGTTTTAAGCCTTTTTCCATTGCTTCGTCGGTGCTGCGGCCAAGCACGCGCTGCTGGGCTAGGCACAGATTGTCGGTGATCGACAGGTGAGGGAATAGCTCAAAATTCTGGAATACCATACCGACTTTAGAGCGCAATTTAGGTAAATCGGTTTTTGGGTCTCCCACTGAAGTGTCACCAATCAGGATGGTGCCTTTTTGAAAAGGCTCCAAACCATTTACACATTTGATCAAGGTGGATTTACCCGAGCCAGATGGACCGCACACCACGATCACTTCACCTTTTTTTACTTCAGTGCTGCAGTCAGTTAGAACTTGAAAGCTGCCATACCATTTATTGACATTCTGGATTGAAATCATACTACTAACCTCTCTTTCAAACGGCGTTGAAGCTGTGCTTCTGCGCGATATTGTTTGCATAAAGCTACCGTGTAAGTGGACTTTACACAGTCAGTTTTTTTTGTAAACGCTTCACCAGCATGGAAGCACTAAAGCTAATCAGGAAATATACCGCGCCAGCCAGTAATAAGAATTCATGGGGCTGGCCAACAATATCGCCTTTTGAGCGAGCTGTATTTAGAAAATCCATCAGGCCAACGGCATAAACTAAAGATGTATCTTGAAACAAGATAATGCTTTGCATCAAGAGCAAAGGCATCATTTTTCGAAAGGCTTGCGGCAAAATAATTAAGCGCATGGCTTGGCTGTAATTCATACCCAAGGCATAGGCTGCATTAATTTGGCCTTTAGAAATCGCCTGAATACCGGCGCGCACAATCTCGCAGTAATAAGCCGCTTCAAACATCATAAAAGCGATTAAACAAGAGGTAAATGCGCCAATGGGGGTTGGCCTACCTGTAATCCAACCAATAATAAATGGCACCATAAAGTAAAACCAAGTGATGACCAAGAGTAAGGGTATAGATCGGAAATAATTGACATAAAAACCGGCGAGTTTAGATAAAACCGGATTACTCGACATCCTTGCTAGTGCCAGTAATGTCCCTAGGGCTACGCCACCTATGACAGCAAAAAACAGTAGCTCAAGCGTGAGCGCCATGCCTTCGATAAGCCCTGGCAGGGCTGGGCCAATATTTGATAAATCCATCTTATTTTCCTCCCAGCGACATTAAACCTGGCACACTGGTTTTCTTTTCTACCCAACGCATGAGTATCATAAGGCTCATATTCAGGGTGAAGTAAATAATGGTCGCAAGGGTAAATGCTTCAAACAAATTAGCCGTGAATTCTGCTGTTTGTTTGGTTTGCGCCAATAGCTCCATCAGGCCAATTAAGGATGCGACCGATGAATTTTTAAATACATTTAGAAATTCAGAGGTGAGCGGTGGAATAATAATTCGGAAAGCCTGTGGCAGCAGTACGTGGCGATAAGTTTGAGCGATATTCAGGCCCAAAGCATAGCCTGCATTAATTTGCCCTTTGGGTAGTGCTTGAATACCGGTGCGTACTTGCTCGCAAACACGGGCCGAAGTAAACAAGCCTAAGCAAATCACGACGCTGATAAAGGCTGAAGTAGATGGTTTGATATCTTGTTTAAACCAAATTTCCAGCGATTCTGGCAGGAAATCTGGCACTAAGAAATACCAAATAAATAATTGTACTAAGAGCGGAATATTGCGAAATAGCTCGACATAGGCGCTTGCAAATCCTGAGACCCAACGATTAGGCAGTGTGCGTGCAACCCCCATAATCGTGCCTAAAATAAGCGCAATAATCCATGCTGATAAAGCCAAGGCGAGCGTCCAGCCTAGCCCAGAAATAAACCAGTCTAAATAAATTTCACTACCAATACCGGTGGAGTTAAAGAAAACGCCCCAATCCCAGTTGTAATTCATATCTTATCCCCGAAGGTAATAGGGAGGCCCAATGAGCCTCCCTTGATGCTGTAGATCCTAGTTCGGATCTTTTACATCTGTTCTGCAGATTTATCTGTTGGGCTAGCAATTAGCTTTTTCAGATCATCGCTCATAGGGAAATTTAGGTTTAGGCCTTTTGGTGGAATAGGCTGAGTAAACCAGCGTGCATATACGGCCTTGATGCGGCCACTCTTGTAAAGATCAGCGATGGAATCATCGACCAGTTTTTTGAACTGAGGGTCTTCTTTACGCAGCATGCAGCCGTAAATTTCATTCGATTGTGGTGCGCCAACAATGGCCCAGTCTGCTGGTGATTTGGCTTTAGCAATTTCACCGGCTAATAAAGCATCGTCCATCATAAATGCAGCGGCACGATTCGATTCCAGCATCAGGAAGGATTCGCCGTGATCCTTAGCACTGATGATATTCATATTCATTTTCTTTTCTTCGTTCATCTTTTTAATCAGACGTTCCGAAGTTGTGCCCGCCGTAGTTACGACGTTTTTACCCGCTAAATCTGCAAAGTCTTTAATGCCGGATTTTTTATTGGTCAGCAAGCGCGTGCCAATTTCAAAAATGCCGTTTGAAAAAGCGACTTGTTTTTGACGCTCTACATTATTGGTGGTGGAGCCACATTCCAAATCAACCGTGCCGTTTTGCACGAGGGGAATACGTGTTTGTGAAGTCACTAAGTTATAGCGAACTTCAATAAAGGGCATATTGAGTTTTTTCTTGATCGCTTCGGCAACGTGATTTGCAACTTCAACCGAGTAGCCAATTGGGCGTTGGCTATTATCTAGATAGGAGAAGGGGATGGAAGAATCTCGGTGGCCTAGTACTAAGGTTTTAGTTTCTTTAATCTTTTTTAATGTGCCGCTTAATTCTTCCGCTTGTGCGGTTGCGCTAAAAAGAGTGGATACAGCCAAAACAAGCAATAATTTCTTCATCGGGTGTTCTCCTAAAATCACGGGGGATCTGTATTTGTTTAAGAGTATAGGCATGCTAAGAAAATAAGACCTGTGGGGATAATCCTTAGTGTTTAAAACAAAAACGGCCCATAAGGGCCGTTTGGATGTTAGCTTACAAATATTACTGCTGCATAGGGGCTAGAATCTGACGCAAAAATTGCTTTGCTCTATCGTGCTGAGGATTAGTAAAGAAGGCTTCTGGATGCGCATCTTCTAAAATCACGCCTTGATCGAGAAATAACACACGGTCTGCCACTTCACGGGCAAAGCCCATTTCATGCGTCACCACCATCATGGTCATGCCCGATTCAGCTAGCGTTTTCATGACTTGCAGTACTTCACCGATCATTTCTGGATCGAGTGCTGAGGTCGGCTCGTCAAACAACATCACGCCAGGGTTCATGGCAAGGCCACGGGCAATGGCCACTCGCTGCTGCTGACCACCGGATAAATTCGATGGGTAGGCATTTTTTTTGTCGGCCAAACCAACACGCTCAAGCAGTGTAAAGGCGAGTGCTTCGGCCTCGGCTTGCTTCATGCCTTTTACACGGATTGGGGCCAGCGTGATGTTTTCTAGCACCGATAAATGTGGGTAAAGATTGAAGTGCTGGAAAACAAAGCCTACTTCGGCGCGTAGCTTATTGATATCTGTTTTAGGGCTAGTGACTTCTACATTACCAATCCAGATTTCGCCGTCGTTAACAGGCTCTAGCTGGTTGATCGTACGGATCATGGTGGATTTGCCGGAGCCAGAAGGCCCACAAACCACGACCACTTCACCTTGTTTGACTTCAAGATTGATGTCTTTCAGTACATGGTGGTTGGGGCCATACCATTTATTAACATGATTAAATTTGATCATCGGCTTGGATTGGGGCATGACAAGAGACCTGATTCTGTTAAATATTGTGCAATGTTGGCAAGGCGGGGAAACCCTAGGCTTACTTGATATGAGTTTGTCGGGCGGGTGCTTACCCGCCAATGCATCTAATCAAAAGCAAACAGCAGGTTGCCCCCCAATCCTATCAACTTAGCAATAAGCTACGCCATAACAGGCATTGGATCATCATAGGGCGGGAGAAACCCGCGTATTTTTCAGCATCGCTCGCGGGTTTCTCCCTCCCTACAAATTATCGGCCAGCGGCAACAAGGTAGTTGCTGAGCGCAACATACTGCTCCAGCGTTACATTTTCTGGGCGGCAACTTGGGGAAATGCCCAGCGCTTCTAGCTCGGCATCGCTCACTAGGCTTTTTACGTTGTTACGCAGTGTTTTGCGGCGCTGGCCAAAGCTTTGTGCGACGAGCTTTTGTAGGTGATTGTAGTCGGTGGCAGGCGCAGGTAGCTCGGCCCACGGCACCATGCGCACGATGGATGAGTCTACTTTTGGCGGTGGGAAGAAGGCTTCTGGCGGCACATCGAACACGCGTTCCATATTAAAACGGTATTGCAGCATGATGCTTAGGCGGCCGTAATCCGATGTCGAAGGCTCAGCCACCATGCGATCAACCACTTCTTTTTGCAACATAAAGTGCATATCAAAAATGGAATCGCCAAAGCTTGCCAGATGGAACAAAAGCGGCGTGGAAATATTGTAAGGCAAGTTACCAATCAGACGAATTTTGCTGCCCGGAGCAATCTCTGCAGCCAGCGCGCCAAAGTCAAAATTCAGCGCGTCCACATTGTGGATCACGAGTTTTTCTGGGGAGAATTTCTCAGATAAATGCGCCACGATATCGCGGTCAATTTCCACTACATGTAGGGTGTCGGTGCGATCCATTAAAGGCTTGGTCAGCGCGGCAAGGCCCGGCCCAATCTCAACCAGTACATCGCCTTTACGTGGGCTGACTGAGTTGATAATGTCGGAAATCACACTTTGGTCTTGTAAAAAGTTTTGTCCAAAGCGCTTACGAGGGATATGCGAAGTCATTATTTATTCCAGCGAGTTCTATCGCGGCGTGTGCCACGGTTGTGCGGTGCGCAGCGAGATTGCACACCGCTTTAAAATTGCTAATTACTTAGGAGCGCTAATAACAAGGCAAATCTCCATGAATGGCACGAAAAAACGGATTATCTCTCTTGGTCTTCTCCGTGGAACTCTGTGTCCTCCGTGTTCTCTGTGGTTCAAGATTTGGGTTTTGTTCGCATGCCTGAGTCGTTACTAAAGTTGATAGTAAGTGATTACATGCGGTTTACAGCATTAAATCGTATTTCCCACTAACTCGATTGCGAGTTGGGTGGCCGCAAGCAGGCTGCCTGCATCTGCCGTGCCTGTTCCTGCCAAATCAAGGGCTGTGCCGTGATCAACCGAGGTGCGGATAATCGGCAGGCCCAGCGTGATATTAATGCCGTGGCCAAAGCTGGCGTACTTGAGTACGGGTAGGCCTTGATCATGATACATGGCTAAGACCGCATCGCCCGAGGCGAGGATATTACGATTAAATAGGGTGTCAGCAGGTAATGGCCCGATTAGCGTCATGCCGGTTTGGCGCAAGGCGTCTAGCACTGGGGAGATAATTTCTATTTCTTCTCTACCCAAATGGCCAGATTCCCCTGCGTGCGGGTTAAGCCCAGCCACAATAATCCTTGGTTTGGCTATGCCGAATTTAGTTTGTAAATCGTGGTACAAAATCTTGAGTGTGGTGGTGAGCGATTCGGCTGTAATGGCTGCTGCCACGTCTTTCAGTGGCAAATGAGTGGTGGCCAGCGCGACACGCATTTCGCTACAGGCCAGCATCATCACCACTTGCGCAGTCTGAGTTCGTTCAGCCAAATACTCGGTATGGCCGTAGAAAAAACGCCCTAAATCCGCGCCTTCGTTAATCACACCCTTATGAATCGGCGCGGTTACAACTGCCGCAAACTCACCACTTTGGCAGCCATCCGTGGCTCTATCGAGCAAATCTATCACATAGCGGGCGTTGCCAGTATTCAGATTGCCCACAGAGCAGGGGGCCGTGAGTGGAATATGTAAGATAGAGACGGGCGCGTTATTTTCCGGCGAGTAGTCTGGCCAATTGGCATCGATCTGGCTGGCGCTTGCCCGTTCAACAAGCAGGATTTTGTCGCAGAGAATCACTAACTGGCAAGCGAGTGGCGCAGCTGCTGCCAGCATGGCGCAGATTTCTGGGCCTATGCCTGCAGGCTCGCCGCTGGTAAGGGCGATGCGGGGCAGTGTGGGTTTGTTCATTGATTTTCACACGGCTTTAGAGGTTAAGGCGGTAGGACTGGTGATTGATGGCGTGGGCAGGGTGTCCACGCCATCAGATAAAGCTTTACTCGTCTTTCAAGCGCAACTCTACAAACGCGCGGTCTTTTTGTTGGCGTAGCCAATCTTCAAACTGCTCTTCGCTCTTGCGTTGTTTTAATTCATTTCTTACACGGAAGCGCTCGCGCTCTTTGGTCATGTCTTGTGAGCGGCGTTCTAGCACTTGAATAATATGTAGGCCAAATGGCGATTGAATCACTGGGCTGGTTTCGCCCGGCTTGAGCGCATTCATGGCGGTTTCAAATTCTGGTACGGTTTCGCCCGGAGTGAGCCAGCCTAAATCGCCACCTTTGCTAGCACTGCCATCATCGGAATAGAGGCGGGCTAGTTCTTCAAATTTGCTGCCATTTTTTAGGCGGTCGACCAGCTGATTCAGACGTTGACGTGCATCGCCTTCAGAAACCAATTCATTGGTACGGATCAAGATATGACGTGCGTGGGTTTGCTCAACTACGGTTTTTTGTTCTTGGCTGCGTTTTTCGAGCAGCTTCACAATATGAAATCCACCAGGGCTGCGGACTAAATCGGTGATTTCACCCGGTTTTAGTTTTTCTAGCAGCTGAGTAAATGCTGGCGGCAAGGAGCCCGCTGCGCGCCAGCCTAAGCTACCGCCGCTGGTGGCATCCGGTGCGCTAGAGTACACCGCAGCAATCGAGGCGAAGTCTTTACCGGATTTCAATTCTTCGATTGCAGCGAGTGCACGAGTGCGTTTGGCGGTGATTTGTTCTGGGCTGGCGTTTTCTGGCAACGGAATCAAAATATGCGAGAGGCGGAACTCTTGCTGCTCTTTGCCGGTGTTCAGTTTGATGTATTCGTCGATCTCGCTATCGCTAATAACGATGCGATTATCGATTTCACGCTCTCTTAGGCGGGTTAGGGTAATTTCACGGCGAATATCTTCGCGGAAGGATTTCCAGCTCATGCCTTGTTTGGCAAGTGTTTCGCGAAACTGGGGCAAGGACATTTTATTTTGCTCTGCCATACGGCCAATCGCGCGCTCTAGCTGGCTATCATCAATTCGAATGCCGATTTGATCGGCGTATTGCACTTGCACTAGCTCCAGAATCATCCGGTCTAATACTTGTTGTTTAAGTACGGCAGCGGGCGGCAGAGTGATGCGCTGGTTTTCCATGTTTTTCTGGACGCTACTGATACGCGCATCAAGCTCTTGCTGAGTCACTGCGCTTTTATTAACCACGGCAACAATGCGATCAATGGTTTCAACCGATGCATTTGTCAGTTGGGATGTGCCGATCAGGGCAACGAGCGCTAAGGCGCGGGAAAGGTGGCGCAGCTTCATATATCAGTGGACCTTGCTGTAGGTATCGGTATAACCAGGAATAGTTTGGCGTAGAACATCAATCGGATTACTGCCTAAACCGCCTAAACCACCTAGTTCAAGAAGGGCGAAGAAGTTGGTGTTGAATGTGCCGTCATTGGTAATGTAGCGCTGGGCGGCAAAGCGCAGTGCCCAACAGCCGGCATTATATTCAACACCGCTTAGCGTTTCCAAAGCCTTGTTGTCACGCAGCGAGTAATTGGCTCGCCCAATGGCGTACCAGCCTCCACCGAGTGGCCATTGGCCCGATAAATCGATTTGTTCAATATTATTATTACGGCTTTGTACATAACGCAGATTCAGTGCTCGGTAAGCGCCAGGGCTCCAGCCTAGATTGACGTCAGAGCGGATGGTGCTATTGTCTTGCATATTGTATTGCAGGCTATAGCCGACCATAAAATCACGCCAAACCTGCCCACTGACCGAGAGCAATAGATCGGATGAAGTCGCTTCATCAGGTCGGCCCGGCGCATCGAGCGTGACTCTTTGATCGGTAAAGTAGAAGCGCTGGCCGATGGTGGCCCGAACGCGTTCTATGCCCGTAGAGGATTCATAGAGTCGTGATGAAAGTGCCAGTGTCAGCTGATTCGCGTCATTAATACGATCGTTGCCTGAAAACTGATTCTCAGAAAACATCTGCGAAAATGAAAAATCAGTCAGCGCTGAGTCAAAGTTAGGCAGCTTAGATTGATCTTTGTAAGGCACATAGGCATAAAAGGCGCGTGGCTCTAGTGTTTGAGTGTATTCCTCGCCACCAAAGCTGCTTTCTTTTTCAAAATACAGGCCACTATCCACACTGAAAATGGGAATGGTGCGATTTTCTGTGCTGCTGACTTGACCAGGGCTGTTGGCGCGTAATTGATAGCTAGAGGCGTGTACGCTGATCTTTGGCTTAATAAAACCATAAGAGCCAACAAAAGGCATGCTGATCTCAGGCTTTACCCAGACGCGCGTGCCATTGATTTTTGTTGAGTGATCAAATTCGGTGGCTTCTGCTGCAACGCTCAGTTGTACGCCTTTAATCCAGTCTGGCGTGGCAGAAAAACCAATTTGCGGTACACGGGCATAGGGCTCGTCAACCGGGTTGGTTGTGCTTTGAATGGTTTGAAAACGCTGCCAGCGGCCAAAAGTTTGCCAGTTATCGCCGCGATAACTCAGCACGGCTTCACGTGGCAAATTGGTTTGCGAGGCCACGCTTAAACGATCACCAAAATCGTTAAAGTAATTATCATCCGATACTTTTTGTACATTTATGCCCAGCGATAGGCGATCTGTCAGCGCCTGCTGGTGCTGAAATACAATACTGCTGCGGCTGCTGTCCGAAACCGTATCGTTGCTTAAGCCTTCTACTTTCAGCGTGCCTGCATAATCAGGCTGCATATAGCGAAACTCGCCGCCCAGCATCACACCACGGCGCGACATATAGCGCGGCGTTAAGGTGAAATCATAATTGGGTGCGATATTCCAATAGAAAGGCGTGCTGAATTCAAAGCCATTACGATTATTGGTGCTGAACGAGGGCGCTAAAAAGCCGGTTTGCCGATTGCTATTGAGTGGGAAATTCATCCATGGCATATACATAATCGGCGCGCCTTTAAACTCTAGCCACGCGCTATGTGCAATACCTTTGTTCGCAACGTAATCCAGTTCCAGCTCATTGGCATGCAAAAACCATGCATTGTCGCCAGGCTGGCAGGTGGTAAAGCGGCCATCTTCTAAGAGATATTTATCCTCGCCTTCAAAGAGCAACTTTACGGCATCCCCCCGGCCTAGGCCTTGGGCGATGGCATAGTCTGGATTGGTGAGCGAGCCATATTTGGTATCCAGCAAATAATCGAGCTGATTGCCTTTTAAGACATCCCCTTGGCGTGTCATTTGAACTTGATCGCCGGCGGTCACCCTATTCGATTTTTGATCGAAGGTGGCCCACTCGGCATTCACGTCAAGATCGCCTCTATGGAGTTGAACATCGCCTCTGGCCTCGGTGGTCCCTTGTGCGGTGCCAACAACGTTGTCGGCCTCCACATTGATAGGAAGAGGCTCAGCCGAATGCGCCATCGCACAGACGAGTGCAGCGGCAATTGCGGTGAGACGGAAATGAAATGGTGTGTGGGTCGCGGACATGCGGCCATCAGGAGCTGATAGAATTTGCAGATTCTACTGCATTGCTGGCACTTACGACCATGACTAGAACAGATTCCCTGAATTCTTGGCTGACCGAAACACTGGGTCAAGCCCCAAAAACACTAGAAATAGCGGCGGTTGACGCCAGCGTTCGCTCTTATTGGCGCGCCGTTTTTAGTGATCGCAGCCTAATTATTATGGATGCAATCCCCGCTGATTTTGATTGCCAACCTTTCTTGATGCAGCAGCAACGCCTTACTAATGCTGGCTTGCCGGTGCCTAGCGTGCTGGCACAGAACCTTGAGCAAGGTTGGGTGCTGCTAGAAGACCTAGGCACCAAAACCCTCGCCAGCTTGATTGATGCTGACAACGCCGCCAATTATTACCGTCAGGCCATTTCTCTCTTGGTGAAGATGCAAGTGAGCACGCCCATCGATGGCTTAGCGCCTTTTGATGGTGCATTTATGCAACGCGAAATGGATATTTGCCGCGAATGGTATTTTGGCAAAGCTTATGGCGTGACGTTGGAAGGCAAAGATTTGGGGGTGTGGGAGCGTAGTTGTGCGTTGATCGTTGCACATAATATGGCCCAGCCAACGCTGTTTATGCATCGCGATTTTCACTCCCGAAATATCATGGTGCAGGGCAATGAACTGCGCCTGATTGATTTTCAGGATGCGGTGCTTGGACCGATTACTTACGACTTAGTCTCTTTGCTTAAAGATGCCTATTTAGATTGGGATGAAGCCTTTGTGCTTGATTTAGCGATTCGCTATTGGGAGCAAGCTCGTACCGCTGGCCTGCCGGTGCACGAAGACTTTGGCGATTTTTATCGCGCATTCGAATGGCAAGGTCTGCAGCGCCACCTTAAAATCTTGGGCCTATTTGCCCGCCTGAAGCATCGCGATGGCAAAGAGCAATATCAGGCCGATATCCCCCGTGTATTCGAATATGTACGCAAAGTTTGCCTGCGCTATAGCGAATTAACGCAGTTGGGCCGCTTATTGCTTAATTTGCATGGCGAGCCTGTGGCAACGGGATTCACCTTCTAATGAAAGCCATGATTCTTGCTGCGGGGCGCGGCGAGCGCATGCGCCCGCTTACTGATACTTGCCCTAAGCCTCTGCTTGAAGTCGGCGGCACACCGCTCATAGTCTGGCATTTGCGCCGTCTTGCTGAGGCAGGAATTAGCGAGGTGGTGATAAATCACGCTTGGCTGGGGGACATGATCGAAGAGCGCTTAGGCGATGGCAGTGCCTACGGGGTGCGTATTCAATATTCGGCAGAAGACGTCGCGCTGGAAACGGCAGGGGGTATTGCTAAGGCTTTGCCGCTATTGGGTGATGAGCCGTTTTTATTAATCAGTGCGGATATTTTTACTGAGTTTGATTTGCATCGTTTGTTAGTACATGCCAAAACGATGGATAAAAATTGTTTAGCTCATTTGGTGATGGTGCCCAATCCTGAGTATCACCCTTCAGGTGATTTTGCCTTGGAAAACGGTTTGATTGTTCCGAGTGGCGCTGAGAAATACTGTTACGGAAATTTAGCGATCTGTCGTCCAGCCTTGCTTGCTGGTGTTGCCGTTGGAGAAAAAGCCAAGCTGGGGCCTTTACTGGCTCAATATGCCGCCGAGGGTAAAGTGAGCGGTGAGTATTTTGACGGCGCATGGGTGAATGTAGGGACGCCTGCAGATTTGCAGCAGGCCAATGCTGTAGGCTGAGTGAACCTATTTGTTTTAAAAATGACCTTAGTTACGACTATTAGTTTGACTTAGAAAGTGTATTTGCAGCTAAAACTACCCTGAATAGACAATCCCAGCCCCTGCGCCATTTGGCTCAGGGGTTTTTTGTTGATTTGAATCAACAAATACACGATTGGCATTTTTAATAGTAAATAGAACCTTTTTAATGCGATGACGATGGGAATAAGATTGATAGTGATTCTTGTTTTAAATGTGAATTGCATAGCTATTTGTCATTTATCCTAATTAATTAGAAGGTTTTATTTATGAAATATCTAGTTCCCGCAATTGCGCTGGCGCTATCTGCCCAAGCCTACGCCGCAGAATACCCAATTGGTAAACCAACGATTAAAAATGGCATGGAGTTGGCGGCGGTTTATTTGCAGCCAGTTAAGATGGATCCAGATGGCATGATGCGCAAGGCGGAAGCTTCAGATATCCACCTTGAAGCTGATATTCATGCCGCTAAAGGCAATCCAAATGGCTTTGGGGAAGGCGAATGGATGCCGTATTTATTAATTAAATACGAGCTGCAAAAAGTGGGCAGCAAGAATGTCATCAAGGGCGATTTTATGGCGATGGTAGCGAGCGATGGCCCGCATTATGGCGACAATATCAAGCTGGAAGGCCCTGGCAAATACAAGCTGAAATACACTATTTTGCCGCCATCCGAAAACCCACACGCGCACTTTGGTCGCCATGTGGATAAGGAAACCGGCGTTGCGCCTTGGTTTAAGGCTTTCGATTTGAACTATGAATTTACCTACGCCGGAACAGGCAAGAAGGGCGGTTATTAATATCGTCTGATTCAAGGCCCTCTGCCTTGTAGTGGGGTGAGAAAAACCCCTCGCACGCAGAGGGGTTTGTGCTTTTTTATGGCTTAAATGTTGCTGGTCTATTTGGATGGAGTTTTTATGCGACGTATTGTGGTGGCTTTGTTAAGCACATGCAGCTTAATGGCGAGTGCAGATGATTTGCTGACTTTTAGGGTGGAGCTCAACGATGGCAAGGTCACGCCAACACGCATTGAGGCACCAGCCAAAACTAAATTCAAGCTGATATTAGTCAATAAGGGTAAGTCACCTGCCGAATTTGAAAGCCTGCCGCTGCGCAAAGAAAAAGTCCTCGCCCCCGGCGTGGAATCCTTTGTGGTGATTCAGGGCGCATCGGCTGGCGAATATATCTTTTTTGATGATTTCCACCCGCAGGCGCGGGGCGTGATTGTGGTGAAGTAAGGATGTTGCTCAACGATCATCTTTTTAGTGCCTTCGGCACGTTGATTTTGGAGCGGGTGCCCCCGCTGGGGCGTTCTTTTCTTGAACGGCCAAGAAAAGAACCAAAAGAAGGCCGCCCCGGCCAGCACGAAACCCCTCTCTGCGGACAATCGAGCGGCGGCTGCGGAACTCGCTTCGCTCAGACAGTCCTCGCCGAAACCCCGCCCGCTTGTTCCTCGCTTCGGCGTGCTTCAAGGGGGGATTTAAGCCCCGTGTCACGATAGAGGGAAAGTTTTGGGTAACTAAGAGTTTGAAAGTACCCACAACCTTAAAACAAACGTCTTAATTCAAAACCGGTTTTTCTCCGTGAAGCTCCGCGTTCTCCGTGTCCTCCGTGGTTCAAGATTTAGGTTTTTGTTCTCAGGTGTTGTTGCAATTTTTTAAAGGTTAAAGACTATGGAACAAGTCGCATTTATTGTTTGGCGTGAAAGTGTAGAAGCGCTGCTGGTGGTGGGGATTTTATATGCGTGGTTGCATGCCAATCCGGTGGCTGGCCAGCGTGGTATGGCTTACCTCTGGGGTGGCGTGGGCCTCGGTTTGGTGCTGTCGGGCTTGCTGGCGCTGACTTTATTGGGGGTTTCTAGCTGGCTGGATGATACGGCGCAGGAGTATTTTCAGGCCGCAATGCCGCTCGTGGCCGCTGCGCTGATTGTGCAGATGGTGGTGTGGATGCGTAAAAATGGTCGCAGTCTCAAGCGTGAATTAGAAGGTGGCCTTGCCAGTAATGCGGCGGAGAAAAACTGGTGGGGCTTGCTGTTTCTGGTGGCGCTCGCGGTGGCGCGTGAAGGCAGTGAAACCGTGGTGTTTTTATACGGTAGCGTGGCAGGCAGTAGCAACGGTGGATCGTTAGCACTGGCGGGCTTAGGCGGCTTTGTGGCTGCGCTGGCGACATTTCAGCTATTGCAATTGGGCGGTAAATATATTTCTTGGCGCTGGTTTTTTAAGGTGACCGAAATCTTGCTGCTGCTCTTGGCGGGCGCGATGTTGAACTCTGGCGTAGAGCATTTGATTGGCATGGATGTTTTGCCAGCAATTATTGATCCGCTTTGGGATAGCTCGGCTTGGTTAGATGAAAGTATGGGGGTCGGTAAATTACTGGCTGATTTTGCTGGTTATCGCTCGCACCCGGCTTTATCTTTGCTGGTGATTTGGAGTGGCTATTGGATTGCCACCACCTACTTGCTGCGCCGTGTGAGTCGTACAGGGCAATGACTATTTTGAATTCGCGTACCGCTCAGTTCGGCAATTTTTTACGGGACCACGCTCATTGGCTGCGCAAGCTGCAATGGGTGGTGGTTTTTTTCTACCTATTTCTGCTGATTATCCCGACTTTTGTCAGCCTGCCTGATGAAAGCGCGCGGGTTTTTAATCATCTGGTGATTTTTGCGCAGTTTGCATTTTGGGGAATCTGGTGGCCGTTTGTGCTGATCTCCATGCTGCTGATGGGCCGTGTTTGGTGTGGCTGGTTTTGCCCAGAAGGCATGCTGACAGAATGGGCGAGTGAGCGCGGGCGCAATCACACCATTCCACGCTGGATACGCTGGCAGGGTTGGCCCTTTGTGGCTTTTGCCTGTACCACCGTCTACGGCCAGCTGCTGAGTGTTTATCAATATCCGCTGGCTGCGATGTTGGTATTGGGTGGCTCAACCGTGGCGGCGGTGGGCGTAGGCTATTGGTATGGGCGCAGCAAGCGGGTGTGGTGCCGCTATCTTTGCCCTGTGAATGGCGTGTTTAATTTGTTGGCAAAGCTGGCTCCTTGGCATTACAAGGTGGACGTGGATGCTTGGAAAGCGCCGCAGCAGAAGGTGATTCCAGTTAACTGTGCGCCTTTGGTGCCTATGCGCAATATGCAGGGCGCAACTGAATGCCATATGTGCGGGCGTTGCAGTGATTATCGCGGCGCAATTGCTTTGAGCGTGCGCTCGCCTGAAGCCGAGATCACCCAGTTTTCCAAAGGCAGTGGCTGGGAAACAGTGCTGATTTTATTTGGCTTGATGGGGCTGGCGGTGGGTGCTTTTCAGTGGACGGCCAGCCCGTGGCTGGTGGATGCCAAGCAGATGATGGCCGAGTGGCTGGTGAATCGCGAGATTTTCTGGCCGCTGCAAGACAATGCGCCTTGGTGGATTCTGACGCATTACCCCGAGGTGAACGATAGCTTCTCTTGGCTAGATGGTGGCCTGATCGTGACCTATATCGGCTGTAGCATGTTGTTTCTGGGCGGTAGTCTTTATCTGTGCTTAAAATTGGCGGATTGGATGTTGCCTAAGCGCGATGCATTAAGCGTGCATAAGCTGACGCAATCCTTTATTCCCGCAGCTGCCTGCGGTGTATTTTTAGGCTTGTCGGCACTGACGGTTAATTTACTAAAGCATGAAGGCGTGGCAACGGCATGGGCACCTACTGCCCGCGCGGTGCTTTTAAGTCTGGCCTTACTCTGGTCGCTTAGATTATTTTGGCGTTTGGCTAGCCAGCGCACGATGCAATGGTTGCCACGCTTGGGCGCGTTGAGCTTGGCTGGCTTGGGCTTGGCTTTATATGGCTGGGCTTGGGTGTTGTTGTTCTTTGTGTGGGCCTAGATCCGTCAGACTGGCGAAGGACTGCTTTCATCAAAGCATGCGAGTCCGTACTTTTAGCTTAAAAAACAGCAGGCTCTTTGATCTTACTCATTGAGTTCTGCTGCAGCGCAACCTAAGCTAGAAGAACGATCTCAAGGGGATGGCAATGTCTGAGTTAACGTTTTTTACTGAACAATCAAAGCGCTACGCCGATTTACAGCATAAATTAAGACAGTCGACCGATCCCTTTGGCTTGATGGCAAGTTCCGTCAAAGCGCAGCAAGCATGGCTACAAAATCCACACGCCTTATCCAATGTCTTGTTTCGTTATGTGAATGATGTAACGAAGTGGCAAAACTTTATGACTCGGCGTTTCTGGGGTGAGGCAGATAGCGATGTTTTCCCGCGTCACCCAGAAGACGTGCGCTTTGCCGACCCAATCTGGAGCGACAGCCCCTATTGGGATGGCATTAAAGAATGGTATTTGCTGAATACCCATTGGCTACAAGACACGCTATACGCTACGCCGGATATGTGCGAGCACGAGCGTAATCGCAGTGCATTTTGGCTGAGGCAAGTGCTGAATGCCGCCGCCCCAACTAACTTTTTGCTGACTAATCCGGTGGCAATCGCTAAAGCATTAAGCACTAAGGGTGAAAGCCTCGTTGCAGGTTATAAAAACTTTAAGGCAGACAAAGCGCGTGGCGATATCAGCATGACCGATATGAACGCGTTTAAAGTGGGTGAAAATCTAGCGACGACGGCTGGCTCGGTAGTGTATCGCGGGCGCTTGCTCGAAGTGCTGCATTACGAGGCCACCACGCCCACCGTGCATAGCGTGCCGCTGGTGCTAGTCTCGCCATGGATTAATAAGTATTACATCCTCGATATTAACGAGAAAAAAAGCTTGGTGAAGTATCTGGTTGACCAAGGTTTCTCGGTGTTTATCACCAGCTGGAAAAACCCCGATAGCAGCATGCGCGATGTGGCTTTCGATGATTATCTAAGCGATGGCGTGGCGCAAATTATTAAAGTGGCACAAGAAATCAGCGGCAGCGAGCAGGTGCATTTGCTTGGCTACTGCCTAGGTGGCACGCTGGCTGCGACGTACCTTGCTTGGGCAAATCGGCAGATGCCTGGCAAAGTGCCAGTGGTTTCCGCAACCTTACTCACTACGCTCACCGATTTTGAATACCCCGGCGATATCGAAGTCTTTTTAGATGAAGAGGGGCTGGATTTTATTGATAGCGTGATGGAGAAAAAAGGCTATCTGGATGGCAAAGATATGGCCGCCTCATTCAGAATGCTGCGCTCTAATAGCTTGATCTGGAATTACTGGGTCGATAATTATTTGCTAGGTCAAACGCCAAGTGAATTCGATGTTTTATATTGGAATATGGATTCCACCCGTATGCCAATGAAAATGCACCGCACTTATTTGCGCGAATTATATTGGAAAAACAAACTCGTTCAGCCCGATGCCTTGGAGCTAGCAGGGCAAAAAATCGACTTAGGCCAAATCAAACAGCCGCTGTTTATGGTGAGTGCAGAAGAAGACCATATTGCACCTTGGCGGCAAACTTACACCTTGGCCGATCGCAGCGGCGGGGACGTCATGTTTACCCTCTCTACATCGGGCCATATTATCGGCATCGTCAACCCACCTAGCCCCACATCCAAACGCAGCTACTGGCAAGGCGTGCCCAAAGCGGGTGAAAGCGCCGAAAACTTTTTAGCGCGGCAAAAAAAGGTAGCAGGCTCTTGGTGGCCCAATTGGGTAGAGTGGCTTAAGCCGCAGTGCGGCGAGCAGGTAAAACCAAAACTATCCAGCCGCGCCCATCCACAACAAGGGGCCGCTCCGGGGGCTTATGTTTTGGAGTAGCGGCTTGCTATTGACCGATGTTACATCGCGATTGTTTTTTTAAGTGCCTTCGGCACGTTGATTTTGGAGCGGGTGCCTCCGCGGGGGCGTTCTTTTCTTGCTTCGCCAAGAAAAGTACCAAAGCGACGACAGCAAAGCACGAAGGCCCCTTCTGCGGTCGAATCGAGTCGGCGGCAGGCGAGATTGGCTCGCTCCCAAGCGATCCCCCGCCTTGTTCGGAGCTTGCTTGTTTCAAGGGGAGATTTAAGTCCAGTGCAGGGAGCCGCGATATAAAATCCATTGGCAGAGGTTGAAGCGACTCTAAACCCAATAAGCTGCTCAGTTTAAAATGCTTTTCTCCGTGAAACTCTGTGTTCTCCGTGCCCTCCGTGGTTAGAGATTTGGGTTTCTGTTGTGTAATGCCTGTTTTTAAGTAAAAACCACTACGGGTTTTAATTTATTCTAAGGCGGGCGAAAGCCCGCCTTAACACTTTGAGCCAGCTCAACGCTATCCGCGTTATCTCGTGTTAAAAATGATATGGTATTTTGATATTGTTGTGGACACAGTCCCTCAGTGATAATGGGGGCAGCGATTTAGGCTTGGCCCCAGCGGCCGCTAAAAAGACTTGATGATGATTAGCTTAATGCACACAAGGAAAAGATATGGCAACGCGTAACGATCTAGCAAATGCAATCCGCGCTTTAGCAATGGATGCAGTTCAGAAGGCTAATTCAGGCCACCCAGGCATGCCTATGGGCATGGCGGAAATTGGCTTGTCGCTGTGGGGCAACCACATGCGCTTTAACCCAGTGAATCCACATTGGGCTGATCGCGACCGTTTTATCTTATCTAACGGTCACGGCTCGATGTTGCAATACGCCTTGCTGCACCTGACTGGCTACGATGTATCGATGGATGACCTCAAAGCATTCCGTCAGTTCCACTCCAAAACCCCAGGCCACCCAGAGCTGCATTACACCCCAGGTGTAGAAACTACGACCGGCCCGCTGGGCCAAGGTATTACCAATGGTGTAGGTTTTGCGCTGGCAGAAAAACTCCTCGCTCGTGATTTCAACAAGCCGGGTCTGGATATCGTTGATCACTACACCTATGTATTCCTTGGCGATGGTTGCCTGATGGAAGGCATTAGCCATGAAGCTTGCGCTCTGGCTGGCACATGGGGCTTGGGCAAGCTGATTGCATTCTGGGACGACAACGGTATTTCTATCGACGGCCATGTAGAAGGCTGGTTTACCGACGATACACCTAAGCGTTTTGAAGCTTACAACTGGCATGTTATTTCTGTAGACGGCCACGATGTAGATGCGCTCGATGCAGCCATCGTTGCCGCTAAAGCAGTAACAGACAAACCAACACTGATCTGCTGCAAAACCATTATCGGTAAAGGCTCGCCAAATAAAGCGGCTAGCCACGATTGCCACGGCGCGCCACTTGGCGATGCTGAAATTGCCGCGACTCGCTCCGCCATTGGCTGGAACCACGGCCCGTTCGAAATCCCTGCTGATGTTTACGCAGGCTGGGACAAAAAAGAATCTGGCGCGCGTTTAGAATCCGATTGGGATGTCTTGTTTGCTAAGTACGCAGCAGCCTATCCAACGGAAGCCGCAGAATTCAAGCGCCGTATGAGTAATGAATTGCCAGCTAATTGGCAAGATGTAGTAAAAGCGGCAGTAAGCGATGCAAACACCAAGGCAGAAACCATCGCCTCACGTAAAGCATCACAAAACGCGCTGAATGCTTTTGCGCCACAAGTGCCGGAACTCTTAGGCGGCTCGGCTGACTTGACTGGCTCTAACCTGACTAACTGGAAAGGCTGCGTTTCACTCAAGCGTGAAGGTAATGAGCTGATCGGCAACCATATCAGCTACGGCGTGCGTGAATTTGGTATGAGCGCCATTATGAATGGTGTGGTGCTGCACGGCGGTTTCCGTCCTTATGGCGCAACCTTCCTGATGTTCTGCGAATACGCGCTGAACGCGCTGCGTATGGCTTCCCTAATGAAGACCAACAACCTCTTCGTTTACACCCACGATTCGATTGGCCTGGGCGAAGATGGCCCAACGCATCAGCCGGTAGAGCAATTGCAAACCCTGCGTTGCATCCCTAACCACCATGTATGGCGCCCATGCGATACCGTAGAATCAATGGTGGCTTGGGCTCATGCGATTGAACAAAAATCAACGCCTTCGTCCTTGATCTTCAGCCGTCAAAACTTAATGTTTATGGCGCGTGATGAAGCCACCATCGCCAATATCAAGAAAGGCGGCTATGTATTAAAAGACGTAGCAAATCCTGCTGTTATCTTGATTGCTACCGGCTCTGAAGTTGAGCTGGCGATAAAAGCCGCTGAAGCCTTGGCGGCAGAGGGCATTGCTGCTCGCGTGGTGTCTATGCCATCGACCAATGTATTTGATGGGCAAGATGCCGCTTACAAGGCCGCAGTATTACCACGCGGTGTGGCACGTTTAGCCATTGAAGCGGGTACTTCAGATTTCTGGCGCAAATACGTTGGTTTAGAAGGCGATGTTGTAGGTATGGATACTTTTGGTGAATCCGCACCTGCTGGCTTGTTGTTTAAGCACTTTGGCTTTACGGTAGAAAATGTAGTGGCTAAGGCAAAAGCAATTATTGCTTAATTGATTTTGTTTAGTGAATAAAAAACGGGCATTCGTGCCCGTTTTTTTATGTATTGAGAGCTTAAAGATTAAGCGAAAATAATTTTAGTTCTTTATGGAGTGATAAGGTTTTTATTAATGTGAAATCTAATTTTATGAGTAACTGCATCGACGCTTCGTTGTCCAAATCCGTGGTAGCAAGCAGGCGTGTCATTTTTAATTCGTCTTTGGCATACTTAACGACAGCGCTTGCGGCCTCATGGGCAAAACCCTGGCCCCAGTATTGCGGTAAAAAGGCATAACCTAAGTCGACGTCTTCTAAATAATCTCGCTTTAATAGGCCACAGAGGCCAATTGGTGTGCCTGTATCGCTTAGTTTTACAATATATAAACTAAATCCAAGGCGATTTTGCATTTCGATAGGGCCATTGCTAATGGCTGTTTTTGCTTCTTCTAAAGTACGAATTCCACGGTCACCAATAAATTGATGCCAGGAAGGCTCATTGAGTAATTGCAGGTAAAATGTGGCGTCATCAATACTTATTGTGCTGAGGCTAAGGCGGGCAGTTGTAATATGTGGCATTGCAAGCGCTGCTAAATGAAGATTATTTATTTTACCTAGTGGATTAGCCCTTGGCTTCTTTTAATATGAGTAAATTTATGTAACCACATTGATAACTCTGCAGTCGCCATGGGTTTTGAATAAAGATAACCTTGAATATAATCGCCACCTAGCTCTGTAATGCACTTGGCTTGTGCTTCGGTTTCTACTCCTTCACAAATAACTTTCATATTTAATCCATGTGCCATTTCTATGACGGCTCTGATTAGTGTTTCCCCACCTTCGCCAATTCTATTGACAAAGGCTCGGTCTACTTTGAGCATGTCGATAGGTAGCGTATGTAAACGGGCTAAAGAGGAATAGCCGGTGCCAAAATCATCGATATGAAATTTAATACCTAATTCACAGCATTGTTGCATGGGAGTGGTTAATTCAGCTTCATTTTTAGCAAATAAAGACTCAGTTATTTCTAAGTTTAATAGGTGAGGGGGATAATCTGTTTCTAATAGAATGGCGTGTAAATCATCAAAGAAACCATGTTCTAGCATTTCCTGTACGCTGATATTTACCGATAAACGCAAATCCGGATAAACACCATACTCCATTTTTGCAACCATACAGGCTTTTTTTAATACCCCTAAAGTATAACGTCTAATTAATCGTGAGTTTTCAGCGATGGGAATAAAACGGTCTGGGCTAATCAGCCCAAGCTGAGGATGAAACCAGCGGCCCAATACTTCTAAAGATTCAAGTGTTTTACCATCTGCTGTGAGTATGGGCTGAAATGAAATATCAATTAATTCATCATCTACACTAGAGCGAAAATCATTTTCTAATTTTTCGTACTCATCGAGTAAAGATTCCATTTGTTGATCAAATATAACCGTTCTGTCTCGGCCTGCTTGCTTTGCCTGATACATGGCAATATCTGCTTTTTTTAACAAATTCTCGGGGAGCATATCTTTACTTATATCGTCTTCTAAATAAACGAGACCAATACTGGCCGAAACGCGTAATACTTTATTCCCAAACTCAACGGGTAAAGAGAGCTGTATGCGAATGCGCTCGGTTATTTTCTCGGCAAAAATAAGGTTAAGTGGATTACTTAGTAAAATAGCAAATTCATCACCCCCCAAACGCACGGCACAATCGCTTTCACGAATGGTATCCATAATCCGTTTGGAGAGCACAATCAGTAATTGATCGCCAGCAGGATGGCCGTGCACATCATTAATCATTTTAAAACCATCTAAATCAATTAATAATAAACAGAGAGTATGAATGGATTTTCTGCGTAATAAGCTGAGTGACAATTTTAACTGCTCATTTAAGCGGCTACGGTTTCCTAAAGAGGTGAGTGGATCATATAGTGCATCTCTGATTAGTTTTTGGTGTTGGCTTTCTATTTCATCGAGTAGTTCGTTAACAGAAAGAGCTAGAAAATCTATTTCATCTATGCCTGAGTGCTGTAATCGGCCATCAGATTGTTCTCCTAAACGAATTCTGTGTAGTTTTTGGCTGTAAAAAGTAATGCGTTTAATAATTAAATGGCCTAATCCAAACATGACTAAAATCAAGGAAATGGCCCAAACTGAAATTAGATTGACGACTAGTAATGCATAAGCAAATTGTCCTTCTTTATATAAAGGCCGTATGCCATCGATACTTAATAAAAAGGGCTGGTCAGTATTAGTTAAACGTGTGGCATGGTATTGCTGATCACTAAAAGAAATTTGTTCGCTTTTACCAGTAGGCGGTAAAATTTTAAATGGAGTTTGACTCAATTTTTGTAGGTGATCTAGTCGGCTGGCATGAATGTACCGGCCCATAATGGTCATTCCCATAGAAGGACCACTCCCATTGCTTTTAACAATGGGAGAAAAAGCTAGAATATAAGGTTGATCATTTAAAAAATAAATAGAGGATCGTGAATTTTCTTTTGCCATTTCATGGGGTATATTTAATTTAGATAATAATTTTTCGGTTGCCTCATTTTTAGAGCCTAATAAAACACTGCCTGGTTCTTTGCCTGAGAATTCGCTACTAACCACGGATAGCGCAATTTTTCCATTGGGATGTATTAAAAATATGAAGTCACTCCCCATATTGTTAATGGCTTCATAGGTATAGTTTGATGCAATATATTTTTTATTTCCATTTTGCATAAAGTCATAGCTATCATCCCAGACTGAATAATCACCAGCAAATTTTTTATGCGATAGTAATTGCTCATTAATAAGCAAATTAGCCGCATCTAAATCGCTGCGGATGCTTCTTTGTTCAAATTGGGTGAATTTTTCAGACAGAATTTGGTAAGAGAAATACGAGCCAATACTCACTGTCACCAAAAGGGTGATGCCGAGTAAGCGTAAAACTCTGATCCGTAGTTTGCTGATCAAAACATAAATCCTTTTGCGGGCTCTATGTCAGCATAGTGCTTGTCAGCGCAATCTGCTAAGGCATGGGGCGAAAGGATAAGCGCTTATACATGCTTATTAAGCTAGGTATGTCGATGAAATCAGTATTGTTTTGTGCCGAGAGGCGTCACACCAGCACTTGCCGAGTTTCTTTAAAAAATTGATGAATTTGTTTCTCAATTTTTTCATCAATCATCAGTTCGGGCCGCTTGCCGTGCGGGCAGGGTAGCGTGGGGGTCGTGCCAAATAGGCGGCAAATGAGCGGGCGCTCCATATAAACCGTACAGCCTTGATCGCCTAAGTGCGGGCAACTGAGGTTTTCCATAGCCGCTTCGTGCTCTGCTGCGGTTTTGCGAGGCAAGCGCGACATTTCTTCGCTAGAGGTGGTGACTGGCCCACAGCAATCATGGCAGCCCGGAATACATTCAAAAGAAGGGATGCGCTGGCGGAAAAAACGGATTTTCTGGCTATTCATGGCAGAGGGCTGTAATGCTTGAGGGCTGGCTATTCTATGTCAGTTTGCGCACAGGGTTTACTAAAGTGCTGCCGTTGGTCTTTTTACAGCAAAGGTGCGCTTGTTAATTTTGAGGGCTTTACTTGAAATTTGCCGCAAAGGCATCATCTGTGCCGGTATAGTCTATACATTACAGCGTTTTTTAATGATGCCTAAGGGCATCATCTTTTTGGAGTTTTAGAAATGGTACAAGCCACAGCAAGCCACCTTTTAGTAAGCAGCGAAGCCAAGTGTGAAGAATTGAAGCAAGAAATTCTGGCCGGTGCTGATTTTGCTGCCGTTGCTAAGAAGCATTCTAGCTGCCCTTCTTCTGCACAAGGCGGAGATTTGGGCTCGTTCGGCCCAGGTATGATGGTTCCAGAATTTGATAAAGTGGTTTTCAGCGCGCCATTGAACGAAGTTCAAGGCCCAGTAAAAACACAATTCGGTTATCACTTACTGATCGTAAATAGCCGCAGCTAATTAACGATTGCTTATTTTTTGAGCATAAAAAAGCGCAATTTCATAAAATGAAATTGCGCTTTTTCTTTAACTAAAAATGATTTAATTCATTTTTAGAAGCTGTAGTTTGCACCAACAGTGAATGTTGATAATTTTACATCTTCAATTTTTGCATATTGATTGTATTCAGCACGCAAGCTGAAGTTTTTATTGAATGCGTATTGAGCGCCAATACCAAACAATGCTTTGGTTTCCGTTTCTTCTCTAGATTCTGAGTAAGCGACTACATCCGCGTTTACTTCTGCGGTTAGTTTGATACTTGCAACACCTAGGCGCCCAAATACGCTAAATGCGTCGTTGAATGGGTAAGAAGCCAATACAGATGCTTGTACTGCATTTGCTTTAACAGAGGCATTAACAACACCGTAGTAGTTTTCTTCTGTTTTACCGAAATCACGGTAGCCTAATTCAGCGGCTAAATATGGAGAAAACTTATATCCGCCATTGATACCCCAAGCGGTGTTGTTTTTGTCTAGAGAGTTATTGTTAACATCTGCGGACATGTTGCTGCTACCTAAGTCTGCACCAATGTAAAAGCCTTCAGCAAATACTGGTGAAGCAATCAAAGTGGACAAAATTAAGGAAGCAAGGATATTTTTTTTCATTTATTTTCTACAAAAGAATATTAAAGAGATAAATCATGATGTAAGTATAATTACTTATGTATTTGGAATTTCCTTACAAACCGGATGCGAATACTAGCATTAACTTTTATTGCTAAAGTCGTAAATATTTCCGTGTATTGGCGGAAATATTTTTTGTGATGAATTAGCAAATCAGGCTTGTGATATTCAATTGGTATTAATAAAAAACGCCACTTATTTAAAGTGGCGTTTATATTTTTGCTGGTGCAGAAATCGAGTTTACATCTCTTGCAGAACTTCAATTCCCAATAAATCTAAACCCGTTTGCATGGTTTTCGCTGCGGCTTGGCAAAGGGCTAAGCGGCTGCTGCGAATCTCACCTTCAGCTTTAAGCACCGGGCAGGCGTCGTAAAAGCGTGAGAAGCGGGTGGCAAGGGTGTAAAGATAACTGCATAAAACATGCGGGCAGGTGTCATTTGCGGCTTGTTGCAAGATATCTGGGAATTGAACAAGGGTGAGTGCAAGCGCGTGTTCGGCGGGCTCGATCAGCTCGATTTTGGCGTTGGCGTCTACATCACCCGCCTGACGGAAGATGCTGGCGATACGGGTGTAGGCGTATTGCAGATACGGCGCGGTATTGCCTTCAAAGCTAAGCATGCTGTTCCAGTCGAATACATAATCGCTGGTGCGGTGCTTGGATAGATCCGAGTATTTCACTGCCGCTATCCCAACCGCGTGGGCGATATGGTGGCGGGTGGCTTCGTCCATATTTGGATTTTTGCTGCTGACCAGATCAAAGGCACGGCTTTCTGCTTCGGAGAGTAAATCCACCAGCTTAATCAGCTCGCCACTGCGGGTTTTGAATGGCTTGCCATCGTCGCCCATCATGGTGCCGAAGGCGACGTGTTCCATGTGGGTGTCGGCTGGCACAAAGCCTGCTTTGCGGGCCACGGTAAACAGCTGCTGAAAGTGCAGGCCCTGACGGGCGTCCACTACATACAGAATACGGCTTGCGCCCAGTACACCCGTGCGATAGCGGGCTGTGGCTAAGTCGGATGTGGAGTAAAGAAAACCACCACCTTGTTTTTGTACGATAAAGGCGGCTGCATCGCCGTCTTTATTGCGGAACTCTTCAAGGAACACCACTTGCGCGCCCTGGCTCTCGGTGAGTAAACCTTGGGCACGCAGATCATCGATCACGACGGGTAAATCATCGTTATAAGAGGATTCGCCTTTTACATCATCGCGGGTCAGCAAGAGGCCTAGCTTTTGGTAAACATCTTCGCAATGCTTCATTGAAATATTCAGGAAGCGCTGCCATAGCGCGCGCACTTGTGCGTCGCCCGATTGCAGCTTCACTACATATTCGCGGGATAAATCAGCAAAAGCAGGGTCGGCATCAAAGCGCACTTTGGCGGCGCGGTAGAAGCCTTCTAAATCGCCCAGTACTAATTCCGAGCTTTGATTTTCGTTTTCCAGCATATAGGCGGTCAGCATGCCAAATTGCGTGCCCCAATCGCCTACATGATTCTGGCGAATGACCTTGTGGCCTAGGTAGCTGTAAATGCGTGTCAGCGAATCGCCAATAATGCTGGAGCGCAAATGGCCCACATGCATTTCTTTGGCGAGATTCGGTGAGGAATAATCGATTACTACGGTTTCCGTTTTAGCCACGCCCGTGCCTAGCTGGGCATCGGCCTGCTGTGTGCCTAGGGTTTGCGCCAAAAACGCATTATTTAGGGTGATATTAATAAAGCCCGGGCCCGCAATTTCTAGCTTGTCAGCAATCCCCGCCAGATCAACGCAGGCCAGCACTTGTTCGGCTAAGGCGCGTGGATTCATTTTTAAGGCTTTGGCCGCACCCATAATGCCATTCGCTTGGTAATCGCCAAATTCTGGTTTGGATGCGACTTGCACATTGGGGGATGCATCGGGAGCGCCGACTTGGGCCAGTGCCGCAGCAAAGCGGGAAGTAAGTAATTGATGAACAGCCATGATGGGGGACTCGGTAGGAATTTAGCCTCTATTGTAATCGCATTCGAAAGGCTAGCGGACAGAGATGTCATCATGGCTTGATTTTTGCTGATTGTTTTGATGGTGATATTGCCCTAGCGCAAATTCAAGGGAAGGCTTGCGTTCCTCTTATATTTTTTAGGTACCTATAGGGCGCATTGCAGCGTTTTTTATGGAAAATAATTTACCGCTGCGCACGTTTATTGAGATTATGGATTGGAGCCTACGATCAAGGCTTGGCAATGTTTGCTAAGCACTCTATTCTTAAAAAAATATAAGTAAATGTGGCTGGCTATTTGAACTCAGGGAAATGTTAATGGTACTTGATCATGATGAAGATTGGATGCTGGAGGATGACGATGATGAATTGTCAGCCGCCGCTGCGCTTGTTCGCCAGCCTTGGAAGCTGCTTATTGTTGATGATGAGCCTGATGTACATCGTGCTACGATCCTCGCTTTAAAAAACATTGTATTTAAAGGTCGTGGATTAGAAATACTACATGCTTATTCTGGGCAAGAAGGGTTTGAAAAAATAGCTGCGCATACAGATATCGCTTTGGCCATCTTAGATGTGGTGATGGAAACCGACGATGCTGGCTTACGCTTGGTGAAGCGTATTCGTGATGAATTAGGCAACCAATTGGTGCGTATCGTGTTGCGCACAGGCCAGCCCGGCCATGCTCCAGAGCAGCAGGTGGTGCTTGAATACGATATTAATGATTACAAAACTAAAACAGAGCTGGTGGCGAATAAAATATTCACCACGGTCATTGCCTCTTTACGCAGCTTTGAAAGCTTGCATGCCTTAGAAAAAAGTAGCCAAGGTTTAGCTAAAATATTAGAAGGCGCTACTAATCTTTATCAATTACATTCTTTAAAAGAGTTTGCATCGGGTGTTTTAAAACAAGTGGGTGCTATTTTGAATCTGGGCGAATATGGCATGCTTTGCGCCCAATCTAAGAATAATCAGCAGAACTTTGAAATATTAGCCGCCACGGGGCCATTTACCCCGCTCCTAGATGGGCAGACGCTCCCTGAAGATAGCCGCTTATTAATTGCCCTCAATACCGCATTAAAAAATAAATGCAGCCAATCTGATTATCCTTATGAAGTTTTATATATTGCAGGGCGAAATAGCTACGATTTTGTTGTTCATTTTTCACCGCCTTGGCCATTAGAAACGGTTGATAGAAACCTACTGGATATCTTTTGCGAGCGTATTTCCGCTGCGATGGATAATCTGTATCTTTACCAGCAATTACGCCGCTCGCAAGAAGCGACGGTAATGGCTTTGGCCGATTTAGGTGAGTTCCGTGATCAAACGACTGGGGACCATGTACTTCGAGTGCAAAAATTAACCGATGCAATTGCAGGCCGCTTGAAAATCAAGAATGCTTTTCCAGAGATTATGGATAATGCATTTATGGAAATGGTGGGCATGGCCAGCATCTTGCACGATGTAGGTAAGGTGGGGACGCCAGATCATATTTTGTTTAAGCCGGGCAAGCTGACGCCGGAAGAGCGCGAAATTATGAATCAGCACTCACCGATGGGCGCGGCTATTTTAGCCAGAACCGTGGCCTTGGTTGAAGGCACCACTTATTTATCGCTGGGGGCCGAAATAGCGGGCGGGCATCACGAACACTTCGATGGCAATGGCTACCCGTTGGGGATTAAGGGCGATGAAATTCCGCTCTCGGCTCGGATTGTGGCGCTCGTTGATGTATTTGATGCATTGCTGCATAAGCGGCCCTATAAAGAGCCGTGGACGATGGGTGAAACGATGGCCTATGTGCGGGAGCGCTCAGGCACTCAGTTTGATCCACAGATTGTGGCGGCTTTGGATGAGGTGGTGGCAGAGGGGCTGCTGCCTTTGGATTTATTGCAAGACCCGAGCAGCCCTCCGGACTAGAAGTGTCACACTCCCGCATAAAATCCAAACCTTAAACCACGGAGGAAAGAGAGAACACGAAGAGCCACGGAGAAAAACATCCCCATAAGCTTTTATCTGTGAAACTCCGTGTTCTCTGTGGCGTCCGTGGTTCAAGATGTGGGTTTTTCTGTCTAATATCGCTGCGTTACTTGGTTTTGGATGTACTCATATTGCCTGGCTTAATGCGTTTTAAGGCAATGCCGTCTTGATTGAAAACATGAAAAGCGGCCGCAGGCGCAGAGATTTCTAATTGCTCGCCAATATGCACCTCACGATTACCATCACCGCGCACCACAATATCTTGGCCGTTGTTCAGGGTGAGATAAACATAATTGGCTTCGCCCAAATGCTCGACAATGCTCACCGTGCCGCTAAAGCGTTCGTTAAAGCGCTGATCTTCGACAAGGTGCTCGGCGCGAATACCAATATTGACTAAATCACCCACCTTGGCGCTACTGCCATCCACTTCGGCCAGAATGGTGTCGCCGGTGCTGAGCTTGATGCTGACATCGTTGGCCGTGGCATTGAGCACTTTGCCTTCGATTAAATTCATTTTTGGCGAGCCAATAAAGGTGGCCACAAATAGATTGGCGGGTTGCTGATACAGCTCCAGCGGCGTACCCGCCTGTTGAATTTTACAATCGCTCATCACCACAATTTTGTCCCCCAGCGTCATTGCTTCGACCTGATCGTGGGTGACATAAACGATGGTGGCATTCAGGCTGCGATGCAGTTTGGCGATTTCTAAGCGGGTTTGCACTCGGAGTGAGGCATCCAGATTAGACAGCGGCTCGTCGAATAAAAATAGCTTAGGCTCGCGCACAATGGCGCGGCCAATGGCGACACGCTGGCGTTGGCCACCGGATAATTCCCGCGGTAGGCGATCAAGCAGATGGTCAATTTTTAAAATACCCGCGGCATGCAGAATGCGTTTTGCAATCGCAGCCTTGTTTTCCCCCGCCACACGCAGGCCAAACGCCATGTTTTTATACACATTCATATGTGGATACAGCGCGTAGCTTTGAAAAACCATGGCAATGCCGCGATCAGCAGGGGGCAAATCATTCACCACCTTTTCATCGATCAACATCTCGCCACCGCTAATGCTTTCTAGGCCGGACAGCATGCGTAGCAGGGTGGATTTACCACAGCCCGAAGGGCCAACCAAAACCACAAATTCACCGTGTTTAATATCCAGATTAATATCGGTCAAAATCTGTGTTTTATTGTCGTAAGACTTGCTTAAATGATTGAGTTTTACAGTTGCCATGATATTTTCCAATCGGGTAAAAAATCTGTAGACACAGAGAGCGGTGAGAACACAGAGCACACAGAGAAAAGCATTAATTGTTTTTTTCTTGGTTTTCTCTGTGGGCTGTTTTGTATCTCTGTGTTCTTTGTGTCTACAGAATTTAGGGTTTGGGGATTAAGTGCTTACTTCACCGCGCCGGAGGTCAGGCCGCGTATCAGCTGCCTTGAGAAAATCACATACATAATCAGCACCGGAATCACGGCTAGGCTGAGGGATGCCAGCACGGCGTTCCAGTCTGTGACGTATTGGCCAATAAACTGCTGCACACCAAGCGTGACCGTCTTGGTGGAATCGTCTGGCGCTAAAATTAGCGGGAACCACAGATCATTCCAAACCGGAATCATGGTGAATACCGCAACGGTGGCTACCGCTGGGCGAATCAGCGGCAGGATAATTTGGAAGAAGATTTTAAATTCGCCCACGCCATCACAACGCGCCGCTTCTTTCAGCTCCTTAGGGACTTGCGCGATAAATTCGCTCAGTATCATCACCGCCAGCGGCAAGCCTTGGGCGGTGTAAACCAGCACCAACGCGGTGAGGGTGTTGATTAAATCCAGCTTAACGATCAGCTCCAGAATCGACACCGTGCCAAGGCGAATCGGCACCATAATGCCGATGGCTAAAAACAACGCCAGCAGGCGATTGCCGCGAAATTTATATTCAGACAAAGCCCAAGCCGCCATCGCGCCAAATAGCAAAATCAGCGTCAGCGAAATCAGCGTCACAGTTAGGCTGTTACCAAAATAAAGCAGGAAATCAGACTTAGCTAAAACCTTGTGAAAGCCAATCAGGGAAAAGGTGTCGCTATTGGGCAGCGCCAACGGATCATCAAATATCCCTGCGCGGGTTTTGACCGAGTTAATTAATATCAGCGCAATCGGGAACAGGGCCAGCAGGGTGTAGCAGAGCAGCGTGAGCTGCACGACCAAGCCACTCGCTTTGATTTTTTTCATGGTGTTTACTCGCTAATCAAATATTGCTTAAGCCTTGAATTTATATAGGGTGTGCATTTGTTTCTCTTGCGCACCGCTTTCGGTGCGTAAGGCCTACGGCCTTTTGCACCCTATGTTCATCATTGCTGGGGGCCTATTAACTTAATAGGATGTAGGGCGGGTGCAACCCGCGTATTTTTAAGCATTGCTCGCGGGTTGCACCCGCCCTACAAATGCATTTACAGCTCAAACCGCTGTAACTTGCGTTGAATAAAGAAGAAATAAGCCCCTACGCCGCTTAAAATCACCAGAAACATCATGGTGGCGACCGCTGCGCCCATGGTGGGGCTGCCGATTTGGCTTTGGTAGCCAAAGAAGGTGCGGTAAAACAGTGTGCCTAGGATATCGGTGCTGTAATTTGGCCCGGCAATCGCGCCTTTTACCGAGTAAATCAAATCAAACGCATTAAAGTTGCCAACAAAAGTCAGGATGGTGACTAAGCCTAGTGTGGGCAGAATAAGCGGCAGTTTAATTTCCCAGAAAATACGTAGGCTGCTTGCGCCTTCCACATGGGCCGCTTCGACGATATCTTCAGGCACCGCCAATAGCGCGGCGTAAATCAGCATCATCGGAATGCCGACAAACTGCCAAACTGAAATCATCGCCAGCGTAATGAGTGCCGAGCCTTCATCACCTAAAAAAGGTGCAAAGTAATCGGCCAAGCCTGCAAAGCCCATTATTTTTTCACCCACTCCCCAGAGTGGTGAAAGAATCAGTTGCCAGATAAAACCAATAATCACAACCGATAAGAGAGTCGGTAGGAAAATCAGCGTGCGGTAGGTTTTGGCGCCTTTTAAGCTTTTTAGGCTGAGCAAGGTCGCGAGTAATAAGCCGATTGGATTTTGGATTAATAAATGCAGAACAAAGAATTTACAGTTGTTCCACATCGAATTCCAAAACGCATGTGACCAATCCGGATCAAATAAAATGGTGTGGTAATTACTAAGGCCAGTAAATGTTTGATGACCGCTTTCACTTGTGGTGAAAAAGCTTAGTCGTAAAGTATCAAGCAGGGGTAGGGCGCTAAATACGGAATAGATCAGCAGGGCTGGGGTAAGAAACACCAGAATATGCCAAGGAACTTTGCGCTGCATGGCGCGCCTCCGCAAAAAAAATGTCGGCAGCGATTCGCCGCCGACCAAGATCCACAGTCGAGTGTGAAAGAGGAAAAGACTTAATGGGCGGGGTTCAACCCCAATCCTATTCACTTAGCTGTATGTCATTGCGTTTTTCGCACAATGACAAATATTGAATCATCGTAGGGCGGGTGAAACCCACGTATTTTTCAGTATCGCTCGGCGGGTTTCTCCCGCCCTACGAGTAACATTTAGCTTAAGTTGATAGGCTTAGGATTCACCCGCAATACCGATTACTTTTGCTGCGGTTTGTACCACTTAGCAAAGCCAGCTTGTACTTGAGCTGCTGCTTCTTTTGGTGCGAGTTTGCCGTTCAATACTTGGCTGTTTACATTCCACAGCTGGTTTTCCATCGAAGGCTCACCACGGTTTAAGATTTGCGCGTTTAGGCGAATGGTTGAGCCGCAGCTCTTACGCCATTCCAGCATTTGTTTTGCCACTGGATCTTTAACGGTGATCAGATGGTTAGACAAGCTAAAGAAGCCAGTTACTTTATTGGTGTAAAGGTCAGCAAATTCCTGGGAAGAAAGCCAAGCCAAGAATTTATAAGCGTCTTCTTTATTTTTGGATTTGCTGTTCACGCCCATACCGATGTCGGTATGGTCAGAGATCTCGCACTTGTCACCGGACTTAGCAACAGGGGGTGGGAATGCGCCAAATTCAAAGCCGGCTTCTTTATTGAAGTAGGCAATATCCCAAGAGCCCGTTGGGTAGATGGCGGCTTTACCCATGGCAAAAAGATTTTGGCTGTCTGCATAGGTTTGAGCAGAAGCGCCTTTAGATAAATATGGCGTCCATTTGCTCATGGCATCCCAAGCGGCCACAAATTGTGGATCGGTGAATTTGGCTTTACCCGAGATCAAAGCTTTACGGCCCGCCTCACCTTTCCAGTAAGGTGCGCCTACGCTGGTAAAGACAATTTGATTGGCTTCCCATTGGTCTGCTGTGCCTAGAGCGATAGGGGTATATTTACCGCCTTTTTTGATGGCTTCGCTGACTTTCAGGAATTCATCTGTGGTCTTAGGTGGGTTCAGACCCAATTCTTTAAAGATTTTTTTGTTGTAGAAAAAGCCGTGAATAACAGACGCCATCGGCATGCAGAAAGCATCTTTGCCATCATCGCTTTGCCATGCCACTTTGGCAGAAGCTGGGAAGTTTTCCATGCCTGCTTTGCCATCCAGTTTTTCTAAGCTGCCTTTTTTATAATTGGCAAGCGACACGTCAAACGGACGACACGTAATCAGATCACCCGCTGTGCCACCAGCTAGACGTGCAGTCAGGCTAGAGTCATATTCTGTAGGGGTAGTCGGGGCAAATTTAACCTGAATACTAGGATTCTTTTTATTGAACGCAGGTAATAGCACTTCTTCCCATAGCGCCTTATCATCAACACGCCATGATTCGATGGTCAGTGTGCCAGCCTGTGCTGTACCGGCTGCGAGTAATGCGGCTAGGACGGTGCTTCGTGCAAGTGTACTCATTGTGGTGACTCTCCTCAGGGTTGACCGCATTTAGCGCTATTTTTTTGTACGCTTTATTCGCGGAAAAATCACAATAGCACCCCTGAAAAGGTGACACAAAATCGCTTTTTTATGTTGTTGTATTTTTATTAAGTCATTGATTTGTATTGAATTTATGTGTTTTTGGATGAGTGGGTATGTTACATTTCTTTACATGTAAATATGTGAATAGTTTGGTTTTGATCAATACTTAGCAGCTTTTTGCATGCTTTACACAGAAACAATAATCCGCAAGGCAAGCAACATTTTTTTACAAATAAGCAAGATAGCTTACGTTATAGTCCGCTGCACCCTCCATATAGGTCTCAGATTTTGCTGATTGTTTTCATTAACGCTGCGGTATGCGTGCTGCTGCTGGCCTTGCCGGTGCGTGCCGAGCCGCTTGAGGTGTTGCACTGGTGGACCTCTGCGTCTGAGCGCCGAGCGGCTGATTTCTTAGTCTCTCGTTTAGAAAAAGAAGGCTTAGATTGGAAAGATGCGGCTATTCCTGGTGGCTCTGGCTTGGGCGCTATGAAGGTATTAAAAAGCCGTGTCTTATCAGATAAAGCACCGCAAGCGGCTCAGCTGATAGGCCCCGCGATTGCCGAATGGGGCGATTTGGGATTGTTGCTCGAGCTAGATGGTGTGGCTAAGCAAGCGAAATGGGGCGCTTCGATTTTGCCCACGCCCTATGCCTCGGTTCGGCTACGCGGCCATGTAATTGCTGCGCCACTCGGCGTGCATCGCATCAATACCTTGTTTTATAACCAGAAGATTTTCAAAAAATTGGGCTTGCTGCCGCCGCAAACTTGGCCAGAGTTTGAGCGGGTAGCAGATAAAATAAAACGTGCAGGCTTTATCCCGCTTGCGCAAAGTGGCGAGCCTTGGCAGGTGGCTACTCTTTTTGAAAGCTTGGTACTGAGCGAAGGCGGCCCTGCCTATTATCGAGATCTATTTGTGCGCCGCCGTGCTAATGCTTTTTTTGATCCGCGCCTCGCCCGTGCTTTAGAGCGGTTACGCGCTTTGCGCCGTTATATGCCTGATCCGATTGCCGAAAAGTCTTGGACATTAACGGCCAAAATGCTAGCAAAAGACGAAGCCGCCATGATGATGATGGGCGATTGGGTAAAAGGCGAGTTAAACGCTTGGGGCTTGGCGACCGATGTCGCTTTTGGTTGCGTGGCCGTGCCGGGAACGGCGGATATGCACCTCTATAGCATCGATACGCTGGTGATGTTTGCAGGCAACTACTCACGGCAAGAGGCGCAGGAAAAGCTCGCTCAGCTGATTGTCTCGCCTGCTGTACAAGCAGGATATAACCGAATTAAAGGATCCGTGCCTGTGCGGCGCGATGCCGATATTCGCCAAATGGATAGCTGCTCGCGCTCTTCATGGCAGACCTTTGTAAAAGGTGGCATGGTGCAAGCACCTAGCCTTACTCATAGAATGGCATCTGATGAAGCCTTAAAAGACGCCATCGTAGCCCAAGTTCATCGCTATTTTCTGGATACCCAAATGCCCACCAGCGAGGCACAACGCCGCATGGCAGGCATCGTCCGCGCATTAGGGGCTGGGGAAAAAGATATTTGATGATGTTAGTGAAAACCTAAATCTTGAACCACGGAGGGCACAGAGAGCACGGAGTTTCACGGAGGAAACCCAAGAGAAATGAGAGTTTTTTTCTAGTAGCAGATCAGTCTTAAGTCCTACAGGCTGCTAGATATCTGCTTTGTTTTTAGCGTAACCCAGTTATTTAAAGTTGCGCAAAAGCCTCTAATCTAAGAAAAAGCGCCATTTAAAATGGTTTTCCTCCGTGGCACTCCGTGTTCTCCTTTTCCTCCGTGGTTCAAGATTTGGGTTTTATTCGCAAGCTAAGTCATTACGTTAACTGATATATAAAACACTCACCAAGTTAAAAGGCCACCCATGAGTCGTAAAATTTTAGTGGTCGATGACGATCAAAAAACCCGCACTTTGCTTAAAACCTATCTGGAAAAAAACCAGTACGAGGTTTACTTGGCCCATGATGGCGCTAGCTTTTTGGCGGAATTTGCCCGCTATCAGGAAGAGTTAAGCTTGGTGATTTTGGATGTGATGCTGCCCGACACCGATGGCTTTGCGCTTTGCCAAGCGGTAAGGCGGCAATCGAATGTAGCGATTATTATGCTGACGGCCAATTCGGATGAAACTGATCGAATTGTGGGGCTAGAGCTGGGTGCGGATGACTATATTGCCAAGCCCTATAATCCGCGCGAATTACTGGCGCGTATCAAGGCAATTCATCGCCGCAGTGGCTTGGATAGCGCCATTGCCCCACGCTACTACCATTTTCTTGGCTTTTGCCTAGATAACGTCGAGCGCAGCCTGACCGATCCGGCGGGGGTGAATGTGGTGCTGACCGGCTTGGATTTTCAGCTGCTTAAATATTTTGCCGAGCATTCAGGGCAGATCTTGGATAGAAACATCCTCGCCGAGCAAACGCGTGGCCGAGATGTGGGGCCGCTCGATCGATCATTAGATGTGCAAATCAGCCGCTTGCGCCAGCGCTTGCACGATGATGGCAAACAGCCAGAGCTGATTAAAACGGTTAGAGGCGCGGGTTATGTGTTTTCCGCACAAGTAACTAGCAGCCATGCGCCTTAGTCCTTGGGCGCGGCGCTTAATGCCGCCTTCCTTGCTAGGCCGTTTATCTTTAGTCATGGTGCTCGGGGTGCTCACCACGATGCTGATTGGTAACTGGCTGTGGGCCAATCAGCTTAAAACCAAAGCGGCGCTAGAGGTCGGTGCGGCCGCTCAGCATATTGGCGCAGGTGCGGCCAGTGCAGTGCGGTTTTTCCAGAGCTTGCCGCCGAATTATCGGCCCATCCTGATCGAGCAATTACGTGATATGGGCGGCACTCGTTTTTTTGTTAGCGTTAATCGTGCCCCTGTAGAGATCCAAGATATCCCCGAATCAGCATTGTCTAAAGCGGTGCTGGATATGGTGCGGGTGACTTTAAGCCATGATCTGCCAAGGCTATCGGATGTGCGGATTGGCTTTGCCATGCCGGATGGCTTGGTGGTGTCGGATGAGGGGGTAACGGTTGCCGATTTACCTGAAGAATGGGTAGAGCACACCCTGCTGATTAAGCCTCGCCCCGCACCGGTGCTGGTGATTCAGGCAGAGATAGAGCCGGGTGGTTGGCTGTATTTGGCCACCTTAATGCCCGATCCTTACTTTTTAGATAATGGCAATCCATTGCCGTTTGATCGCTTGCTTTTGCAGGGCTTAACGCTTGCTACCGTCTTGCTGCTGTCGATTTTGGTAGTGAGCTGGATTACCCAACCGCTGGCTGCTTTATCCGAAGCGGCGGTCGCTTTTGGTAAGGGCGAATCGCCCGCATTGCCAGAAACAGGGAGCCGAGAGTTTGTGCGCACCGCACGTGCGTTCACCGCGATGAGAGAACGAATTCAGCTGTACTTAGAAGACCGCGAACGTCTGTTTGCCTCGATATCGCACGATTTACGCACGCCGATTACTCGGCTGAAATTACGTGCAGAATTACTCGACGATGAAGAAGCGGGTCAGGCTTTTCATGAAGATTTAGACGAGCTGGATATGATGGTGAAAGGCGCTTTGCAAAGCGTAAAAGACACCGATATTCACGAAAATCATACCGAGCTGGCTCTAGATCAGCTGATTGGCCGCATGGTGAGAGATTCATTGCTTGCAGGGCACGACGTGAGTTACCAGCCATGTGGGCTAAAAGTAAGTGCCAAGCCCTTGGCTCTGCGCCGTGCCATTGTTAACTTACTAGATAACGCTTTATTTTATGGAAAAGCAGCACGTATTGCGGTCAGCAAAGTGGCAGGCGGTGTGTGCATCACCATACACGACGATGGCCCAGGTGTGCCCGTTGAGGCATTAGCCACATTATTTCAGCCTTACACTCGCCTAGAACATGGCCGAAATAGTAATCAGCAGGGCATGGGCTTGGGGCTGGGAATCGCGCAAAACATAGTGCAAGCGCATGGTGGAACGCTAGAGCTGGCCAATCACCCTCAGGGGGGATTATGGGTTTCTATTACTTTGCCTTAGCTCTAAACCCAAATCTTAAGCCACGGAGAAAAAGGAGATCACGGAGGGCCACGGAGAAAAGCGCAAGGAATAAGATTTTATCCATGAAACTCAGCGTTTTCTGGTGTCTACGTGCTTCAAAGTTTGGGTTTTCATGGCTTCCCATTCCTTAATCAATTGTCCTAAATAGCAAAGCCAGCCCTGTAAGCGTTCCTTTGCTATTTTTTAAATGAATCACCCATTCTTGAATTGGCATAGATTGGCTATGTGAATTAAGCAGTAACACTTTTCTAGAAGGGGGGGGCGTTTCTACTGAGCTCAATGCAATTGAGAGTAAAGAGGCTAAGGGTGTGCGTTCTGTAATAGAAATGACACGGTAAATATGATCAATATGCTTGCCAATAGCGGTCACTGCGCGGCAGCTGAGTAAATGAATGGCGGCTGGATTGATAAACTCAACGTCCCCATTTAATGCCAAGGTAATGATGCCATCGGCCATGGAGTTTAATATTGCAGCTATTCTTTGCTGCTCAAGTTGAGTGGCCTGCTCATTTTTTTTATGGGACGTAATATCATGGCCTATTCCGCGATAGCCCATAAATTCATTTTTCTCATTGAAGTAAGGTTGGCCTGACACTTGAATAATGACGCTATTTGCACCAATTTGCATGGTGTAAATGAAATCTTTAAAGCTCTTCTGTGCCTCAAGCTGTGCCCTATGGATACGCCATTCCTCGGCAGATACCCGCCCATCGCTTAATTCCCAAGGTGTTTGTCCCATTAGTAATTTACGATTAATGGCATGCATATTAAAAAAACCAGCAGAAATTTGCGTAAATCGGAAATTCTTATCCTGTTCCCAGTGCCAATCTGCTGCAAGCTCAAGCAGGGAGTTAAAACGTTCTCTATTTTTTTGTAGCTCTATAAATAGCTCTTTGTGCTGGGTAATATCGTGCGCAAACATAGCCGAGCCCACATGTAATCCTTCTTGATTATAAAGAGGAAATAAAGTGAGCTCGAAAAAGTGTAATTCATCATCTGTATTGCGATGTTGGCATTCTTGCAAAATAGACATTTCACTCATTGCTAGCTCGGCAGAGAGCAATAGGGGTTTATTATTTCCTAATAAAATAGGGCTGCTCATTGCAAAATAAATACGTGCCGCACGATTGGCGTAGGTTATTTTTCCTTGCAGGTCTCGGCTAATTATCAGGTCGCGAGATTCCTCTGCCAGCTGGGCCATTTGCTGAAAGTGTTGCTCGTGTTTACGTAAATCTTGAGTGATTTGTTCTGCTAAATCTAATGCGGATTCATGGTTGTTTTTTTGCCGTTGTAAAAGAAGAGCAATAAACATTGAGAGGAGAATTCCCGCTACCCACAGTACATAATTTAATGAATGTGATTGGGGGAATGCTTCTGCTGGAGCGTAGAGATTTAGCCGCCATTGCCTACCAGGAAATTGAATTAATGCATTTGCACTTAGCTCTTTATAAGCGGTATTCAGTGGTTTGTTTGTTTCTGGATAAATTATTTTACTTTTTTCTGCTTCATTTAATGCAGATGTCGTGCCTGTATCTTGTAATTGTAGGTAAATAGATTTATTGATGTCTCGGTCTAACCATTGCATCATTTTTGTAATGGTAAAGGTCGCTCCGAGTGAGCCGATAAATGCCGCTCGTCTTTCTATTTGATTATTGATGGCTTTATTGGGCGTGTAAATAGGCAGGTAGATGACAAAACCCATTGGGGGCGTTTTATACCCTTTTAGTGGATAGGCTGGTGATGCAATGCCACGACCTTGATCTCTGGCATATTCAATCGTGCTTAAATTAGCAGTGTGTGCGCTAATATCTACGCCGATAGGCTCGTGTGTAGGCGAGTTCTCAGGAAAAACATAATCTGTGATTTGATATACAGGACGAGGTTTATCTAGATTAACGCTGAAAGCGGAGTCTTCAAGCTGGCGATGAGCAATATAGCTGTCTATGTTAGCAGAGGTCATTTCTCTAATAAAATAGACCGAAACAAAATCAGGGAAGCGCCCTTGAATATTTTGTTGTTTTAAAATGGTGATGAAGGTGCGATTGCTTAGATTAGGATTAGCTATAAAAGCATTTTGTATGCCGCGCAAAATATTGATTTCTGCATCCAGCTTCGCTTCAATTCGCTCAGCATAGTGGCGGGCAAGATATTCCAATTGGATTTGGGCGTGGTTTTTATGCTGAAAGTTAAGCCAAACTTGTAAGCTGCCTGTGAGTAGCAGGCCCATTACGAAAGTCCGTAGTGCCACGCGGTAGTGGCGCGATAGCGATAAAATACGCATGTGAGAAAGTCTCTACATATTTTGCTTTTTTGAGGGACTAGCAGCCCGTGAACTTAGTCCAACGGGCTGCTTTAACACTACCTTATAGCTGCAATAGTGGTATTACACTGCACTCCAAGGCTTACCCAGTGCGCTAAAGCTTGGTTTTACACCGCCCCAGAGTTGTTCTAGATCGTAGTAATCGCGAACAGGTGGCAGCATGACGTGTACGACCAGTGAACCTGCATCAACCAAAACCCATTCGCCAGATTCATGGCCTTCGGTGCTCATGATTTCATAGCCTTTGGCTTTTAGATCAACAGCCACATTATTAGCTAGTGCGCGAACTTGACGGTTTGAATCACCAGTACAAACAATCATGCAATCAAATAGATCGGTGAGTTCGGAGGTATCAAGGTCAATAATATCTTTACCTTTGATGTCTTCCAGCGCGGTGATTGCAAGTGCGCGCATTGTTTGAGTGTATTCGTTCATTGCCATTATTATGTGCTTCCAAAGTAAAAAGTAGCTTTTGCAAAGTGGCCGCAATCGCTGTGCTGCTTGATAAGTAATTCAACAAAGCAGTATTTCAAAATATAAAACACATCAGGTGTTTTTAGCACATTAAGTGTTTTTAGAATAAAGACCCGATTGCCGCAGTATTGTGGCAATCGGGCTTAGATCGCTTACATCCTCGCCGCGCGCAAGTTTCTCACGTACGGCCGTTGAAGAAACGGACATCAGCGGCAGAGCTAATACGCTGATTTTACCCTGAGCCAAGGCTTGCGGGGACGCTTCTACATGTCGTTTGGCAAATTCCCTTTTTATTTCAAAGGGGAGTTCGTCAAAACCAGGGCGATTGACAACCACCAAATGCCCCATTTCTAACAATTCTTGCCATTTATACCAGCTTGGCAGATGGGCAAATGAATCGCCACCTATCAGCCAGACCAATAGGCTATGCGGTTGTTCTTGTTGTAATTCTGTCAGGGTATCAAAAGTAAAGCTGACGCTTCCCTTTTTAACCTCCCTATTATCAGCGATCAGATCTTGCTCACCTATTAAAGCGGCTTTAAGCCATTCCAAACGTTGCAAGGCACTGACTTCAGGTACTCGATGCGGTGGTGTTCCCGTTGGGATCAAGCGCACTTCGGGTAAGGCAAAGCTATCCCGAAATGCCCGCGCCATAATCAAGTGCCCAAAATGCACTGGATTAAATGTGCCACCGTAAATCCCCAGAGTACGCTGCTGCATTAGCTACGGATTTCGCCGTTGCCAAAGACAATCCATTTTTCGCTGGTTAAGCCATTGAGGCCAACTGGGCCGCGAGCATGGATTTTATCGGTGGAAATGCCAATTTCCGCACCCAAGCCATATTCAAAGCCATCGGCAAAGCGGGTAGAGGCATTAATCATCACACTGGATGAATCCACTTCACGTAAGAATTGCCGTGATTTCGTGTAGTTTTCGGTAACAATCGCATCGGTATGATGGCTGCCCCATGTGTTGATATGCTCAATCGCTTCGTCTAAATCGCTGACGATTTTAATGGCTAAAATGGGCGCGAGGTATTCGGTAGCCCAGTCCTCATCTGTTGCTGCATTTATTTGTGGCAGCACGGCCAGCGTTTTAGCGCAGCCACGTAGCTCTACGCCTTTGGTGGCATAGATTTCTGCCAGCGGTGGCAAAATTAGCTCGGCAACGGTTTCGTGCACCAGCAGCGTTTCCATTGTGTTGCAAGTGCCATAGCGATGCGTTTTTGCGTTGTCGCTAATGGCAATTGCTTTAACTGGATCGGCTTCGTCGTCGATATACACATGGCAAATGCCATCTAAATGCTTGATAACCGGCACGCGTGCATCGGCTGCAATACGGGCAATTAGGCTTTTGCCGCCACGCGGCACGATCACATCGACAAATTCGCTCATAGTGATCAGCTCGCCCACGGCGGCGCGATCAGGGGTTTCAATAATTTGTACTGCGGTAGTGGGCAAGCCCGCTACTTTTAGGCCTTCGCTTACACAATGTGCGATGGCCTGATTGCAATGAAAGGCTTCACGGCCGCCACGTAAAATAGTGGCATTGCCCGATTTAATACAGAGGCCAGCGGCATCTGCAGTCACATTCGGGCGGGCTTCGTAAATAATGCCAATCACACCCAAAGGTACCCGCATTTTGCCGAGCTGGATGCCGGATGGGCGAAATTTAAAGTCGCTCATCTCGCCAACAGGGTCCGGCAGGCTGGCAATCTGACGTAGGCCATCGGCCATACTTTCAATGGTTTTAGGTGTGATCAGAAGGCGATCAAGCATGGCAGGCTCTAAGCCATCCTGCTTTGCTTGTTCCATATCTAGATTATTGGCAGTGAGCAAAGCTTCTGCATCGCGCAGCAGTGCATCGGCAATCGCATTTAATGCCTGATTTTTGGTCTGCGTATCGGCTTTTGCCATGTGCCGACTGGCCGCACGAGCTTGGCGGCCCACTTGCTGCATATAAGCTTTGATATCCATTTCTCTACCTTTTCGCCTTTGAACCGCAATTATCAGGGTTTAGGCGGTAGTTGCAAGACTGTTACACCGACGTTATCGGCTTTTTTGCGATTAAACCAATCTGGCGCAGAGCTTTGCACGGCAATAATCTGTGGACCAGTGTCGGTATTTAGCCAAATAGGTGAGCCTGAATCTCCCGCTAAAGTGTCACAGCGATGATAAATCGTGTTGTTTGGGCGTAAGCGAGTGATCTTGCAATCTTTGTGTGCTGTTAGTTCGCTATCGTGGTCTTCGGCAAAGCCAGCTTGGGTCGCTAAGGATTTATGGGCGGCAATAATGGTTTTTAATTCTGCTTTATTGCCGCTAAATAGGGACAAAGGCGTAGGTGCTTTGCCATCGACTAATTTAAGTTTTAGCCAAGCAATATCATAGGCCGCAGCAGAGTCTTGGATATAAACGTCATCGCCCTTATAGACCAAGCCTTTTTTAAAGCGCGGGTGAAATGTTTGCGAGAGCACTTGATAGCGTGCCTGATATTCACCCTTATGAAAGCCCGCTTTAAACCAGCGGCCTGCATCTAGTTTTTTTGCATCCATTAAAAAGCAATGTGCTGCGGTAATGGCTAAATTGGGCGCTACTAAGGTGGCTGTACAGGTGCTGGCGGCAGCTGTTTCGAGCTGGCCTATGGCCGCAAAAGGCGGGGCGTAAGGTGCATCGATAAATACACGATCGTCTTGGCCAAAAAATAATATTTTGTTTTCTTTGCTTGTTTGGGAAAAAGCACTGCTAGAGATGAGAAGTGCGATAAGAGCGAGTGTGTATTTCATATTTTTTCAAAAGTAAATGCAGTGCATGGGGATGGTTCAAACATCTAAAGATAGAGATGAAGATCCATTTGGATATGGAATCAACATTTAGGTTCCATATTCAAATACATCTTTATAAACAACAAAAACGGGGACCGAAGTCCCCGTTTTTGGTATTACAAGTGCAATTACTTAGCAGCAGAAGCGGCTGAAGCAGCAACTTTCTTAGCTTGAACTTTTTGTACAGCAGAAGCAGCAGAAGCAGCTTTCTTAGCTTGAGCTTTTTGTACTGTAGAAGCAGCAGAAGCAGCAACTTTCTTAGCTTGAGCTTTTTGTACTGTAGAAGCAGCAGAAGCAGCTACTTTCTTAGCTTGAGCTTTTTGAACAGTAGAAGCAGCAGAAGCAGCTACTTTCTTAGCTTGAGCTTTTTGAACAGTAGAAGCAGCAGAAGCAGCTACTTTCTTAGCTTGAGCTTTTTGTACTGTAGAAGCAGCAGAAGCAGCTACTTTCTTAGCTTGAGCTTTTTGTACTGTAGAAGCAGCAGAAGCAGCTACTTTCTTTGATTGTGCTTTTTGTACTGCTGAAGCAGCAGAAGCAGCAGCTTTCTTAGCTTGTGCTTTTTGAACAGTAGAAGCAGCAGAAGCAGCTACTTTCTTAGCTTGTGCTTTTTGAACAGTAGAAGCAGCAGAAGCAGCTACTTTCTTAGCTTGTGCTTTTTGTACTGTAGAAGCAGCAGAAGCAGCTACTTTCTTTGATTGTGCTTTTTGTACTGCTGAAGCAGCAGAAGCAGCAGCTTTCTTAGCTTGAGCTTTTTGAACAGTAGAAGCAGCAGAAGCAGCTACTTTCTTAGATTGAGCTTTTTGTACTGTAGAAGCTGCTGGAGCAGCTTTTTTAGCGTGCTTTTCAACTTTAACTGTTTTAACAGTAGAAGCTGTAGACGCTGTAGTGTCAGCAGCGAATGAAGTTGCTGAAGCGAAAACTGTAGCGAGCAATACGGCAAGAAGCTTGTTCATTTGTTTATTTCCCTAGAGGAGTATTTGATTGGTGTTTCTATGGAATGGATTATCACCACTTACTCTAGAAAGTTCGATATGCCCTTGGTAGCGGTCTGTAACGCAATGTACGTATCTTGTCTAGGATGAGGATCACCGCACTAGGCGTTTTTGAGCGGAGTAGGCCAGCAGAGCGTCACACGGGCACCACCTAAAGGCGCATCGCTAATCATGGCTGAGCCGTTATGGCCTCGCATAATCATGGATACAATCGCCAGCCCTAAGCCAAAGCCACCGGTTTGGCGATTACGGCTGACTTCTAAGCGTTCAAAAGGTTGCAATAGGCGTTGTCGCTCAGACTCTGGGATTCCTTGCCCATTATCATCGACGTGCAATTTGGCTAGCCCATTATCCCATTCGATGGTCAGCACGATGGCGGTGCCGCCATATCGCCTTGCGTTACTCATTAAATTAGCCAGAGCCCGAGTGAGGTAATGGCTGTCTGCATCTAGAAAAGGTGTTTTTCCGGGTAAGAGATTGATTAAGTCGGGGCTAATATTTCCTTGGCTGCTGAACTCGCTGATTTGGCGTTTGAGCCAAGGCAGAATTTCAATCGGCTGGGTTTCTAGCTTGAGCTGAGGCTTATCGAGGGTAGACATGGTGAGCCACTCTTCGATTAGCTCATCGATTTGCCCTAGGTCGCGTTCAATCGCCTCGACTTGTTGGCTACTGTCCGCACCGCCTTTGATGGCTTCTAGTCGATAGCGCAATCGAGCCAAAGGTGTGCGCAAATCATGGGATACCGCATCGATCAGAGCTTTGCGGCTAGCGGTGAGCTCTTCAACGTCGTGGGCCATACGGTTAAAGGTGACGCCTAAGGAGTTAAGCGTGGAGCCTTCGTGCAAGGTGACGCGGGTGCTAAAGTCCCCTTCACCCAGCTGGCGGCTTTGTCTTGCCATATGTTGCAGATCGCGCCAAAGCGGGCGCAGCCACAACCAAGTCGGCAGGCCTAAGGCTGCGCACATTAAAAGTAGGGCGACCAAATCGGCCCACGCGAAGTTATCTAAGCGTTGTAAATAGGGGACGGGGCCAAGGACTACCATCAAGCCGGTGTCTGGAATGCGGTGCAGATAGACGTCCTGATTTTGCAAAAAAATAATATCGCCATTAATCAGTGCCTGCTGATTGCTAGGGCTGAGCGTATAGGTACTGAGGGTTTCGATTTCTACCGGCAAGGGAAGCTTATTTTTGAGGCGTTTGACTTCATCGTGCCAGATGGAGGGCGGCAAATCACCGAGGGTAGATTCAACCACGCTGATCGTGGTTTTGAAAATATCGGAAAGATAATGTTCATTGCTGCGCTCGAGTAAGTTTTTATACAGCGCACCAATAACAAGGGACGAGGCTAAAAAGCAAACTACCACCGTGAGGTAAAAACGTAAAAAGAGTTGGCGCATATTTAGCTGTCAGCTCGTTAGAGTGCAGGGATCGATGCAAGCTTGATCCCTGATTGTGGAAAGGCTTATTCCTGCCACCAAATGTCGGTGGCAAATAAATAACCTTTGTGGCGTATGGTTTTGATTTTGCGTGGCTCGTTAGGATCGTCGTCTAGCTTTTTACGTAAACGAGAAATCGCCACATCAATGCTTCTATCCATGCCATCGTATTCAATCCCGCGTAATACTTTTAACAAATGATCGCGCGATAAAATATCTCCGGCTTGGCTAGCTAAAGCCCAGAGCAAATCAAAATCACCTGTCGATAAACCGAGCGCTTCACCGCGATAACTGGCGGTGCGGTTGCGTAAATCGACGAGCAGCTGACCAAAGTTAAGTGTGGAGCGATCAGGCGCGGGTGCTGCACTGGAAATAATGGGCATGCCACTGGCTGTTTGGCGTAAATGAGCCCGAATTCGGGCGAGGAGCACCGAAGGCGGCGTGGTCTTCACCACATAATCCGTCGCACCAATTTCAAAGCCCAAGATTTGATTCATATCGCTATTGAGCGAGGTGAGCAAAATAACCGGCCCAGTCCAAAACAATTCACGGCACAGGGTCAGGCCATCTTTGCCGGGCAGCATAATATCGAGCAAAACCAGCGATGGCGGATTATTACGCACCGCTTCGACTAAGCCACTGCCGTCGGGCAATACTTCGATATTAAATTCAAACGAGCGTAAATAACTACCAACCAGTTCTGCCAGTTCAGCATCATCTTCAACAAAAAGAATGCGGTGATTCATGTGAATATTCTCTGGAATGGGGCATTGGGCTAAGCGAAGCCGTTTTTAGGCTTCGTTGGAGATAAAGGGTGCTTGATCTTGCAGAGGATCAGCAAATTGCCTTGAGTTTGCTTGGGCTCTGATTAATTTGCTTCCATCATTGATGTGGGACCCCCGGTCAAAAGTACGGGGTGGCCATTTAATCAGAGCTTCTATCGCTAAACGGCGCTTGAAGGCGATTGCGCCTTGCTGAACGACGCAAGCGGCGCTTGTTGAGGCCTTAAGCGCTAATAATGAGGTACTTTTTATGCAGCTCTTCCTTGGTTTCCTTATGCTCAGGATCCAGCGGAATACAGTCTACAGGGCATACTTGCTGGCATTGTGGCTCGTCGTAGTGACCCACACATTCCGTGCAAAGATTAGGATCGATGACATAAATTTCATCGCCTTGGCTAATGGCGCTGTTTGGGCACTCAGGCTCGCACACGTCGCAATTGATACATTCATCGGTAATGATTAGGGCCATGAGACTAAATCCAATGCAATTAATAAATAGATACCGCAAATTGTCCCATGTTCTGCCCTGCCACGACAACGATGCCGTAAAAAAGCTTGGCCGACAGAAGGAAGCGAAGCTTGTGCTAACTCAAATTGAGGGGGAATAAGGGGCGTGGAACTCAAGATTTAGCGCTAACTCATGGCGCAATCCAAAGCGCTTTTTCTTTAAATGATGATGGCAGCAATCAGAAGGGGCGAAGTCACAGTGGTGATGAAATATCCAAAAAAAATGAGTGTCGTTCGATGCGATTTCTAAGTTTTATCTGGGGCGAATCGGCTTTGCATTGGATGCTGGGGAAAAACACAGGGAGTAGTGATTTAATCTGTGGCGCTTAATTTTCTCTGCCAAATTCAAGTTTATAAGGTATTTTTAAGGCTGGTTGCTTTCTCTCTTCTATCACTCGGAGTAAACCGTATGGGACTTATTGATCAATTGGCTGGGCAGCTTTTAGGTGGAAAAGAATTACCAGAGGGCTTGGTGCAATCATTGTCTGGTGTGTTAGAGCAACAGGGCGGTATTTCTGGTTTGGTTGCAAAGTTTCAAAATGGCGGTTTGTCTGAACTAGTGCAGTCTTGGGTAGGTACTGGGGCCAATTTGCCTGTGAGTAGTGAGCAAATTCAATCCGTGTTGGGTAGTGAGGCAGTGGCCTCGGTTGCAGAAAAACTAGGGATTGATCCAACTGAAGCTGCAGGTAAAATCTCTGAGTATTTACCTCAGCTCGTGGATAAGCTGACGCCTAATGGTGAAATACCAGAAGGTAATAATATTTTGGCCGCAGGTTTAGATATGTTGAAAGGCAAACTGTTTGGTTAATTGCCTCAAGTAAATGTGTTTTTGAAAAGCCCCTTGCGGGGCTTTTTTATTGCAGCGCAGATATTTGATCAAGGCTGAATCAAATCACTTAAATGCCTGCCCATTCTTCGCCCCTCTCGGATGGCGTAATTGGTGCCTCGGTCTTCTGGGTAGATCTGTGCCATTGAGGCTAAAAAGAGGCCGCGCTTAGGACTTTCGCAGGCGGGGATCAGCTGGCTGTAGTGTTTTTCCACCACGGGTTGCGCCCAGCGAGCATGCCAAACATGGTGCTTTTTGATCCATGCGTCTTCAAACTTGGGGAACATGCGTTTTAAGTGCGGCAGGGCAAAGGCGAGTAGCTCGTCGTCGTTCATTAGATATAGCGCATCGGTATGCGGTAGATATTTAGATAAGTAAACGATGTGCTTGCCGTCGTAATTTTTAGCACTCTGAAAATTGGTGTGCTCAATGACGCCTACAAAGGGAAAGCTGGGATCGTTTACATTTAGCCAATAGGTATCCGATAGCGAGTGATCTAGCTCGAGCACAAGGCAAACATTGGCCAGATAATTAATTCGATTGAGCTTGGCTAAATATTCTGGGCTGGCCCAGTCTTCAATCATCTTAGCTAAGAGCGGCAGGGCGGGGGTGGAGATGACGCGCTCGGCTTGAATGTCGCCTTTGGCGGTTTTAATCCGCCAGCCACCATTTTCTGGCTGCATGGAGATAACAGGATTACTGATTTGAATCTCACCGCCAAGGCGGCGTACTTTGGCTGCGAGGGCTTCTACCAGCGCGACAAAGCCACCTTTAAAATAAGCTAAGCGCTCTTCGCCTCCCTTGCCTCGGCTGCTGCCGCGCAGTTTGAGCTTATTCCAGAACCAGACTGCAGAAATTTGATCAGCTACCGCGCCAAATTTACCGCGCAATAGCGGCTCCCAAACAATTCGATAAACGTTTTCCCCGCCTAGCTCGGTCAGCCATTCTGCTGCGGTTTTGTTTTCTAGCTCTTGCCAGTTTTCTACCTTGCGAGCTTTTAAGGTCAGTAGCCCAAGGCGAATTCGGTCTGGAAAAGTCAGCGGTTTAAATTTCAGTAAATCCCAAGGCGTGGAGAGCTTAAAGAATTGATTGGCGTAATACATGCCGGTATTGCTGGGATTGATTTTTACTTTATCGCAGAGATTCAATTCTTTAATTAGCTGCATCACTTCTAAATCATTGGTAAACCAATGGTGATAAAAGCGATCTAGTTTTTCTGATTTTTCGCCAATATCAAAGGCTGCAGCTAGGCCGCCAATATCTGCTTCTGCTTCTAAAATAACGACACTCACGCCTGCTTTGCTTAATTCATAAGCGGCAGCAAGGCCGGTAAAGCCAGCTCCGATGATGGCAACTTGAGTGTGCTGAGGCTGGGTAATCATCCTTTTCTCCGTGGGATAAGCTGCCAGATTGCATCGTTGCGGTGAACCAAGCCAGCTGCACTAAAGGCAACTTGGGTGTGCTGGGGCTGGGTAATCATGCTTTTCTCCTTGCGATAAGTAGCCAGATTCCACCGATTAAGGTTGGTGGCAGCCAGATCAGTAAGTGGGCAATAAAGGCAAAGGCGGCGGCAGGCACGGCATCGTTTTGCGTGAGGGTCATGGCCAAAATCGCGAAGTAATCAAACGTGCCCACATAGCCAGGGGTACTTGGAATCAGCGTGGCGAGAGTGGCGAGCGGCAGAGCAAACCAAGCCCCCGCACTATTGAGCAGCCCTGGCACACTTTGCGCTACACACCAAAAAGTGAGCCCTTCTAGCCCCCAAACGATCAGGCTCATGGCAATCAGCGGCAAAATGCGTCGGCCACCAAGGGCCGCTAATAGCTTAATGGCCCCGGCTACTTCATCGGCTAAATGATTGCCACTATTGGGGGCAAGTTTGTGGATGAGCCTCAAGCAGACATCAATCGCTATTTGTAGCCAGCGGGGAAACGCTAGTAAAACAAAAATAATTAGGGCGGCAAGGGCTGCCCCACCTGCGCCTATCTTGCCAAAGGCGGGCAGGCTTTGAATGCCAAAAGCCCATAGGCCAAGGGCTAGAAACACCAGTAGGCTGGCTAAATCGAGCAGCCTTTCAACAAATAAAGACGCTAATACTTGGCCTGGCCCCGTGCCGAGTTCCTTATTAAAGGCAAAGGCGCGGGCGATATCCCCAGCGCGAAAAGGTAGTAAATTATTGAGCGCTAAGCTGCTTAAAAAAGGCTGCAAGCAGGCGCGGGGTGTGGCAGAGGGGCTGGCAATGCGCAGCATGCTGCTCCAGCGTGCCGAGCGGCCAGCAATACCGAGGCAAAAAACCGCTAGCCCTGCGATTAGCCAAAGAGGATTACTGCTACGAATGGCTGATGCCAGTTGAATACCATCGGTTTGCTGAAAAATTAGCACAATTAAAACAATGGCAACGATCAGGCCGAGAATGCTGCGGATATGACGTTTCATATGGATTCTTTAAAAGGGGCGGCTAAAACCCGCCATTTGCTGCTTATAGCTATGGCTATTAATCGATTATTTTCTATCGACCACGGGGCTACGGGAAAAGACAATTTCTTGCTCAAAGCCGCAGTATTCCTGAACCACGTACAGCGGTCTTTGCTTGGATTCTTTGTAAATACGGCCGATATACTCGCCTAAAATACCGACGCAAATCAGCTGCACCCCGCCTAAGAACAGCACGGCAATCATTAAGGCCGTCCAGCCTTCTACCCAAATATTGGTAAAGATGCGTAAAAACAGCGCATAAAAAATGCCTGCCAGTGCAAGTAAAGACGTGCCCATGCCCATTGCCATGGCCAGCTGCAAAGGCTTAGCGGAGAAGGACATAATGCCGTCGCTGGCAAAGCGGATCATTTTAGACAGCGGATATTTGCTCTCCCCTGCAAAGCGTTTGGCTCGCTGATAGGGGAGGGAAGTTTGTTTAAAACCTGCCCAGCTGACCATGCCGCGCACAAAACGATCGCGCTCTGGCATGGCTCTTAGCGTGTCGATCACAGGGCGGCTCATCAGGCGAAAATCACCAGTATCCAGCGGAATAGGCACATCAGAGAGGCGATTGAGCAGACGATAAAAACCTTTGGCAGTGGCGCGTTTAAATGCGGATTCGCCAGGTCTATCAGTGCGAGTGCCATAAACCACGTCATAGCCTTCTCGCCATTTTTCTATCATGCCGTGGATGGCTTCGGGCGGGTCTTGCAGATCGGCGTCGATTAGCACAAGCGCATCACCGTGCGCGGCATCAATGCCCGCCGTGACGGCAATCTGGTGACCAAAGTTGCGTGAGAAACCAAGCAGTTTGATACGGGGGTCGCGCGTGGCGTGTTGTTTTATGATGCTGCGTGTGGCGTCTTTGCTGCCATCGTCGACAAAAATAAATTCAATATCCAGCGCGTCCACCTCACGACTAAAGGCGGTCAGGCGTTTCAGCGTTTCAGCAATCACCGCTTCTTCGTTGTAACAGGGCACGACAATCGAAAGTAGCATTGGGTGTTCTTTTTTTAGTAAGACGTAGGATGGGTGGAGCTTTCGCTGAGCGAAAAAGGACTTTCGCACGCAGAGCGATACCCATCAATGAGAAGGCAGATGGGTATCGCCAAAAAAAATGGCTCCACCCATCCTACGTTTTATTTCTTTCGTTTTATCCAAAGCCCCATGCGGGTATCGGGCGTTTCTAGAAAAGGCCGCCAGTCATACTCTTCGGCAATGGCCGCGTTAATCGTTTGCCAAGCAAGGGATGTGCTCTCTGGCCTGCCCCATATCACGTACTGAACTTTGTTTTGCTTCAGCCAAGCCAATGGATTGCTTTGCATGCCTAAATAAAAATCTTTGATTTGCTGATTAAGCAGCCAGACTTCCTGAGGCGCACCATGCCACAAGCTGACATGATTAGGCCAGCCGAGTAAAGATGGCTGTTGGGAATAAAGCGAGAATAACGTTTGATTGGTGTAAGCATCACCCAGCCAGTTTTCCAGCACGATGCCCTTAGGTGCTTGGCTTAGATAGCGGATGGTGTCTTTCACCGGCGCATCATTGCTAAACCAATGCGTGCCTGCCAGCTTGCCCAGATCACCTTTTGGGGTATGCCAAATATACTGCGCGGTATTGATGGCGTAGCTACAAGTGAGTAGCAAAACGGCGACGGTAGCGTTGCGCACCCAGCGGCGGCCTGATCCTAGCGCCATTGCACCTGCCGCTAAAAGTGCCCCGCTCCACATCCAGCCCCACCATTTCATGGTGGTATTGGTGCGCTCAAATTTACCCACGCTTGGGTCATCGACAAAGATAAATTCACCCAAGAGCAGCATGATGGCAAAGGCGATGACGAGGGCGGTGGCCAGTGGGCGTTGGCGTTTTTCGGTAAGAGCCAGCGCAAACAGTGCAAATAGCGGCCAGAGCAGCAGAATAAACTGGGCAATCGGTGTGCGATCAAGTGGATTGACTAATCGTATCGGTGTGCCGATCGCTTGGCTGGCAAAGCCGGCTAAAAAAGGATAAATCAACAGAAACCCAAGTGTGCCGCCTGCAATGATGGCTCCCCATGCAGGTGGGTTTTTGCAGTAATGCCGCCAGATCGCCCAAGTAAACAGCAGTACCGCCATCATGGGGGTAATCCATGTATTGGTGATCAGCATCACCGGCAGGGTAAGGGCGAGCAGGCCTTGGGCAAAGCGGGCATGGAGGATTTCATCAGGCTGATCGCTTCGTTTTTGCTCTAGCCAGGCGATCAGTGCCAGCGCTAAAAACAGCAGAAAGAAGCCACCAAGTGGCGGATGATAATCGCCGAGGAAAAACTGATAGCCAAAGTTTTCTAGCGGTAAATCTCGCGCTTCAAAATCTGGTGTTGGCTTGGTGTCAGCGGTGAGCAGGGGGAAAAGCTGCCGCCCTAAGTCAGTATTAACCCGCGCATCGTAGCTGCCAATAAAACGCGCACTGGCCCACATCTCATCGTTGGCTTGCCAGCTGATAGGGCTGTCGCTCGCTGGGGTAACAAATAAATTTAATAGCGGCGAAACCCCCGTGCCGCCAAGGGCAAGGGCAATAATCAGCACAAGTCGATGCAAGCGGCTAGCAACAAAGCGGGTGGCAAATTCCCAAGCAAGGCTGAGGCCAAGAGCCATTAAAACCGCAAAAGCGATGTTATAGGCGAAACCAATATCCCAGCCAAACAGCCTACCCATGAGTGCTGCAGCATAGTGCTGAAAGGCGTAATAGAAATCAAAGCGATGGCCTGCAAACCAATGATCGGGCGGCGGTAAAAGGCTGCCTGAATAATAATTGGCCATAAAGTAAAGATCTGTCACTCGCTCGGATGTTGGGTAAATCGCAGGGAATATAAATTTCCAAATCAGCCCATAGGCAAGCGCTAATAGAAAAGCGATTTCGGCGGCTTTAAAGCGGCGACTAGCGGCTTCTTGTTTAAATAGATAAAGAGACGCTGCGGCTAAAATAGCCGTGATGGGCCAAACGCCATTGAGATTACCTAGGCCAATAAAATGCTCAATAAAAAACATTAATAGCGTAATTAAAAGTACGCCTGATGCTCGGGCGATGGCATAGGGTAAGTATTGGCCCAGCACCAAGGTGAGGCCAGCCAAATGCAGCCACAGCAAGGCTAAGCTTGCGGCGAGGTGAATCATCGTCATTAGTGAGCATCCCTTCTTTTTTATCTAGCAGTCTGTCGGACCTAAGCTGTCCTACTGCGGAAACGCCGGACTTGGCCATATTTCGATAGTTTTTTAGTTAAATAGCCCGCTATTCGCCTCAAAAACCATCAAAATCTGTCTCAAGCCGGACATTTGCTCGCTACGGACGCTTAAGTCCGACAGGCAGCTGTTTCTTGGCGATGAGCGCTTGAGCCTCGTTTTTATCCTATTTCTGCATTAATTACAAATGGCAATCGTCATTTTTTATTGATGTTGATTGCATAAATTCATTAATTTTTTGTTTTGTTGTAATAAATGCAATGGCGTAATTGGCTGGGTAGTCGTTTTTGATTACAGATAAGCCATTTTTAAGATTTAGGAATAGGCGATTGTTGCTGCCGGTAGCGCTCTGGAGAAACACCGATTAATTGTTTAAACATGGCAATAAAAGCCGATGGCGCGCTATAGCCAAGCCGCCAAGCAATATCTTGAATGGTTTTGTCTTCTTTTAACCATGCCAGCGCTTGTAAAACACGAATACGATTGCGGCACTGGCCAAAGCTCATTCCCAATTCGCTTTGAAAACGCCTAGCTAGCGTGCGCTCGGTGCTATGTACAGCGCTAGCCCAGCTACTCAAGCTACGGGCGTTGTCTGGCTCGGTTTGCAGCGCTTCTAAAATGGGAGCGATCAGCGTATCGCTGCTGCTAGGTAGAAAGTTTGGCACGCATTTGCTCTGGCTGAGGCGAGCAATCAGCAGCTCAGCCTGATTCTGATCACTTTTATCCTGCATATGGCTGAGCTGCCGCTGGCCAAAATCGCTAATTAAAGCGCTGATGAGTGGGGTGCTGGCGAGCAGGCAAGCCTCCTTTGGGAGCAGCCTAGCTAAGTTGTCTGAAACATAGATGGATGTGTAATTGAGCGCTTGGCGTACATAGGCCGAATGTGGAATGCCCATGGGCACCCAAATTAAGTAATTGGCGGGTGCAATGAGGTGCTGTTGTTCTAATTCGACGTCCATAATCCCTAGGCTAATCCAACTCAACTGGCCCCAAGGATGCTTGTGGCTGCTGTATTGAGTGTCAGCTTGCATCTGCTGATAGCGTAAATACAGAGGATTAGGCGCTGCTAGGGCTAAATCAGCAGCAAAGTAGGCGTTGGGCATTGTGTGTTTGCTTTAACTTGTCTGTTTCTGAGTATGAAATGTCTGTTTTAGCGTACTTGCATTAAAAAAGACAAGCTTATACTAGTGGCAATTCATCTACTTAGAAAGACAAGCTTTATGCCCATTCTTTTTCCCCTACTGGCGGTCATGATTTGGGCCACCAATACCGTGGTTTCCAAAGCTGCGGCGGGCGTGCTTGATCCTGCCGCTATTTCTTTTTATCGCTGGTTTTTAGCGGCCTTAGTGCTCACGCCTTTTTGCCTGAAAGCAGTTTGGCAACAACGACTCGCTATTCGCCCTTATTTGGGTAAATTTCTAGTGCTGGCACTGCTAGGCATGGTCTTGTTTCAATGCATCGCCTATTACGCAGCGCACAGCACGAGTGCTACTAATATGGGCGTGATTACTTCTTTGGTTCCGCTTTCATCTTTGCTGCTGAATGCTTTGATGACGAAAACCAAGCCAAGTGCAGCAGCAGCCTTAGGGGTTTTTTGCTCGCTTTGTGGCGTCTTGTATTTATTGGGGCAAGGCCACCCTGCTAGTTTGTTGTTGAGCGGCATTAATCATGGCGATGCCTTGATGCTGATCGGCACCGTGGCTTATGCGCTGTACGGCATTTTATTACGCCGTTGGGCTTTGCCATTTCGCCACTGGCATAATCTTTATATTCAGATTTTGCTGGCGGTGCTGATTTTGATTCCGGTGGCGTTTAGCGCGCAAACGATGGCGATTCCAGAGCAAGGCATAGGTTTAGTATTGTTTGCAGGGATTGCTTCGTCTTTGATTGCGGCCTATTGCTGGATGCAGGGCGTGCATCGCTTGGGTGCAGATCGCACGGCGGTGTTTATGAATCTATTGCCGCTCTTTACTGCCGTGATTGCGATGGTGAGCTTGGGCGAGAAGATTCAAGGTTTTCACTTGATTGGCGGGGGCTTAGTGCTGTTGGGGGTGGTTTTGGCACAGCTTAAATCTTGGCGGCTTTTACGCCTAGGCTAAGTTCTACTTCTATTCTGTATCTATTTTGCAAAAGCGCTGCTGTGGGGTATCTCTCACAGAAGCGCTTTTTTTTGAGCGGAATTATGTCAAATAAGTAGATGTATATTGCCAAAGGTAGTGCTGTGTAAGTTTATAAAGGCCTGTTCAGTCCATATATTTACTTATGCTCCTAGTTTGGCTGTCAGCCAATAAGTCCTTCAAATCCATAGATGTAATGTTAAATATATATTTGAAACTAGGGAATGGGAGTAAGTTAAAACCCTAAAGCTAAATTGTTTTGGCATAATTGCGGCGCTGGTGTTTAAAACGAAGGTGATATCTGGCTTTTGTTCGGACGGTATGGGGCGATAAAGTTTTATTTAAGCAATTGCTAATGATTAGATTGGTTTTTATGAGTAAAAATTCAATGTGAGCAATGCGGTGAAAGAGCGTTTTAGGCAAGGGCTTAAAATGCAGGTAGCAAGCCGAATAAAGTTTGGCTTTGCTGAAGAGGCTAAAAAGATAGATGCATTTTTTGATGCATCTTTAATAGATAAAGGGCTCTAAATGATGCGTCTTACACATATTGTTGCGGTGATTAGCTTGGCTTTTGCGGCTCATGCACAGGCGGGAATTGTTGATTTTGGTGTTGCCAATGGCTATAGCGGTTTTTTCTTTGGCAATGTGAATGCGGCGGCTGACGTTGAAGGGCGTTTGGCTGTAGGGGGAAATTTAACCTCTGGTTTTGATGTGGGCTATCGCAATCCATATGGCTCGACTGCGCCTTCCTTAGTGGTGCAAGGGAATGTAACTATGGCTAATGGCTCTATTTATAACGGGCCGGTTAAGAAGATGGATACGAATGCTTCAATTGGGCCAGTTATTGCAGCAGAGCCACTGAATCGCGGTGATTTAGTTTATGGGGGGTCTTTAGCTGCAGTAGATTGGCGATATGCGACTGCAACAAAAAATGCTAGTTTTATTGATTTTGCAGCAGCCAAAACACAATTGAGTGGCCTATCCGCTCAACTGGCTGGGCAGACCCAAGTAGGGAGCTGGACAAGCAGCACTGCAGGCGTGGTGCTGACAGGCGACGGTAAGTCGGATGTGCAGGTCTTTAATCTAGGCAATACGGCATTGCAGAATATTTCGCTGAAGAATATTAAGGCAGGCGCAAATATTGTGATTAATAGTAGCTTAAGCGATGTTGTATTTTCAGGTGGCTTAGGTGGTGATAAAGCGGATTCTACGGATGAATTAGCACGGTTTCGTGACCGCATTATCTATAACCTTAGTCACGCAAAGACTGTAAATGTGAGCACTTTCCTAAATGGGAGCGTACTTGCAGTAAACGCCGATGTAGTTGGTTCCGCTCATCTTGAAGGTACGCTGATTGCAAATTCATTAAGTGCTGGTGCAAATGGTAAGCTTGAATTAGGTTACGAGCCTTATAAAGGCAGCGTAAGCCCTGTGCCCGAACCAGAAACCTATGCGCTGATGGGCTTGGGTTTGGTTGGCTTAGTGATGCGTCGCCGTAGCAAAAAATAATTGAGTACTAAATAAAAAACGGGGAAGCCAAAGCTTCCCCGTTTTTTTATGCATTTTTTTGTAGGGCGGGTGAAACCCGCCAGACTTTGGTATGAAATATTCCGAAATCGGCGGGTTTCTCCCGCCCTACGAATGGTGCAAAGCTTATAAGCCCGCCGCAGCTCGCAGGATCTCGACTTTATCTGTGCGTTCCCACGAGAAGTCTGGTTCTTCGCGGCCAAAGTGACCATAAGCTGCTGTACGTGTGTAAACCGGGCGCAGTAGATCTAGCATTTGGATAATGCCTTTTGGGCGTAAATCGAAGTGCTGTTTGATCAGCTCAACAATTTCGTGCTCAGGCAATTTACCTGTGCCCCATGTATCCACCATGATCGATACCGGTTGTGCCACGCCAATTGCGTAGGACACTTGCACCAAGCATTGCTTGGCGATGCCAGCGGCAACGATGTTCTTAGCTACATAACGGCCAGCGTAAGCGGCTGAGCGGTCTACCTTAGATGGATCCTTACCCGAGAATGCGCCGCCGCCGTGTGGTGCTGCACCACCGTAGGTATCGACAATAATTTTACGACCAGTTAAGCCGCAATCGCCCATCGGGCCACCGATCACAAAACGGCCAGTTGGGTTGATCAGGTATTTGGTGTTGTGTAGCAGCTCAGGTGGAATCACTGGCTTGATGATTTCTTCGATCACGGCTTCAGACAACTGAGCGTGGCTGACATCAGGGTGGTGCTGGGTCGACAGCACGATGGTGTCGATACCAATCGCCATGCCGGTGTCTTTATCGTAGCGAACCGTGACTTGCGATTTTGCATCTGGGCGCAGCCAAGGCAGGCGGCCATCTTTGCGAACTTCAGACTGGCGCTGCATCAGGCGGTGCGAGTAGTAAATCGGCATAGGCATCAGCTGCGGTGTTTCATCGCAAGCATAGCCAAACATCAGGCCTTGATCACCAGCGCCTTGGTCTAAATCTAAGCCTTGGCCTTCGTTTACACCTTGGGCGATGTCTGGGCTTTGCTTGTCATAAGCCACCAGCACGGCGCAGGTTTTGTAATCAAAGCCAATATCGCTATGGTCGTAGCCAATGCGCTTGATGGTATCGCGGGCAATTTGAATATAATCAACATTGGCATGAGTGGTAATTTCACCAGCAAGCACCACAAGGCCCGTATTGACCAGTGTTTCTGCGGCAACGCGAGCATGCTTATCTTGCGTCAGAATGGCGTCAAGGATGGAATCAGATATCTGATCCGCTACCTTATCTGGGTGGCCTTCAGATACCGATTCAGAGGTAAAGAGGAATTCTTTCATTATTGTTTCCCTGTCAATGAGGGGCTTAGCAGCCTATTTTGCCGGTAGAATCCGGGGCTGGCCCTTGAATGCGTAAAAACCTGATGCTGCTGCTAAAACCTTTTGCTTACTTGCCCCTGTGGCTATTTCATGGCCTTGGGGCCTTGCTAGGCTGGCTGGCTTGGCTGTTATCGCCACGCTACAGACAGCGTTTGGCTGCCAACTTGCAGCAGTCGGGTATTGCGCAAAACGGGGCAGATTATAAGCGATTGCACCGCCTAAGTGTGAGTGCCCATGGCATGGGGGCTATAGAACTTTTACCAGCTTGGCTTAGAACGCCAGAGCAGGTTGGCCGTTGGGTGAAGGAGCGCGACGGTTGGGAGCATGTTGAAGCCGCCTTGCAAAGTGGTCGACCCATGATGTTTGTTTCCCCGCACCTTGGTGGAATCGAGGTCTGTGGTGTTTATATAAGCACACAGATTCCCTGCGTGCTGGCCGCTTTATACCGCCCTCCCAAACTTAAATGGCTAGAGCCGCTGATGGTGACAGGTCGAAACCGCGCTAATGGCCGCGCCGCACCCGCGAATGCTAGTGGCGTAAAGATCTTACTGCGCACCTTAAAAGAGAAGCAAGCCATTTATATGCTTCCAGATCAGGCTCCAGGTGCAGGGGAGGGAGCTTGGGCCCCATTCTTTGGTAAGCTTGCTTACACCATGACCCTGTTACCCCGTTTAAGTAAATCCACCCAACCGGTGATCTTGATGTGTTTTGCCGAGCGCTTATCTTGGGGCCGTGGTTTTAAAATGCATTTCGCCCCGCTTGATGAAGCCTTTGGAGGCGATGCACAGGCTGATGCGACGATATTGAACCGCAACGTAGAAGCCATGATCCGCCTTGCCCCTAGCCAGTATTTATGGAGCTATAACCGTTATAAGCGCCCAGCAGGCGCTCCATTGCCGGATGGGGAGGGCTAGTACAGGTCTGTTGAAGTTGTTCCCCATGCAAAACCCAAATCTTAAACCACGGAGGAAAAAGAGAACTCGGAGGAGCACGGAGAAAAGCATACGCAAGGTTTGCTCCGTGAAACTCCGTGTTCTCTGGGACCTCCGAGTTTCAAGATTTGGGTTTTATGCTGAGGTGAAGTTTCCGCTCTTGTTGTTTTACTCGCCATTTCCCTTACAAAATTCACCGTCTTTACCTAGGTGAGTTTGCGTGATTTTACTTTCAAATGTGTTGTTTTTATCTTTCAGGTCGCTATGATTTATCGTTTTTTGCTTCTTCTATTTTGGTGTTTAAGTTGCTTGCCACAGTGGCTGTTGCGCGGCTTTGGGGCGGTGTTGGGCTCTTTATTGTATATCGCAGTAAAAAGTCGCCGCAAAATTGGGCTGGCCAATTTAAAACTGTGCTTTCCCGAGTGGGCTACTGGCCAGCATGAAGTGATACTTAAGCAGCATTATCGTGAGTTTTGCACCTGCATTTTTCTCTATAGCAAATTATGGTTTGGCACTCAGGCGCAGATTGAAAAACTGGTTCGGCGCGAGGGGGTGGAGCATTTCTCTGCGGTAGAAGACCAGAATATTATTCTGCTGGCACCGCATTTTTTAGGGCTGGATTTTGGGGGCACTCGGCATATGGTGGATCATCGCGGCGCAACGATGTATTCCTCCGCGCATGATAATGCCTTTGATTTGTTGCTCTTACGGGGGCGTGGTCGCTTTAATGAGCCGCTACTAGTTAAGCGCAGCGAAGGGATCCGCGGTATTTTGCGGGCGATTAAGCAGGGTGTCTGTTTCTATTATTTGCCAGATCAAGATTTAGGGCCGCGAGAATCTATATTCGCCCCATTCTTTGGTATTCAAACCGCCACCGTGCCGGGTTTATCTCGCCTAGCCTTGATGGGGAAGGCTAGAGTTGTGCCTATGATTACTACGCTGGAAAAAGATTGCTTTGTAAGCCGTTATTACCCCGCTTGGGAAAACTTCCCTAGCGATGATGTACTCGCAGATACCACAAGAATGAATGCTTTCATTGAAGAGCGGGTGCGTGAGCATCCATCACAATACTACTGGCTGCACCGCCGCTTTAAAACCCGCCCTGAGGGGGAGGAGAGTTTGTATTAAAGCTTAGGGTGGGGAAAGTCCCATATGTGCTAAGCAAGTTATTTTTTATTAGCAAACAGCGAACATACACAATTACCACGCTCTCCGCATAGGGCTTTTAAAGTCCCCTTGAAACACGCCGTAGCGAGGAACAAGCGGGGCGGGGTTTCGGCAAGGGAGCGAGGCAGCGAGGCAATCCCGCCCGCCGCCGACTCGATTGTCCGCAGCGCAGGGGCCTTCGTGTTTCGTGGGGCGGCCTTCTTTGGCTTCGTTTCTTGGCCGCGCAAGAAAGGAAGGTCCAGAGGGACGCCCGCACCTAAATCAACGTGCCGAAGGCACTAAAAACGTCTTTTTGACTTTGGTTAGCGCGCATGGAGTGAAGTCTACGAGCTAGGCTGAAAAGTACGCAGGTTTCTCCCGCCCTACAAAATAAGACCTAGCTCTGATGCAACTGCTGCAATAGCTCACGCAGGCATTGGCTATCTTCTGCGACGAGCATTTGCTCTACCAATGGCGTAATTTTATGCATTTCGCCGGTAAGGATTTCCTGTTTTACCTTGAGCAGCTGAATCGGCAGCATAGAGAATCGCCTTAGCCCAAGGCCTAGCAATAGCCGTGTTAGCGCTGGGTCTCCTGCCATTTCCCCACACATCGATACCGGCTTGCCCAGACGATTGGCCGTGCTAATCACATGGTGCAGCAGTTGAATCACGGCAGGATGCAGCGGGTCATACAGGTGCGAAACCGCATCGTCGTTACGATCTACGGCTAGTGTGTATTGGATTAAATCGTTGGTGCCAATTGAGATGAAATCGAGATGCGCCAAAAATTGTGCGACTTGCACTGCGGCGGCGGGCACTTCAATCATACCGCCTAGCTCAATGTTTTCATCAAAAGCTACACCGGCATCTTTAAGCTGAGCTTTGGCTTCTTCTAAATGCTTACGCGTTTGCCGCACTTCACCCACATAAGAGAGCATGGGCAGCAGTAGCTTAATCTTGCCATAGGCTGACGCGCGTAACAGGGCGCGTAGCTGGGTGCGGAACATTTGCGGCTCGGCCATGCAGAGGCGAATGCCGGTTAGCCCCAGTGCAGGGTTGGGGGTTTCGCGCTCTTGTTGCCACTTGGGGATTTTATCTTTGCCCAAATCAACGGTACGAATAATCACCGGCTGGCCTTTCATGGCCTCGGCGACTTGTTTGTAGGCGAGGAACTGCTCTTCTTCTGTCGGTAAATCTGATTCAGACAAAAATAAGAATTCTGAGCGGAATAAGCCTACGCCGGTAGCACCATTTTCTATCGATAAGATACAGTCGTCTGGCACTTCAATATTGGCAAATAGCTCAATCTCTTCGCCGTCTTTGGTTATGGGCTTGCGGGTACGAATATCCTGTAATGCATGCTGCTTTTTAAGCCAGTCTGCCTGGATGAGACGGTATTCTTTGAGGATGACTTCATCGGGATCGATGATCACCACACCGGTAATCCCATCGACAATAATCAACTCGTCTTCACGAATTAACTCGCGGGCGTGGCGCAGAGCCAGTACCGATGGCAGATCTAAGCTGCGGGCTAAAATCGCCGTGTGTGAAGTGGGGCCTCCGACATCGGTGATAAAGGCGAGGTAGGCCGTATCTTTAAACAGCACCATATCGGCAGGGCTAAGATCATGCGCTACCAGAATGCAGTCGGGGGCGATTTCAGCGAGGGGATGGGAGTGGGTTTCGTGGCCAGCCAGCGTTTTAAATACCCGCTCAACTACTTGAATCACATCGGTGCGACGCTCTCTGAGGTATTCATCTTCGATTTCGTCAAACTGGGCGAGTAGCACTTCGAGTTGCTGCTTGAGTGCCCAATCGGCATTGCAGTGTTGCTGTTCAATCAAATGCCGAGGCTCTTTGGAGAGCATGGGATCGTTAAGCAGCATGATGTGCAAGGACAGAAACGCACCCAGCTCGGCAGGGGCGTTTTCAGGAATACTGCCCCAGAGCATTTCTAAAGACTTGCGGGTAACGCGAATAGCATCATCAAAACGGGCCAGTTCGGCGGGAATATCAGCGGCGGTCAGTTGATAGTGAGCAATTTCGATATCGGCATGAGATATAAGGTGAGCTTGCCCAATTGCAATCCCACCCCCAATGCCAATCCCTTGTAGCGTAATGCTCATAAACCTTCCTCTTTTGCCACCGTGCCGGTGATCGCTTCGTTATTTTAAGTACAAAATGGATCTGTCCTGATGAAGCGTTAGGGCTATTTTAGAATGAATATTCTGAAGCTTGTTTCTTTCAAATTGCTGTTACTCGCCTTCACCAAACTTATCTGCAATTAAAGCAGTAATGGCCGTCATTGCGGTATCTGCGTCGGGGCCGTTGTCGGTTTCTAGCAGAATTTTGCTACCTTTGCCTGCCGCTAGCATCATGACGCCCATAATTGACTTGGCATTCACGCGTTTTTGATTGCGGCTAAGCCAGACTTCGCACTGAAATTGGCTGGCTAGCTGAGTGAGCTTGCTGGATGCACGGGCATGTAAGCCCAATTTATTGATGATTTCTACTTCACTGATTGGCATATCACTTATTCCTGAGCGCTGATTCGTAGGGCGGGTGCAACCCGCCGTTTTTTAATTTTTTAGGCATAAATCCGGCGGGTTTCACCCGCCCTACGCGATTGACTTTTACGTCTCTTGTTGGCTAGGCAGCATATATAGAACCCCCTCTAAGCCACCGGTAATGGCTTTGCTGACTACAACTTCTAGTGCTTGATGGCTATAGCTCAGTGTTCTAACCAACATCGGTAAGTTGACCCCCGCAATGGCTTCTACTTTGCCAGCGACCACTAAGCGCTGAGCCACATTTGAAGGTGTGCCGCCGTAAATATCTGTGAGCAATAAAACGCCCGAGCCATCGTCTAGCTTACTAATCATTTCTCTGGCGCGCCGAACCACTTCGTCGGGCTCATCCGCTTTGCTGACAGAAAGTTGCAGCAAATTGGGCAGCTCTCGCGCCATGATATGTTGAGCACACGAGACTAAGGCTTCGCCTAAAGACACGTGAGTCACGATGATAATACCAACCATACCTTATTTGCCTTTGTTGGTGTAAGTTTGATGTTATAAATAAACAAGAAAGCAATGACTCTATAAATATACCGCTTTTTTCTTACATTAACAGCTAGCGTAAGCGGTAAATATGTACTGGAGGCTTAATCCATGTCAGCCGACGTTGTAAATCTGCTGTCACATAGACACTGCCATCATTACCTACGATCAGTACATCTTGCAATCCAAAACGTTTGGCATGGCGTAGTGTATTTCCTATGCCATCAATAAAAATCGGTTTAGTGGCCGCATCAGAGATGGCGCCTGCTTCTAGGCTTGGCGGTGCAATCACGGTTGCCGCTTCCATGGTTGTGGCGGGCTGGCCCGTACGCGGGTCGATTAAATGCGAGTAGCGTTTGCCTGCCACTTCAAAAAAACGTTGGTAATCGCCTGATGTACCAATCGCTTCGCCATCTCTTAAAGCGATTGTCGCCATTGCCTGCGGCTCTCTGGGGTGTTGTATGCCCACAATCCACGGTGTTTGATCTTTTTTGCCCAGCGCCAAGACATTGCCGCCGATATTAATCAGCGCGTTGTTCACTCGGTGTTTGCGTAAATAGGCCGCAGCTCTATCGAGTGCCCAGCCCTTAGCAAAGCCGCCGGTATCGATTTTTACTGCTGGATTACTACTGCTGACCGTGGTGGCGCCAAAAGTGAGATCGCTCATCTTTGGTTGGCTGGCCAGTAAATCGGCAATGGTTTCACTCTTGGGCAAAGTCGCGGCGTAAGTGTCTTTATGAAAGCCCCAAGCCTCAACCAAGCCGCCCATTGCCGGATTAAAAAGCTGCTCTGATCGATCTGCATACTGGCTGGCTTGCTTAAGCAGTGCAGCGGTTTCGGTATCGATCAGCGCGTCTTCACCCTTGGCAAAACTGGCGTTAATCCGAGTAATCTCTGATGGTAGCCAAGGATGTAAACGGGTATGAATGCGATCTAAATCGGTGAATACCGCTACTGCATGTTTTTGTGCCACATCTTCGGGTAAGCCCCAGATAGAGATCTGTACCCGCGTACCAAATACATAGCTTTCTTGCTGATAAAGCGGAGCCCTGCTGCAAGCGCTTAATAGCAGCAGGGCCATCAGCAAGCAGAAACGGTTCATTGCTTGGCGTGCTTTTCTAGAGCATCAATAAACAATCCCGCAACGTTAATCCCTGATTGTGCCGTGATCTCGGCAAAGCAAGTCGGGCTAGTGACATTCACCTCGGTAAGGTTCTCACCAATTACATCCAGCCCCACTAGCAGCAAGCCTTCCGCTGCAAGCTGCGGCCCCAGTGCCTCGGCAATTTCTCTATCTCTTGCAGTTAACGGCCTTGCCACACCGCTGCCGCCTGCCGCCAGATTGCCACGTGTTTCTCCAGCCTTGGGAATGCGCGCCAAGCACCAATCTACGGGCTTACCATCGATCAGCAGAATTCGCTTATCGCCTTCCGTAATCGCTGCAATATAGCGCTGCGCCATAATGGTTTGTGTGCCATTGGCTGTTAGCGTTTCGATAATCGAGCCTACATTCGGGTCGCTCTGTGTAAGGCGGAAAATCCCAGCGCCGCCCATGCCATCGAGTGGCTTCAAAATAATATCGCCATGCTCAGCTAAAAATTCACGGATATCGGACTCTTGCTGACTGACCAAGGTAGGGGCGGTGAACTGGGGAAACTTTAAAATCGCCAGCTTTTCATTAAAGTCGCGCAGCGCTTGGCCACGGTTAAATACTTTTGCTCCCTGCGCTTCAGCCAGCGTAAGCAATTGGGTGGCGTAGAAGTATTGCTGATCAAATGGCGGATCTTTGCGCATGATTACGGCATCAAAGTCTTTCAACGCTGTAATCGCGGCATCGCCTTGGGTGTACCAATCGTGGCCGCTTTGGGTGTCAGTAAAGTGCAACTGGGCAGCTTGGGCTTCAACTACGCCGTCTTTAATCCGCAGATGTTCAGCGCCGCAAGTAAACAGCAAATGCCCCCGCAAATCCGCCTCGCGCATCATGGCGTAGCTGGTGTCTTTATAAATTTTTAAGCTAGCAAGCGGATCAAGCACGACAAGGATTTTCATAGCGGCCTTAATATTGGGAGTCGGGAGTCGGGAGAAGAGAATCGGGTGTTGGTTTTACTCCCCACTCCCTACTCCCCATCTTTTTAAATTTATTCCAGCTCTAAAGACCCAGCCAATAAGGCCAGTCTTGCCACAACGCCGTAGGAGTAGAAGCGGTTTGCTTCGCATCCTGGCGAGCCGTCGCAATCGGGGGTGGAGAGCGAAGATGCAAAGGCGAGTGGCACAAAGTATGCGCCCGGCGAGTTTAGGTTTTCATCAATGCCGCGGCCTGTATGTACGCGGTAAAACCCGCCAATCACAAAGCGATCCAGCATATAAACTACTGGCTCGGCCACCGCGGCGTTGATTTGCTCGAACGTCGGCACGCCTTCTTGCACGATCACATCGCGTACTTCCACGCCTTCTTTAATCACGCTCATTTTATTGCGCTGTTTGCGATTTAAGCCGACCAGCTCAGCACCGGATTTCACACTCATAATTCCCATGCCGTAAGTGCCGGCATTGGCTTTGACGATCACAAAAGGCACTTGATCAATGCCGTGCTGCTCGTACTTGATACGGATTTTTTCAATCATCGTATCAACGGTGGCGGCTAGCTCGTCCTCACCTGCGCGGGAGTGGAAATCCAGCCCGTCTACATGCTCAAAGTAAGGGTTAATCACCCAAGGATCGATATCGATCAGCGCAGCAAACTCGGCTACGACTTTATCGTAGGCGGTGAAATGCTGGGTTTTACGGCGCACGGCCCAGCCTGCATTGAGCGGTGGTAGTAGCGTTTGCTCGATATCTTGCAAGATAGCCGGAATGCCTGCCGATAAGTCATTATTGAGTAAGACAACACAAGGATCAAACCCTGCAATGCTAACGCGTTTGCCAATACGAACTATCGGCTCCAACGTCAGCTTGCCGCCATCAGGCAAATCAAGCGTAGTGCTTTCGGTGATTTCAGGATTCATACTGCCTAAACGTACTACCAAGCCAGCTTGGCGCAAGATTTTGGCCAGCGCTGCGACGTTTTGCAGATAAAAAGTATTACGGGTATGGTTTTCCGGAATCAGCAACACACGGCGCGCATCAGGACAATAGCCTTCCAGCGCAATCATGGTGGCGTGCACGGCCAAAGGATGAAACTCTGGGTTCAGATTATTAAAGCCGCCCGGAAATAAATTCATATCGACCGGCGCTAGCTTGTAGCCCGCATTGCGTAAATCGACTGAGCCATAAAACGGTGGGGTGTGCTCCTGCCACTTGTTGCGAAACCAATGCTCGATTTCAGGCTGGGCTGCCAAAATTTTACGTTCCAAATCCAACAATGGGCCAGTAAGTGCGGTAGTTAGATGTGGAACGCTCATTTTGAAATCTCGATGCTATTGATAGGGGCAGCAAGCATTGAACGTTCCAAATCCAACAATGGGCCAGTAAGTGCGGTAGTTAGATGTGGAACGCTCATTTTGAAACCTCGATGCTATTGATAGGGGCCGCAAGCATTGAACGTTCCAGATCCAGTAGCGGGCCAGTAAGTGCAGTAGTTAGATGTGGAACGCTCATTTTGGGGTATTCCTTAGTGGGTTTCATCCTTGGCATATGCGGGCGCTGGGTGGCGGATTCAACTCTAGGCGGCTGCTAATTCGCTTGCCTGCTGTTTATGCTTGGTTTTTCAGGCCGGAAAAACAGACTTCTAGCATAGATTCGACGATGGTTTCGTGATCTAGCTTGCTATAGAGCTGTAAGTATTCCACTGCCGGATCGCAGGTTCTGGCGTAATAGGCAAATAAAATCACATCCACAGGCAGGGCCGCGTTGAGCTGGCCCTGTTTTTGAGCTTGCTGCACGATGACTTCCATCTTGCTATTTAATTTCAATACTCTCATAACGTATTTTAGGTTGCGCGTCAGCATCTCGCGAACATGCGTGCTGGTTGAGGGCAGAAAAGGCATGCCGCCTTCTAGTCTGATTCTTAAAGCCCAAGCAAGTAAGTCTTTTAGCTGCTGGATTGGGCTTAGCCCTGCGGGCATCGCTTCTAGGTAATCGAGCGCGCCATCAATGAGGCGAATCATGGCCGCACCGACCAGATCTTCCTTAGATTTAAAGTGCTTATAGAGGCTGGGTTTAGAAATGCCTACTTCCTGCGCAACGTCGTCCATGGTCATCAAGTCAAAGCCCTTGCTGGCCAGTATGGCGGTGGTTGCATCGAGGATCGCGGTTTCGCGTAGCTTGAAGGCCTGATCTTTGAAGCTTAATTTGCTTAAAATACTCATTGGTAATTAAAGTTACTCTGTGGTAGATTTAATTGCATGTTGGTTTAGTTGCCATATTAGCCGCTGACGGCAGCAATGGATAGCCTCAACTTTTGTGAACCGCAATTTTAGATAAGAGAATAAAACGTGGCCCAGCAAGCAGCTTCTTCTTCCAGACAAAAAATCGCCGTGATTGGTGCAGGCATCTCTGGCCTTGCCAGCGCGTATCTGCTTAATCGCAAGCACGATGTTTGCTTGTATGAGGCGGGAGATTATCTGGGCGGCCACAGTAATACGGTCGATGTATCGATCAACGGCCAGAGCCATCCGGTTGATACTGGCTTTTTGGTGCTGAACGATAAAACCTATCCCAATTTAATTGCGCTACTGGCCGAGCTCAATGTGGCGACCTATAGCACCGATATGTCTTTTGGCGTGTCGATGGACGATGGGCAGTTGGAATGGGCGGGCACCGATCTTGCCAGTGTCTTTGCCCAGCGGCGCAATCTATGGTCGCCGCGTTTTTGGGGCATGCTGCAAGATATTCTGCGTTTTAATAAAGCCGCTCACGCTAATTTGGCGCGGGTGGGCAATAGCGGTGAAACCTTGGGCCAGTTGCTGGATGCGGGTGGCTACGGGCAGTTGTTTAGAGAGGGCTATTTGCTGCCGATGGCGGCTGCCATTTGGTCTAGCTCGCCGAGCGATATTTTACGTTTCCCTGCGCTCACATTTCTGCGCTTTTGCATTAACCACGCCTTATTGCAAGTGAATGACCGACCCAAATGGCAGACCGTGCAAGGCGGCTCGCGCAGCTATGTGCAGCGCATTGCGGCTACTCTGCCGGATATTCGCCTTAATACGCCCGTGTTGGGTGTGCGCCGCGATGTGAGCGGTGTGCGGGTTTTAAGCGCTGCTGGCGAATCACGTTTTGATGCCGTGGTATTTGCTGGCCATGCACCCGACACCTTAAGTATTTTGGAAGACGCCAGCCCAACCGAGCAAAAGCTCCTCGCAGCGGTGCGCTATCAGCCAAATACCGCGTATTTACACCTTGATGAGCGGCAACTGCCCCAAAACAAAAAAGTATGGTCGGCCTGGAACTACCTTGGCGGCGCGGCGGTTGATGGGCAACGCCCTGTTTGCGTGAGTTATTTGCTAAATCAATTGCAAAATCTGCCGTTTGAGCATCCAGTGATCGTTACGCTGAATCCTTTTAACAAACCAGATTTAGTGATTGCACAGTTTGAGTACCAGCACCCGATTTTGGATCAGGCAGCGATTGAGGCTCAGCTGCGTTTACCGCAGCTGCAGGGGCGCAATCGCACATGGTTTGCCGGGGCATGGACAGGCTATGGTTTTCATGAAGACGGTTTGAAATCCGCTCTGCGAGTGGCTGCTGATTTTGATGTACTGCCTGCATGGGCGCAGCTCTAATGCGTGCCGCTTATTTATTAATCGGGCAGGTGATGCACGAGCGCTTAAGGCCGGTGCAAAACCGCTTTGTGTATCCGGTGTTCTGCCTGCGGCTAAATCTGGCCAGATTAGGCGAGCTGAATAATCGCTGGTTTGGCGTCAACTGCTGGCGGCCTTTATCGATTGCTACGCGTGATTATGGCGCTAGAGATGGATCTGATTTGCAAGACTGGATGCGTAGTTTGCTCAAAGACGCTGACATCGAGGCCGATGGTGATATCTGGTTGCAAACCTTCCCCAGAATCTTTGGCTATGCCTTTAACCCCGTAAATTTCTGGTTTTGCCATGATAAAAATGGCGGCTTAAGAGCTGTGTTGGCAGAGGTGAACAATACCTTTGGCGAGCATCATCGCTATTTATTACAAGCAGCAGGCGGCGGGCTAATTTTGGCCGATAGCGATTTGCATAGTGTTAAAGCGCTGCATGTTTCGCCTTTTTGCTCTGTGGCAGGCCATTACCAGTTTTGCTTTAAAGATTCGCCAGATAGCGCTTTTGTGGCGATTGATTATTTTGATCAGGAAGGTCTACTGATTAAAACCGCGGTTGCAGGCCGACGCGTCTCGTTTACCCCCGCGCATTTGCGTCGTGCTTTGCTGGCCCAGCCTTTTTTAACGCTGGGCGTCGTCGCCAAAATTCATTGGCAGGCATTGCGTCTGTGGCTTAAGCGCGTGCCGTTTTACCGTAAGCCTCAGCCACCGTCACACCCTGTCAGCCATCCACTTCATTTGCGACGTTCAAAGGAAAGCCAATTATGAGCCAAGCGCGCACCTTGTCTGATTTACCTTCTGCCACGCCTGCTTCGGCTCGATTATTTATTCAAGTCTTGCAGCGCTTGCAATATGGTCATTTGCAGCTGATTACGCCCGATGGTAGCCACCTTACTTTTGGTGATTTACATACGCCGCCCAGCGCCGTGCTGCATATCCATGACTGGCGGGCTTGCGGGCGGATTATCAAGGCCGGCGATATTGGTTTTGCAGAAAGCTATGCAGCGGGCTGGCTGCATACGCCTGATTTAACCGCCTTGCTGCGGCTGGCTTTAAAAAACGAAGCGGCGCTAGAGCGCTTTGTATTTGGCGGCAAGCTAGCCACGCTTTGGTATCGGCTAAAACACTGGTTGCGCCCCAATACCCTCGAGGGCAGTAAGCGCAATATCCACGCGCATTACGATATCGGTAACGATTTTTACCAGCTATGGCTAGATAAAAGCTGGACGTATTCCAGTGCTATTTTTGCCGGTGATTTTAGCCAGAGCTTAGAAAGTGCTCAGGCCGCTAAATACCAAAGAATTATCGACACACTGGCTTTAAAAGCGGGCGATAAAGTATTGGAAATTGGTTGCGGCTGGGGTGGTTTTGCCGAACATGCCGCCCGCTGCGGCGTTGAAGTACACGGCATTACTATTTCAGAAGCGCAGCTAGCTGTGGCCCAAGCGCGTAATCAAGGTAATAGCGCCAAGCTTTGGCTCTGTGATTACCGCGATTTAAACGAGCAATACGATGCGATTGTGTCGATCGAAATGTTTGAAGCCGTAGGCGAGCGCTTCTGGCCCAGCTATTTTAATCAGTTGCAGCAATGCTTAAAGCCCGGGGCAAAAGCGCTGGTGCAAAGTATCACCATTGATGATGCGCGGTTTGAGTACTACCGCGCCAATACCGATTTTATCCAACAGTATATTTTCCCCGGCGGCATGTTGCCCAGCCCAGAGCGCTTTGTGGCCAAGGCGGCAGAGGTCGGCCTTAAAACACTCGATCAATACCATTTTGGCGCTGATTATGCCGAAACACTGCGCCGCTGGAGCCATGCTTTTAGCGCGTGCGAAGACGCCATTGCGGCGCAAGGCTTTGATGATTCATTCCGGCGTATTTGGCAGCTTTATTACGCCTATTGCGAAGCAGGCTTTGATGAGGGGCGGACCGATGTGGTGCAGTTCTTATTACAAAAAACTCGCTAGTGCACTGTTACTGATGACGCTGGCTAGTGGCGCATTTGCCGCCAGCTGGCGGGAAGAGCTGCCTGCAGCTACGCCGCTTGGCTCGGGCGAGTTTCGCTGGTTGGGTTTTAGAATTTATACCGCCCGATTATGGAGCGAGCAACGGCCCTTTGTTGCCAGTGCGCCCTTTGCGCTGGAGCTGACTTATCACCGCAGCATCAGCCGCGAGCGTTTTGTCAGCAGCAGCCTCGATGAAATCAAGCGTTTATCCGCCAAAGAATACAGCAAGGCGCAATTGGCTCGTTGGCAGGCAGAGATGGAGCGCGCGTTTAGTGATGTAGAAAGCGGTGATCAGCTGATTGGTGTGTATTTGCCCGGTGTGGGTTGCCGTTTTTATGGCAAAAAGGGCTTGAATGCCGAAGTGGCCGATGTCGAATTCGCCAAAGCCTTTTTTTCCATCTGGCTGGATGAGCGTAGTAAAGATAGCAATCTGCGCTCGCAACTATTGGGGCAAAAGTGAAGCCCGCGCTGGCCTATGGCCTGCTGGGCTTGCCGTTGGCGATGGCGGCCTTGCCCGTTTATGTACACGCCCCGGCCTATTACGCCGGACAACTGGGAATGGCCCTATCCACCACGGGCTGGGTGTTGTTTCTGGCAAGATTGGTGGACACCGTCCAAGACCCGTGGCTAGGGCATCTCATTGATTTAAAAGCAGGGCGCTTGCACGGCTGGATGCTCGCTGCTGGCCTGCTACTGGCGATTTCTTTTGCCGGTTTGTGGTTGCCACCAGTGCAAGGCACTGCACTCATTGCATGGCTGGCGGTGATGCTGATTGTGATTTACACCGCGCATAGCATGCTGAATATCGCCTATCTGGCGTGGGGAGCAAGGCTGGGGAATGAGGCTGTTCTGCTCAATGCCGCTGCTTGGCGCGAAGGTGCAGGGCTGATTGGCGTGGTGCTGGCAAGCATCGTGCCGGGATATTTGATGAACGGGCAGCAGGTGGAGCAAGGCATGGCCTGGTATGCCCTGGCGTTTACTCTATTGCTGGCAGCGGGCATCGTAGCGCTGCTGTATCGGGCCTTGCCTTGGTTGGGCGGGGGCGAAAAGCAATCTTGGCGTGAGCCGCTGGCCAATCCGGCATTTAAGCGCATATTACTGCCATATTTTTTAAACGCAGTTTCGGTGGCGATTCCGGCCACGCTGGCGCTGTTTTATATCCGCGATCGTATTGAGGCCCCGCAATTATCGGGTGCGTTTTTGGCCGCTTATTTTGTGGCGGCGGCTCTGGGCCTGCCATTGTGGGTAAGGCTAGCCACAAAAATAGGCACGGCCAAAGCGTGGCGTTTGGGCATGATTTTAGCCGTGCTGGCTTTTGCAGGCGCAGCTTTGCTCAGTGCCGGTGATGTGGTGGCCTATGGTCTGGTGTGTCTCTTGGCTGGTCTGGCACTTGGGGCTGATTTAGCTCTGCCACCGGTGTTATTGGCTGGCTTGATTTCACCTCAGCATTCAGCAGCCAGCTATTACGGCATTTGGACCCTACTGGGCAAGTTGGCCCTCGCCCTCTCTGGCCTCGCCTTGCCCTTACTGGCTTGGGGGGGCTATCAGCCTGGAGTAACAGGGCAGGGAGGATTAAGCCTTGCTCTCGTCTACGCTGCCTTGCCATGCGCGATTAAATTACTGGCAATGTGGCGTTTAAATTTAGTGATTGGTGCTACACAACGGAAACCCAAATCTTGAACCACGGAGGGCACAGAGGACACGGAGTTTCACGGAGAAAAGCAGGTTTTGAGTTAAGTCTTTTACCTTGAGCTTTGAATGTTTTTATACCTAGTTGCCTGTCATTTTTCTTCTACCGTGGTATGAGGCTTCTGCATAAAGTCAGTGAGTTATCCGGCCGCAAGCCGATCTAAAAGGATCCACATCATGAAAGCCCTATTAATTATGTTTTGTTTTTTGCTTGGCGCTTGCGCCGGGCCAGACGTGCGCCATTACCAGCAGCAACAGCCTGCCTTAGATTTAGTGCAGTTTTTTGGCGGTAAGACAGAAGCATGGGGCACGTTTCAAAAGCGGGATGGCGAAGTCGTAAAGCGTTTTCATGTGCAACTGACCGGCACTATGCAGGGGGAGCGCTTTGTATTAGATGAAGACTTCACATATAGCGATGGCAGTAAGCAAAAACGCGTTTGGACCCTAAGCCAGCAAAAAGATGGCAGGTGGACAGGCACAGCGGATGATATTAAAGGCGAGGCAGAAGGCCAGATTGCTGGCAATGCGCTCAACTGGAAATACACCATGCTGCTGCCGGTAGATGGCACGGTTTATGAAGTGCAGTTTGATGACTGGATGTTTTTAATCGATGAAAAAACCATGATAAATCGCGCCAGCATGAGTAAATTTGGCTGGCAGTTGGGTGAAGTCACGCTGTTTTTCCGCAAAAAGGATTAGCCATGTTTGCCAGTCTTAATCCTCAAATCAGGCAATGGCGCGAGCAGCGTGTATGGCTGATTGGCGCTTCCAGCGGCATTGGTGCGGCGCTGGCCCGTGATTTAATCGGCAAAGGCGCACGCGTGGCTTTAAGTTCGCGCAGCGAAAGCCGGCTGCTGCAAGTGGCTGCGGCGAGTGCGCAGGTACAGATTATCCCCTTTGATGTGGCTGATGCAGCGGCTTGGCCCAGCGCGTTTCAGCAGCTACAAGGCGCTTGGGGAGGCGTCGATTTGGTGGTGTTTTGCGCCGCGGATTACCGGCCAGAGCGCAGTTGGGAAGTGAAAGCCGCACAGGTGGAGCGCACACTGGCGGTGAATTTAGCCAGCGTTTACTTTGGGCTTGAAACCATCCTGCCTGATTTACTCGCCAAGCAAGCCGGTAGCGTAGCGGTGATTGCCAGTGTGGCAGGCTATATGGGCTTGCCCAATGCTTCGGTTTACGGCCCGAGTAAAGCCGCACTGATTAATCTGGCCGAGCTGCTCTATGCCGATCTGCACCCGCGCGGCCTTGGCGTGTATCTGATTAATCCAGGCTTTGTAAAAACTGAGCTAACGGCAAAAAATAACTTCAGCATGCCTGCCCTGCAAACGCCAGAGCAGGCTGCCAGCGCTATTTTGCAAGGCATGGAGCAAGGCCGCTTTGAAATCCATTTTCCACGCCGCTTTACGCTGGCGATGAAATGCCTGCAAAAACTGCCCTACCGCTGGCGTTTTTCCCTGCTGCAGCGATTGGCGTGATTTAAAAATATCAGCCCATTTAAGGATCTATCTTGCCTCTACCAAGTAATTACAAGCATCGAATTATCGTAGGGCGGGTGAAACCCGCGTATTTTTCAGCATCGCTCGCGGGTTTCACCCGCCCTACGAAAAGCATTTCGCTTAATTTGATAGGATTGATTTAAGGTAAACCATGCTACTTGATGAAATGCTGCAGTGGTACGAAGTAATTAGCCCACAAAATCTGGACGAGATCGAGCGCTTTTATAGTGCAGATGCGTGGTTTAAAGATCCGTTTAATGAAGTGAATGGCGTGGTAGATATCCGCCGTATCTTTGCCCATATGTTTGAAACCACGCAAAAGCCACGCTTTGTGATGAAAGATCGCGTATTGCAGGGCGAAATGGCGTTTATTACTTGGGATTTCATCTTTGAGCTGCAAGGTAAGACGTATAGCGTGCACGGCGCATCGCACCTTAAATTAAACGCACAGGGCCAAGTTTGTTATCACCGCGATTATTGGGATGCGGCCGAAGAGCTGTTTCAGAAGCTGCCGGTGATTGGCCTGCCTATACGCTGGCTGCGGCGGCAGTTTGCTTTGAAAGATTCAAGCTGATTATACCTCTTGCTTATTCTCATTATAAATATCGTAGGGCGGGTGAAACCCGCGTACTTTTCAGCATTGCTCGCGGGTTTCACCCGCCCTACCAGTTCAAAAAGCAAGCCCAGCACTCAAGAAATCCATCTACACAGAGTCCATTGAGTAAGAAGCATAATCAGTAGATCCAAAGTAGAAAGAATACAGGGCAGGCTTACTTAATTTTTTATGCTCTTGTCAAAAACGGTTATATTCATGTTCATTGCAGCCCGTGAGTAAAACTGAAATGGCCATAAAGTGGATCGTGATGGTGTTTTGTACGCTGCTAGTAGGAAACACACTGGCTGAGTCGTCATCCAAGAGCTATAGCGGTGGTTTTTCTTCCTCCCGCAGTAGTAAGCCTACGCAGAGTAAGCCTGCGGCACCGAAAAATACCGGCCGCAGTGAATCTAAAAATACTTCTTTTGGCACTTTCGGCAGCTCTAAAAAAACCGATACTCAAACAGCGCCTAGCCAGTCAGCCTCTAACAAAAGCATGAGCCGTGCGGCTGAAAAAAATCAAGCTTTAAAAACCATGAATGAGCGAGAGGAAAGGGCGCGGCAATCGGCCTCAAGTATTTACCTGCCTAAACCAACGCAGCAAGTTCAGCGTGGCAACGACCCTTATAAGCAGCCTCCTGTGAGCTACCCAAATCGTGATCGCTCTTTAGGCGAATCGATGGCCGGATCGGTGTTGGGCAGTATGTTGGGCAATTCAATCAGCAATTCTAATCGCCAGCAGGGGCAGGGGCAGAATCAATCTACGGCTGAAGATACGGAATCGTCTTCGGGCTGGCTGGGTGTTTTTTTCTTTAGCGTGATTGTGTTTGTGATTGCTTTTTTGATCTTGGCTTTTTTCTTAAGAAAAAAAGCTAAGCCTCAAAATTACTCATTAGGGGATTGATAAAATCAATCCTATTAACGTAAGGTTAAAACACGGTTGGTTTTGCATAGGGTGTGCAAATGGTTTTTCTTGCGCACCGCTTTTGCGACGCTGTGCCACGGTGCGTAACGCCTCTGGCGTTTTGCACCCTATGAATCGGGTAGGGGATTACTAAGATGGGCTGGAAAGACGTTTTTACATATGGTTCTAAATTACTAGGCAAAGAAGATGAGCGCCAAGATGCTGGCTTGCCGCTGGGGGCCAGAATTGGCAGCCTGATTACTTTGCAAATGTCGCCTTTTATTCGGGCCAATGCCAATGGCTCGGTGATTGAAGCGCCCGCTAAGCTAAGCATGCTGATTCAGGCGGTAAGCCGAGTAAAAATCAATTTATCTGGCCATTTATATCGCCTCTATATTGAAACTGGTAATGATGAAACGCCGGAGCGATTTGTGCAGGTGTTTCAAAATCAAGCCGGTGTAGTGGAAGAAATCATGTATTGCACACGCTTAACGCGTATTTTTCCGGCCAGTGCCGAGGATCAAGAAGCTTTTACCGGTGAAGCAGGCTATGGCTTAGGTTGCCAAAGCTATGCTTTAGCGCGTGAGCAATTTGTGGAGCTGGGCTACGGTGATAGCAGAATTGCGGAGATCTTTGGCGAGCAAGAGCAGTTGGAATATCAGCGTGATGCAGGCAGTGCCGAGGTGGAATTTATCCCCCCTTTTACCGGCTCAGAAGTGCGTATTGATGATGCGATGGGGGTGAAGGGCCTAAGCCAAAAAATCTACTTTATGCCCTATGTACGCCAATTAGCTAGCGGCTCAGAATATCTATTAATTAGTACAGAAGTAGTAACAAGCGAAGATGGCGATTATTCAAAACGCGCCATTCACGTTGATTTTATGATTGGTTTACCTTTAGAGCTGGAACGCATCACCGTGCAGTAATGGCTTGTAGCTATTGTAATGAATGTAGCTTGGCGCTGAGCTTGCGAAGCCCTATACGTATCAAGTTAAGTTAATAGCATGAATGGCCTTTTTTGTAGGGCGGGTGAAACCCGCCGCTTTCGTGCATTTTATGCCAAAGTCCGGCGGGTTTCACCCGCCCTACGAATGATGTAATGCTTGCAAATTAACGGCGATGGGTATGACAAAGACTTAACTTGGTGTACATAGGAGCTTCGCTTGCGAAGCCCAATATTTACGTGAAAATCACTTTCTTTAAATAAAGGAAATAATATGTCTTCAGGTTGGAATCTAACGGCTCGTTTAGTGGCAAAACATTTCAGTGCGCTCGGGGACAAAATCTCTGGCGTGATTGCTAATTTTGATCCTGAAACCGCGACTGAAGCAGATCGCGATCAGCTGCGCAGTATTTTGCAAGATTCGGCCCAAAAGCTGGCCAAGGCCAGAGCCGATTTTGCTAAAGAGCAAAAAGATGTGGTGGATTTAAAAGCGCTGATTGCCACCGATGAAAAGGCCTTAGAAACCCTAGGCGCGCGTTTGGCAGCGGGCACGATTTCTGAAGCAACAGTCACTATTTTCTGCGATGAGCTAGAAGCCAATAAAGGCCGCGTGGCACTAGAAGAACAAGAAGCGGCTGACGCTCGTGAGTTTATGGGCGAGTTTGAAGAAATCGTCAAACAGCTCTCGCAGCAATTAGCTGATTTTGATGCCGCAGCTAAAAAAGCCCTACAAGCCTTGGCTGCTGCCGAAGCGCAGAAAGATTTACAAGCTGCTCGCCAAGCACGGCAAGAGCAGTTGGCTGGTTTTAAAGGCGTTTCAAATCAATCTAACGCACTCAGCGCCTTAACCCGCCGTGCCGAGCAAATGAGCAATGAAGCGGCAGGCATGAAGATTGTGACCGATATCGCGCAAAAGCCGCTTGATCAGGCAGCCGAAATTGCCGCGATCAGAAAATCTGTGACTGAAGTGGGTACGGGAGAAACTGCGCTACAACGACTACAGCGTTTGTCGGGCAAGAGTGTTGCGTAATTAATATGTTGCAAGGCGGGCGAAAGTCCGCCGTTTTTTTTGCACGTCATCCTAAGATAGGCGAGCCATTCTCGACCTACATCATCAGTGTCACATCAGCTTGCCTTGATGCATGTAGGCCCGTTTTCTGCCGCTTCCCCAACTTCTGATTAGTGAACAATGCCTTACACCGCACCGTGTAAAAGGCACTTTGTCGCGGCATCAAGCCTCCCTGCCGTGATAAACTCGCGCACGTCTTTTTATTACCCTTCTCTTTGGAATTCGGCATGACGATAGTCACCCGCAAACAGCAAGAAAGCCTACAAGAAAGCTTGCAACAGGTGGTGCGCCTGTTGGATAGGCATAGGCTGGTCGAAGATATGGTGCATCGGCAAGATATGGCCAAGCACGAGCTGGTTGAGCAGCTGGTGCATAAGCAGAATCTGGTCGAATTACAAAAGAAGCTGGCTAGCCTACACCCCGCCGACGTGGCGTATATCTTAGAAGCGCTGCCCCTATTTGATCGATTGACGGTCTGGGAGCTGGTGAAGTCTGAGCATGACGGTGAGATCTTGTTGGAAGTATCCGATGCAGTGCGCGAATCGCTGCTGGCCGATATGGAAAACTACGAAATTATCGCCGCTGCCGAGCATCTGGACGCCGATGAGCTGGCCGACTTGGTGCCGGATTTATCCAATGAAGTGCGCTTTGAATTACTCGGCGGCTTGGATGATGAAGAGCGGGCGCAGCTGCAATCGGCGCTGTCTTATCCTGAGGATGAAGTTGGCTCCTTAATGGATTTTGAAATGGTGACCATCAGAGACGATGTCACCCTAGAAGTGGTGTTGCGCTATTTACGCCGCTTTGACGAGCTGCCAAATCACACCGATAAGTTATTTGTGGTGGATCACGAGCAAACGCTAAAAGGCGTGCTGGTGATTAATCAGTTGCTGGTTTCTGATCCCGATTTAACCGTGCATGACGCTATGGCCACCGATGTGGTGACTTTCCGCGGCCACGACGATGCAGGGGATGCGGCGCAAGCGTTTGAGCGCTATGACTTAGTTTCCGCACCCGTGGTCGACTCCAATCACAAAGTGATTGGCCGCCTGACGGTGGATATGATGGTGGACGTGATTCGTGAAGAATCCGACGCCGAAGTCTTATCCTTGGCAGGTTTGAAAGAAGAAGACCTATTTTCTAGTGTGTGGAAATCCGCTAAAAACCGCTGGCCATGGCTGGCTGTGAATATCTGCACCGCCTTTATCGCCAGCCGCGTGATTGGTGCTTTTGAAGAAACCATCACCCATTTAGTCGCGCTGGCCGCCCTGATGCCGATTGTGTCGGGCATTGGCGGCAATACCGGCACGCAAACCATTACCCTGATTATTCGCGGCTTGGCCTTGGGGCAAATTAACCCAAGCAATTCAGGGCGTTTAATTGGCAAAGAGCTGGTGATTGCGCTGCTCAATGGCCTCGTTTGGGGCACGGTGCTGGGCTTTATTGCATGGCTCTTATATCGCCAAGTTTCGCTCGGCGTGGTGATGATGGCCGCCATGATGCTGAATCTACTCGTGGCCGCCTTGGTTGGGATTTTAGTGCCACTTACTATGCAAAAACTGGGGCGAGACCCAGCTTACGGCTCATCAGTCTTGCTGACAGCTACCACCGATTCAATGGGATTCTTTATTTTCCTAGGGCTGGCGTCGGTATTCTTGATGTGATGTAGGGCGGGCAAATCCAATCCTATTAACTTAAACCAGTGCCTTTCGTAGGGCGGGTGCAACCCGCCGTTTTGTGTATTTCATTTCATTGCAAAGCTCGGCGGGTTTCACCCGCCCTACGATGATTCAATTTTTGTGATTGCGCGGCAGTGTCGTGGCATCTAGCTATGTTGATAGGGCCGTGGTGCAAGCCGCTAGATTGGGTCTAGGCATGCAAAAAAATGGCGGGTTTTACCCCAGTTCTCTCAAGGTAAGCGAAATGTTTTTCGTAGGGCGGGTGCAACCCGCGAGCAATGTTGAAAAACACGCGGGTTTCACCCGCCCTACGATGGCCGCAGCACGGCTTTTACATCAGGAATTAAATGAGCATTTCTAAAATTCAGGAAAAACTAACCGTATTGTGGGCAATCCTAAAATGGCTATTGCTAGCCATTTTAGTTGGCATTCTCGCGGGCACGGCGTCGGCGTTTTTTCTGTTTTCTTTAGAATGGGCAACGGCTACTCGCTTGGCTAACCCTTGGCTGCTGGCGGGTTTGCCCTTGGCGGGTGGGATGGTTGGCTGGGTTTATTGGCGCTTTGGTAAGCAGGTAGAGGCGGGCAATAATCTGCTGATTGATGAGATTAATGACCCGCAAAAAATTATTCCGCTGCGCATGGCGCCCTTGGTGTTGGGGGGCACGGTGGTTTCGCACTTATTTGGCGCTTCGGTAGGGCGTGAAGGCACGGCGGTGCAAATGGGCGGGGCGCTGGCCGATCAACTGACCCGCTTATTTCGATTAAAAAATGGCGACCGGCGCTTACTTCTGGTGGCAGGGATTAGCGCGGGTTTTGCTTCTGTTTTTGGTACGCCCTTAGCGGGTGCGATTTTTGGTTTTGAAGTGCTGGCGATAGGCCGCATGCGGGTCGATGCTATTTGGCCCTGTCTTGTTGCCGCCGTGGTGGCTGATCAGATCGGCATCTTGTGGGGCGTGCAGCATACGCATTATTTGATGGGGGCGATTCCCGCTATCAGCGTATGGGTATTGGGCGCGGTCTTGCTGGCCGGAGCGATTTTTGGTGTGGTGGCGCGCAGCTTTGCCAATGCCACCCATTTGCTTGCCGCTGGGATGAAAAAAATCATTCATTACCCGCCACTACGTCCTTTTGTAGGTGGCCTCGTGATTGCTTTGGTGGCTTGGCTATTAGGCGCAGAAAGATACCTTGGTTTGGGCATCCCCACGATAGTTGAATCCTTTCAACACCCCATGGCCCATTACGATTTTGCCGCGAAATTTGCCTTTACCGTGGCCTCTTTGGGTAGCGGTTTTAAGGGCGGCGAAGTCACCCCCCTGTTTTATATAGGCGCGACTTTAGGCAATGTATTAGCCCCATTTTTAAATTTGGATTTTGCCTTTTTAGCCGGTTTAGGCTTTGTCGCCGTATTCGCCGGAGCTGCCAATACGCCGATTGCCTCTACCCTCATGGCGATGGAAATGTTTGGCGCGGAGATCGGTGTTTATGCTGCATTAGCCTGCGTAGTGAGCTATTTATTCTCTGGGCACACAGGAATCTATCGCTCGCAACGTATTGTGCACGGCAAATACCGAGCCGCACCGGACGGCATAAAACTGAGCGAGCTTGCTGCTTATCGAGATTCAAAGAAATGAGATTGTTGGAGTGAGTCTCTCATCAGGCGGGGGCAACCCCATGTGTGCTAAGCAATTTGGTTCTTAGTAGCAAACAAAGAAAAAAAGATAATGATTACGCTCTCGGCACAGGGCTTAAATCTCCCCTTGAAACACGCCGGAGTGAGGAACAAGCGGGGCGGGGTTTCGGCAAGGGAGCGAGGAACGAGCCAATCCCGCCCGCCGCCGACTCGATTGTCCGCAGCGCAGGGGCTTTCGTGTTTCGTGGGGTGGCCTTCTTTGGCTTCGTTTCTTGGCCACACAAGAAAGGAAGGTCCAGCGGGACGCCCGCACCTAAACCAACGTGCCGAAGGCATTAAAAAGATCTTTTTGACTTTAGTTAGCGCTCATGAGGTGCAACCCGCGAAATACGCGGCTTGCACCCGCCCTACGGTGTTTTATTTAGCCCTTTGTCTTATGGAAGCTTTTATGAATTATTCAGCGTTATTGCTGCAAAGTGGTTTGGATAAGATTGATGCACAAGTTTTGTTTCGCCATTGCACAGGTAAAAACCGCGCATGGTTAATTGGTCACGGGCAGGATGAAGTCGATCCAGCGCATGCCAAGGTTTTTAATCCCTTGGCGGCCCGCAGACTCGCTGGCGAGCCGGTGGCGTATATCGTGGGCACGCGAGAATTCTTTGGCCGCGATTTTGTGGTGAACCCAAGCGTACTTATCCCCAGGCCAGATACCGAGCTATTAGTCGAGCTGGCTTTGGAGCGAGCAGGGGATGGCGCAAGGGTGCTTGATCTGGGTACGGGCTCTGGCTGTATTCCGATTACTCTGAAATTAGAACGCCTCGATTTGGATGTGAGCGCGGTAGATTTATCCCCGTCCGCCTTAATTGTTGCCCAGACCAATGCCAGCCAGCTGGATGCGGCAATTCGCTTTTTTCAATCCGATTGGTATCAGGCTTTGGGCGATGCCCGCTTTGATGTGATCGTTTCTAATCCGCCCTATATCGAGCAAAACGATCATCATTTAAGCGAAGGTGATTTACGCTTTGAGCCGCGCAGCGCCTTAAGCGACGAAGGCGATGGCTTGGTGCATATTCGCAGCATCATTAGCGGCGCGCGTAGCCGCCTCAGTGAAAACGGCTGGTTATTATTTGAGCATGGTTGGGATCAGTCTGCGGCTTGCCGGGCTTTGCTCGATGCGGCAGGCTTTGATGAAGTACAAAGTTGGCGTGATTTATCAGGCATAGAACGAGTCACTGGCGGGCGCTGGGCCAAATCCTAATCAATTATGTCACTCGTAGGGCGCTAATAAAGCCAAGCGTTTTTTGCTTGGCTGCATTACGCCGCATGGTGGTTTGCACGCATACTCGATAGTGACGAAATAACCTAGTGTAGGGCGGGTGAAACCCGCCGGACTTTGGCATTAAATGCTTGGAAAACGGCTGGTTTCACCCGCCCTACGTTATTTACTTGCCGCGATTTTTTCATAAAAGTACAATACCCGAGTAAATACATCAGGTATCACAAAGGATATTCAATATGAGCACTCAAGACCTAATTCGCCAGCAAGTGACAGAAAACGCAGTGGTGCTGTACATGAAAGGCACACCAACTTTCCCACAGTGCGGCTTTTCTGCTGGCGCCGTACAGATGCTCAAAAACTGTGGCGTGTCTTTTGCTGCTGTTAATGTGCTGGCTGATGCTGACATTCGCCAAGGCATTAAAGAATACGCAAACTGGCCTACTATTCCTCAGCTCTATATCAAGGGCGAGTTTGTAGGCGGCTCCGACATTATGAAAGAGCTGTTTGCCACCGGCGAGCTGCAAAAAATGCTGGAAGGGATTGCTGAAGAGTAAGGCATATGGCGGGTGTAAGCCGCCGATTTATAGAGCGGTGCGCAAGAAAAGCGTTTGCATACCCTAGGAAAATCAAAATGTAGGGTGCAAAACGCCGGAGGCGTTACGCACCGAGGCATCCCAAAAAACGGTGCGCAAGAAAAACCACTTGCACACCCTATAAAATCGCTTCATATGCGCCTCAAATCATCGGCGGTGCAGTTTCGGTAAAAGAGGGGCGCTCTTCTAGTTTGCTGTAAAACTTATGCAAATTTGGATAGCGGCTCTGCCAATTTAGCCCCGGCAAGCGAAAATCAAGATAGGCCAGCGTGCAGCCCAGCGCCACATCGGCCAAAGAAAATAAATCCCCTCCCCACCATTTCTTCTCGTCTAACTCATTAGCGATATGCTCAAGGCCGCGCTCTATTTTGCTTTGCTGAAGTGTGATCCATTCTGTGGATTGCAAATTAGCTGGGCGCATTTGTTCCAGCCTAATCAACACCGCCGCATCGCTTATGCCATCGGCCAGCGCTTCGCGGCGCTTGATGCTGATGGCTTGTCGATGATCCTGCGGAATCAGCTTGCCGACGGGCGAGCTGTGATCTAGGAAATCCACAATCACCCGCGAGTCATACAAGGTTCTGCCATCGTCCAGCAAAAGAATCGGCACCTTACCCAGTGGGTTCAGCGCACTAATGCTACTTTCGGGGGCCCAAGGATTATCTTCAACTAGCTGATAATCAATGCGTTTCTCGGCAAGAACGATACGTACCTTACGGCCGTAAGGGCTGGTATATGAGGTGATCAGCTTCATGCCATCTGCGTTTTCAAGTAAGGGATTTCATCTTAGCCGTTTGTCGGTGATGAAACTAGATTTGTGGTTTGAATACAACGAGGATTATTGAGGATAGGGGGCAATTCTATTCATTTCTATTCATCATAATTCTGCCACGCAATGGCAAATATTGAATCATCGTAGGGCGGGTGCAACCCGCGTATTTCTCCATATTGCTCGCGGGTTGCACCCGCCCTACGTGACGCTGTGTTTCACATCCTTAAACCACCAACATCACCGCCTCAACTTCCTCTGCTGTGCGTGCAATATGCGGCCCTAGGATGCGGCTGCCGGTGGCCGTGATTAGCACATTGTCTTCGATGCGGATGCCGCCGAAGTCTTTGTACTCGTTAAATTTGGCGTAATTAATCATATCGCTATGGCGGCCTTCCGCTTGCCAAGCGTCGATTAGGGCGGGGATAAAGTAGATGCCAGGTTCCACCGTAATCACCATGCCTGCTTTCAGTGGCTTGCCTAGGCGTAAATAGCCCATGCCAAATAAACTGCTGCGCTCAACGCCCTCGCCGTAGCCGACTAAGTTTTCACCTAGGCTTTCCATATCGTGCACATCCAGCCCAATTTGGTGGCCAAGGCCGTGTGGGAAGGCGATGGCGTAAGCGCCGGATTCAACAATTGCGTCAGCGTCGCCTTTAAAGAAACCCAGTTTGCTCATGGCTGTGACCATGACTTTGGCAGCTAGCTTGTGGGCGGTTAGATAAGGCAAGCCGGGTTTTAGTGCGGCAATCGCCTCGGTTTGCATCGCCAGCACTGTGTCATATAGCGCGCGTTGGCGCGGGCTAAATTTACCGCCTACAGGAATGGTGCGGGTGATATCGCTGGCATAGCCGCCAGCAGATGTGGCGCCCGTATCGTTCAGCACTAAATCGCCTTTTTGCAGCTTTTGATGATGATGATGGTTATGCAGCACTTCGCCGTTTCTAGAGAAAATACTAGGGTAGGCCAGTTGTAAATCGTGGCTGCGCACGATGCCTTCCATCAAGCCGACCACTTGATGCTCTAGCACCGTTGGGTGCGAAGCGCGCATCGCGGCGTGGTGCACATCGCGGGTAATCGCCAGCACTTTTTCCATCTCGGCGATTTCGTCGTCGGATTTAATCTCGCGCTGGGCGATAACCGCCAGCGTTAAAGCGCTAGAAAAGCCCGCTTTTACTTTGGAGCTATCACAGCTTAATAGCGTGGCTAATTCCAAAATCGTTTCGCCACGATAAGGCGCTAAATACTGCACGCTAATGCCCGCTGCTTGAGCAGTAGCCAAGGCCTCGCCAAGCTTTGCGTAAGCTTTGCTTTGGTTTACACCTGCGGTGGCAGCTCGCTCGCTTAAGCTAGGCTGTGGGCCGGTCCAAACGATGTCGGCTACTTCAGGCTCATTACCAAATAGCGTGATCACATCATTGGCGGTATCGATTAGGCCAGCTAAGCCCGGCTCGTTCAGGCCAAAGTAGTAGCGAAAATTACTGTCTTGAATAAATGGGAAAATATTGTCCGAGTAATTCATAGGCGAATCGACGTTGCCTAGCAGCAAAATCAGGCTATCCGGCAAGCTAGCAGCAAGAGTGGCGCGGCGTTGACGATAGATTTCGGGCTGAAACATGGCGTTTTTCCATTGAATGTGTGGGGCGTATCTTTCTTTAAAGAGCGTTGTTTGTAAATGGGTGGAAGTGGTATTGACGTGCCCATCACCGCCAATTATTCCCTTCGCCATTCCCGAATGTTCTTATCGGGAATCCAGCCCGCAGTACAACTCAGCCTTTATAGGGCGGGTGAAACCCGCCGAGCTTTGCTGAAACACGAAAAAACGGCGGGTTTCACCCGCCCTACGAATGATGATGGCATTTTGTAAGTAATTGCTAGCATACCAAACGCCTAGCTTTATTCACTTTTGAGGATCGCTCATCACCTCTACTCATCACTGTTTCTCAAAAATCAAGTAAAAAGCTAGATACGCAAATTGATGATCTATTTTTTTCAAATAAAAACAATAACTTATGTTTTTTGGCAAATAAAAACCCACCGTTTGCCACCTTACGCAAGGCTGATTGTTGTTTTGTGATTGCAGTCACATTTTTAAAAATACTCGAGGAGAACAATGCAATTGTCCGAGGCGCGATCCATTATGGAAAAGCCCTGGCGAGAAGCTGGACGATAGCTTACATAAACTTTTTGGAGTACGTAAAAATGGCAACTGCAGCAGCATTAGCATTCGTGCAAAAATTATATGTCGCTTACTATCAACGTCCAGCCGACTACGCTGGGCAGCAATTTTGGGCGGAAAAATTTGATAAAGAAGGCGGCGCATCGGCAATTGCCAGCGCATTTGCCACCTCCGCAGAATCTGTAACATTGTATGGCTCGCAAGCTTTGGCCGCACAAATCAGCGCCGTTTACCAAGCATCATTTGGCCGCGTGGCAGAAACTGCTGGCTTGCAATTTTATCTAAACGAAATTAGCCAAGGCCGCATGACTGTTGGCACGATGGCGGTAGCGGTATTGAATGGTGCGCAAGGTACGGATTTAACCACCTTAAATTCTAAACTGGCTGTTGCTGCGGCTTACACCACAGCCGCATCTGATGCCGCTGGTATTTTGAAATACGTAGGTACTACAGCCGCAGATACCGCGCGTACTTTCCTTTCTGCGGTAACTACGGCGAATCAGGCCACGCAAACAGCAGCAGTAACGACCAATTTGAATTCGATTGTGGCAGCAGGTAATAGTTTTACCCTGACTACTGGGATTGATAACTTTGTAGGCGGCGCAAGTAACGATAGCTTTAGCTCTACAGCTATTGGTGGTTTTGGGCCGCTAGACAATCTGGATGGTGGTGCAGGAACCGATGTGTTAACCGTTTCTGATACTACGGCCATTTCTACCTCTACCAGCCAAGTGATTAAAAACATTGAAACTGCCACCTTGGCTTCTAGTTTGGGTGTGACGGCAGATATGAGCACTTGGACTGGTTTAACCAAGGCTAATTTGAGCGGTATAGGTGTAATGAGCGCTACTGCTGCAGATAGTGTAGTGGTTGCGGTTACAACATCGGGTGCAAATGCAGTGACCGTTATCGGTTCGGGCGGTGATTTAGCCGTTACCACCGGTGCAGGTGCGGTGAATATTGGCCAAACTTCAGTGGCTAATAAATTGATTTCCGCGACGATTACTGGTGGTGCAGCAGTCAATGTGACTGATCGTAGCGGCACTGCAGCAGCTACAGGCAGCACACTTAAAACAGTGACGGTGAATGGGGCGACAGGGTTAACCTCCGTTACTGCCGATGGCTTGACCACGTTAAACTTGACAAACTTGACAGGCGGTACAGGTGTTAATAACGCCACAATTACTGCCGCTGCAGCGACTCGGGCATTAGTGCTTAATTTAAGTGGTTTGGATGCAGGTGCAGATGGTGTTGCTACTGCAGCTGTAACAACAACAATTACTGATGCAACAGCGACTTCGCTGAGCATCAATGCAATGACGACAAAATCATTCGATGTGTCTGTTGCTGCTGGCGCTGCAACATCAGTAGCGGTCAAAGCAGATGTAGAATTACAAATGGATAGTTTGGTAGCTGGTGTAGCAACTAAACTCGACATTTCAGGTGCTGGTAAGTTTAGTATTGGGCCTGCACATGCAGCAAATGCAACGGCTGCAAACGCTGCCGATACTGCAGCTGCAGCTGCAGGGGCTATCTTTGGTACAAACACCTTGACAAGCTCAGCGGTCATTACCAGCACCAGTACTGGTGGGGTTACCATTGCTCCTATATTGGCTACAGGGCAGCAATTTGTAGGTACAGCGTCTTCCGGCGCTGATGTGATTACCGTTGGTGCATCTACTGTCGCCCATACACTAGGAGCAGGAAACGATACCGTTACAGCAGGGGTCATGGGTACGGGTGGGAGCGTAAATGGTGGTGATGGTACAGATACTTTGGCAATGCTATCTGCAACAGCCGTTGCTGTAACAGTAACAACCGTTGCCAATGCGGCTAACTACACCAACTTTGAAACATTGCGTCTTATCGATGGCTTGGGCGCATCGATTGATGCAACAAAGCTGGTGGGTGTGAATGCAATTAATGTGCATGGCGCGGTGACAAATGGCTCTGTTGCTACCGTAATCACAGGCACAACAGTAGGTTTAGGTGCTGACTCGGGCGGTACCATCGGCTTTACAGCTACCCCTGCTGTAAACACTAACGCGTTGACCTTGAATACTAACGGCTGGGATGTCACTGGCCTGATTACTACAACTGGTGTAGGCACATTAAACCTGAACAGCGGTACAGCAACGGTTGCGGTTGCCAACTCTCCTACCGTTCTTGGGCTGGCATTCGATGCGGCTACATTAACAGGTGGTCTGACTATGGCCGGCTTGTCCGGTGGTACTTTGGGCACGATCAACCTAACAGGTAGCAATGCCATCACCTTTGGTGCTGCAATTACCGGCGCTTCAGTAATTAATGCTTCTGCATTAACTGGCGCCTTAACCATGTTTGCAACGGGCGCTGTGACTGCTTCAATTACCGCAACGGGCGGCTCGGGTGCTGATTCCTTGGTTGGTTCTACCGTAGCAGATACACTGGTCGGTGGTGCTGGCAATGACACCTTAGCTAACCAAGTGTCGGGTAATAATGCATCGAAAGCTGATTCATTAACTGGTGGTACAGGCGCAGATAATTTCGTCTTGCGTGGTGATGTTGCATCTGGTGCGGTCTCAACGATTATTGGTACAGCAGCACGAGTGACAGATTTTGTAGTTGGTACTTCTGCAGCGACTTCAGATGTGTTGAATTTGTCACAAGCAGCAACCAATACTAACTATGCTGGTGCAGTTTCGGGCTTAAACGGAACTGTTGCAACAGCGGCCGCATCAGCAACGGTTATTCAATCCGTTGCTGTTAATGCAGCAGCAGCAGCGATTACGGCTGGTACAGATTTAATTAAGTTGACCACAGGTGGAACTACTGCCGGTACCTTGCAGGCTGCATTTGATGCTGCGATTGGGACTTCTACCGTCACTGGTATTACTGCAGATGCTGAAATTTTTGTATCGTTATATGACTCAACCAATAGCCGTATGTTGATTTTGGTTGCTGACGCTGGAAATACAGTTCTAGCAGCCGCTGATGTCGTGACTCTTATCGGCTCCATTGATATGAGTGCGGCAGATTATGCACTCTTCAGCAATGCAAACTTGGCCATTATTGCTGCATAAAAGGCCATAAGTCGTAAGGTTTTGTAAGGCCGTAAGTCGTAAGGTTTCGTAGGGTGTCAATAAGCCTAGGCGCATTGCACCGTATTTAAACCGTGACGCTAACCCAACCCCGCATCTGCCTCAGGTGCGGGGTTTTTATTTTTAAGGCCGTAAGCCGTAAGGTTTCGTAGGGTGTCAATAAGCTCCGCGTGCGACGTTTACGTCGTTCAGCGAGGGCGCATTGCACCGTATTTAACCCGCGACGCTAAACCAACCCCGCATCTGTTATGGCTGCGGGGTTTTTCTATTGTGGATGTGGTTTACATCCAAGGTGCAATGCGCTTCGCTTATTGGCACCCTACATAAACCAAAAACACGGTAGCTTGGGCCAATGCCGTAAGACGTATGGTTTTGTAGGGTGTCAATAAGCTCCGCGTGCGACGTTTACGTCGTTCAGCGAAAGGCGCATTGCACCGTATTTAAACCGTGATGCTAACCCAACCCCGCATCTGCCTCAGATGCGGGGTTTTTATTTTTAGGGTGCAGCGTGGCTTATAAATAAACTCTCTATTTCTAGGAGAGGAAAGATGGCTATCGTGATTAGCACTCAGCATTTAGCGGCCATTGCGGGTAAGGAATCTAAGCTGATGCCTGATTTGGTGCTGTGGATCAATCAACTTTGCCCACAATATGAAATTGATAGCCCACAGGAATACGCGCATTTTTTAGCGCAGGCCTGCCATGAAAGTGATCACTTTAAAACATTTAAAGAATATGCCACGGGCGCAGCGTATGAAGGCAGGGCGGATTTAGGCAATAGCAAGGCGGGGGATGGGATACGTTTTAAAGGGCGGGGAATATTCCAAATTACGGGGCGATCTAATTATTTGCAATTAGGCATTAAAAAAGGCCACCGAGATTTATTTATCAATCATCCAGAATATTTAGAGCAAGCCGAATACGCGGTATGGAGCGCTTGCGAATATTGGGCCAATAAAAATTTAAATGATGTCGCCAATCATGCAGATAAGGATATTTTAAAGAAAAAGTATCGCGGCAAGGTATTGGACGTGTCACCTGTGGAGTTTATTAGTTTAACCATTAACGGTGGCTACAATGGCATTGAGGAAAGAAAGCGCTTTTATGCGCTTGCCCAGCGGGTATTAAAATAAGCCATCTGCACATCATGTAGGGCGGGTGCAACTTAATCCTATCAACTTAGCTATATATCATGTCGTTGCCACGCAATAACAACCATTGAATACTCGTAGGGCGGGTGAAACCCGCCGTTTTTCGTGTTTCAGTAAAGCTCGGCGGGTTTCACCCGCCCTACGAAAAACATTTCGCTTAAGTTGATAGGAGTGGGGTGCAACCCGCGTTTGTCTTTTTGAAATAGGGTTCATTACAAACGCCACATCAAAATACGAAGCTTGCACTCCAATCCTATCAACTTAGCCAAGCCAAGCCATGACAAGCATTGAATCATCGTAGGGCGGGTGCAACCCGCGTATTTTTCAGTATTGCTCGCGGCTTGCACCCGCCCTACGAACCCCTGCCCTTTAAACAATCCCCAATGCTTTTAATATGCCGATTTGCTTATCGCAAAATAGCTGCGCTTGTTGCGTTAATTCGGCGATATTGTCCTCGCTACTTTCTATGGTAATGCCTTCCTTAACCAGTTTTTGATTTTGCATAGCAAGGATTTGCCATGCGAATTGCGCCATTTCTGCTGGGTGTTTTTTGCCTTGGCTGCGGGCTAATAAAAAGAGTTGTTGAAAGCGCCCAACGGCAATGCCGCCGCCGGATACGGGGCTGGCTAGGTAGCTGATGTCGCTGCTTCCGCGCGATTGTTGGCATAGGTAGTGATTAATTTTTTCACAGCTTTTTTTGGCTTTGGCGATGTGCGTCTCTTCTTGTACCAGTGCCACGCTGCCTGCGCCGGTGAGCACAATAATGGCTTGTAAAATTTGCGCAAAGGGCAGGTTGGTGGCTTGTTCTAGCTTGCCTAGGCTAATGATTTGATGATCGCTCATGGCATCTAAAATGGGGGCGTAAGTGTTGTCTTGTAAGGTGGCTTCGCCAAGGTTGCCGTTTACTTTGAGCGATACATCGCTGCGGGGCTGAATCAGTAGTACGCGCAGTTGGCGTAGTTGCTCGGCTTGGGCAAGCGGGCTAAGTGTGCGCGGGCCACGCACCCAGTAATCACGGCGAAATTGCTGATTCACCATAAAATCACGCGTGGTTTCTCTGAACATGGCATCGGGAATTTCTGCCAGAAATTGCTGCTGCTCACTCGTTAAATTAATGGCGTCAATATGGTCCATATAATGCGCAGAGCAGGCAAAGCTGAGCTTGGCAGGCTTTAGCCATTCGGCCATGCTGGCAAAGTGCATGGGCAGCCAATCGCGATTAAAGTATTCATGCGCTAAATAATGGCGATTTTGCTCTTTTACTTTTTGTATTCGATCCGCTATTTGCGGATTAGCCCGTGCGTACATAGGCTGGGTGGCGAGTAGTTTCTCGGTGAAATCGAGTGCGCCATTAATTCGGCTGACAATACCATTGCCTTCTGCGCCAATAATCTCGGCGTGCTCGGTCATTAAATGTCGTATAGGCGCAAAGCTGGCCCAGCCGGGCTGGGTGTTATAGCTAATATATAAAACGCCGCCTACTTTTAATTTGCGGCGAATAAATTCTACAATCACGCCACGGTTTTCATCCGATATCCAGCTCCAAATACCATGTAGGCCAATATAATCGAATTCGGGTAAATCGCTGCGAGCGGCAAAATCCGCAAAGGCTTCATCAAATAATCTAGCCCCAGCACCTGATATGCTGGCTAATTCTTGGGCAAAGCTTGCTTGCGATGGATTGAAATCGGTGCCGTGCCATTGCGTGACGCTGGCGGCGGCATGCAAATTGGCGCTCATGCCTTGGCCAAATCCTAATTCGCATGCATTGGTCATTTCTGGGCAGGCTAAACCCGAATTTAAAAACGCCAACTTTAGCCGTAGCGGGTTAAGCTCGGTGTAATAGCCGTAGGTGTAGGCAATATCTGCTATATAGCCCGCTGTCCAATCGCTCATATTAATGCTCCTTGTTGGTGAATGAGTTGAGGATTAATTAATGTACATAATGTTGGCGTAAATTTAAAAAGGGAAGCTCTATACTGCGCCAGCTTAAATCGGCTAATACGCAAGTTAAAAAGAGGGATAGCATTATTTTTGCTATCGAAATAATGTAGGAAACATCGCTAACTAGGTAATAGCTTAATAAATAAAGAACCATTGCATGTAGTAAATAAAATGAATAAGAGCGTTGCCCAATAAATGACAGGGATTTTTCTACTGTGCTTGGCAAACGCCATTTTGTATTTGCATAGGTATAAATAAATGCGCCCCATAATAATGCTTCTAAGGTGTACCAAATCACAATAATCATGTTTCGGCTGTCGTTATTAAATAGCATTGCGTATTTAGATCGAAATATGCTTATGGCGATAATTGCCATTGCCGTCAGGATTAATGCGTAGGGCTTTTTGAAAAAAGAGCCTATTGCTAATGTGGCAAAACCCATTCCAATTAAAAACTGATCAAGCCGGCCAATTAGGGTGGATTGCAATACATGGGCAGGGTGCTCGGCAATGCTGAGTACGCATAATTTTAAAACTAAGAAAATAAGTAACATTCGGCCAATATAAGCGAGGCCCTGTTGGCGAACAAAGAGTGCTAAGAAGGGGAAAATAAGATAAAAAGTAAATTCAATTGAAATTGTCCACGCGGCACCGGTTACAAAGTAATCTGAAGTGGCGGGCTTGCCAATATTGCTGATAAATACGTAGAGTAAATCTTGAGGCTGAAACTTATTGCGACCAAGCGAAATAGCTAAGAAAAAAACCAATAAGAATAATGGAAAAATACGCAGGAAACGGTTAAAAATAAAACGGCGATAATCAATATTTCCGCTGATGGCTATTTTCATAAATAAATAGCCAGAAAGTGTAAAAAATAAACCAACCCCCATATGGCCTTCGGTGATAATGGCGAATAGGGGCCAGTTGGGGAAAGATTGCCAATGACCGTGAAAATGATGAAATGCATGAAAGAAAAAAACCAATAACGCCGCCAAAGCACGAATATGCTCAAGCTTGGGGTTGAATGCGATATTGCTAGAATGTGGTGACATCGATATCCTCGTTTTATAGTGAATATTTTTATTGTGCTCGGCGGGTTTCACCCCAACCCTATCAACTTAAATAATCCTCTTCATGACCAGCGTTAAATCATCGTAGGGCGGGTGAAACCCGCCGCTTTTCGTGTTTCATCGCAAAGCTCGGCGGGTTTCACCCGCCCTACGGTGTATTGGAAATTTGATACAGGTTTGAAATTATTTTTGATGCTTTCGTAGGGCGGGTGAAATCCGCCGTTGTTGCTCAATCATCGTATGGCATAACAATATTTTTATCACTTATTCCACCCCAATCTGCTGGGTAGGTTTTATTTTTAATATATCGGTGAAACGATGACCAAGGCCAATCTGCGATCTTTTTGACCAAGCCATGCTTTACAGGGTTGAAATGTAGATAATTCATGTGATTCTCATAATCTGGTTCATCTCGAATTAAGTGCTCCCAAAAACGTGCCTGCCAAATGGTTGAATTTTGTTTGTTGACCCGCCTGTAGCTTAAAAGATCAGGATTTAAATAATTGGGTCCACAGGCCACGCTGACTTCTCTTTTTATTAATCGCCAACGATTAGAAAAATCGCTATCGTTTTCAGGTAGGGTCCAAATGCAATGTAGGTGATCTGGCAAAAGCACCCAAGCATCAATTTGGAAAGGCTGCGCCATTCTTGTTTTAGTAATTGCCAAACGTAATGCCGCTCTTATATCAGGGTTAGTCAATGTTTTTTGCCGTTGTTCGGTGACAACGGTGAAGAAATATGTTGCACCAGATATTTTAGAACGGCGGTAATAGGGCATTGTGGCCTCGGAAATTTTTAGAAAAACACGCGGGTTTCACCCGCCCTACGATTTTGTGATTATTTGAGGCGCATTTGAAATTGCATATTTCAATGTTTTTTAAACGTTAATTTCACCCCAACCCTAGCAATTTAAGCTGCATGTTTTTCGTAGGGCGGGTGAAACCCGCGAGCGATGCTAAAAAACACGCGGGTTGCACCCGCCCTACGATTTTGTGATTATTTGAGGCGCATTTGAAATTGCATATTTCAATGTTTTCTTAACGTTAATTTCACCTCAACCCTAGCAATTTAAGCTGCATGTTTTTCGTAGGGCGGGTGCAACCCGCGAGCAATGCTGAAAAACACGCGGGTTGCACCCCAATCCTATCAACTTAAGCCGCTTGCCTTTATTCAAGGCATGCGGCAACATCTTTAATCAATCGCAACTCACTGATTTATAATTACAATATGAT